>DATLQZ010000075.1:0-1605 GCA_035534915.1 Candidatus Dormiibacterota bacterium
TAAGCGCCAGGGCATGGCCGGGAGCCCCCGGCCCAAAGACCCCCAGAGGCATAAGCCGATGGACAACGTGCGAGAACTCCAACGCCGGCTATACGTGGCGGCCAAGCGGTCGCCGGAGCGGCGTTTCCATGCCCTCTACGACCGGATCTGGAGAAGTGACGTTCTCCAGGAAGCGTGGAAGCGGGTGCGCTCGAATCGGGGAGCGGCCGGGGTGGATCGGGAGACCCTGGCGGACATCGAGGGATACGGCGCGGAGCGCATGCTCCAAGACCTCCAAGACGCGCTCAGAGCAGGTCGCTACCACCCGTCGCCGGTGTGGCGGCGGGGCATCCCGAAGCCAGATGGCGGTGTGCGGCCGCTGGGCATCCCGACGGTCCGGGACCGGGTGGTGCAGCAGGCGGCGAAGCTGGTGTTGGAGCCGATCTTCGAGGCGGACTTCCTGCCCTCGTCGTACGGCTACCGGCCGAGGCGGAGCGCGACTGAGGCGCTGGAATGCATCCGAAAGGCGTTCATCGAAGGGTGCACCTGGGTACTGGAGCTGGATATCCGCAGCTACTTCGACTCCATCGACCATGCACGGTTGTTGGGCTACGTCGAGTCGAGGGTGTCCGACCGAAGGGTTGTGAAGCTGGTCCGCAAGTGGCTTGAAGCGGGTGTGATGGAGGAGGGCGTTGTCCGGGAGACGGTCACGGGAACGCCACAGGGAGGGGTGATCTCACCGCTCCTGGCCAACATCTACCTAAACGTCTTGGACCGAGCCTGGTCAGAGCGGGGATGCGGAGAGTTGGTGCGCTATGCCGATGATGCCGTGGTCCTGTCTCGAAGCCAGGAGGAGGCCCAGGCGGCCCTGGAGCTGGTAAGGAACGTCCTCAGCGAACTGGGACTGGAGCTACACCCGGAAAAGACGCGGATCGTAGACCTCAGAGAGGGCCGGGAGGGCTTCGACTTCCTGGGATGTCACTTTCACGCCAGGGTCTCAGGTCGGTTGCTGGAGAAAGGCATTCGCCGTTACTACCTGCAGCGGTGGCCGTCAGCCCGAAGCATGAAGCGGATACGCCACAGGGTGAAGGAGCTGACCGGTCGCAACCGCAACGGAGTGAAGGATGTTCGGGTGCTCATCAGTGACCTGAATCCGGTCCTGCGCGGCTGGGGCAACTACTTCCGCACCGGTAACGCCGCGCGCAAGTTCAACCAGCTGGACTCGTACGTTTGGAGGCGTCTCAAAGCCTTCCTCGCGAAGCGCCACGGGCGGAACCTGCGGCCGAGGCATTTCGAACAATGGACTCGCGAGTTTTTCTGGCAGCACGGACTGCACCGGCTTCGAGGCACCGTCCGATATCCGGGGGCAGCGTAACCATGCGCAGAAGACCATCGGTGAGCCGTGTGCGGGAAAATCGCTTGCACGGTTCGACAGGGGGAAGGGGAGACGGGTCCGCAGTGCGGGCACCGCGCCCCTAACTACCAATGCCCAAGGACGGGATCGAAGGCGATGGGTCGGATCTCGCGGTGCCGGAGCCGCCGGAGCGAATCCGGCGCCTTGCCCATGTCGCTGGCAACGGCGAGCTCTTATGGCCGCGGGCCGTGGCCGTCGATGCGGCGAGGTGG
>DATLQZ010000076.1:0-13622 GCA_035534915.1 Candidatus Dormiibacterota bacterium
GACCCCAGCTGCTTGCAGGGCGCGCTCAGCTGGTCCGCTCAACCAGCTGGTGAGGTCCGTCCCGGGGACTCGAAGCGCTGCTCCATCAGCGGTGCCCAGCAGTCCCTTGGAGAGCACCTGGGCGGCGGCGGCGGCGCTGCAGTTCTGCAGGCTCACGTTGCAGGCGGCCACCAGGAATGGGTCCCAGAGCCGTCCGATAGTCGCAGGGCTCTGACCGAGGCTCTGCAACCACCCGAGAGCTGGCACGGAGTCCAGCTCCTCGACCGACCAGGAACGCAGCGCAGTTGCGACACGACCGGCCTCCAGCAGCGCCGAGCGGCTCAGCCCCGGCCAGCGCGCGAGCACAGGCAGGAGGTGAAGGGGGGCCGGCAACGGCGCCGCTCGAAGGCGGCGGCTGGCAGCAGTCGCGGGGTTAACGACCGTCAGCTCGAGGCGTCTCTGCCGCAGGGCGGGGCGGACCTTCAGGCGACCCAACAACGTCTCCAGAGAGGAGCAGCAGCCGAGGTAGACGTGCTGGCCGGTGTCGATGCGACCCATCACTGGGTCGGGAACGGAGCGACACAACCCCCCCAGGTGCCCGGAGCGCTCGATAAGCTCCACCCGGTGTCCCAGATCCGAGAGTCGCAGGGCGCAGCTGATTCCCGCCAGTCCTCCGCCCACGACCAGCGTCCTGCGGCGTCCGCCTCGGTCCTGATCGTTCAAGGGATCAGTGTCGCTCGAAGCCACGCCCCGATTGCCAGACGGACCTTGCTCGCGGGGGCGAGAGATATCCGGGCGGACTGGACATCGAAGTCCCGAACCGTTATCTCCGCCAGGAGCCGCTGGTAGAGGGCGGCCAGGGCAGCCGGGCAGCCTCGGGCGTCACGGTCCACGAGCGCAACCAGCCGCAGCCCCTCACGGAAGTGGGCAGCCGCTCGGTCGACCTGGATGGTCATGAGAGCACGGTATGCGGTGGCACGAGGACCGCTCAACCCGAGCCCCAGGTCGGCGGGGGTGAGGGAGAAGCTCTCCAGCTCGTCCAATGGCAGATAGCAACGGCCGTTGTCTAGATCCTCTCGGAGATCTCGCAGGATGTTGGTCAGCTGCATTGCCTCGCCCAGGCTGACGGCGTAGGTCTCCACCTCGGGGGAGGTGTAGCCGAAGATGCGCGCGCTGAGCAGACCCACCGATCCGGCGACGCCGTAGCTGTATCGGTTCAGGTCGGCCTCGGTCCGGATGGTGAGCGGGGCGCAGTCGAGCGCGCAGCCGTCGATCACCTCGTGGAGGTTGGCGGGGTTGAGATCGAAATTGGCAACCGAGTCTGCCAGGATCATCCAACCGGGATCGGAGGGATGACCCGCCAGCGCAGCGTCCAATGAGCTGCGGTAGTTTTCGAGCTGTTGGCGTCTCTCCTGCGCTGTCCCTGAGCCGTCTGCGATGTCGTCGGCCCCGCGGCAGAAGCGGTACACGGCGTGCAGCGCCCGTCGCTTCGGGGCCGGGAGGAGCCGAAAGGCGTAATAGAAGTTGCCGGCCGACCGCCGCACCTCCCGAGCACAGGTGCGGTAGGCGGCGGAGAGGTCGACCCCCGCCGTCAACTGCCCGCTGGCGGCCGGACGCCCCTCCAGGCGACCCCAGCTCGAAGCAGGACGCGGCGCCTCTCCCGCTTGCCAATACGGGCCTTCTCCTGGAACACCTGGTCCCCGGCCGCGACCACCGCATCGGTGGCTGCCAGCCCCGAGAGGATGAAGGTCGCCATCTCTAACCGCATCAGTCCGGGGACCTCGTGCACCAGCGGCCAACCGTCGTGGAGCAGTCGTCGGGCCCTGCCCACCGCATGCATCAGCGCTGCGCGGGTACCGGGTGTGGCCTTACCCGCCTCCCACTCGGCCTCGGAAACCCCGTGCTGGCTCAGCACCTCGAGGGGCAGGTAGCGTCGTCCCCGGAGACGGTCCGAGGTGACGTCCTGCCACATGTTTGCCAGCTGCAGGCCCGTGCAGATGGCGTCGGAATGGGCAACCCGAACCGGGTCTTCCAACCCCTCCAGCGCCAGCACCAACTGTCCAACCGGGGTCGCTGAGAGGGTGCAGTAGCGATCCAGCTCCTCCCAGGTGCGGTAGCGGTGCACCTCCTGGTCCTGAAGGTTGGCGTCGATCAGACGCGAAAAGCAGTCGTGTGCCAGGGAGAACCGCCGGATGACCGGCTGCAAGCGCAGGAACACCGGGTGCCGAGGGGATCCGTGGTAGCAGGCCCGTAACTCCTCCTGGCAGCGGGTCAGCTGGGCTCTGGCGTCACCCAATCGCTCGTCGCCGATATCGTCCACCAACCGGCAAAACCCGTAGATGGCTGACCGCGCCTCTCTGCGGTTAGGGCGCAACAACCAGGCGGCGATGGGGAAGTTCTCCCGGGCGCGGGCGGCTGCCAGCTCAGCGTCCGTGTAGGTCGGCAGCTCCTTCGTCGTCGGGGGCGTCACCGCTGGCTAAGACCCGTCATGGAGGGCAGCATCTGGATTGACCATCCGGGCGAGGGCCATGACCGGGAAGATGGTCGCGTACATGCCGTAGCGGAGATAGAACGCCTTCGGAAAGCCGGTGCCAGTGAACCGCTGATCTGTCCAGCCCCCATCCTCTTCCTGGTGGGATACGAGCCACGCCGCCGCCGCCGCCGCCGCCGCCGCCAAAGCACCGTCGCCATCGAGGTCACCACCGGCTTGCAAGCTCGATTGCAGCGCCAGAAGCGCCCAGGCAGTTTGGGACGGGGTAGGGTCGCCGCGCCCGATGTGACTCTTGTCGTGGTATGACAGGACCGACTCCCCAAAGCCCCCGTCCTGTCCCAGGTGCTGTTCCACCCATCGGCCGAGGCGCGCCAATCTGTCGCGGTCAGCGCGCTCGCCCAGAGCGGCTAGAGCGGTGGCTACCGCCGCGCCCCCGTAGACGTAGTTGACTCCCCACCTCCCGAAGTAGGCTCCCTCCTCCTCTTCGGCGCCCCGGAGCCAGGAGACCGCCCGCCATTTGGCCAAGGCGAGATCTCTGCCACCGCACCTGGTGAACGCCTCCACCACATGCGCTGTCACATCCGGGCAGGGTGGGTCCAGGACCTCTCCGAAGTCCGAAATCGGCAGGCGTTCCACCCACTTGCGGTTGTTGTCCACATCAAAGGCCGCATAGCCGCCGTCGGAGCCTTGCATGGCCACCAACCACCGCAGCGCCCTGGTCATCGCAGCCCCCGCTGGGGTCCCATCATCGCGGTGGTGGCCGGCGGCATCCAGGGCGCAGAGCACGACCGCGGTGTCGTCGGTGTCGGGGTATTGATCGTTGTAGAACTCGAACGGCCAGCCCCCGGGAGGCACGTTCGGCAGGTGAACCGCCCAATCGCCTCGCTTCTGCACCTCGCGCGCAACCAGCCAGTCCACCGCCTTGCGCACCGCTGGGTCGTCCTGGCCAACGCCGGCATTGAGGAGCGCCCAGAGGGCGAGCGCGGTGTCCCAGACCGGTGATACGCACGCCTGCAGACGGAAGCCACGCTCATCCTCGATACCGAATGTCTCCAGCGCCTCGAGCCCTCTGCGTACTGGCGGGTCAGTGAGCTTGTGGCCCCTCGCCACCAGCGCCATCAGCCCATAAACCCAAGGTGGTTGGATGCCTGCCCAGGAACCATCCCGCTCCTGGTGTGCCAAGATCCAACGCTCGGCCTCGCCCAGGGCGAGCCTTCTCAGCCCGACTTTGGGCAGCTTGCCGTAAATCCTCACCAGCCGTTCCACCGACCTCCAGGTCAGGGTCCCGGCGCTCGGAACCGGGGCCCCGCCCGGCAGCTCATCTGCAAGTGGTAAAGCCAGCGGGAAGACCGTCTCCAGGGAGCGCAGGATCGCCAGCGGCACGGTGGTCGCACGCGCCCAGGAGGCGAGGTCATAAATGCTTCCGATGCGGTGGCCAGGGAGCAGCAGCCATTCTGGTGGCACCACGGGCAGGTCGCTCCAGGGCCACAGGCCGGCCAGCGCCAGCCAGATCCTGGTGAAGACCCGGGTGGCCCGCACCCCGCCGTGGCTGGTCACGAACGCGCTGGCGGCTGCGACCGCCGGGTCCTCCGGCGGGAGGCCCGCCGCCCTCATCGCCACAAAGACCTCGGTGGTTATGCTCACGTCGCCGTCCACCTCGGGCGCAATCGAAAAGCTGCCGTCGGCACCCTGCTCGTCGCGTAAATAGCGAATCGCGGATGCCTCCCGCTCGGGGTCGGCGATCCCCAAGAAGCGGCGCATCAGCAAATATTCCGCGGTGATCGCCGCATTGCTCTCCAACTCGCCCATCCAGGACCCGTCGGTCCGTTGCTGGGAGAGCAGTTTGGCGACTGCGCGCTCCAGGTTGGGCGCAAGCTCTGGCCGGGGACGCAACCCGTCCCAGGCGCTCGCCTCCGACCTCAGGTCAAGAGTCAACTCCACCGCTCCCCCAGCCAGCGGCAGAGCTGCTCCACCTCCTCGCCCACTCTGGCCTCCAGCGGTAGATGCGCCGCCGCCCCCAGCGCCTTCTCAGTCCAGGTTGTGGTCAGCCCCTCGCAACGAGTGGCTACTCCGCATTCATGAAGCAGCTGTACCGCATCGGGCAGGGTGGCCCCGGACAAGCCGTCTGGCTCCAGCCAAGATCTGGCGGCTCTACCCAGGTCCCCCTTGCAGCCCAAGGCGAGCAGCAGGGGAAGCCCCTGCTTGCGCCGCAGGAGGTCGTTACCGACTGGCTTTCCGGTCGTTTCAGAGTCGCCGAAGACTCCCAGCGTATCGTCCCTCAACTGAAACGCGATCCCCAAGGTCCGGCCGAAGGTCTCACATGCGGCGACGACTTCCCGAGACGCTCCGGCGGCGATGGCGCCCAGCGCGGCGGCCGCTCCCAGCAGCGCCCCCGTCTTGAGGTCAATCATCCGCAAGTACGCTGATAGCTCCGCCGGAGGCTTCCCCGTGGCTTCGATGTCGGCCTGCTGACCGCCCACCATCTCCAGGGTCGCGGCGCCCAATCGATCCGCAGCGATTTGGATCAGCGGGGCCGGAGCCCCGGACCGGCTGAGTGTGAGGAAGGCGGCGGTCAGGAGGGCGTCGCCGGTGTTGAGAGCGGTCGGCATTCCGGAGCGCACCCAGAGGGCCGGTTGCCCCCGGCGCGAGCGGTCCTCGTCCACGATGTCGTCGTGCACCAGGGAGAAGTCGTGGATTAACTGCACTGCCACTCCGAGCCGCTGAGCCCATTCCGCGATCCCTCCCAGTCCCTCTGCAATGAGCATGGTCAGGGTTGGTCTAAGCGCCTTGCCCGGACGGGCCCCCGGTTGCAGCCCGAGGTGGTAGCGGCTGGGATCGGTCACCTCGGACGGCAGCAGTTCCACGGCAGCGCGAAGCCCTTCTGCGACTCGGTCTTGGTAGCGACTCATGACGACCTGAGCGGCGGCGGCCACCGAGTCGCCGACCGTTCGCATAGGTTCGGCATTCTGCTGCTCAGAGAGCACGACAAACCTCCTCCACCTCGTCGACCACCCAACCCGGAGTCGACGTGCCTGACGTTATCCCGATCCTCTGCCCCTTGACGAACCACCCCGGGCGGACTTCGGTGGCCGACTCGACGTGGTAGGTCGGTCGCAGAGCTGAGCAGGTCTCAGCTAGCGCCACCGTGTTGGCGGACCCGCGGCCGCCAACCACCACCACGACGTCCACCTGTTCCAGCAGGCTGGCGGTGGCTTCTCGTTGCCGTTGGTTGACCACTGGACAGGTGGTGTCCCGTACCTCCACGGTCCCGGACCGGCGCTCAATCCGCTCTACGATTCGGCGAAACTCGTGCTGAGGGAAGGTGCTTTGGCATACCACCCCGCGCCTTTCCCGATAGGGGAGGGCATCCGCTTCCTCGGCCGTGGCGACGATGGCCACTTCTCCCTCGCTAGCTGCTCCCGCCCAACCGGCCACCCCGACCACCTCCTGATGCCCGGCGTGGCCCACGATCACGATCGGGAGCTGCTGATCCCGCAGCTCTTCCGCGTGTCGCTGGACCCGTCGCACCAGGGGACATGTCGTGTCGACCAGTTGAAGTCCGCGCTCCGCTGCGGCCCGGAAGAGCTCGGGGGTCGCCCCATGGGCTGTGACCACCACCGGCACGGGAGAGTCCGCGGGTAGGGTGGAGATCTGCCGCAATCCCCTGGCCTCTAGGTGCTCTAGTGCCCTGGCGTTATGGACCACCTGCCCCAGCGCGGTCGCCTCGCCACTCCGCTCGAGAGCGTCGGAGGTCAACGACAGGGCGTCCCTCACCCCAAAGCAGAAGCCAGTGTGTCGCGGTCGCAGAGTCTCCAAGTAGGTCCCTCAGCCCGCCGGCGGTCGGTTGTGCAACCTAAACTATTGTGAGGCATGACGCCATGCGGTGGCGATCTCGATAGGTGTTAGGCAACCTGGCTGTGAGATAACGAAATGGTGATAATCCCTGGTGGCGCACCGCAGGCCCGGGGGCGGCGCCCCCAGCCGACAGCGCGGGACGCCATCTGAGTGCGTGCCCTGGTCTTTGACCCGAGCGCGACGCGACTGCCGATAGCCGGGTTGGCTTCTCGAGTCAGCCCTGTCCTGGCCCTCCGGGGGCGGGCGCCATTGAGCCTGCGAGAGGTCCCTGAGCCGCCGAGCCCCGGCTTGGACTGGGTGCGGCTCAGAGTTCTGCGGACGGGTATATGCGGCTCCGACGTCAAGGAGGCGCTGCTCCAGGCCAGCTCGGACAACCCTCTGAGTGGTTTGGTCTCCTTCCCCCACATCCCGGGCCACGAGATTTTGGCCGAGGTGGCAACCGGGCATGGAGGGGCAGGGTTGGCCGATGGCACCAGGGTCGCGGTCGATCCGTGGCTGGGCTGTGTGGCTCGAGGGCTGGTCAATCCCTGCGCAGCCTGCAGCGCGGGGTTTCCACCCCACTGCGCCAACGTTCTGGATGGCGGCCCCTGGGGGACGGGCAGGGGAATGCATCTAGGGACCGTCCGGGCCCTGCCCGGGGGTTTCGCCCAGATCATTCATGCTCATAGGAGCCAAATTCATCCGGTACCCGAGAGGCTTGCGTCGGAACTGGTCGTGCTGGCTGACCCCATGGCGGTGGCACTTCATGCGGTGAGCCAGATCCCCGACCAGCTCGTGGGTCCGGTCCTGGTTTTGGGCGCGGGCACTATAGGGCTCAGCCTCGCCTTGGCCTGCCGAGAGCGGTGGCCGGGCGCCGAGGTTCTTGTCACCACCGCTTGGGAGACCCAGGTGGGGCTGGTGCAGGCAATGGGGGCGTTGCCACTTCGGCCCGACGCCGCAGGAGTGGTGCCGGAGATGGCGCGCCGCGGAGGTGGGAGGCTGGCCCGACCGTGGCGCGGGGGTTCGTGGGCGGTCGGCGGCGGGGTCGCTGTGGTGTTTGACTCGATCGGTTCAGCGGCAACGACTGAGCTCTCTCTCCGCGCCCTCTCTCCGCGTGGACGACTGGTCACGGTCGGAGTGGGCCGACCGGCTCGGACCGAGACCACTCTCACCTACTACAAGGAGGTGAGAATCATGGGGTCGAACGGCTACGGAATGAGTGGAGAGGGGGCGCCCCGGCGCCACCTGCTAGATTCCGCTTTGGACCTCCTGGCCGGAAACTCCGACCTGGTCTCCGCCTGGGTGACTCACAACCTGCCTCTCACACACTGGCAAGAGGCGTTCACCGTTGCGGCTCAGCCTGATCGCAGTCATTCGATCAAGGTGAGCCTTAAGCTCTGGGAGGACTGAACCGCATGATGATCGCGGAGGCGAGCGTCCTGGTTCACGCCCCGTTGGATAGGATCCGCGAGGCCGTCCTCGACCCGGATGCTTACATCAATGGCCAGACCAAGGTCCAAGAGATGTTCGTCGAGTCCAGGCAAGGGGATCAGCTGGTGGCGCGAATCAACGGCCACCTTGGCCCATTTCGCTCCCACATTCGGGCCCGTTATACGGTCGGCCAGAACCAGGTCGATCTGGAGATGCTGTGGGGCAGGCTACGGGGCTTCCACGCGGTTTTCCTGATGGAGCCCAGGCCGGACGGAGTCCTGCTCACCCATCGCGAGGAGTACGACTTTGGCTATGGACCGCTATCCCCGCTGCTGGACAGGGGACTCAAGCGTTGGGCCGTAAGCAGCGTCCGCGCCGAGGTACAGGCTCTTAAGCTCTCCGCTGAACGGGTTGCTGCCGCCTGAGCGAACGTTTGGCGCCATCCGGGGAGGGGCAGACTCCCAACTGGCCGCGTCAAGCCATCGTATCCCAAAGTGAAAGCGGAGTTGAACCCTTGAGTGAAGATGTCGATTCCCCGGAGCCAGTGACCGAGAGTCGGCCAGCGCGGCGGCGGGCGAGCGGTCCTGAGATCGAGACCTTGCCGCTGGTGCCGCTTCGGGACAACGTGGTCCTGCCTCATCAGCTGGCGCCGCTCGGGGCGGGGCGGGAACGGTCGGTGAACAGCTTGGAGGCCGCCGTCGCCGCCGAGGGCAAGGTTGTGCTCGCCGTGCAGCGCGAGAGTGAGCTGGACGATGTTGAGTTGGGCGATGTCTATCCGATTGCGACGGTAGCTCAGATCGGGGCGTTCCGCCGCGGGGCTGCGGGCGCGCAGGTTTTGGTGGAGGGGCAGCGACGCGTCCGGATCCTGGAGCTGGAACAAGGCGACCAGTGGACCGCCAAGGTCGTCGCGGTGCCGGAGATCGAGCCCCACGGAACCGAGATCGAGGCGCTCGTGGGGTCGGTTCGCCAGCTCTTTGGCGAGTACGTAGCCGCGGGAGCGGCGGTGGCTCCTGAGCTGGCGGTGGCGGTGGCCCGTGCCAAGGAGGCTGGAAAGGTCGCCGACCTGGCTGGCAGTGCCCCGGATCTGGACCCACAGGACCGCATCGCGCTGTTGCAGGAGGCCGACGTGGAACGTCGGCTTCGAGGGCTGCTCCCGCTGTTGGCGCGGCAGATGGAGGTGGCCCAGCTGCGGAGCAAGATCCAGCAGGATGTGGCCCAGACCATCAATCAGGGTCAGCGTGAAGCCATCCTGCGAGAGCAGTTGAAGGTCATCCGTAAGGAGCTGGCGGAGCTCGGTGGCGAGTCAGGCACTGAGGAGGACCTCAAGGAGCGCATTGAGGCGGCTGGGATGCCCGAGCCTGTCCTCAAGCGTGCCCTTAAGGAGCTCGACCGCATGGAGTCCACTCCCAGCGCCTCTCCGGAGGTCGGGATGCTGCGGAACTACCTGGACTGGCTGGCCGACCTGCCCTGGGCTGACGCCGGACCGGAGCGGGTGGATATCCAAGAGGCGGCGCGAATCCTCGATGAGGACCACTATGGGCTGCCCAAGGTCAAGGAACGGATCCTGGAGTGGATGGCGGTTCGCAAGCGCGTCCTCGAGCGCCGCACCGCTCAGCAGGAAGGGGGAGAGGACGTCTCTCGGAGAGCTCCTTTGCAGACCCCGATCCTCTGCTTCGTCGGGCCGCCCGGCGTCGGCAAGACCTCATTGGGTCGCAGCATCGCCCGGGCATTGGATCGCAAGCTCGTTCGGGTCTCTCTGGGGGGCATTCGCGACGAGGCGGAGATCCGCGGCCACCGCCGAACCTATATCGGGGCGCTCCCGGGTCGGGTGATCCAGGCCATGAAACAGGCCGGATCTCGCAACGCGGTGATGATGCTCGATGAGATCGACAAGGTGGGGCTGGACTTTCGAGGAGACCCGTCCGCGGCGCTGCTGGAGGTGTTGGACCCCGAGCAGAATCGAGAGTTCTCCGACCACTACCTGGAAGTTCCCTACGACCTCTCCCAGGTGCTCTTCATCACCACTGCCAACGTCATCGACACCATCTCCGCTCCGCTGCGCGACCGAATGGAGATCATCCGCATGACTGGCTACACAGAAGAGGAGAAGCTGGGGATCGCCAAGGAGCATCTGCTCGCGCGCCAGCTCGAGCAGCACGCCCTCTCCACGGAGGAGGTCACGATCTCCGACGAGGCGCTGCGTACCCTGATTCGCAACTACACAAGGGAGGCCGGGGTGCGGGGTCTGGACCGCCAGATCGCCCAGGTGATGCGCAAGGTGCCACGTCAATTGGTCGAGAATCCCGAGTTGACAAAGGTGGAGATAGGTCCCGACCAGCTGATCGAGTACCTAGGTCCCGCTCGATTCGACAGCGTCGAGACAGAGCCGGAGGACAGGGTGGGGCTGGCGACCGGAGTGGTCGTCTCCGAAGTTGGAGGGGATCTGGTCACCGTCGAGGCGCTCGCGATCGAGGGCCGACCGGAGCTGCAGCTGACGGGACAGATTGGGGACGTCATGCAGGAGTCGGCCCGGGCGGCACTCTCCTGGGTGCGGGTGCACGGTGCCGAGCATGGCGTGCCCGCCTCATTCTTCGAGGACCACGCGGTGCATATCCACGTCCCGGCCGGAGCCATCCCCAAGGACGGTCCCTCGGCGGGTGTCACCCTGACTACGGCCTTGGTATCGGTTGCCAGCGACCGGCCCGTGCGTCACGACCTGGCGATGACCGGAGAGGTCACCCTCCGCGGTCGCGTTCTTCCGATCGGGGGAGTCAAGGACAAGCTGCTTGCGGCGCACCGGGCTGGGATCCGTACCTTCCTACTTCCGGAGCGTAACCGCCGGGACCTGCACGAGATCGACGACTCCCTCTTGGACGGCATGGAGGTCGTGTTCGTGCGTTCGTTGAGCGAGGTTCTTGAGCGGGCTCTGACCGACAAGGTCCAGAAACTTCCGGAACGGCGGCCGCTCGGTTTCGGGAGCCGGCTGCTTGAGACAGTCCCCTTGGTGGTGGGCCCACAGCCCACCCCGCCGCCGGCCTGATCCTCGCCGGAGTTCCCCGGCGCGTCGGTCAGGGGAACTCCGGGGGCCCGGCGACCGGCTCGCCAAGTCGGCGGCGGAGATCGTCCACGATCATTCCGGTCGCCCCCCAGACGAAGTGGCCCTCGAAGAGGTATCCCGGAACCTCGAAGACTCCAAGCCTGGTCGCCACCCGCCGCTGGACGATCTCCACCTGACCAGAGCGGTCGCGGAGCGGCATCCAGAAATAAGCCTCTACCTCCGCCAAAGACAGGGCGGGCACAAAGGGGTGCCTGAGGGTGGCGACCACGGGCGCGATCAGGAAGCCGGTGTGTTGAACCTGAACCGGGTTGGCGTAGCCCAGCGGAAGTACGGCGGTGGGCGGGACCGCGACCTCTTCCAATGCCTCTCTCAGCGCGGTCTGCCACAGCGAACCGTCCCCTTGCTCCTGTGAGCCTCCAGGCAGACCGATCTGTCCCGGGTGGGCTCGCAGACCACGGTGGCGCTGGATCATCAGCATGGGCAGCTCCGAGGAGCTAGGGTCGAGCAGCGCCAGGACCCCCGCAGATGTGAGGCCGACCTGCATCGCGGGCTCCCGGTCCAGTGGAGACAGCCACCTCGCGAGTTCCGTCAGCGGCTCCTGAGGCGCGCCTGTTCCCCGACCTTGATAGTCGCTCAGAGGTAGAGCCGCCCGGTGGCCGAAAGTACCAAAAGGACCAGGGCGAGCACGATAAGCGCCAGCAGCAGCACGATGCCGCTCCGGCGCCGAATTTCTAGCTCCATCTCGTACGGCTCGAGCGGCACCAGCGATATCAGATTCGAGGATGGCCGACTCACCGCCTGGGTGCCGGAGGTAACCCAGGAAGCGTCCTCCTCCATCCGCTGGCGGCCGCCATAGCGAGAGCCCGATGCTTGCACCCCGGTGAGTCCCGCGGCGGCACTCGGAATAACGGCGGGAGCCGCTGGTGATCGGACCACCGCAGGCGCGGGCGGTTCGGCACCGGTGGCTTGCCCATCTCGGGGAGCGGGAGCGACGGTAACTGGACTCTGACGGGAAGGAGACGATCTCTGAGGAGGAGGCCGGAGGGCTGTGACGAAATCAGCGGCGGTTGTGAACCGCTGGCTTGGATCTCGGGAAAGACCTCTCAGAACCGCGGCGTCGACGGCGGCCGGCAGCTGGGGGCGAAGGCTGCTTGGGGGGACCAGGTGGCCATCACCGTCAGGGGGCTTGCCAACCAGGAGGTAGTAGATCAGGGCCGCCAGCCCGTAGATATCAGCCGTTCTTGGGGGTTGGAGTGGGTGTTGGGACTCCGGAGGTCTGAATCCTCGGGTCATGTCGATCCACGCAGCCTGAGGACTGACCCGCGTGACCACTGTGCGAATACCGTGCCCGACCAGGATGGGACGGCCGCTTGAGTCCACCGCCACCGTAGCGGGCTGGATGTCTCCGTGCACGAGTCCCTTGCTGTGTAACCCGTCCACCGCCTGGGCCAACGCCGCAGCTGTGGCGAGTACCCCGGGTGCCCGCCCTCCCTGCAGCAGAGACACCAGAAATCCCCTGCCGGCATCCTCGCTCACCAGATAGACGAGCGGGGCGGGCTCTTCTTGGGTACCGATCTCCAGCACCTGGGCGATTCCGAGGACGGAGGCGGCCCGGCGATCGCCGGCAAGGCGTTGGAGGGCTTCCAGAAAGCCCATGGCTTGGCTGTAGGGCTCACGAAAGGACCAGAGCAGGACCGGCCTCTCGTCCGCCACGACCGTGGCGCGATGCACCGTCGCATATGGCAGCACCTGCATTCGGCCCCCGACCCTGTAACGGCCGATGCTGGTACCGGTGAGCTCATCGACGCGCAACTCTCTGTCCCTCATGGGCCCGCCGGCTCGCGAAAGTTAGGCAGTGCATTTTTCAGCCCAGCTTTCCGTGCTTTTCGTAGCCCCAACCGCTCTGGACCTGGCCGCCGTCGGCTCCGTGGGACGGAGTAGCGGTGATCCTCTCTTCTGTCGCTGCGACAGCCCCCATCTTAGGCCATGCGGGGGGTCGTTCAGAGAGGTTTGTAGGTGGCGGCTGGGCCGTTTGTCAAACCACTCGGCCTCCTCGAGGATGCGCGCCACGTGGGTCCGCGCCGGCGTCCCCTGATCACCGGTCCGAGCGCTGCGGCAAGGTAAGCGAGATTGACGGTCCCTGAGCCCGGGGTTCCGCAGCTAATCGAGGGGGACGGGTGCAGAAAAGCCACTTTTGAACTCGTGACGTCGGCCTTGGGCTCGTTTGGGGCCGAATCGTGCAGGCCCACGACGAGAGCCCATAGGACTTGACGGATGCGATGGAGTGGCTGGAATCGCCGGCAATCTGCCGGCGTGAGACCAAGCGCACCAACAGTGACGGCGGGACTGTCAGCTACCTCCAGTTGGCGCACAGCCGCCGAGGTCCCAGGACCGGCGTCCCCAAGGCCGAGATCGTTCACAGCTTCGGCCGCGCAGAACCCGGTCGACCGCGAGGGGTTGGCACCGCTGGTGCGCAGCTTCAGCCGCTTCCTGGAGCCGGCAGCGGCAGTGGCTGCGACCAACACCAAGGATGTGGCGATCGTTGACTCTCGGCCCATGGGTGGCGCTTTGGCGCTGGACCAGCTCTGGCACCAGCTCGGCATCGACCCGATGCCTGGAGCGTCTGTTGGCCGGGATACGGCTGGAACCCAAAGTGGAGCGGTGGTCTTAGCCCTGGTGGCCAACCGGGAGCGGGCCCTCGTCCCTGGGCTGGCCGAGGTGGATGAAGACAGCTGCTACGCAGTGATACGTATCCCCCAGGTGATGTTCGGGATGGCGGTGAGCGAGGAGGGGATCCCGAGTCGGGTACGGAGCTGTCCGGGAGGCACC
>DATLQZ010000077.1:0-1156 GCA_035534915.1 Candidatus Dormiibacterota bacterium
CATGGAGCCTAGGCACAACCATGCTTGGCTGCTCCGTGGACATACGAATCACGATGATGCCCTTATGATCATTCGATGCATAGTTAACAGGGTCGAGAAAATCTTTATCAAAGGTGAGCAATCTCGCGTCCCTGCGTATGAGTTCGTTCAAGATCCCTGGATCACCGGTTCGACCCAACTCACCAATTCTGGCCTTATGGCTGGACAGCCCTGGAATTTTGTCGATCGCCTCACAGATAATCTCAGGGACATCGTTATCACAGAGGAACAGAATCTTGGATTTCGCGTATGCATTGCTGATAATTGGGTTGGCGGTGTTCCGCCTCCGGCTGCGCCTGGCCTTACAGCCTATCCGGAAAGTGATCGGGCATGACGGAGCTTGCGGTAAATGATGAGGGTGGCGGCGAACTGGAGGAGGGCGAGATAGGTGTCGGGGCGCTTCTCCCAGCGAATGAGGAGTCGGCGGAAGCGGTTGAACCAGGAGTGGGCGACTTCCACGACCCAGCGGCGTGGCGGATGGCGGTCGGGGTGGCCTGGGGGCGGGAGCGGCTGGGCGGCGCTCGCCTTGGGCGGGATATGCGGGATGAGTTGATGGTCCAGCGCGGTCTGGCGGCAGGCGTCGTAATCGTAGCCGCGATCCAGGACCAGATGCCAGGTCGGCTGGGCGGGATCGTCTGGGGGATACGGGACCAGGGAGGCGTCCAGGAGGGCTTCGAGCTTCTTCATATCCGTGCGGTTGGCCCCGGAGATCACCACGCTGATCGGAATGCCCCGGCCATCGGTCAGCAGGTGGCGCTTGGTACCTGCTTTGCCGCGGTCGGTGGGGTTGCTGCCCGTGGCGAGCGCTTCACCGAGCCCCCTTTTTTACCGAGCGGCGCCTTGGTGAGGCAGCCGTCGGCGGCTTGCCAGGTCAGGTCCAGGCCGATCAGGTCATCGTACGCGGTCAGGAGGAGGGCCCAGGCACGGGCGAAGGCGCCGGAGGCGACCCACTCCTGGAAGCGGTCATGGCAGGTGGATTTGGGGCCGAACCACGGAGGCAAGGCACTCCATTGGGCTCCCGTCCGCAGGAGCCAGAGGATGCCATCCAAGATCGGGCGATCCGCGCGGCGGGGGCGACCGGCCTTCTTGCGCGGCTTGTCGACGCGCAGCAGCGGCG
>DATLQZ010000078.1:0-11335 GCA_035534915.1 Candidatus Dormiibacterota bacterium
ATCCCCGGCCTGATCAGCTCCTACTCCCAGACCAACTCCCAATGTCCCGCCCCCAGTTATCTGCGCCAGGTGCCGGACGTCTCCGCCAGCGCCGATCCGCAGCACGGGTATGTCATCTACTACAACGGCAGCTGGAACGCGGTGTTCGGAGGCACCAGCCTCGCGGCCCCGCTGTGGGCGGCGGTCGCCCCCCTCATCGACGCCTCGCCCTTCTGCAGCGGTTACGGCGCCGGCACTCCGGGCACCCTGCCCCAGGGGCTGTACTCGATCGCGGCCTCGAGCTACTATGCCAACGCTTTCAACGATGTCACCAGCGGCAACAACGACTACACCCCGTCCGGCTACACCGGCGGCCTCTATCCGGCCACCCCGGGATACGACATGGCGACCGGACTGGGCACCCCCGCGGTGATGGACTACAGCGCCGGCACCCCCAGCTACTTCATCCCAGGGCTGGCCGCGCTGCAGTGCTACACCTACCGTTCCACCAGCTACGCGGACACCATTACCAGCGTCACCCCGAGCACAGGCAGCGAGTCGACGCCGACCTCGGTCACGATCGCCGGCACGGGCTTCCTTCCCATCGCGGGAGCGGACATGCTCACCGTTGGGACCACCCAAGTAGCAGCCAGCTGCTCATCCACCACGGCCTGCACCGCAGTCATTCCCGCCTCCCATGTGGTCGAAAAGGTCGACCTGCGGATGACCGTCGAGAGCCTTGCGGAGAGCGCCGTCACCTCGGCCGACCAGTTCAGCTGGACCGGCCCATATCCCAATCCGCCGACCAACCTGCAGGCGGTCCCGGGGGCTGGCCAGGCGACTGTCTCCTGGACGCCGCCCGTCTACCAGGGAACCACCGCCATCACCTCCTACACGGTCTCCGGCTCGGACCTCACCACCAACTCCTCGATCACCCCGGTTGCGGTCAACGGCAGTCCCCCACCCACCCAGGCAGTCATCTCGGGACTGACCAACGGCGACCGCTACTCGTTCACGGCCGCCGCCACCAACCAATCCGGGACCGGCGCGCAATCGGCCCCGGTGGATTTGCTGGCCCCATCCCAGTACGCGCCGCTCCCACCGGCCCGGATTTGCGACACCAGACCGACCTCCGAGAGCGGCGCTCCGGCCGACCAGTGCACCGGGCACACCCTCGGCCCCGGGTCGGTCATCACCGTTCAGGTCACGGGCCTGGGTGGCGTGCCCAGCTCGGCGACCGCGGTCGTGGCCAACATCACTGTCACCAACACATCGGCTCCCTCGTATCTGACCGTCTGGCCCGCGGGCGGCACTCGGCCGCTCGCCTCCAACCTCAACTGGGGAGCCGGGCAGACGGTCGCCAACCTGGTCACCGTGCCGGTGTCGGCTGGGGGTGCCATCCAGGTCTACAACGCCAACGGCCAGGCCGATGTAGTGGTGGACGTCTCGGGTTACTACGGGCCGACCGGCTTGTCCGGAGCCACGCTGGGCTTCACCTCGCTCCCACCGGCCCGGATCTGCGACACCAGACCCACCTCGGAGAGTGGGGCCGCCGCCGACCAGTGCACCGGGAAGACCCTCCGCCCTGGAGGCACGATCACCGTTCTGGTCACGGGCCTGGGTGGCGTGCCCAGCTCGGCGACCGCGGTCGTGGCCAATGTCACCGTCACCAACACCACGGCTGCCTCGTATCTGACCGTCTGGCCCGCGGGCGGCACTCGGCCGCTCGCCTCCAACCTCAACTGGGGAGCCGGGCAGACCAGGCCCAACCGGATCGTGATCCCGCTTTCGAGCAATGGGCAGATCGAGCTCTACAACGCCGTCGGGCAGGCCGACGTCGTGGTTGACGTCAACGGCTACTATTCGTCGTCCTCTCCGGGTCTCTACGAGCCGATCAACCCGGTCCGGATCTGCGACACCAGACCCACCTCGGAGAGTGGGGCTCCCGCCGACCAGTGCACGGGAGAGACGCTCCAAACCGGCAGCGTCCTCCCAATTCAGGTGGCCGGCCTGGCCAGCGTGCCCGCCAACGCCGGCGCTATGGTCGCCAATGTCACCGTGACCAACACCGGTGACCCCTCGTACCTGACCGTGTACCCGGGGCCGACCCGGCCGCTGGCGAGTGACCTCAACTGGGTGAGCGGAGACACCGTGCCCAACCTGGTGGTCGCCGGGCTCTACGGGGGAGGCCTGGACCTCTTCAATGCGACCGGCCCGGTGGATGTCGTAGTCGACGTCGAAGGGTGGTTCACCTAGGCGGATGTCGGCTGGGGGCGGGGTGCCCGCCGACTCCCAGGCGCCGCACTCGGCACGGATCGGGGTGATGACGGCTTACCCTACAATTGGGCCGGTCCGCAGCCGATCCGGCGGAGTCGCTGAGCGCCAGTGGGCGCATCGGCATAGCAGGGGAGAAGGCCGTGTTCACGGAGCCTGGGGGCCGGGACATCGGGAAGACCGCGTCCGGAGCTGAGGCGACGCCTCCCGCCCTCCGAGAGACGGAGAGTGCTGAGGATGTGCCCGACGAGCATCACGACCTCTACGGGCCCCAGTACTACCAGGGTTACGAAACCTTTCGTGCGGACGGCGACGGGACCGCTCCGCCTCCTTACCGTTGGGGCGAGTCGGTCTGGGAGGATCTCTTCCAGCACATGGCCGAGGAGGCTGTGGCCCACCTTCATCCGAGAACGGCGCTCGACGTCGGCTGTGCGATCGGGTTCTTGGTCAAGGCGATGCGAGACAAAGGCGTCGATGCCGAAGGCTTCGACAGCTCGGCCTGGGCCATATCCCAGGTTCCAGAGCAGGTGCGACCCCACTGCTGGGTGGGTTCTATTACCGAGGACCTATCCCGCGACTACGACCTCATAACCTGCATCGAAGTTCTGGAGCATCTCTTAGCCACGGACGCGCCGGCTGCGGTGGCGAACCTGTGCCGCCACGGCGAGGCCGTTCTGTTCTCCTCCACGCCGGACCACTTTGACGAGGTGACCCACGTCAACGTACGCCCGCCCGAGTATTGGGCCGAGCTGTTCGCGCGGCACGGTTTCTACCGGGACGTGGACTTCGACGCCGGTTTCGTCGCTCCTCACGCGCTCCTCTTTCGTCCTATCCCGTTCCCCGCCCATGTCGTGGCCGGCTACGAACGCTGGAACCGTCACTCCACCCGTGAGCTCGACGGCGTGCGCTCTCACCGTGACCACCTGCACGGTCAGATTGAGCAGCTGATCCGCGATCGCGACCACGCCCAGGCTCAGCTGCGGGGCCTGATGGCGACCAAGACGTTTCGGCTGACCGCCGGGATACGTGCCCTGTGGGCGCAAACCAGGGTCGGCCTCGCCTCGCCGCCGGCCCCCCCGAGGCCTTCGGTCGCACTCACGTATGCAGACTGGGTCGACCGATATGACACCCTCGACGATGGACGTCGCCAATGGTTGGAGGAAGGGTTGGCAACTCTGCGGGGGCACCCCACCATCTCGGTCCTCATGCCGGTTTTCGATCCTGCCGCGGAGCATCTCGGTCGTGCCATCGACTCCGTGCTCGCGCAGATCTACCCTCACTGGGAACTCTGCATCGCCGACGATGCGTCGACGGCGCCGCATGTGCGTCCGCTGCTGGAGCGGTACCGCGACATGGACTCCCGAATCCGGGTCGAGTTCCGCTCCGAGCACGGCCACATTGCCCGGGCGTCAAACACCGCCCTAGGTATGGCCGTGGGGGAGTTCGTGGCGCTTCTTGACCACGACGACGAGCTTCCTGCCCACGCGTTGGCGTGCCTGGCGCTGGAGCTGGGCCGGTACCCCGACGCGGCCTTACTCTACAGCGACGAGGACAAGCTTGATGTCCGCGGCGAGCGCTGCGAGCCCTATTTCAAGCCGGACTGGAACCCAGAGCTCTTTCTGGGCCAGAACTACCTGAGCCATCTCGGGGCCTACAGGAGGGATCTTGTCGTGGCCGCCGGAGGCTTCCGGCCCGGGTTCGACGGCAGCCAGGACTACGACCTGGCGATGCGGATATCGGAGGTGGTCGAGCCGAGACAGATTCGCCACGTGCCGTTGGTCCTGTATCACTGGCGCATCCACCCCAGCTCCACCTCGGGCCTAGCCCAAGCCAAACCATACGCTCGCTCCGCGAGCCTGCGGGCGCTGGCCGACCATCTCGCCCGGGTGGAAAGCGGGAGCGAGGCTGTCCTAGCTCTGGGAGATGCCGGTAATCGGGTGCGCCTGCCATTGGGTGTCCCGGCCCCGCCGGTCAGCATCTTCGTGACCGGAGACGACGAGGACGCCCGGAGCCGGTCGCTGCGGAGTCTCCGGATGTTGACGAGCTATCCCGACTTCACGGCGGACCGCGCCGCGAACCCCTGGCTGTTCCGGGACGGGGCCGATCCTGCCCGTGACGCGGAGGAGCTCGCTGCGGACGCTTCCCGAGAGGAGGTCCTGTGCGTCGTGTCAGCTGGGGTCGAGGTCGTCGATGAGAACTGGTTGCGCGAGCTGGTGGCTCACCTCGCTCGGCCCGGGGTGGGTATGGTCGGAGCGCGCCTCGAACTACCAGACGGGACCGTCACCATGAGTCCGGTGGTGCTCGGCAGCAACGGTGGCCTGCTGGCTCCCCTCGAAGGGCTTGACCGCCTGAGCACCGGGTATTTCGGTCACGCGTGGCTCACTCGCGCGGTGGGGGCGCTGGCCCCTGGGTGTTTCGCAATCCGCCGCTCTGTCGTGGAGGAGACGGAGGGCGTCGCGCCCCGAGGAGACCAATTTTGGAGAATTATCGACCTCGCCCTGCGGGTTCGACAGAGGGGTTACAGGGTGCTGTGGACTCCGGACGCCCGGTTGGGCTTCGTGGGGTCGGTGGGAATGCCGCCGGCGGGCTCGATGCCCGGCGACCTGCTTCAGCAGTTCTCCGAGCTGCTGGAGCAGGACCCGTCCTACAGCGGCAATCTGTCCCTGCAGCGCGGCGAAGCCTTCTCGCCCGCCTTCCCGCCCCGCCGACCACCGCACTGGATCCTGGAGCGACCAGCCGCTCACCCGACCTCCTTCTGACAGTCCTTTGGTCTTGCGGGGTCGGGCGGCGGTTTAGAATGCAAGCGACAGCGCTATCCGGCCGCCGCACGGCGATCGCCCGAGGTCCCGGCGGCACTCTCAGAAAAGGAGGGAATGCCCATGATCGATGATTTACAACCGACTCTCACCCTGCGGGGTGACGACTGAGGATCTTGGCCGGGACCTGAACTCCAAGGAGGCGCTGGTCAGCTGGGGTTGCATGCCGCACAGGTGAGCGACGCCAGAGGCTCCGCGCTGGAGGTCCCAGTTCCATCACCCAAAAGGCGGGGCCGGAGGCTGTCCGGCCCCGCCTGACTTTTTCCACGGCGTAGGATGAAGGTATGTCTGACAGCGCGACCCAGGTGGATGACGACCTCTTTCGCGAGATCCTCCTGGACCACTACCGTCACCCCCGCCACCACGGGGAGGTTGTTCCCGCAGACGCCAAGGCGCACGGGCACAACCCGCTCTGCGGTGACGAGGTGGACGTTAGCCTGCGAGTTGCCGACGGCAAGCTCGCCGCTGTGGGGTTCGAGGGGCAGGGATGCTCGATCTCGATGGCCTCCGCGTCCATGATGGCCGAGGAGATCGACCAGAAGAGCCTGCCCGAGGTCCACGACCTCATCTCCCGCTTTCGGGGGCTGCTGGTTGAGGGCAGGGACGTCTCAGAGCTCGGGGAGCTTGGGGATCTGGAGGCGCTGGCCGGAGTTCGTCGATACGTGGCGCGTATCAAGTGCGCGATGCTGCCGTGGACAGCGCTTGAGGCTAGTTTGGAGGAAGCCGGTGTCTGAAGAGACTTTGACCGCAGGACTGCCGGAGACCGGGCCCTCGGAGACTGGGCCCTCGGAGACCGGGCCGGCGAGCAAGCTGCTCCGACCCGAGGATGTGGAGGATGCGCTGCGGGAGGTCATCGACCCGGAGCTGGGGCTGGACATAGTGAGCCTGGGTCTCATCTACGGGGTCGACGTCAAAGAGGACGGAGACACCAATGTGCGCATGACGCTGACCAGCCCTTACTGCCCACTCGGCCCGATGATCGAGTCGCAGGTGCATGCGGCGACCCAGTTCCTGCCCGGGATCAAGGACGTCACCGTCGAGCTGATCTGGGACCCCCCATGGGACCCGCACACCATGGCCAGCGACGAGGTGAAGTTGGAGCTCGGCCTCTACTGAGAGCGTTGGTCGGGGCCGTGGCCGCCGACCAATCGCCAGGTGGTCGGGAGCAACCCCATCGCCACCACCGCCTTTACCGCGTCTCCGAGCAGAAAGGGGGTGACCCCCAGTGAGATCGCGGTCGCGGCGTTGAGGTGGAGGTCAACTGCCAGCCAGGTGGCACCGAAGCAGTAGATGACCAGATTGCCTGCCACCATGGCAGCGAGGACCAAGAGCGGCTTGCGATCGAACTTCATCCGCGCCAGCAGTCCGAGTCCCGTAGCCGCGAACACGAAACCGACGATGTAGCCAAAGCTCGGCGTCGCCAATGCGGCGAGGCCCCCAGCTCCCTGGGCGAACCAGGGAACCCCCACCAGTCCGGCAGCCACGTACAGCAGCATGCCCGCCAGTGCCCTGCGAGTCCCCACCGCCATCCCCCCGAGCAGGACGGCGAAGGTCTGCCCGGTGATGGGTACCGGAGTGAACGGTAGCCTGATGGCGAGCTGGGCGAATATCCCAACGGTAGCGGCGAAGCCGATCACCACCATGAGGTCACGAACGCGCTCCCCGGGAATGAGGTCGGAAAGAACAGGGGCGACGGAGCGGCGTGCGGAAACGGCTTGAAGCATGGAAGGGACGCTACCGGCCCTGGTGCCCCCGTGTCAACGGGCCGATGCCTTGCCGTCTAGAGCTGACGCTCTGGACGGCACCCCGCTTATTGCCGGTGATGATCAGAGGTGGCCGCTCCGGGGCCATGTGCGGGGCTACTCTGGGGAGTCGATGAACCTAAGCCCGCCCGCATTCGACTCGCTCAAGGCGCAGCAGATGATGGGCTCGTACCTGGACCTCCTCTACACAGCTCAGCCCCACCGGAACCTGACCCGCGTACCTCGCGAGCAGGCTTGGGCGCGGCACATAGAGGAGTCACTCAGTCTGCTGCCCCACCACGACTGGCGAGATGGCGAGTTGGTGCTCGACTTCGGCAGCGGGGGTGGCGTTCCAGGCATCCCGCTGGCGATCACCCTTCCTGCGGTGCGCTTCCTGTTGCTGGAACGGGATCTGGCGAAGGCCGCCTTCCTGCGCCAGTGCGTCGAAGCGATCGGACTGGATGCCGTCGAGGTCCTCGCCCGAGATGCTCGCGAGCTCGGCCGAGAGCAGGGCCACCCTCGAGCACACCTGATCGTCTCCCGTGCCGCCGCCCCTCCCCCGCGCCTGCTGCCCCAACTCCCTCCCCTCCTGGCCGAGGGCGGGCGGGGGCTGTTGATTGTGGGGCAGACGGTTGTCCTCGACCAACCGCTCCGGGAGCTGTGCCGGAGGGAGGGCCTCCTGGATCCGGAGATCATAGAGACCAACTGCACCAGGATTCTGCGCGTCAGGCGTCGCTAGTTACGAGGTGACCTCCGCGCCACACAAACCGTGGCCGGAGCCCCGGCTCCCAGGCGAACGCCCCCTCGTGGTCCGCATCCCAGAGCACGAGATCGGCGAGCTGCCCCTGGCTCACCGCACCGCGGTCGGTAAGGAGGAGCGAGCGGGCTCCTCCTAAGGTCGCAGCGGCCAGCGCCTGCTCCACATCCAGCTTGAACTCTGTGACCGCCAGATAGACGATGAGGCTCATGCTGGTGGTACCGGAGGTCCCGGGGTTGTGGTCAGTGCCCAATGCCAAGGTGACGCCTTGCTCCAGAAGCCGGCGGGCCGGAGGGAGCCGCCCCATCGTCAGAGCGGTCACCGGACAGAGGGTGGCCGCAGTCCCCGCCGCTGCCAACGCCCGGATCTCCTCATCTCCGACCTGCAGCAGGTGATCCGCCGAAGCCGCTTTGAGCCGAGCCCCAAGCTGGGCGCCCCCTGTGAGGGCGAGCTCATCGGCATGCAGCCGCAGGCCCAGCCCAGCGCTTTTGGCGGCCAGCAGGATCCGTGCCGACTCTTCGACACTGAAGGCTCCCTGGTCGCAGAAGACGTCGCAGAACTGGGCGCCCGCGGACTTGGCGGCAGGGCACCAGGAGCAGACCGCCTCCACGTACCCTTCCCTATCCCCTGAGTACTCGGGAGGTACCTCGTGGGCTGCGAGGAAGGTGACGACCAACCTCGGTAGCGCAGGATCGTCCGCGAGCCCGGCCAGCAGTCGGACCCCGGCAATCTCTCCTGGCTCCTCCAGCCAGTAGCCGGTCTTCGCCTCCACTGTGGTGGTCCCCTGCTTGATCCAGGAGGCGAACCGGGAGCGCGCCACCTGCTCGAGGAGCTGGAGCGGAGCGGCGCGGGTTTCGCGAACCGTGGCGTGGATACCCCCTCCCTCTCCCGCTAGCTGCTGGTAGCTGGCTCCCTGGGCGCGTCGGCTCACCTCCTCCAGCCGAGGTCTCCAGTAGACGGGGTGGGTGTGGGCGTCGATCAGGCCGGAGGTGAGCAGGCCGCCCCCACAGTCGAACTCGTCCTCCGCTCGGCCCTCGCCTACCGCCACCACTGCTGCCACCTGATCCCCGTCGATCAGGACGTCCACCCCAACTCGCACAGCCTCTCCAGCGGTGAAGAGGCGGCCCACATTGCGGAGCGCCCTCATGTTGCCTCGAGCGCCTCGAGCGCCTGGGCCAGGAGCGATCCCACCCCGCCCAGCCGAACGTGCCGCCCGGAGCTGACCACCGTCTTGCCCCCCACCACGACGGTGCGGACATCGGATGGCGCCGCGGCATACACAATCCGGGAGAGGATGTCCTGGTCTCCGCCCCCAGCCAGCCGTGGGCTCTCGGTTTCCAGGCTCACAAAGTCGGCCAACGCGCCCACCCTCAACTCCCCCGTGTCCCACCCCAGGGCGTCTGCGCCCCCTTGGGTGGCTGCCCGGAGCAGCTCCTCCGCCGAGTGGATACCGCGCCGGTGGGTGATCAGCCGCTGATCCAGCTCGACGGCCCGTGCCTCTTCGAAGAGATCCACGACCGAGTTGCTGTCGCTGCCCAGGCAGAGCGGGCAGCCAGCGTCCACCAGCTCGCGGGCCGGACAAACTCCGTCGGCCAGGTCGCGCTCAGTGGTCGGGCAAACACAGATCGAAGTCCCCGATTCCCCCAGGAGCGCGATGTCTTTTGGGGTCAGGTGAATCGCGTGTACGGCGGTTGTTCGCGGCCCCAGGACGCCCAGCTCAGACACCAGCTGGGTCGGTGTCCTCCCGGTCGCCTTAAGGCAGGCATCGTTCTCAGCCGACTGCTCTGAGAGATGCAGGTGCAGGGGGGCTTGGCGCTCCCTGGCCCAGTCCGCCACGACCTGGATCGCGGCTCCGTCAAGGGCCCGGACGCTGTGCACCGCCGCCCCAATCTTCCAGCTTTGGCCCTCGGGCAGTCGGTCCACCCGTCTTGCCCAGGAGAGTGGATCGCCGTCACCAAAACGCTCCGCAGGTCCCTGCAGCGCACCGCCCTCAAAGCCCGACCGCAGGTAGCAGCTGTCGAGCAGAGTGAGCCGGATCCCCGCTTCATCGGCGGCCGCAACAAGCGCCGACTCCATCTCTGCTGCGGGATACGGGTCACCTCCAGCCCGGTGGTGGAGGTAGTGAAACTCGCCGACCGCGGTCATCCCCGCCAGCGTCATCTCGGAATAGACCGCGCGTGCCAGCCGGTAGTAGCTCTCCGGGGACAGAGTGGCCGCGAGCTGGTACATCTTCTCCCGCCAGCTCCAGAAGTCGGGAGCACCTCTCTCGGGCTCCTCGGTCCTGCCCCTCAACCCGCGGTGAAAGGCGTGAGAGTGGACATTCGCCAGCCCGGGAATCGTGATTCCCGAAACCACCTCTGCGTCCCGCGGCACGGGACGGTCTTCCAGCCTGGCGAGGCTGGCGATTCGACCCCCCGCCTCTTCCAACAGCAGCCGGTGTTCCAGGCTGCGGCCGGTCCAGGCGAGCTCCAGCAGGAAGCTCGGCATTACACCTCTGACATGGGGATGCGCAGCCCCCGCTCTCCTGCCACATCGAGCGCTATCTGATACCCGGCGTCGGCATGGCGCATGACCCCGGTGCCCGGGTCGTTGGTCAAACAGCGCGACAGTTTCTCGGCAGCGAGCTCGGTGCCGTCGGCGACCGCCACCAGGCCGGAGTGGATGGAGCGGCCGATGCCGACCCCCCCGCCGTGGTGGATCGATACCCAGGTCGCTCCGCTCGCGCAGTTGAGGAGCGCATTCAGCAGCGGCCAGTCGGCGATGGCGTCACTCCCGTCGCGCATTGACTCCGTCTCGCGGTAGGGCGAGGCCACGGAACCGGAGTCCAGGTGGTCTCTGCCGATGGCGAGAGGTGCTTTGACCTCGCCACTGGCCACCAGCTCGTTGAAGCGAAGCCCCAGCCGGTCCCGCTCTTTGAAGCCCAGCCAGCAGATCCGGGCCGGCAGCCCTTGGAACGCGACTCTCTCCTGCGCCATCTGGATCCACCGCGCCAGGGACTCGTGTTGCGGAAACTCCTCGATGGCAGCTCTGTCGGTCGCCAGGATGTCCTGGGGGTCACCGCTTAAGGCGGCCCAGCGGAACGGGCCCTTGCCCTCGCAGAAGAGAGGCCGGATGTAGGCGGGTACGAATCCGGGGTAGTCGAAGGCCCGCTGATAGCCGGCGAGCTCCGCCTCGGCACGCAGGCTGTTGCCGTAGTCGAAGACCTCCGCCCCTAGGTCCATGAGCGCCACCAGCGCCTGCACATGGCGGGCCATGCTCTCCCGGCTGCGGCGGATGTAGTCCTCTGGGTCCTCCAGCCTCAGGTCTGCAGCCTCGGGCAGGGTCAGGCCCGTGGGCAGGTACATGAGCGGGTCGTGGGCGGGGGTCTGGTCGGTTGCGACATCGACATGAAAGCCTCGGGCCACAATCTCGGGCACCACCTCCGCGGCGTTGCCGAGGATCCCTATCGAGACCGCCCGGCGGTCGAGCCTGGCGGCCTCTGCCATCTCCAGCGCTGAGTCCAGCGTGGGAGCCCACTGGTCGAGATAGCGGTGGTCGATGCGCCGTTGCATCCGCTCCGGGTCAATCTCAACGCAGAGCGCGACTCCGCCATTCATGGTCACCGCCAGCGGCTGGGCCCCTCCCATCCCGCCCAGCCCGGCGGTCAGGGTGACCGTGCCGGACAGGGAGCCGCCAAACCGCTTGGTGGCGACCGCGGCGAAGGTCTCGTAGGTTCCTTGAAGGATCCCCTGGGTGCCGATGTAGATCCAGGATCCGGCGGTCATCTG
>DATLQZ010000079.1:0-1540 GCA_035534915.1 Candidatus Dormiibacterota bacterium
CCGGTAATGAACCGGCTGACCTTGCCGATGCGATGTTCCACCGGCACGCTCCAGTTCCGCCGGGTCAGGGTCCGCAGCTGGTTCTTCAGCCGCGTGATCGCCTTGGGGGCGACCCGGATCCTGACCTGCGGGCCGTGGAGCGAGAACCCGAACCCCAGCAGCGTCGCATCCGCGGCGTGCCGGATCGAGGACTTCTCCCGGTTCACCTTCAGCCCCAGCCGCCGCCCGACAACATCAGTGACGCTGTCGAACACCCTCTGAGCAGCCCGTTTGCTGCGCACGAAGACCCGCAGGTCATCGGCATAGCGAACGAACCTGTGACCGCGTTCCCGCAGTTCCCGGTCCAGGTCATCCAGCATGATGTTCGACAAGATCGGCGACAGCGGGGAGCCCTGCGGCGTCCCTTCAGCCGTCGCCTGCTTAATCCCGTCGATCATCACCCCGGCTCCCGGATACCTCCGGATGAGCCTGAGAATCTTACGGTCGGACACCTTGCGCGCCACCCGCGCCATCAGCACACCGAACTGGACACGGTCGAAGAACCGGTCCAGGTCAATATCCGCGACCCACTCCAGGCCGTCCCGGGCGCACCGCCGCGCAGCCCTGACCGCCTGATGCGCGGACTTGCCGGGACGGAACCCGAAAGACGACCCCGGGAAATACGGGTCGAACACTGGCGTGAGCACCTGCGCGATGGCCTGCTGAACCAGCCGGCCCAGGCAGGCAGGCACCCCCAGCAAGCGCTCCCCGCCCCCGGGCTTGGGGATTACCACCCGGCGGACCGGCGAGGGCTGGTACGTGCCCGCGTCAAGAGCCTCCCGGACCGCTGCCCAGTGCTCCCGCAGCCACGGCCGGAACCCGGCCGTGGTCATGCCGTCAGCACCAGGAGCGCCCCTGTTAGCCTCGACGCGCTTCAACGCCCGGCCCAGGTTCCCCGGCGAGAGCATCTGCTCCCGCAACGAGGCCTCCAGGCCAGGGATAACGGCGCCCTCGGAGTGCGCCGACCTGCCGCTACGCTCTGCCGCGGAACTCAACGGAAACTCACCGTCTCCTCCCGAAACAGGCCCGCGTGCGCGGGATAGCTGCGATCACTGCGACCGGCACGAGCAAAACCGACTCTTCCGCCTCACTTGACGTTCAGCCCTTCCCGGCTGGCTCTCATCCCCGCCGGTACTATGACCTCTGCTGACTTCTGCCAGGTCAGCCCCACCTCACGGTGCAGGCCGTCGGCGCGGCGACACCACAGCACAACCGACATCCCGGCAGACCTCCCCGGATAAGAACGACCACTTTCCCCCTGCGCCCGCCGCGTCTACGTGACGACCCTGTCGGTGGAGACGGGCTTCACCTTCTTGAGCAGGCTCACCCAGATCGCCCCGCCTTCTACGCGGTTCGTGTTCCTCGGTGCAGGGCTTTGCCTCGGGCTTCCTTCCCACCCCGCCTCACGACGACGCAGTTGCCTCCGGCTAGGAGTTAGCACCACCTCTTCCTCCAGGGGACTTCCACCCCCAAGCGATCGCCCATGCCGGGCGTACTCAAG
>DATLQZ010000080.1:0-2447 GCA_035534915.1 Candidatus Dormiibacterota bacterium
TCCGGTTCCGCATCGTGGGCAGCAACATCTATCTGCGGGCCTGGGCTGACGGAACCGCCGAGCCTGCAAGCTGGAACTACACCGCCACCAGCTCCGCCATCTCTGCCGCCGGACAGATGGGACTCTACGGTTGGGCTGCTCCTGGAACCGGCGACCGCTTCGACTCCTTCTCCGGTCTCGGCGTCTGAACCCCGTCCGGCGCGCGGCTGTCCCCTCCCTTGGCAGCTGCTGAGCCACCTGTGCTCCATCCCAGCTCGGGAAGTGGGCCGGGCGCTACATTCCTCGGCTGGCCGACGAATGACCTGGCCCCTCTGCCAAACATCGGCGCGATTCTATGTGGACCGATCTAACATTGGCCCCCCTGACCGGACCCCGAAAGCGGATCCACTTGATATGGCCCCTCATTCCTGGACCTGAGATGTGAGAGTCAGGCAATGCTGACGAACTCCGTTTGAGCCTTCTCATACTCCACCGGGGTGAGCATGCCGAGCGAGCTGTGCCGCCGCTGCCGATTGTGAAAGATCTCGAGGTACTCGAAGATCTCGCCGGCCAGTTCGACTCGCGTCCTCCATTTTCTGCGATTCAGCAGCTCGGTCTGCATTCGCGCCCAAAATGATTCCACCACTGCGTTGTCGAAGGCGTCGCCGACTCGACCCATCGACGGCATCAGACCTGACGCGCGGACGCGTTCGGTGAAGACCCAAGAGGTGAATTGACTGGGCTCAACCTTGGCTTCCGTGATCCGAGTGCACCACGGCGCCTGACGCGGGCTGGCGGTTGGTGATGGCCATGCCGAGAGCGTTGGCCACCAGAGCCACGGTCGAGGTCGAATCGATCGACCATCCAACCACCCGTCTCGAGTGCGCGTCCAGAACCACGCAGCAATAGAGCTTGCCCTCCCGGGTGGGATGTTCGGTGATGTCGGTCATCCAGAGCCGGTTGGGCGCGTCCCGGTGGAAGTCTCGCTGGACCAGGTCGCTGCACCTTGCTTCAGCACCCACGTTCCGCTTTCGGTTCTTTCGCAACGGCAGACCTCGCAGCCCGGCTTCGGTCATGACCCTGGCGACCAGCTTCCTGGAAACGATGAGCTGCAGACCAATCACGAGCTCAGCTCGGATTCGGCGTCGCCCATAGGTGCCACGCGAGGCCACGTGGATATCGCTGATGAGCCCAGTCAGCCAATGCCGGCGTAACTCAGCCGCCGTCGGCACCCGCCGCCGCCACCGGAAATATCCCGCTGGCGCCACCCCCAGGATTCGACAGCACAGTTTGGCGCTATAACGTTGCCCGGCCAAGGATTGGATCACCGGGAACTTCCTTTTGGGCGGGTCTTCTCGATGGCGAACAGGTCGGACGCCATCTTGACCACTGCCAGCTCGGTCTCCAGTTCGCGGATGCGGCGATGCGCTAGTGCCAGCTCGGCCCTCTCCCCGCTCGACAAGCCGGCCCGCTCGCCGCGATCCACCCGATCCTGCCCCACCCATCGAAAGACCGTCGCCTCTGATACTCCGAGCTCAGCCGCCACCACCTTTACCGCGCGGCCATCCCGGACCCTCTGGACCACCCGCCGTCGAAACTCAGGCGCATAGGACTTGCCCATCTCTGCCTCCGATCTTGGTCTCTGACTCTCATCAGCCGAGTCCAATCTTCGGGGGCCATATCACATGGCTCTGCTTTCGGGGGTCAGGCCACCCCTGTCCACGCCGGACGCACTACTTGCTCGCGGGTCAGGTCAGAGGGACGCCGTCTTGGTGGGGTCGTCCGAGATCGGATCCAATTTCGAGAGCGGCCGGAGCCCCATTCTCGATCGGCGAATCAGCAGCGCGGCTACCACCGCCGCCCCGATGAGACAGACCAGCGCCAGCAGGACGATCGCGCGAAACCAAGCGCCGCTCCCGCTTCCACCGAGGAGTCCGCGGACCGGACCCGAGCTAAGTATGCTGCCCAGGGGGCCCAGAGGTCCGCTGTGGGGTCGAGACCCACCGGTATTGGATCCGGGTGGATCCGACGTGATTCGGGAGGCGGACGACGGGGGACTGCTGGTAGAAGTCGGGCTCGGGTGTGGCGTGGGCGTGGCTGCCGGGCGGATGCTGACCGGCGCGGAGGTGGGTCTGGGTCCCTGCGAACCCGAGGGTGGGTTGGGGGCGGCGGCAGCATCGACCCTGAGCAGGGTCGCAAAGCTGGACTTGCGCGTGACCCCGTCCGAGAGCAACACCCCGTACTGCTGGTGCTCTCCCGTAGGCGCGGGCGGGCAGCAATGGTAGACCGACTCGTCGCGCAGCGTGTAGAACTGCGCCATCGCCAGTCCTGGCGTGCTCATCGCCGAGAGGATCAGCGACGTCTGCGCCGAACCCGAGGCATCCGAGGTGCCGTATTCACCCATCCAGATCGGCTTCTGGCCCTGTCCGTTGGCGGTTAGCACCGACTCATAGGCCTGGACCACCGTC
>DATLQZ010000081.1:0-20040 GCA_035534915.1 Candidatus Dormiibacterota bacterium
TAGCCTTCCATGGTTCTGAATCCTGGCGGCCCTATGTCGTGAGCCACTGGCAATACCACGACGGCCCGCTCTGATTCGAGGACCTCGGCGGACCGGTACTCAACGCACTGAGGGCTGCCACTCGTGAAGCTCACTCTGAGCCGGGTACCTTCTAGACCGACAGTCGTGGCTTTGACGGTCCTACCGTGCGGGGGGTGAATGGCTGTTGGATCGGACACGGCCAGGGTCGGAGCCCACGCACCCGAGGCCAGTTCTGGATCCAGCACCCAGATCGGGCCGTTGGCCTGGTCACTATGTAGTTGCCACGCAGACAAATTCATAGGGCCTTTGTCGGTGTCGAATCGGGCACTGGCCCGGCGTGCAGAGTGGATCTGAAGCGGTTCGCCGTCTCGGCCTGACGTGACTCCCACGGCCATCTTGGCTCTGGCTGTCTCCAACACCGCCGTCGGAACGGACGAAGGGAGCTGCCAGTCCCCAGAGAGGTAGGCCCGTTTCGCGGCCCCGTCCACGAAGCCGCCCTGTGACCAAACCGCTGGCCCGACAAGAACCAGCGGGCGTTGGCCCCTCGTCGGAAAGGCTGACCACTGCTGGAGCGCCCACCGGGCCCAATCTTGGTCTCGCTCAAGCTGCCTATCCCAGCTTTCCTGCTGCCACCCGTTCACGGCCTTGCATTATCTGCGGCGTGGGAGGCCAACGGCCTCGATCGGGGGACGTCGCTGAGGGAGCGGTCCCAAAGGAACTCCCTGAGGACACCATCACAGCGACTTTAGGAGGCTATTTGGAGTAGCTTGGCCTAGATGGCGAGACGTAACCTTCCCGGTGTCCGGGGAGTTGCACCCGCGTGCATATCTTCGACCGGGCTCCTCGCGAAGGAGGACTGCATAGGTGATCGGTAAGGCGGTCCTGCTACTGGCGACCACGCTGGTCATAGCTGGCTGTGGCGCCGTCCCGACATCAGCTGGTCCCCATACCTCATCTTCCCCAGGTTTGAGTCCCTCTGCCTCGCTAAGCTCGAGCCCTAGAGCCACGGTCTCTACCGTCTCGCCAACCTGTGAGGCTGCAGTCATGTCCGACGCTCTAGGCAAGACTGGCGCCGCGACGGGCCACGACAGTCGAACTTTTGTACTAACTAACGGCGGGAGTGGGCCTTGCAGTCTGGAGGGCTACCCGACGGTGCAGTTGGTCGGAGCGACCGGGGACCTTCCCACCACGGAGACTGATGGCTTCAATCCGTATCTGAACTCAAGTACTCCCACTCCTGAGTTGGTCACGGTTCCGTCCGGTGGCCAGGCGTCCTTTGATGTTCAGTCCGAGAGCGTTACAACCGGCACTCAGGAATGTGACCAGACCTCCGACCTCGCCATTCAGCTACCTGGAGGCGGAGGAACACTGACCTACAGCATCGGGATCATCGCTTGTGGTGGGATCATTTGGGTCTCACCAATCTTTAGTGGCAGTTCTCCTCCCGTAGGGTAGTGCCCTATCGCCGCGGTTTCGGTGGCCTGCCAGCCAATCTGGTCCGCCCACCCCAGGGTGAGAATGCCGTTCCAGTCCCGAAGGGAATCCTTAGGGACGGCGGTACGAAGCATTTAATCACCCGGGATTGCGAGGTACTTCGAATGGCACCGAGTCAACGTAGCGGGGGCCTTACGCATCTGCATCTTCGTTCGATCTAGCTCGACGAGACGATTGTTCCACCAAGCGACGCCTCGAATAGCGCCATCTCCTCCCCCGCGCGCGCGCGGATTTCAAAAGCAAGCGCAGTGAGGGACCGGTCGAACTTCGTCCTCTCCTCGTCGCTGAAGCTAATCAGGCCCACCGAGGCTACCGACTGGAGTCTCATCGCTAACCGGATGTCGCCCTGGCGAAGCGCGTTCCAACCCCCGTTTAGTGCTCCCAAGCCGATGTAATCAGCAGGTGCCGCTAGGTCCAATAGTTCCAGCTCATTATCGCGAATTTGTAGCAGCCACCCACCTGACGGCGCGGGTAGCTTGAGGGTCTGCGCAAAGTACTCGCTTGCAGCGGCATAGTCACCCAAAAGGTACTTAGCGCACCCGAAATTCATCGTGAGAAACATTGGGTCCTCGAACGTGAGGCGCTCTGCTCGCTCAAAGTGGTCGATGGCTCTTTGGGCGTCGCCTTGCGATAACAGGAGGAAGCCAAGGTTGTTTTCCGCGACGGCCGAGTCTGGATCTAGCTCGGTTGCAACGCGAAACAGCCGAGTTGCTTGATCGTAGTCGGCCGCCATAAACGCTTGGCGGGCTACCTGAAGCACATCCGCGAGGCGCGAGCTCAGCGTCATGTCAACATCCGGCCCAAGCCCCTGCGTCTGACGATGGTACAGCTCGCGTGCTACATCTGCGGCGTTGACCGACCGAATTGACACGATTGCCCGTAGCGAGTCCATTGCGTCTGGGTCTAGGAGCGCGACCCCTCTTTCAAACTCCAGGCTGCTGGTATTCCACCGACGGAGCTCCGACTCGGTGCAGCGATCGAAGATCCACTGGACGGTTGGCTCAACCGCTGGCTGCGCCCCTGTATACATTTCTGGTGGAGCAGGGTGTTTCAACAATTCTTCTAGAGGAACAGTAGCCCAGTACGCCCAAAGTGACCGCCGAGCGGCCTGCCGGGGCATCTTCTGCTGGGCCGCGTCGAGCCAGTTACCGAGCGACGCCCACTCCGGGCTGTCCAAGCCGCTTCGGCCACGCACCTTTCGCGAGGCATGATGCGCGATTGTTACCGCGGCGGCGTTCCGGAGAACCGGCCCACGCACCATCTGTTCAACATCAATGTCCTTCGCCTCCAGGGCTCGTCGCAATTCAGCGAACTCAGGCTCATATCCCAAGCTGTGATCCCTGGGAGTGAAGAGTTGAACCAGGGCGACCAAAAGGGCAGGAAGCCGCCAATTCTGGACCGGCGATCCTTGGGCCCGTGCCGCTTCCAACTGCTCGAACGGGCTAAAAGCATCTTGAACCCGCTCCGTGGGCCGTGCCTCCCTGTTCATCTGGCCAGCCGCACTCAGGAAATCCAAAGCGGGGCCTCGCAATTTGGGAGGCAAGTCTGACAGCGTACTGAGTGCTTCACGAAGCAAACGCGACTCGGCGGCTCGTTCGATCGCCTGCATGTCACGTCGCGACCTCGGGCCGTCCCACCGCGTCAACAGGCTGTTGAGGAGCGCTGCTGTAGCGTCTGCCGTCTCCGCGTCACGTGCGGGTTGAGATCTGCGCTCTAGGGCGGGCGCGTCATTCTCTACCTGTGCCCTCCGAACTCGGTGGTCGGATAAGGCGGATTCGATTGTGTCGCTTTCCAATTCCGGCAGCCCGAGCTCAGCGTCGAGTCGCGCTGCCGTCTCAGGACTAGGCAAGGTGCGAGCGTGTTCGACCTGTGAGATATAGCTGGCTGTCTTCCCTCCAACCCTTAAGCCCACCTCGGCGAGGGTCCAGCGCTTAGCCGATCGCCCCGTCTTAGCCCGAGACGCGATCCGGCAAGCAGCGAGTCTCTCCGAGAGGGAGATCTCAGCGGACGGCGAATACAAGGGTCGAAGTGAGGCGATTCGCTCCGACTCTCCAGTGAGGATCTCCTCGCGGAGTCTCGCCATACGTAGAACCAGCGCCTGTAAAGATGCGATCGCCTCAGGAGTCGGAATGTCGGATGCCGCTCGGGCCACCTCCCCTGGGGTGGGCGCAGGACCCGAGGCGGCCGGCGGATCTGCCTGGTCGAGAGCGGAGTCGACAGCAGACATCCATCGGTGCAATACCTCGGCCGGATCTGTACTCATCAGTGCACTAAAGCCCCCTTAAGTTTTGGAGTAACTTAAAGAGAGTCTATCCCCTTGACAGCCTGGGGTCAAGCCGGTACCGTGGATTACGAGGTCCGGGACTCCCGGAGAGCCACCCAAACATGGAGGGAGAGCGAGAGAAGAAAGAGTGATCAGCCGACACGAAGGGCCCCGGCGGCGCTGTAACGCCGCCGGGGTCAGCGACCCACTACACCGCCCGGAGGTCGGGGGCGTCGCGGACACCTCGATTGCATCATACCCCTGTCCTCCGGGTCTCACCACAAAACTCATTTTTAGGGGACAGACATGTCAATCAATCACCAGGAGCTAAGGACTCTACCGACCGGCATTCGCCTAGAAGGTGCGCGGGTACATCTAAATGGAGTCTCGGTCGAGTCTAAGACCGCCGTAGGCCTCCTCGAGCGGTTTCCACCGGATGAGTGGCTCCCTATGGTCGGGCGGATGATCGATCAAGGAGCCAGCGCACTCGAGTCGGCGTATGCGGGGACGACGTTGGCACTTATCTCGGAGCAGTTGGAGGGGGCGGCAGGCCAAATGCGTGACAGCATGACGGTCGCCTTTGAAGCTGGTTGGAAGGAGGCGTCCGAGACCCTCCAGAAGATGCTTGGCGAAAACCAGAAGACCTTTGGAACTAGCCTCACGAAGTACCTCGACCCCAACAGCAAGACCGGGATCCAGGCACAGATGGCAGAGGTGTTCGACCAAGCAGGCAAGACCCTGTTCGATCGCGTGGCACGGTCGTTCGAAGACGGCGATGACAGCGTTCTCGGGAAGCACTTCCAGAAATTCAGCCGCGAAATCCAAGCGGGGTTTGCGACGTTGGCTGCCCAGCTCGCTGTGCAGCACCACAAGGAAACCGCCACCCCGCAGGCTGGGACTGTTTACGAAGAGCTGGCGTTGGCCGCCATCACTGAGATCGCCCAGGCATCTGGCGACATCGTCGAGCACTGCGCTGCGACGCCAGGCCAAACGAAGCGGAAGAACGGAGACATCCTTGTGTCCGTTAACCCCGACAGCATCCGTGGGGGCGGCGTGCCCGCGCGGATGGTTTTTGAATTGAAGCGGCGGGCGGTCGGTGCCCAGCGGTTCTCAAGCACCGCCATCCGCACGGAGCTCAACGCCGCAAAAGCTAACCGGGCCGCTCAGTCGGCTGTACTGCTTGTGGAGGATACCGCGCTCCTTCCGAGCGGAATTAGCTTCAACGAGTTGGGTGGTGGCGACTTTGCCGTCGTTCATTCCCAAGACGAACCGGCGGTCGGCCTAGCAGTTGCGTACCGACTGGCCCGACTCGCGGCGATCAGGGCTGTAGTCGAAGGAGCAGAGGCCGAGATCGATCAGGAGGCAGCCCTGCGAGTGATCGGCGAGATTCGAGAGCGCATGGGGCGAATCGAGCAGCTGCGTGCGCAGCACGCGTCGGCGATCAATGCCATCAACCGAGCCGGTGGCGTAGCGGAGGAGCTAGCTGAGGGTGTCCTAGCGGGACTGCGACGACTCGACGCCATCGTAGGCGTCTGAGCTCTAACTCGCGGTGGGTAGGGGCACGACGCCCCTACCCTTTCTGCTGGAGCTATACCCATGAGGGCTGCTCTTGAGGGGAAGCCCTAGGTCAACCACCCCGCCCTGAAGGACGGGCTTGTGAGGCGGCCGAGCCGCCTTCCGGGCTCTGCTCGAAGGGAAACGGTTGACCAGACCAAGCCGCTGACAGGAGGTGTGACACAGGTGGCTACGTTGCAAGCAGGCGAGAAGACCCACCAAGGGATGCTTCCTCAGTCCCTTGCTCTGGAATCCGCGCCAGCAGACACTCCCAGGGGTGGGCACGAAACGGGGCGCGGAGGCAGGCCGAGACGGCCTGCAACCGGCTTGCAACTTCGTCAAGAGGAGACTGCCTTGGGCCACACCGCCCAAGACGGCGTCACCCCCCAACAGGAGACCGCTCCTGGCAAGGGCGCTGGACGGAGCAATCCGTCAAACCATGTGTTCGTGCTCGATAAGCATGGGCATCCACTTATGCCCTGCAACGCGGCCAGGGCCAGGCAACTGCTCGGCGCAGGCCGGGCAAGGGTCCACCGGATCGCCCCGTTCGTCATCCGGCTCGTGGACCGCGAACAGGGGGCGGCGACAACTCAGCCGATCCGCCTTGGGATCGACCCGGGCTCCAAGGGCACCGGATTGGCCCTCTACAGGATCGAGAGCCCCAGCCAGTGTGAGGTGCGCCATGTGCTCTTCGGGCTGGAGCTCCAGCACCGCTCAGGGATCATCCGGAAGCGGATAGGCCAGCGGGCCGCGCACCGCCGCCGGCGCCGCTCGTCCAACCTCCGTTATCGGTCGCCGCGGTTCGACAACCGCACCACCAAGCAGGGCTGGCTGGCGCCCAGCCTCTACTCTCGCGTGCAGCACATCGACAGCTGGACTGCGCGGCTTTTGCGGTGGGCCCCAATCACCGGGACGGATCTGGAACTTGTGCGCTTCGACATGCAGCAGATGCAGAACCCGGAGATCAGCGGCGTGGAGTACCAGCAGGGCACCCTCGCCGGCTACGAGGCCCGGGAGTACCTGCTGGAGAAGTGGGGCCGGAAGTGCGCCTACTGCGACGCCGAGAACGTCCCCCTCAACCTCGACCACGTGGCGCCCAAGTCTCGAGACGGCTCCGACCGGGTCTCGAACCTGACTCTTGCCTGCATCCCCTGCAACCAGGCAAAGGACAACCGGCCAGTCGAGGAGTTCCTGGCACATGACGCCAAGCGGCTGGGTCGGGTGAAGGCCCAACTCAGGTCGCCGCTCCGCGACGCCGCGGCTGTCAATGCCACCCGCTGGGCCGTCAAGGCGCGACTTGAGGCCCTTGGCACGCCTGTGGCCTGCTGGTCTGGAGGGCGAACCAAGTGGAATCGCCACCGGCTTCTCGTCGCGAAGTCTCACGTCGCCGACGCCGCCGTCTGTGGGGACGTTCAGGGTGTGCGCCATGCTGGAGTCGTTTATCTGGTGGCAGCGGCCACTGGCCGGGGAAGTCACCAGCGGACACGCACCGACGCCTTCGGCTTCGCGCGCCTCTACTTGCCTAAGGTCAAGCGGTTCCACGGCTTCGCCACCGGCGACCTCGTGGTCGCCGACGTTCCACTCGGGCGCAAGGCCTCAGGACATCACACCGGTCGGGTCGCAGTGCGTGCCTCTGGCTCGTTTCGCGTCGGAACCCTGGACGGGATCAATTGGCAACACTGTCGCTTGCTCCAGCGAGCCGACGGCTACCGCTACACACAAGGAGCCGCTCCTCCTCCCGGCCCTGAACGACCGGGTCTCCGGACCGGCGGGATTTGATGAGAGGAGAGGAAAGGAGAGGAGATGGGATGAGCAAGCTAGACGACATCTGAGGGCGCCGTAGCCGAGATATTGGGCGAGATGGCCAATATCGACAGAGTTCCCGGCTGCTCCGGAAAGATTCCATTCGGGACACCACTTAACTTTCCAGCGTGGGCTCCTTCCCACCGGAGGGCTTCCGGCCCGCGACGAGGTACATCAATTGGCCGCCACCTGTCCAAAGGGATCCGCTGTGGATCGCGGCTAAGTCTGCCAGCATCTCCCGCAGCCTCGTCGACCAGGCTTCCGAGAACGCCGCCGCGCCGCCCCCACCTGCAAGAAAGTACCGGCGAGCCTCCTCCCTACTCCAGGTACATCGCTCCTCTGCGGCTGCCGTTGCGATCGCCTCTACCAAGGCGGCCTGCTCGGGGGAGGAGTACGGCGGCCACAGCGGTGAGGTCTTGTCCGAGAGATAGCAGGCCACGACAGGGAGCCCCACCTCGGCAAAATAGCCAGGCAGGAGATCTCCGACAGAGTTGTCGCCTTCTCCGAGCTTGGCCTTCCCGGCTTCGCACGTAGCGTAGAAATGGATAGAGGAGGCCAGCGCCTCCGGGTCGCTCTGGGCGGACACGCTCGTGCGAACGAGCTGTCCGGCCAAGTTGTTCGGCTCGGCCACGAGTACCATTCCCCCAGGTCGAGCAACCCGGCACATCTCACGCAGTACCGCCGGAACGTCGGCCACATGGATGAGGACGGTCTGGCAAGTGACTACGTCGAAGCGCCCGTCCGGATACGGAAGCTGCTCGCCTCGTCCCTGAACCACGGATGTCTGTGTGGACGGCCGATCCGTATCAACGAGGCGCGCTTGCCTGACCCAGGCTGCCTCTGGGTCAATGCCGGTGATCTCCGTAACCGCTGGGAGCACACGGGTTAGTACCCGGGACCAGTGCCCCAACCCGCATCCCACGTCCAAAACAGATCGCGTCCCAGCAAGGCCCAGGCGTTCAACGACCAGGCGGAGAAAGTCCTCGTTCCACCAGTAGTCGCGCTGGTTACCGAAGAAGGCCGCTGAGTGGCCTGATGAGCCATCCGGTGTCATAGGTGCGGTATCCCCCCTCTCAGTGGACCGTCCGCAGTGCGTCTACCACGCTTCCAAGGTTCGACATATTATCGCCCGACCAGGGGACCGAAATGATTTCGTTCTGGACCGCCCCCTCAGCCACGCTCGCCGATCTCGCCTGGGTCAGGGTTAGAGGCACCCCCATTTCGGACTGCCCTCAGGGCTGAGTCCAGGGTTGCGCGCCGGACGCGCAGCTTGCGGGCCGCTTCGGCGCGGTTCAGAAGCCCAGCCTCCACGGCGGCCATCACGACGGGCCACATTGTGTGCTCGTTCAAGGGCTGCATTCGGCGGGGCCGGCCGAGCTGCTTGCCCTGCGCCTTGGCCCGCGCCATGCCGGCTCGGACCCTCTCCCGGATCAGCTCCCGCTCCATCTCGGCCACCGCCGCAAGGATGGTGAACACCAACCGGCCTGGTGCTGAGGTGGTGTCGATGTCTTGGGTCAGGATCTTCAGCCCGACCCCGGCGCCGTCGAGTTGCTGGAGCCACTGGAGAGCGTCGAGGGCCGAGCGGGCGAACCGGTCCAGCTTCCAGACCAACACCACTTCGATGCGGCCCCGCCGGGCGTCCTCGAGCAGACAGCGCCATTCCCGCCGGCCCCGGAGGTCAGAGGCCGGCGCGTGGTCCACATATTCGACCACTGACCAGCCCCGGGCAGTGGCTAGCTCCCGCATGGGCACCAGCTGCAGCTCGGGATCTTGCCCCCTGTCCTCGGTCGACACTCGAGCGTAGAGCGCCGCCCTCAAGGCCGGACATTCGGCCCCCAGCCGACGCGTGGCGGACCGGGCGTCCCAGGCCTGCCCCGACCCGGGAGAGTGCGAGAGAGATGTACTGGGGACGGTATTTCCCTCTTACCTACTCATACGCGTATGTATGTACATTTCTCTCTTACCTTGGGCTCTTGCTCGATCAGCCACTCGCTGGGCACCCAGAGGTTCGGGGCGTTCACGGCGTCGCTGGTCTTCGACCGATCGGCGATTCGGAGCAGGGCCAGGTCCTCGAGGTGGAGTTCGGCGGTCTTGGTGACCACTCCCAGTTGCTCGGCGACGGCGGAGGTGCGGATGGGTGCGTCAGCGGCGAGCAGCGCGCGCATGGTTGCCGTCCGGATGGCGGGGACGCAGTCCACTGCGACCCTCTCCACCAAGTCACGACAAAGATCAAGGTCGACTCCGATCGACTCAAGTCCGCCAAATAGCAGGCGAAGCTGGCGTACCAGCCGGCCTGGTCCTTCCAGCTCAGGCAGAACCAGAACCTCGTGGGTGTAGCCGTCCCGCTCGCAGGCAGTCCGGGCTTGAGAGGCGAGCAGGGCCAGGTCGGTGAGCCATTGGGTCTCGTCGTCGGAGAGTTCGCGGGTCAGCTGGTCGAGATTGGCACTCTCGACCAGCACCCGCATGGCCGCGGCGAGGTCGGCTCGCATGGTGCGCTCGGCACCCACCCCGCGGAGTGCTGCTCGAGCGATCTGGTCCCGCTCGTGGGGATGACCGCGCTGGAGCAGGAATCGGTCCCCTAATGTCCCCATGAGGGAGTGGTGTCTGTCCAGCGACGGGGTCACGCATCCGAGAACAGAGCATTTGCCCGACCACTTCAGCACCCGGCCTCCGTCAGTGCCGACGGCGCGATGCCAGTAGCCGTCGCTGACCTCCCTAAGTGCGGCCAGGGCCTGCCGCGCCGCGTCACGGTTCATGCTCAGGACGCTGGTGAAGTCCTTGCAGAAGATCGTGCCCAGGGAGCCAATCTGGCGCAGCAGGCCGCCGGTCGCCTCCTTGGTGACGTCTCTCTTGGCCGTGCCTGAGAGCAAGGAGGCCTCGGTGATCGTGGCTGCTTCCACGACGCCTGGCAGGCCCACCACCGAGCGAGCAATCTCCGTCTTGCCAGTAGAGGGCGCCGATACCAGGAGCAGCGACAGCGGGTCGCCGTCTGGCCGGCCATTGGCGACCATGACGGCGGCGACGGCGAGGATGGTGGAGTGGTCCTCCAGGTGGAGGTGATCCTCAAAGGACTTGATCGTGGCTCGCAGCTCGGCGTTGCTTATCGAGCACGCTCCTCTGCCACTCGGGCGAGCACTCGTTGCCGGGCCTCGGCCGCAAGCTCGGCGGCTTCGCTTTGGTCGCTGGTTGGCAGCTGATTCTGGCCCTGGGTTCCTCGCATGGTCCAGGCGCGCGTTTCCTGCAGCTCCTCCAGCGCGGCGATTACTGCGAGCTCGTGTTCCTGGGCAAGGCCAATCAACTCGTGAGGAACCTGGCTAGGCGGAGATAGAACCAGGCGCAGGTGGTCCGTCGACAGTCCCACCTCAACTGCCTGCGCCCACAGCGCGAGGAGGATCTCATTACCGAGGTTTCTTTCCTCCGGGGTGCTCTCACGGATCGGGCGGGGGGCGCGGCGCTCCTCTTGCCGGCGAGGCACTTCGCCCATCAAGTCGCTCATCCGAACACCGAGCCGGGCCACGATCTCATGGACCGAGCAGCCAGCGTGGCAGTGAAGCAGGGTGCGGCCGTCCCGTCCCCAGGCCACCGACAAACTTGGCACGCGGTCCTCATGCGCCGGGCAGCGTGCCACCCAACTGGGGCCGACCCGGCGAACATCCTCCAAGCGGGTCAGCAGCGGGGGCCCGGTCATCCGGCGTCAGGCGGTGGCCCCTCTAGCAAGCGTTCGACGGCCGCTCTGGGCACTCGAATTGCCGTACCGCTTCGGAAAGAGAAGAGCTCCCCCCGGCGCACTAAGGAATAAGCCTGATTGCGTCCGATCCGCAGTAGGCGAGCCACTTCCTCGACGGTGTAGACGGCTGGAGCCTCAGCTGCCACTTACCGGCTCCAGAGGATCACTGATTTCGGGAGTGGGCTCGAAGATCTCCGAGGTGCGAACCCCAAGCCGTCGCGCGATGAGGACCTTGGTCCTCGGTCGCAGCATCCGCTCTCCCCGCTCGACTCGGCTAATCATCGAGGGCGACAAGCCGCAGAGGTCGCTGACGTCGTCCAACGTCAGGCCGTTGGAGACTCGCCACCTCCGGAGTCGCGAGAAGAGGGAGGTTCGGTTCGGGTGTCCGTTGGAAGGGACCGTCATAATGGCCGATCGTAGCTGGTGTCAGGTGCCCGGTCAAGGGGCACCTCATCTGGCTCTGGCCTGATACCCTCTGAGGAGCCATGACGAAGCGGACCGTGGAGGATGTGCAGGGAACTGCAAGGACGGCCGGGCAGCCCACCGAGACTTCCACCGAGACGTCTGTCAATTCAGTGTCACCCGACCGCTGGCCGAGCGTGGGTGAGCTGGTCGGGGAGAACCTCCGCCGGCTGCGATCAGACCGAGCGCTGACGCAAGAGGGCGCCGCGCGGGCGGTCCGGGAAGTCGGCCTACCGTGGACGAGGAAGCACATCGCGGCGCTGGAGACGGCCGTGCGAGAGGACCTGACGATTGGGGAACTCGTGCTCCTTTCGCGCGCCTTCGACGTGGCTCTTCGGGAGTGGTTTCTCGATCCTGAGGGGCGCGAGATACAGTTGATCCGCGGAACCCGCGTGCGGGCCCGAGGCGTCCGGGAGGCAGGGGTCCGAACGACTGGTCTTCGCTTCATGTTCGACTCGGAGCGGGAGGGCCGGCTAGGGCCACCGTCGGCGGGCTCATCGCAACCTTCAGCTGGCGGTGTCCGTCAGCCCCGCCTTTCGGGCGACGTCTGGCTAGTCGGCCAGGTTGATTCCCTCGTCGGGTCCCTTGTTCGGGGCGATGAGGTCATTTACTCACTGGCGGAAGGCAAGGTGGCGGTCCGACTCGGGTGGCCCCACGAGAGGGTGAGGGACATGGCCAAGCGCCTGTGGGGCAGTACGCTCGACGCTGAGCGCGACCGCCGAGTCGCGGCGACCGGCGGCGGGGGCCTAGGCGGTCTTGGCGCCCGCCGAGGCCACGTGACCCGAGCGCTGATCGAGGAGCTCCGCGACGCCTCAGCGCGTGTGACCCGGTTCCGATTGCAGAAGGGGAGTTATTCCAATTCGGACGAGTACAGGGCCGATTTGGAGTTGGTCACTCGTCTGGGGTATCTCCGGGGACGGGCGCGCGAGGGCTCTCGATGAGGCGGGGCAGCGTCTTCCGCCGCTGCACTCATTGCGGCGGTAGGATCCCTTCCGCGGTTCGCACGTGCGCACGCTGCAGCTCAGCCCGAGGTTCGTGGACGTGGACCGCTGACGTCGGGCCTCCTGGTGCATCCCGGCGGCAGCGGATGCAGGGGGGATTCCGGACGAAGGCGGACGCCTTGGCCTCCCTGCAAGAGGCGCAGGCTCTCAGTGCACGAGGAGTGACAGGCGCCCCACCAGCCCTCATGGTCGCTACCTATCTCGACGTCTGGTTGGCGGAGCGAAGACTTTCCGGCACCATTCGGGAGACCACGGCGACGGCGTATAGCGTCGTCATCCGATCTCATCTTGTGCCCCGGCTCGGGGGAATTGCACTCGTGCGACTGGGGCGTGAGCACATCGCGGCGTGCTATCGGGACCTGCGTACCGCCGGCCGCGCCGATGGAGATATGTCGGGCCTTTCGCCGAAGTCCGTTTACAACGTCCACTTGGTACTTCGCAAGGCACTGGCCGACGCCGTAGACCAAGGGCTCCTGGCGGTCAACCCAGCGGCGCGGGCTATGTCGGCCCCGCTCCGCTCGGCCACGATGCGGACGTGGACTGGGGAGGAGGCCGCGCAGTTCCTGGCCGCGACGATGGGGCTCTTGGATGCTGCGCTCTACCGCCTGGCCCTGGCTACGGGCATGCGGAGAGGAGAGGTCCTAGGGTTGCGCTGGCGCGACCTCGATATGGAGACGTCATCTCTGTCGGTCAGTCAGCAGCTAGTCCGTGTGGGCGGGGCGGTGCGGACCGGGCCACCCAAAACGGCGGCGAGCCGGCGTCGGATCGCCCTCGACGCCGACACGGTGGAGACCTTGCGTGCCCACCGGCGCTCGCAGGCTGCTGAGCGCCTCCAGACGGGGCGTGGGCAGTCTGCCGACGACCTCGTGTTCAGCCGCCCGGACGGAGGCCCTCGGGACCCCGATGTGGTGAGCCACGCTTTCCGGCGCCTCGTGATGGCGGCCGGGCTGCCGGGCATACGGTTTCACGATCTCCGTCACACTCACGCCTCGCTCCTCCTGGCGCGGGGGACCAACCCGAAGGTCGTGCAGGAGCGGCTAGGACATGCGAGCGTCGCGATCACCCTCGACCTCTACAGCCACGTCATCCCCGATCTGCAGACTGAGGCAGCCGCCCAGATCGGCGCCGCGCTGCGGGCCCGCCGGAGTTTGTGAGCATTTCGTGAGCAGACCTCAGGTGCGAAGGCCTCGGGTCGGCCGCTCTGAATTCGATAGATGGCTCCGGAGCACGGATTCGAACCGTGAACCTTGCGGTTAACAGCCGCCTGCTCTACCGTTGAGCTACTCCGGAAGGACCTCGCGAAGTCTACCCGGAGCCGGCCCCCCGGCTCTGCGGGGCCACGGGTGGCGGGCTACTCCAGGTAGTCCTTGAGCTTCATACTCCGCGAGGGGTGGCGGAGTTTGCGCAAAGCCTTGGCTTCGATCTGGCGGATCCGCTCGCGGGTCACCCCGAAGCGCTTGCCGACCTCCTCAAGGGTGCGCTGGTGGCCGTCGATCAGCCCAAAACGCAGCTGCAGCACCCGGCGTTCCCGGGGCGTCAGGGTGTCCAGAATATCCTCGACCTCAGTTCGCAGCATGGTCAGTGAAGCTGCCTCGGAAGGAGCCACCGCCTCACTGTCCGGGACGAAGTCACCCAGGTGGGAGTCCTCTTCCTCGCCGATCGGGGTCTCCAGGGAGACCGGATCTTGGGCCACCTTGACGATCTCTCGGACCCGGTCGGGGGTGATTCCCATCTCCTCGCCGATCTCGGGATCGGCGGGTTCCCGACCGAGTTCCTGGAGCAAACGCCTCGAGATCCGGACCAGCTTGTTGATGGTCTCGACCATGTGGACCGGGATGCGGATGGTGCGCGCTTGGTCGGCGATGGCCCGGGTGATCGCCTGGCGGATCCACCAGGTGGCGTAGGTGGAGAACTTGTAGCCCTTGTGGTAGTCGAACTTCTCCACCGCCCTGATCAGACCCATGTTGCCCTCCTGGATCAGGTCCAGGAACGACATCCCCCGGCCGATGTACTTCTTGGCGATCGAAACCACCAGCCGGAGGTTGGCCTCGGTGAGGCGGTGCTTGGCGTCCTCATCCCCTTGCTCGATCAGCTTGGCCAGGTACACCTCGTCCTCGGCCTTGAGCAAGGAGACCCGGCCGATCTCCTTGAGATACATCCTGACCGGGTCGTCCAGGGAGACCGCGTCGGCGTCGGCGGCCAGGACGTCGTCGTCGGCCTCCTCGGCGTCAAAATCCTTGTCGCCGTCCGAGACCACGATGCCCATCTCCCGGAAGATGACGAACAGTCGCTCCATCTGGTCCGGATCGGCATCCAGTTCAGGAAACGGCTCGAGGACCTCGTTTGGGGCCAGGAACCCCTGCTCCTTCCCTTTGAGGATCAGCTGCTCCGCCAGCCGAACCAGGTCCTCGGTGCGCGGTGGAGCAGGGGCCGCCGCCGGTGCTTTCATCGCCTTGACCAAGCTATGCCTCCAATCCGCCGCTTCTCCGCAGCGCCTCGATCTGCCGCCTCTTGCGATCGAGTTCGGCCGCCAGTTGGGGGCCTTCGCCTTCGCGATGGTGGCTCAACTCGCCCAGCCGGCGCGCGATCACCCCGGCCTGATTCTCCAGGGTCTCGATCCGGATCCTTCTCACGTAGTCGCCAAGCGAGCGCGTCCGCCGGGCGCTTCCCGCATTTTCGGCGAGTTCAGGGAAGCCGCCCCTAGGCAGCTCGTCCAACCGTACGCGAAGGCCGGGAGCGAGGTCGGCTGCGCTGAGCCTCTCGGGCGCGACCTCGACCATCGCCTGAAAGAGCTCTCCGTACTGGGAATCGAGAAAGTCGTCCCGTCTGACCTGAAACTGATCTCGAACCTCCGCGATCAACTGGGGGCTGTGCCAGAGCATCCCCAGCAAATGGGCAGAGGCTCCCATTGCAATCTGCCCGCTAGTCGCCTGGCTCAAACCTTCTCCTCCCGGCTTCGTCGGCGGCTGGGTGCCACCCTGTTCGACATCTCGCAGGATCCGCGAGGCGTCGACTCCCAGCCGGCGTCCGACTCTTTCTGCATATAGAGCGCGGATACTGGCCTCAGGGATACGCCCCAGGACCTTGATGGCTCGCCGGAGTGCCTCCTGGCCCTCCCCACCAGATCTGGGCGAAGCTTCGCCGAGAGCCCCGTCGACCAACGCTTCCCAGGCTGGCGGCGCCTGCTCCACCAGTTGCACCAGTGCCCCGCGATCGCTGCGGGCGAGGTCGTCGGGGTCCTGGCCCTCAGGGAGGGAAAGTAGGCGGCAGTTCATCCCCGACTGGGCGACCAGACCCACCGCTTTGACTGCGGCCGCCTGACCGGCAGGGTCGCCGTCGAAGCAGAGCACTACCTCGTCCGAAAAACGGCGGAGGAGTCGAACCTGAGCCTCGGTGAGGGCCGTGCCCGAGGTGGAGATCGCGTTCCCGATCCCGACCCGATGAGCCCCGATCACGTCGAAGTAGCCCTCCATCAGCACCGCCCGGTGCTTCAGGTGGATCGCCTCGCGGGCCAGATCGAGGCCGAACAGGATCTGGGACTTGTCGAAGAGCGCGGTGCGTCGAGTATTCAGGTATTTGGGAGATTCCTGGCCGATCGCGCGCCCGCCAAAACCCATCGGCCGACCCTGTTCGTCCCGGATCGGGATGACCACCCGCTGCCGGAAGAAGTCGCTCTGCCGACCTCGCTCGGTGCGGACCAGGCCGGAGGCGGCGATGTCCGTCGGCTCCGCTTGGTGCTTGCCTAGAAACCGGACCAGATTGTCCTGCCGCGAACCCGAGGGCGCATAGCCCAACTTGAAGCGCGCGCAGTCCTCCTCGCTCACCCCCCGTGATTCCAGGAAGTCACGACCTTTCTCTCCGGCTGGGCTCCGGAGCAGTACGTGGTGGTAGAAGTCGGCGGCCAAGTGGTTCAGCTGCAGCAGCGCATCGCGTTGCCTTCGCTGCCTAATCTCGGCTGGACTCTGGGCCCGTTCCTGGCTCAGATCCACCCCGGCCCGCTTGGCGAGCTCTTCTAACGCGCCCCGGAAGTCGGTGTGGTCGATGAGCTGGACGAAGTCGAAGATGTCGCCGCCCTCGTGGCAGCCCTGGCAGTTCCAGAGCTGCTTCTCCGGGCTCACATAGAAGGACGGGGTGTGTTCGTTATGGAACGGGCAGAGCCCCTTCCACTCGCGACCAGCTCGGACGAGCCGGACATGACCTCCGATCACGTCCACGATGTCGAGCCGGGACTTGACCTCCTCGGACGCGCGGTCGCCGCTCACCGAGCCAGTCGGCTCCCACACCAACCGGCCCGGTTGCTGCCCGGGAGCAGCGCTGGCCGCTTCCGAGCTGAACCCCGTCCCGTCCCGTCCGCAATGGCATAGGACTTCATCGGGCCAGTCTCGCGCGAATCACTGAACCTCGGGTACCAGGCCTTGCTTCGAACCCGGGCACGGTTAGGTCCCTCTGATCTCCGGCCAATCTCAAGCTGGGGAGAGGGAAGTCCTGCCTGCAGGCGGTCGAGTCAGCGACGGAACAGGCTTCGGCCCTTCGGCTGGTCCGGACCTTTCTCGCGGAGCTTGGCGCGCAGCGCCAATACCTCCTGCTCCCGCTCGGCCAGCTGCGCTGCGGTCGACTTCCGGGTGTTCTCCAGCTCCTGGCGCAGATCTCGGACCTGGCGTAGGCGCCGCTCCAGTTCTGCCTCGAAGCGCAGCCGCTGCTCAGCCTGAATTCGCTGCTCCAGGGCTCGCTCCCACCGTTCGAAGAGTCCGGCCACCAGCTCCCGAGCGTCGATGGAGTTGATCGCCAGGGCGCTGTCCGGGCCCTGGGCTGCTGCCAGGGCCGACGGGCGAGGCACTTCGATCATCTCGGAAACGCCCAACGGTACCCGGGGAGGGGAAGGCTCAAGGTCCAAGCTCTCCTCGACGACGTCGAGGATCTCCTCGTCGTCATCGACATCACTGCCGAAGGGAGGCTCTTCCTCGTCCTCGTCGACCAAGTCCGGTCCCGGGCTGAAGGGACCGGTCGCGGCTGGAAGAGGTGGGGCCGGGAATTCGGCTTGGACCTCATCCAAGGGGAAGTAAGACTCGGCAGTGGGCGAGCTGAACGGGGCGAGTTCCGCAGCGGAATCGTCGGCCGAGGCCGCTTCGAGCGGTTCGTCCTCCCAGCTGCCTGGATCCGATCTCCAAACTGGCTCCGCCGCTGTCTCTCCGTCACCTGCCGGCAGGTCACTTTCGTCCTCCACCGCCGCTTCCCAAGGGGTTGGCGGGGGAGGCGCAGCGGCGGCCGAGGGGTGGCTAGGGCCGGTGGCCCAGACGTCGGATTGGTACTGGCTCTCGCGAATGCTCCAGCTTGAAGGCGCCACCTCCTCTTCGGTGTTGGCGCCGCTCTCGGTGGCAACGACGGCCCCCGGGGTCGGGAAGGGCGTGGGGTCTCCGCCGACCTGGTCCACGCCGATCTCGGCGGCGCTGATGCGCATCTCCAACTTGCCACCGATCTCGACCCAGTGAACTGGAATGTCGCCGGACTCAATTCGACGCTGGATCATCTCCAGAGGTAGGGCCAGTCGGGCCGCCACCTCACCTACGGTCAGGTAGTCATCAGGCATCTGGGGTTTCTCCCTTGGTGCGAGGTAGCTCGCCTGGACAACGTCGGATACCCATCCGAGCTTCCCCCGGGGCACCGGGCACTGCGGTGTGGGTCACCTCATTCAGGGCTCGTTGCCAGAACAGGGGCGATGCCGAGGCCAGTCCGAACAGGGCACTTAGCAAGACCACCGCGTCCACGCTGGCTCGCCCTTGCTTGGTCCAGTAATCATCCTCCAGGTGTAGCCAGAGGGCAAACTCGTCGTAGGTGAGCGCTACCCCAGCTCCGTACAGAGGAGCCAATCGCCTCCGCCAACTCAGCTCCGTCTGAAGCAGCGCCGCATACCCGCAGGCGGTGAGTGCCAGGATGCCCCAAACCATGTGGTGGATGTGGAGAGGTTCCCCATCCTGCTTTTTTTCGCCGCCCCCCAGCACAATGTTGCCTAGCGGCAGCCAGTGATTGCGGATCCCGTGGGTGATGATCCTCACCGTGCAGAAAGTCGCCAGGAAGGCGGTCAGCACCCGCATGTTTATGTCCTCATCAGGACGCTGCGCGGCGGTCTCCCGGTACCGATGAGCCAGTCTCCGCGGCAGGGACAGCAGGCTCTGGGTCGGCTGGCCTGGACGGTTCTCCGACTGCTTCATCGGGGCATCGTACCGGTGTTTGGGCTGGAATGGCGCCCGAAATCGGCAGTAAGCCTTTCGGCGAAATGGCAGCCAGTTCCCACCAAGCTCCCCTCTGCACCTGTGGGCGGGGGCTGGACCGACCAGTCATTCCGAAGGTGGCCAGGAACATCCGCCGGCGCCGGCGAGCTCGGCAATTTTTCAAGTGCTCGCGGGCGCCTTAGAGTTGTCCACGACGACGTGAGACAGGCGGCCACCATCACGTGAGACATCACAAGCGCGGGAAGGGAGGTGTGGGAATTCACTACATAGTGCCCACCTAGGGAGCGATATGTCTCAGGACATAGTGCCCACCAAAGGGGGTGGGTCATGGGTGTGGAGCGCTACGTCGTTGAAGCGGTCGTCCGAGAGGGCCTAAGTCATCGGGAGGTGGCCAGGAGCGCCGGCGTATCCAAGGCGTGGGTCACCAAACTCGTCGCTCGCTACCGGGAAGGCGGTGAGCCGGCCCTCGAACCACGCTCACGGCGGCCAGCATCGTGCCCCCATGCCGTGGCCTCCGACGTCCAGATGGCGATCCTCGAGCTGCGCCAGCAACTGGCCAGTGCCGGCTATGACAGCGGCCCTCACACCATCGCCCACCACCTCCGTTTGCAGCAGGTGGAGGTCCCCTCGGTGGCCACCATCTGGCGCATCCTCAAACGCCAGGGCCTGATCACCCCACAACCCCACAAGCGACCACGTTGCTCCTTTGTCCGCTTCGAGGCGGCGCTACCCAACGAGATGTGGCAAAGCGACTTCACCCACTGGCAGCTGGCCGACGGCAGCGGGGTGGAGATCCTCAATTACCTCGACGACCACTCCCGGCTGATCCTTGCCTGCACCGTCTTCACCACAGTGAAGGGGGCGGACGTGGTGGAGAGCTTCCACCTGGCCGGCACCACCCATGGCTACCCCGCCGCGCTGCTCACCGACAACGGTGCCGTCTACAGTGGCAAGTCCCGCGGCGGCAAGGTCCTCCTCGAGACGGAGTTGGAGCGCCTGGGGATCGTCTTCAAGCACTCCACCCCTTACCACCCCCAAACCTGCGGCAAGGTGGAGCGCTTCCACCAGACCCTGAAGCGCTTCCTGGCCAAGCAGACACCGCCACCGACCCTGGCCGTGCTCCAGCTCCAGCTCGACACTTTCCGTGCCTACTACAACGACCACCGGCCTCACCGGGCCCTGGGCGGCCAAACCCCGCTCACCGCCTTCCACGCCCGCCTCAAGGCCCGGCCCGAGGGACTGGATGCAGCGGTCCACTACCGCGTCCGCCACGACCGGGTGGACCAGCAGGGCCGGGTCACCCTCCGCTACCTCAGCCGCCTCCGTCACATCGGCCTGGGGCGTGCTCACGCCGGCGTGCCCGTCCGCCTCTTGGTGGCCAACAAGCACGTCCGGGTGATCCGCGAGGACGGGTCCCTGCTCCGCGAGCTGGACCTCGATCCCGGCCGCGATTACCAGCCCCAGAAGCCTGCCCAAATCGGGCAC
>DATLQZ010000082.1:0-64889 GCA_035534915.1 Candidatus Dormiibacterota bacterium
TTCTCACTCCAGTCCATGGCCCGACTCGACCCCAACTCCGACCCTCTCCTCACCAACCCTCTCACCGCTGGGCTGGCTGCCTGATGTCCATCACCCCAAGAGCTATTCACTTTTACACCACTCCGCGGGACTTGACTCCGGCGGTCCGTATCGCTTTGTGGTGGGGTAAGCAATCCCAGACGTTCCAATAGACCGTAGCCCCACTGCATGGTTCCGCTTCGGGAGGTCGCCGCCCCGGGCTACGGACATCTACATCGCACGATCGTCAATCCAAGCTTGGGCCCCACCTGGTGCAGCGGCCCATGACAGACCTCAACACAGCTCAGCTTGTCGAACGTTTTCACCTGGAGCCGGCCACCGCGGGTACCAGTGTGCTTTCGAGGTTGGAGCGGCGCGTCCCAATCCGACGGTTTGGGACGCGCCCGAATATCGCTGACCCCGCCGCGTTTGGCGCTGGCCGTGGCAGCCCCGCCGTCAAGAGCGCTCCGGGCCGGTACTTGAAACCGGCCCGGAGCGTCAACCCGATCTGCGGCCTACTTGCCGGAATGGTCGTCAGCTTGGAGAAACTCTCCCCGCCGGCAGTCTCCGTCCGCGCCCCCAGACACCGCTAGCGGCCATCAACGCCAAACCGAGAATCAGCGCGAGAAGGCCCAGTCCCAGCCCGGAGCCGCCGGAGCCGGTATTGGGTACCGGAATCGTGGCGGCCACCGTGGTGGCGGGAGTCCAGGTTTCCGAAGCCGTGGCGTGCTGGGTCGAGCCGGAAAGAGTGACGCTGGCCACGATGGTGTCGGTCCCGGCACCGTTCACATCAGAGTAGGTGAATGTGACCGTCCCCGCGGCTCCTGTGGTGCAGTTGGTGGGGACGCAGGTACCGGTGACTCCGGAGTTCTGACCGGTGAGCGTAAACGAGACCACGTCGCCGCTCGCCGGGCTACCGGACTGCGTCACAGTCGCGGTGACCGAATGCGAACCACCCACAGTGTCGGAGTGCGACGTGGGCGAGAGCGATAGGTTCGGGGCGGTGACCACGAGCCCAGCACCGGCGGTGAGGACGTAGGCATCTCCGCAAACCGAAGCCCCGCTGGTGACGTCGGTCCCACAGGTCGGGCCGCCGGTGGCCTCAGTTATCGCCAACGGTTGCCAATCTACGGGGTACGTCGGGAAGTCCACGTGGGCTGAGCAGCCCCAGCCTTCAATGTTGGCGTCGGTGAGTGTGGAGAAGGCCGGGTTGGCGGCGATGATTCCGACGGTGGCACTGCAGGTGGGAGAGCCGGTGGAGAAGCCGGTCCCTGTCGAACTGAGGGAGTTCAAGACCGATACATCGCTGCTGTTGGTAGCACAGCTGGTGTCGAAGTAAACCCCGGTCGCCCCGGTAACTGCTCCGGCGTAGGCGATGCCATCTTGGACCAGATGCTCTGCCCCAGAGGTCGTCGGAACACCCGGGGTGGTTGGAGGGGCTCCGCCCCCACCGTTCAGGTAATGGAACTCGGGATCGGTTCCCACGACGACCCGGTTCCCAGCCACGGTGCTCACCGACTTTCCCATCACCACTGGAGCCCAGGTCGAGGCATCACTGGTGGCCGAGGTCGGGGTCGTGCCGCAGAAGGGGTCTCCAACGATAAGGACCTGATACTGGGCGAACTGCGCTGCGGTCATCGCGTCCCACTGCGTGCCGGTCACCACCGTGACGGTGAAGCCGGCCTGCTCTGCCGCGTACTGCTCGAGGCTGATCGCGGTCCCCCCACTCGTGATGCCGTCACTGGTGGTGACCGAGTCTGCGTTGATCAGAGCGGTGTGAGCGACCGAAGCACCCAGCACCGTGGGACTAGTGCCTCCTGCCAGCGAAATCAGAGATGCGAGTGCCACAGAGGCACCGAAAGCCGCGAGATGTCGGGTTCTGGGGGCCCCAGTGTGGCTTGCCCCCAGCCTCCCGGACCAGCTTCTTGGACACGACGACGCGGCCTTTCTGAACATGCTCCCCCTTCTGATTTGGCACCGGTTGCGCCGGATGCCCGGATAGTCCAGACGACAACTCTATTGGTCGAAGGAAGCTCGGTCAAGTCAGCTCGATCCGTCCGCTGGAGTCGCCCGCGGTAAGCGAGGCATGGCCCACCTAGCCGCCCAACGATGACGCCGTTCCCAACGGCGAGCGGCCCAGCGGGTACCCCTGAGATTCTTTCCGGTCATCCGGACTTGATGCCCGAAGAGAGCCTAGCCGGAGGTTGAAATTCCTGAGTCCTCAGCGCGGCCGCCTCCGGGCTCTCGGGGGAGTTTGGCAGTCCCAGAGGCCGGTCAGCCACCTGCGCCGTCTAGAGCCGGTCGCCTCCCCGTTCAACTGGTCTTGAGACGGGATTGCAGGGTTTCGCCAAGGGTCACCTCCTCAGCGGCCAGGGGTGCGGGCCAGGAGGGGGTGGTCTCGGCGCGGCGGTGCCTGGACGAGGGCCGAACCGCTACGGTGCCCGGTGGCCGGCCAGCGGCTCTAGGAATTCCAGCCGGTTGCCGAAGGCGTCTGCGCTGTAGAAGCGCTTGAACCCCGGGAAGTTGTTGTCCCAGAGGACAACTCCACCGGAGGCCGCAAGGCGGTCAGCGACAGCCTCAATGTCCACCACGCGAATGCCCGGATGGGCCTTCCTCGCCGGCCGAAAGTCATCTTCGACTCCAAGGTGGATCTCCAACGGCCCCTTCCTGAACCAGACACCTCCGCGGGCTCGGAGCCCCTCCGGCTTTTGGATCTCCTCCATGTCGAGAGCGGTCACGTAGAACTTCCTCGCTTCATCCTCCATCCCGGCCGGCATCGCCAGTTGGACGTGGTGCAGCCCCTGGGTCCAGTTCGTCATGTTGACTCCTACTAGGCAGTTGCCAGTCCGGCCCCAGCTCGGGGCACTCGGGATCGGTGAGAATCCAGCCTCAATTCGATTGTATTTCTGCCCGAGGATGGGGAGCTCTCCAACGGGGGGCTCGCATTGGGAGTACCATCGACTGGTGATCAAGGCTTTCCGGCACCGCCGGCTGCTGGCAGTGGTTGTGTTGATCGTTCTGTTCCTGCTCTTCTTCGCGGTGCTGCCAACGCTGAGCGTGATTTTCCACCTTCTCATAGGGGTGGCCATCATCTGGGTGCTGTTCTCGATTTTCCGGCACCGCTGATCTGACTCCGCCGAGGTAATCCTCGGCCCCAGCGTTGGTTTTGGGCGGTCGAGGGTGGCCAACACCGCCGATTGCATTCCAGAGAGTGGTCGTCATTCCTGGCTCGTGGGTTACTTGGCTGTCCATCTGTCTCAGCTCCCGGGTGGGCTACCACCCGGTTCTCGACTCCGGGCCCGGTCGCTCCGTGGCTGTCGATGGTGTCAACTGGTGCTGGTGACGAGTCTGATCCGTTGTGTCGCCGGACCGCCGTCGGGGAGGGCGACCCGGGTATGGCACGGCGCTGTCCAGAAGAACCAAGCGGCACCGGACCCCCTGACAAAATGGCCCCTTTTTGCTAAGCCCTGTGGTCTCAAGCATTCGCAATCCGCGCGAGTTCAAGGCACGGTAGAACGAATAGGGCTCCGGGTGTCTGAGGTCGCCGCTGAAGGCTTAGGTGTTGGTGTTGCTGACGCCAGAGATCGGGTCCATGGCGGGGCGTTCCGGTCCCGTCGCAGGCGGCTCCAGCGGGAGATGCGGTCACCAGTCAGGTGATTGTGGCCGACGCCGCGTCTCCTATGGCACTGGCGGTGGTCGGTTGCCGACGCGCGAGAGCGTGGGTGAGGAAGTTGCTGAATCTCGAGGTCCCCGGGGGGGAAGAGTGAGAGGGAAGGGAAGCCTGTAAAAGATGGCATTTGCATGCGGCTGATGGCGGCCGGGCCGTGTTGCCGCGGACCGGGCGGACGTGCTGTGACTCAGGTGGAAGTGGGCTTGCAGTCGGAGAGGCGAGGCGGCTCGGCAGCTCCAGGCGGTTGAGGATGCCTCGCCGTGCACGGGTGAGGAGAGCCTTGAGCCAGGGATTGTGGTCGGTCGCCATGATCACAACGTGGATGGGCTGGAGTTCGTGGCGGAAGTTGGAGCAGCTGTCCGGGCTCCGCCTTTCCGCGACCCGGACCCGCTCCTCGGCCGCAACCAGCTGACCTTGCTCCTGGTGGGGGAGCGTTTTCACGACGGTGGCCTGCGATGAACTCCCACCACCAACTTAGCGACAACTGCAGCTCGAACGTCACAACCGCCGTGCTGGACGCACCTTTCACCAGAGTTGACAAGAGCTTCTGCCAAACCGTCCACCGGTAGACTACCGGAGGAGATAGAAGATTGAGCGGAACCGGAGTTGTCCTCTACGCGGTAGGGATGGTGGTCCTCATCGTTGCCGTGGACTTCGCATTCCTGAGAAACCGATTTGTGAAACGGCTGATCGTGAACGTTGGGATTGTCGTGGTCCTGGGAGCTGTCTACCTGATATTCCTCAGGCGGTCATAGGGTCGCGGCAGCGATGGGCACCGATTGGTGACACTGCGTTCACGAGATTGCCCAGCACGGCCCCTCCGCTAGCCGAAGCGGGCCATCAGCAGCCCTGCAGGGTCACGGTGTAGACGACCCCTGGCCTTGCCGCAATCGCTACCTCTCGGCCGGTAACCCCTGCCACCGCGGCAGCCGATACGGCGGGGCTCACGGTGACCAGCCGTGCCCCTCCTGGAAGGGGGACAAGAAGCCCAACATTAACTGTGCTAACGACCTGGGCGTCGTCGGGAGCGGCGCATCCTGCCGAGTAGTGATAGACCACCGCTGCCTGAGCTGCATCCAGGCTTTCGGCGACCAGACGCCCTCCCACGGTGTAGCCCCAATCATCTCCGGTGAGTGAATCGAGAGGAGAGTCGTTGTCGCCGGCCAGCGGCCATGCGGTTCCCTGGCCCTTTTTCTGCGTGATCCCAAGCAGCAGCCCCAGGGAGGTGGCCTCGGAGTTGGAGATCGGAGCTCCACCCCCCCAGCCAGCCGGCGGGCGTGGCGAGCTCCACGTCGAAAGGGGGCGGGGAGAACGGGGCGGTGTATGGCGCAATCGGGATCGGGCCTAGCTCGACTTTTGGGGTTCTGGTGAGTGGTGGGGATCTCGGGTCAGGGGTGAATCCGCCGGTCACCGTGGTCATGGCCATACCGGTCCTTCCGGTCGAAAAAAAAGCGGGCTCAAGCGAGGGACTGGGGCCGAGCTGGCCGGCGAAGCGAACCGTGAAGAATGCCGCCTCGGCGGTGACGGTGGCCTGCAGCAAGGGCACCCTGGCTCTTGTGCTAACCGTCAGGACCAGGGTAGCTCCGGAGGTCGAAGTGCTGAGCCGCACCCCCGATGGATCGGCGGACCTTCCGATGAGGGCGGCGAGGGGGAAGTTGAAGGCTTTTTCCCCGACTGCTGGGTGAATTGCCAGCAGCGGACTTCCCCACGGTAAGGTCAGGGAGTAGGAGGAGCCTGAGACTGTGTAGGTGGACCTCGGTCCGCTGGTCTTGGTGACCGTCCAGCGGAGGGTGGGCAGGGATGAGGCGGCCGCGCCGGGAGCGGCGGCCAGGACCGTACTCGCTAAAAGAACCAGGACCACGATGGGGCCCACCGCCGACCCCCAACGGGTCCGTGAGACCTTGCCCATCGTTCCATGGTGTGGGACCGCTGCGCGTCGAGCCATCGGCGACTTCCGTGCACGGCGGCGTCTGCTGGGGGAGCTGCACTCACCACGCCCAAGGTCGGGCCGACGGAAGTCCTGGTCGTAGTGTGGATCCTTGGGCTCGACGCTTAGCATTCAAGGACAGTGGATGCGGAGAAGGGTCACTACTGTTCGACCGACAGGGAGCTGTTATGAGGCCGTCCGGAGCGGAGTTTGACGAGATTCTTCTGCTCGACCAAGGTGAGGTCGAAGCGACGCTTGCCGAAGCTTCACTGTTGGACGTCATGAGAGTGGCGCTGACCCGCTACACCGAGGGGGTGGCGTCAGCCCCTCCCAGGGTTGCGGTAGCCAGCCAGATGGGGTGGCTGGCGGCAATGCCGGGCTACATACCCGACTTGGCCCTGGCTACCAAGCTCATCTCCGTTTTCCCAGAGAACGCGGCTTTGGGCAGGCCCTCCCACCAGGGGATCGTCGCCTTGTTCGACGAGGTAGACGGTCGGCTTCTCTGCCTAATGGATGCCCGTTCGATCACGGCGCGGCGAACTGCCGCGGTGTCGGTCCTCTCCATAACTGCCCTGGCGCGCCCAGGGTGGTCTGTGGTGGCGCTCCTGGGCTCTGGAACCCAGGCCGTCGCCCACCTGGATGCCTTGAAAGAGCTCGCGGAGCCGAGTGAGATTCGGATCTCCGCTCGGCGTTCCGCTTCCGCCAGGGAGCTGGCCGCTCGGGACCCAAGGTGCCGCTCCGTCTCGACCTTTCGAGAAGCGGTCACCGACGCTGAGGTGGTGATCTGCTGCACCGATTCAGAGGCCCCGGTCGTGGAGCGAGGCTGGCTGAAGTCTGGTTGCCACGTGGTGTCAGTTGGTAGTGGGCAGGAGCTCGACGGGGCTACAGTCAATGACAGCTCGGTCTTCGTGGAGTGGCGTGGAGCCGCCACCAATCGACCTCCGGCCGGAGCCAGGGAGCTCCAGGACCTTGCCCCGGCCGGCCTTACCGAGCTGGGCGAAGTGCTCATCGATCCACGGCGCGGGCGTCGAAACGGGGAGGAGATCACCGTTTTCAAATCAACGGGGCTGGCGGTCGAGGACGCTGCCGCCGCCCGCTTGGTTTACGAGGCCGCGCTCTCCAGGGGCACCGGGCGCAAGCTGCCCTGGTGAGCGGTCCTTGCGCCAGCCCCAATTGACGCGCTTTCGGTAGTCGAATCTGACAGGCTTGGGGAGGTGAGGTGGCCCCTCAGCTTCGTCTCGCGACCGACGCCGGCCCCAGCTCCGAGATGGACCCATGCCCGCTGAGGCCGAGAGTTAGGTCGAGCTCCGCGAGCAGGCACCGCAGCACGTGTCGCACCCCATCCTCACCGGCGAGCGCCAGCCCATAGACGTACGGACGCCCCAGCAGCACCGCCTTGGCTCCAAGTGCCAGCGCCTTCACCACGTCCGAACCAGAACGGACACCCGAGTCAAGCAGGACGGTCATCTCGCCGCTGGCCGCCACAACCTCAGGCAGGCAGTCCAGTGACGCCCGCGCGCCGTCGATCTGTCTGCCTCCGTGGTTCGACACCACGACTCCGTCCAGTCCCGCCTCCAGCGCCGCGCGCGCGTCGTCGGGATGGCACACTCCCTTGACCAGGATCGGTAGGGAGGTCTGCTCGCGCAACCAGCGCAGGTCGGTCAGACGCAGGCTGGGATAGCCGAAGAGCTGGGTCCACAGACCGATGGCCGCCTCCGGGTCCTCTTCGGGAGATCGCGCCAGCCGGGAGCGGAAAACAGGGTCTGACAGGTAGTTGGCAAGTCCCGCCCCGGTGAGGAACGGGAGGTATCCATTGGCCAGATCCCTGGGCCGCCAGGACAAAGTCCAGGTGTCGAGGGTAACCACCACCGCACCAAAGCCGGCGGCCTCCGCCCGGCGCACGAGGCTCAGCGCCAGCTCCCTGTCTGAGGGCCAGTAGAGCTGGAACCAGCCGCTTCCGCCAGCTTCCGAGGCCAGTTCGCTGGCAACCAGCTCTAAGGGAGTCGAGGAGACCGTGGAGAGGATCATCGGCACCCCTAGGGAGGCCGCGACCCGCGCCACGGACAACTCGGCGTCCTCTCGCACGATGCTCATCGCTCCGATGGGGGCCAAGAGGACTGGGGTGGGTAGCTCCTTGCCGAAGAGTTGGATGGACAGGTCGCGCTCGGGCACTCCACGAAGGTGCCTGGGGACTATCTCCCACCGTTCGAAGGCCCGTCGATTGCCCTGCTCTGTAGATTCCAAGCCGGCGGAGCCGGCGACGTAGCCGTAGGCGCGAGCGGTCATCTCCTGCCGGGCAGCCTTCTCGACTTCGGGGGCGGTCATCGGCAGCGCCGGACAATCACCGGTGACACCTGCCCGATATATCTCGAATTGGAAGTCGGCGAAACGCGGCATCGCAAGAGACTAACCAAACCCAGCCGCCGTTGGGCTCACACCGCGGTGGGCAGTTCGGCGAGAGCGGATGACGGCCGCTGCTCAGGGGTGAGAAGCCGCCGGGCCGCTTCGCCCAACCTGGGATGTTCCAGTTGAGCGGTAACCGATGGGACCTCGGGCTCGGCAGACCGGCTCAGACACCCGTCGTCACCGGCTTCCGGCCGGCGGCGCTCGTCCTGGCGCCCTCGATCACCCGCAGAACAGAGGCTGCCTCCTCAGGAGCGACGGGCACCTCGGCCTCTCCGCGAATCGCCTCCGCCATGGTTCGATAGAAGGTGGCGTAGCTTCCGGCCGGGAAAGGGAGCACCTTGCCGGTCCCAGGTCGCCCGCCATTTTCGATCAGCTCGGCTGACTGGTCCTGCCCGCGGTGGCCGAACCCAATTTGGCCCGGGCGAAGGCCACTTGCGAGCTGGCTCTCCTGGGGGTCCAGCCCCCACACTTCCAGCGCCGCGGAGTTCCCGAAGATCCGAAATCTCGGTCCGGCACAAGGTGCCACCGCGCTCATCCAGAGGTGTGCCGACATCCCGCCCTCAAAGCTGAGAGCGATGAAGCAATCGTCGTCCGCCTGGGCTCCCTGCCGACGGGTGGCGAGCTCGGCGTAAACGGCGAGTGGGCGGCCGAACAGCAGTAGGGCCTGGTCGATGAGGTGGCTGCCCAGGTCCAGCAGCAGCCCCCCGCCCTCCTCGGGTGGTTGCTCCTCCCGCCAGGAGGCGGGGCGCAACTCGGGTCGCCAGCGCTCGAAGCGGCTCTCGAAGTGACGGACCGCCTCAATCCGGTGGTCCGCGATCAGCTGGCGCACCAGCAGGTAGTCGTTGTCAAAGCGTCGGTTTTGGAATACGCTCAGCAGCCGACCGCTGCGCTGGGCGGCTGCGATCATCGCAGAAGCCTCCGCACTGCTCAATGCCATCGGCTTGTCGACCACCACATGAAGTCCCTGAGCCAGAGCGGCCGTGGCTTGCGAGAGGTGCATGTGGTTGGGAGTTGCGATCACCACCAGGCCGATGTCGGCGGCGTCTTGGAGGAGTCCCTCTAGTGTGGGAACAGATCGGACTTGTGGAAAATCCCGCTCGACCTGCAGTTTCCGCCGAGGGTCGTTGGTGACGACAGCGCGCAGGCGCAGCCCCTGGGTCGCGGCTATGAGCGGAGCGTGGAAGACGGAACCAGCCAGCCCATAGCCCAGGAGGGCCACGCCGATCTCATCCATAGCCAGGGAGTCTAAGTGAGGGTCAAGGGGCGAAGGGCTCTCCCGGGCGACCGAGGACCAGCGTGTGGTCCGGTTGAATCAAAACCTCAGGAGGCCGGGGTCGCCCGTTGTAGTTGGAGAACATCGCAGAGGCGTACGCTCCGGTCACCGTGAGTGCCACCAGATCTCCTCGTCTCAGTGGTGGAAGTTCATGGACGCCGAAGGTGTCGGTGCTCTCGCAGACCCCGCCCTCGACCTCCGTCGCGTCCCGTGCAGCGGATGGCCCATCCGAGGAGCTCAAGGCAACCACCTCGTGATGAGCGTTGTAGAGCGCCGGCCGGATGAGCTCCGACATGCTGGCGTCGACCACGACCTGGGGACCACCTTGCCCTTGGCGCACGTGCAGGACGGTGGCGAGCAGCCAACCAGAGGCAGCGACCAGGCACCTGCCCGGCTCGACCGCCGTCCTAGGGGGTAGCTCGACCCCGGCCATTGCCAGGCGCTGCTCCAGACGTGATCTAAACTCGGAGAGCGCGGGTGTGGGGCCGGCGGGGAAGCCACCGCCAAAGTCAACTGTGTCCATCTCCTCAAAGTCGACGGCCAGCTCTGCCAGCAGGAGTGCCGCTCTCAGCCCCCCCTCCGCCCATCCCTCCGTCGCCGCCAACTGTGACCCCACATGGACGTGGATGCCTCGGATCGAAAGTCCAGAGGGGGTACCTGCGCGGCGTTGCACCAGCTCGCGCAACTCCCCCTCGGGCATCCCGAATTTGCTGATCTTGGAACCCACCTGGAAGCCGGCCCGCGTCTCCGAGTCGACTGCGGGGTTGAGCCTGAGCAGGACCTGGAGCGAACGCTGTGAGCCCCCGAGACCGGCTGCCTTAGCCAACTTCGCCAGTGCGCCCATCTCATCTTTCGACTCGACGGTCACCCAGCGTAGCGGCTTCCCATTGACCGCCGACATGACCGCCATCTGGAGCTCAGAATCGGTCTTGCCTATCCCTTCAAGGCTGATGAGATGGTTGGGGAGTCCCGCCTTGGTGGCTGCCGCCCACTCTCCCGCCGAGACCACGTTGGCGCCGACACCCTCTGCGGCGAGTCGCGCCACCACGGCTGGAAGCGGGTTGGCCTTCAGGGAAAATTGGCGGATCCAAGGGTCAGGGAAGGCGCGCCCGAGCTCCGTGGCCGCCCTATCGAGCGCAGCAAGGTCGGTGACGTAGCAGGGAGTACCGAAGCGGCGGGCCGCTTCCACCAAGGTCGGTATCAGCGACTCCGGGGATCCTGCGGGATCAGGCGACACCGCTCTCCAAGAGGGTCAGGGTCCCCTGAGTCGCGTCGAGACGGGCGCGGGCTCCCAGCGGCAGGGTCGCGATGTGGCGCCCGTGACCGATTGGGAGATGGTAGATCGTGGGCACCCCGAGCGGACTGATCAGGTCGCGGAAGATCTGCTCCAGCCCAAGCGTTGGACCAGGGCGTTTTGGCCCGCAGTTGGCGTGCTCGCCGATGACGATCCCCGCGCATCCACGGAGGGTTCCTGCGGCCAGCAGCTGGCTCAGGTACCGCTCTATCGCGTACGGCTCTTCATCTGTGTCCTCAAAAAAGAGGATGCGGCCCCTGACATCCAATTGCCAGGGGCTCCCCACCAGGGTGGCCAGGAGGGTGAGGCATCCCCCGACCAGCTCCCCCTCGGCGACCCCGGGGACCAGCGTCTCCACGTAGGGATCGTCTGGGTCGGGCTCCACCTGGAAACCCTCCGTAGTCATCAAAGCTCGCCGAAATGCTGCCACCGTGTAATCAGTCGGGTGGGCCAGCGAGATGACCATGGGTCCGTAGAAGGTGACCCAGTCCACCGCTCGCGCGAGTACCGAATGAATGACCGTGATGTCGGAGTACCCGACAAACACCTTTGGGGAGAGCTCAGAAAGCCCTTCCACTCGAGTGGGATCCAACGCCAGAGCCGTGCGCAGTGCGCCGGCACCTCCACGCAGGCAGATGATCCCTCCCAGGTCGGGCCGCTCCAGCATGGTTAGGAGATCGTCGGCACGGTCTCGGTCGCTTCCAGAGAGGTGTCCGTATATATCTGCGGTGTGGGCTGCCAGTTCGACCTCAAAGCCCATTCGCTGCAGGGCGGTGACACCGCGAGCGGTCTCCGATTGGTCCAGGGTGGACCCGCTGGGGGCCACCACTCCCAGCCGCATTCCGGGGCGCAGCGCTGGGGGACGCCGCCGCTGCCCGTTCAAGCGGCAGGCGCTGAGAAGAGCTCAACCATTTGGGCCCGATCTTAGCAGCGGGGGTCCTCCGCATCCTGGGACTCAGCAGGCCCGGTAGGCGGCAAGGGCGCCCAGCTGCCGCGCTAACATGCCTGCAGATGGAGGAGCAACTGTCGGACCAAGCGGCCCGGCGGATGCGGCGCCTCTGCTCATCGGCTCAGAGCGCGGGCCGCCTGCCCAGCCTGGTGGTCGCCGTCGGCCGCCACGGGCGGATTCTGGACTCGGTTTGCCTGGGATCCGCCGACCTTGCAGCCGGCACAGCACCTGGACTGGACGTCCAGTACCGGGTCGGCTCTATTACCAAGACCTTCACGGCGGTCGCCGTGATGCAGATCGTTGGGGAAGGTTTGGCCGACCTGGCGGATCCGATTGGCAGGCATTGGGCCGGCGCCCCGCACCCTGAGCTGACAATTGGGGCGCTGCTCACCCACACCTCTGGGCTGCAGCGGGAGCGGGCGGCCGAGGTTGGGGGTCCGGCCACCCTGCCTGCCCGCGGTGAGCTCGCCGAGAATCTCGCCAAGGCGCACTTGCTTTACCCGTCGGGGCACTGGTGGCACTACTCCAACTTGGGCTTCGCCGTGCTCGGTGAGGTCGTCGCGCAGATCCGAGGACAGAGCTGGGAGTCGCAGCTGACCGAGCGGATACTGAGACCTCTCGGGATGAGCCGCACCTCCGTCTTCGCCGAGGCGCCCTCGGCGCAGGGTTATTCGGTCCAGCCCTTCTCCGACGCCGTGGCTCTGGAGCTCCCGGTGGACAGCGGCGCGATCGCCCCTGCCGGTCAACTCTGGAGCACCGCAATCGACCTTACCAAGTGGATTGGCTTTTTGATTCAGGGCGATCCCAGGGTTCTGCCGCCCGACCAGCTGGAGCTCATGAGGGCTCCTCGAGTCATCGCCGACCTTGAGCACTGGACCACCGCATTCGGCCTTGGTGTGGGGCTCCGACGGCGAGGTGAACGGACCTTTGTGGGTCATACCGGCGGGATGCCGGGGTTTCTTGCGGTGGCATATGGCTCGCCAGCCACCGGCAACAGTGTGGTGGTCTTCACCAACTCCCCCGCGGGCCTGGATGTGGGCGAGTTCGGAGCTCAGCTGTTGGAGCTGGCCGACGAGGACACCATCGATTCGACGATCTGGGAATCGGAGGGGGACCCCCCGCCCGAATGTGCCAGTGTGCTGGGCAGCTGGTGGTCGGAGTGGAGCGAGACGATCTTCACCTGGCGGGGTGGGCTGTTGCAGTCGTCACCCGCCGACGCTCCACCGGGCACTCCGCCGGACCGGTATCGGAGGGTTGGGACCGACCTCTTCGTCACCACCACAGGCTCGGAGCGCGGCGAGGAGCTGCAGTTGTTGCGGGACGAAGGCGGGACCGTGTTGAAGATGTACCACGCCACCTACCCCCTCACCCGCATGGCGCAGGGGGCAGGCGCGGCCGACGAGCCAGGGGGCTGAGTGCCATCGCGGGTCTTGACGGCCCCGCCGAATCTGATCAATGGAGGTGACTCTGTGTCCCTGATGGGAGTGTCCGACGAGCGGTCTGCCGCGGAGGAGTTGCTGCACAACTCGCCGCTCATTGACGGTCACAATGACCTTCCCTGGGAGGCCCGCGAGCAGGTGGGGTACGACCTGGATCGCATGGACCTCTCTCGAGCCGTTGCCAGCACCCATACCGACCTCCCCCGCCTGAAGCGCGGCGGGGTGGGAGGCCAATTCTGGTCGGTGTGGGTCCCCTCCTCATGGGAGGGGGGCAGAGCCGTGGTCGGAACTTTAGAACAGATCGACTTCGTATATGCCATGTTGGCGCGATACCCGGACCAGCTGGGGCTTGCGACCAGTGCCGATGAGGTCGTGAGCCAGTTCAAGGCGGGACGCATCGCCTGTTTGCTCGGCGCCGAGGGCGGTCACTCGATCAACTCCTCCATGGGAGCGCTGCGGGCCCTGTACCGGCTGGGCGTGCGCTACATGACCCTCACCCACAACGACAACACCCCTTGGGCCGACTCGGCCACCGACATTCCGCGGTCGGGCGGGCTCAGCCCCTTCGGGAAGCAGGTGGTCAGGGAGATGCAGCGGCTGGGAATGCTGGTCGACCTCTCCCATGTGGCCGCCACCACCATGCAGGATGCGCTCGACGTGAGTCGCGCACCGGTGATCTTCTCGCACTCGTCGGCCAGAGCACTCTGCGATCACCCGCGCAACGTCCCCGATGACATCCTCGGACAGCTGAAGGGCAACGGAGGTGTCTGCATGGTCACCTTTGTTCCCCAGTTCGTCTCAGTGAGCTGTCGCCAGTGGGCGTTGCGTTCCGAGGCGGAGCTGTCCGCTCGCGGTCTTGACCCGAGCGACTTTGGTCTCGTCAAGGCGGCGCTGGACGACTGGAGCCAGACCGATCCCCGGCCCGAGGCGGTGCTGGCTGACGTGGTGGCGCACCTGAACCATGTCCGCGAGGTCGCGGGGTTGGAGCACGTCGGCATCGGCGGCGACTTCGACGGTTCGCCATACATGCCCAGCGGGCTGAGCGACGTGACGGGGTATCCGAGGCTATTCGCGGCGCTGCTCGAGTCCGGTTGGAGCCAATCCGACTGCACCGCCCTGGCCGGTGGGAACATCCTTAGGGTGCTCCGGTCCGCCGAGACGGTTGCCGAACGGCTGTCAGCCTCCGATGGCCCATCTCTGGCCACCATCGACGAGCTTGACGCAGACCATGCGCAGCCAACCCTCGGTGACAGCTGAGACGGTGGCCGGGTCCCTCTTGGTCGGGGCAGCTCTAGGATGCCGCCACCGTGCTTGATGTCCTGATCAGCGGGGGAGTTGTCTACGACGGCTCAGGGGTTGAGGGACGGCGTGTGGATGTGGGCGTCCAGGGTGACCGGATAGTCGCCATCGGAGCTCTTCGCGACTCGGAAGCCAGGCTGCGGCTGATGGCCGAGGGCCGCGCCGTCTGCCCCGGCTTCGTGAACATTCTCAGCCATTCGTACTTGAGCATTCTGCACGACCCCCGCTCCATGGGGGAGCTCTCGCAGGGGGTGACCACCCAGGTGTTTGGCGAAGGCATCTCGATGGGGCCGCTCACCTCGCCCACCCGCAAGGAGATAGAGGAGCTCGGTAGGGAGTGGGGGGTGGAGGTCTGCTGGACCAGCCTGGCGGAGTACCTGCTCCACGTGGAGAGCCGGGGATCGTCCCAGAACGTCGCCTCCTTCGTGGCTGCGGGGACACTGCGTGCCAACGTGGTCGGCTACCAGGACCGACCGGCAACTGCCAGGGAGGTGGACCAGATGCGATCCCTGGTCGAGGAGGCGATGGCCGATGGTGCAGTAGGGGTCAGCTCCGCCCTGATCTATCCGCCGGGGAGCTACGCGGACACCGAGGAATTGACCGCCCTCTGTTCTGCGGCGGCGAAATTCGGCGGGGTCTACAGCTCCCATCTGCGCGATGAGGGGGCCGGTCTTCTTGGCGCCGCAGATGAGCTGATCCAAATCTGTAGGAACGCCGGATTGCCGGGGGAGATCTACCACCTGAAGGCTGCCGGGATTGGGAACTGGCCCCTGATGGAGCAGGTGATCGACAGGATCGAGGAGGCTCGCTCCGGCGGAGACTCGATCTCAGCGGACGTCTATCCCTACACCGCCAGTGCCACCGGCTTGACCACTGTGATCCCCCAGCGCTTTCACGCCGGCGGTTCGGAGGCGCTGTACGACCGTCTTGGGGATCCCGCCGTCAGAGCCGAGATCCGCTCCGAGCTGGAGGCCGAAGGACGTTTCGGGGACGTGTCGGATGCGGAATCGGTGCTGATCCTCAGCATGAGGACCAGCGCCGGGCGCGAATATCAGGGATGCACCTTGGCGAAGGTCGCCGCCATGCGAGGTCAGGATCCCATCGAGGCGGCTCTTGGCCTCATCGCGGAGGATCGCACCAGGGTTGGCGCCGCCTTCTTCTCCATCTCGGAGGACAACCTGGCCTCCGCACTGCTCCGACCCTGGGTCGCTGTCTGCTCCGACGGCAGCTCCATGGCGCCGGAGGGACTGTTCCTCAAATCTCCCACTCATCCCAGGGAGTACGGAAGTTTCGCCAGGGTCCTGGGGCGTTATGTGCGGGAGCAGCGGCTCCTGCCACTCTCCGAGGCCATCCGCCGAATGAGTTGTCTGCCGGCCACCAAGCTCGGCCTGCGCGACCGGGGGACCCTACGGGAGGGATCCTTCGCCGACATAGTGGTGTTTGACCCAGCCACGGTCGCTGACCGCTCGACCTTTGCCGACCCCCATCAGCTCTCGGTCGGGGTGGACCATGTTCTGGTAAATGGGCAACTCACCCTGAGCGGCGGTCAGTTCACCGGCAAGCTGGCGGGGAGGGCGCTGGCAGGTCCGGGGAAATCGGCGTGATGTAGGAGCTCCTCCCCACAGGCGCTCAGCCCGGACTCTCAGTCTCCGCTGGCCGCAAGCGGCGTTCCCAGGCCAGGGCCGACCGACGACGAATCTCCCCCCTCGCGACCTCCTGATCGGCGAACCCCTCGGTGCAGACCGAGAGGCAATAGGGGTTGGCGTCCGGTGGCCACACCAGAGCGGTGTCGTGCAGGACCCCTTTGACCCAACCGGTCTTGTTCGCGACTCTGACTCCCGGGGGAAGCCCCGCGGGTATCTCCTCGCGATACGTCTGGCGCTCCAGTATCTCCACCATCCGGTCGCAGCTTCGCGGGCCGGCCGCCGACCCGTTGGCGATTGTGCCCATCAGCCTTGACAGGTCGCCGGCTGTGACCAGGTTCTCCAACCCGGCGGCACGGGCAGGCCCGTCGTCCAGCATCCTCTGCACCACCATGCTTCCACCCGCGAGCTCAGAGACCACTGCGGCGACCCCCTCGAACCCAGAGAGTTGCAGGAGCAGGTTGGTCGCCTCGTTGCTGGAGACGGTGATCATCCGCTCCGCTAGATACAGCACCGACACCGCCTCGCCCGCGCGGGCGGCGAGCTCCGCATCCACGTCATCGGGCTCGATGGTGAAAGGCGACCCATCCAGTCCCGAGCGGAAGGTTGTCGCCACTGTGACCGGGGCGGCCAGCGCCGTCACTCCAGCGTCGTGGCGCCGGAAGACGTCGATGAGCACAGCCACCTTCATGGTGCTGGCTGCGTAGAAGGTGCGGTCGGGGAGATGGCTGTCCAGCACCCGACCGTTGAGGTCGGTGAGGCAGAAGGCGACGACCCCGTCCGACATCTCCTCTGGCAAGGTCCGTCTCCTGTGATGTTGACCTGCCCCCTCGGGGGAGCCACCCTGGTCCGGGGACCCATGATAGGTCCCGACGGCAGGCCAAGGCCGGGACCGGCACAGCCTTTGAGCACCGCATAAAGGGCTCCTGCGGCAGCCGAGAATCACCCCCTCTATTGACTGCGGCGGCTCGGCTGTGCGATTGTCTGACATCGATTTCATGAATCCTCCGTCCCGGCGTGCCCGAATACGAATCGATGATGTGGCCAAGCTGGCCGGCGTCTCCCCCGCCACCGTCTCCCGGGTCATGAGCGGGTCTCGACCTGTCTCCGCGGGAGTCCGCGACCGGGTGTTGGCCGCCGCTCTTCGCTTCGACTACAAACCGAGCCAGCTGGCCCGGAACCTGCGCCGCGGCCAGGCGGACACCGTCGGGGTTCTGGTGGCGGACATCGAGAATCCCCACTTCTCCGCCATGGTGAGGGCGATCGAGGAGGCGCTGTACGAGCGGGGAACCAGGGTCCTGCTGTGCGATACGGCCGAGGATACCCAAAGACAGGCCGCATGCCTCGAGGTCATGGAGGCCGAGCGGGTCATGGGTGTGGTGATCTCCCCGACCGCGGACGGGGACGGGGACGCCGCGATCTCGCACCTCATTGACCTCGGGGTGCCGGTGGTCGCCTTCGACCGTCCGGTCAAGGACCCACGCGCAGACGCGGTGATTGCGGACAGCTTCGCCGCGATCGCCCGGGGCGCCCAACTGCTGGTCGACTCCGGTCGGCGCCACATCGGGTTCATCGGTGGCAATGAACTCATCTGGACCGCCGCTGAGCGTCTTTCCGGCTATCAATCCACCGTCGCAGAGGCCGGGCTTGAGCCGATCATGGCTGTGGGCGACTTCACGGTGGAGGGGGGGCGCCTGGCGACCGAGAGGCTTGTCGCGGACAACCCGGACCTCGACGGCCTGGTGGTCGCGAACAACCAGATGACGATCGGGGCGCTGCAGGCGCTTCGCGCCGGCCAGATCGCACTTCCTGAACAGGTGGGGGTCGTCGCCTTCGACGACCCTCCGTGGGCGCGGCTGCTCACGCCTTCGCTGACCACGCTGGCCCAGCCGCTGAGGGAGATGTCCCGGGCGGCGGTGGACCGGCTGTTCCTGCGCATGGCGGACCGGGAGCTTCCGCCGGAGCGGATCTGCTTTGAATGCCGACTGGAAATCCGGGAGTCCTCTCGTGGACTCTCGCAGCGGATTGGGGGGTGATTCGTGGCTAGAGTCGGTCTGCTCAGCTTCTCGGACGGCAGAAGCTTCGTCAACTTGGATCTTCGGGAGTTCGTAGCTGGGGTCGAGAGACAGATAGCGGGGCACCTGCGGGCCGCCGGGCATGAGGTCATCACCGCCGACGCGATCGTCGAGGACAACGAACTGGCCTGCCGCGAGGCAAGGCTGGTGGCCGCCAGCCACCCCGACGTGACCATCTTCAACTTTCCCGTATGGGCATTCCCGCACTTTTCGGTACTGGCCGCTACCGAGACTACGGGTCCGATCCTGCTCTTCTCCAACATCTCTCCGCAGTACCCGGGAATGGTGGGGATGCTGGCGGCGGCGGGGGCGTTGGAGCAGACCGGCCGCCGCCACGGTCGGGCCTGGGGTGAGATCACCGAGCCGGAGGTTGCGGCCAGGGTCGGCTCCTGGGTTGCGGCGGGCTCAGCCCAGAGCGCGCTCCGCGGGAGCACCTTCGGACGGATCGGCGGACGTCCGATGGGGATGTACACCGCGGTGGCGGACCCCGCCCAGTGGATGGCGAAGTTCGGGGTCGACGTCGAGGAGATCGACCAATGGGAGGTGGTGCGTAGAGCGGAGCTGGTGAGCCCGGCGCGAGCCGCCGCCGGCCGACTCTGGCTGGAGCAGCACTCGGCTGAGGTCCGCTACGACGGGCAGCAGCTCACCCCCGAGCTCTTGGAGCGCCAGGTCCGCTCCTATCACGCCATGCGCGAGCTGATCGACGAGTGGCACCTGGACTTCTCGGGCATCAAGGGCCAGCCCGAGCTCACCACTCACTTCGCCACCATGGATGTCACCGAGGCGTTTCTCAATGATCCCTACGACTGGGAAGGCTCGAAGGAAACCCACGTTTGTGCCACCGAGGCCGACATGGACGGCGCGCTCACGATGCAGGTCCTAAAGCAGCTGAGTCATACCCCGGTCCTGTTCGCCGACCTGCGCTGCTACGACCGCGACAATGACGTGTGGGATCTCTGCAACTCGGGTCAGCACGCCACCTGGTACGCTGCCCGCTCGTCTGACCCGATGGAGAACATGAGGAAGGTTCACCTGCTCCCGGAGGGCTTCTACTTTCCTGCCGGCGGCGCCTCGATTCACCACGTGGCTGCCCCCGGGGAGATCACCCTGGCGCGGCTGACCCGTCCCAACGGCCGTTACCGGATGCAGGTCATAAAGGGAGAGATAGTCAACCTTGAGGATGCCACTACAGAGCGTCTGATGCGTGCCTCCACCTATGAGTGGCCCCACGCCTTCGTGCGGATGGAGGCCACCGCTGAGGAGGTGCTGGGTCGGTTCGGAGCCAACCACATTCATGCGATCCCAGGAGACCATGTGGACGCGTTGTCCGCCTTCTGCCAGCTCGCCGATGTCGACTTCGACGGATTCGGCCCGCGGGCTTGACGGCCGTCCTTCTGGGGGTGGACATCGGCACCGCCTCTACCAAGGGGTGCCTGACCGACGCTAGGGGCCGCGTCCTGCGCCGAGCGGAGCGGGCCCACACGACCTCCAGCCCCAAGTCCGGTTGGTTCGAGCATGACGCCGACACGATCTGGTGGGCGGAGTTCACCGCCGTCTGTCGGGAGCTGCTGGCCGGCGACCTGCCCGCCCCGGATGCACTGTGTGTGAGCGGCATCGGCCCCTGTCTGCTTCCCGCCGAGAGCGATGGGTCGGCCCTGCGGCCAGCCATCCTATATGGGGTCGACACCAGGGCAACTCGGGAGATTGACGAGTTGAACCAACTTCTCGGAGCGGACCGAATCCTGGCCCGGGGCGGCTCCCCGCTGACCTCCCAGGCGGTGGGACCGAAGATCCTCTGGCTGCGCCGCAATGAGCCTGAGGTCTGGCAACGATGCCGTCGGCTCTTCATGGCGAGTTCGCACATCGTGTATCGGCTGACCGGGGAATATGTGCTCGACCACCACTCCGCAAGTCAATGCAATCCGATGTACGACCTCATGGGCAAAGAGTGGGCCTTGGACTGGTGCACGGTAATCGCCCCGGGCCTCGAGCTTCCGCGCCTTTGCTCCCCACTGGACCAGGTGGGCTGCGTCACCGAGTCCGCTGCGGCCGCCACCGGTATTCGCCCCGGGACGCCGGTGGTGGCGGGGACCATCGACGCCTGGGCGGAGGCGGCCTCGGTCGAGGTGAGAAGCCCAGGTGATCTGATGTTGATGTATGGCACCACCATGTTCTTGGTGCAGGTCTCTACCTTGGCTCAACCCAGTCCCCATCTATGGCTGACCCGGGGGGTGGCTCCAGAGCACCTCACGGTGGCCGCCGGAATGGCGACCTCCGGGGCCCTGACAGCCTGGTTTCGCGAACTCACGGGCAGTGACTTCGACGACCTGTTCGACGCTGGAGCGAAGGTGCCGGCGGGCTCGGAGGGACTGCTTGTGCTCCCATATTTCGCGGGGGAGCGGACCCCTATCTTCGATCCCGACGCGCGCGGGGTCATCGCCGGGCTGACCCTCGGCCACGGCAGAGGGCACATCTTCCGGGCCCTCTTGGAGGCGACCGCCTTTGGCGTCCGCCACAACTTGGAGGCGATGGCCGAGGTGGCTGGGGCGCCCACTCAGATGACCGCGGTGGGCGGCGGCACCAGGTCCCGCCTTTGGGTGCAGATCGTCTCGGATGTGTGTGGGATCGAACAGCAGATCCGACGAGAGTCGGTCGGTGCCTGCTTCGGCGACGCCTGGATGGCGGGGGTTGGGCTGGGCTTGGTCGGTCCGGACCAGGAGTGGAATCCCTTAATGGAAACGGTTCCCGCCGACCCACGAGTGCGAGACGCCTACGATCGGATGTACTCCCTCTACCGGCAGCTCTATCACGCCACCTCGGCGATCACTCATCAACTCCGCTAGCCTGCAAGCGACTCTGGAGTTGTGCGGGGGCGGCCCTGCCCGTAACCGGGCGGGAGCTGACACGATTGTTGCGGGCCGAACCCATCCCCCGATCGGTCTGGCTGGCCGGGCCGTCCTTGACAGCGTTCAGCTTCGATGCTACATTGCCAACACGACGGTGGGCAATCGATTGCAGGGATTGAGACTGCAGTCGCCGTCCTGACAACTGGAAGGGAGAGGAATATGAGGTTCGTGTCAAGACGATGGGGGGCCGCTTGGACGGCGCTCGGCGCGGCACTGCTCGTCACGGCCTGCAGTCCGGCAGCCACCACCTCGGGGGGAAACACGCCGGTTCCCGGGGCGACCGTCACCTTTGCCCAGGCCGTGGGCAATATTCCGAATTACATCTTCCCCATCACGGCGGTGAACGCCTTTGCGTCCGGGAACCTCTCGTTTCTTCAGCCGCTGCTGTTCCGGCCGCTCTACTGGCTGGGCACCGGCGCCAGTCCCGTACTCAATTCTCAGCTCAGCCTCGCCAATGCCCCTACCTTCAGCAACGGAGGGCGCACCGCGACCATTACCTTGAAGCACTATGTCTGGTCTGACGGCACTCCTGTCACCAGCCGCGATGTGGAGTTCTTCCTCAACCTGCTCAAAGCGGGGGAACAGAACTGGGGCGGCTACGCCGTGGGAGACATCCCTGACAACATCGTCAGCGTCGCGACCCCGAGTCCGTACAGCATCAGCATCACCTTCAACAACGCGTACTCCTCAGCTTGGTTGATGAACAACCAGTTGCCGCTCATCGTGCCGCTGCCGCAGCAGGCGTGGGACAAGACCTCCACGGGCGGAGCCATCGGCAACTACGATCAGACCCCGGCTGGTGCAACCGCGGTTTACAACTACCTCAACCAGCAGTCCATGACGCTGTCCACCTATGCCACGAACCCGCTCTGGCAGGTGGTGGACGGACCCTTCAAGCTCTCGGCGTACAACCCGACCACCAATTACGTCGCATTCGTGCCCAACCAGCAGTACTCGGGCCCGGTCAAGGCCAAGATCGGTCACCTCATTGAGCTGCCCTTTACGAGCAACACCGCAGAGTTCAACGCGGTGCGATCGGGCCAGGTCGATTACGGCTACCTCCCGACCACCGATCTCTCCCAGGGGAGCTACTTCACCTCCCACGGCTATGCAGTCCAGCCCTGGCCCGGGTATGGCATCAACTACCTGACCATCAACTGGAGCAATCCCTCGGTGCGGCCGCTCTTCGACCAGCTCTACATTCGGCAGGCGCTGCAGCTCACGGTCGACCAGCCGCTCTGGATCAAGGACATCCTGAAGGGTTACGGATACCCGGTGGACGGCCCCGTGCCGCTGGTTCCGAAGACCCCGTTCGTCAGCCCGCTCGAGGTCAAGAACCCCTATCCCTACGATCCCAGCCGCGCCGCCAGCCTTCTTTCAGCGCATGGTTGGACGGTCGGCTCGAACGGTGTCGCGAGCTGCACCCGTGCGGGATCGGCCAGCAACGAGTGCGGCTCTGGGATCGCGGCCGGGACCCCACTCGCCTTCAACGCTCTCTACCCCGCGGGGGTGCAGTCCTTCACCGCGGAGTGGGAGGTCTGGAAGTCCAACGCTAGCAAGATCGGGATCGACCTCACCGTAATTCCGACCCCGCTTCCGGGCATGGGGGTCTCCGTGCCCTGCACCGCGGGAGCTCCGTGCACCAAGGACATGGTGAACTGGGAGGGCTGGGGTTTCGGCTCGGCCTACCCCGATGGCAGTCAGGCCTTCTCACCTCCGGAAACCGGTGGCTACAACAGCCCCACCAACAACGCCAACATCAGCGCAACTCACCTCAGCAACAATTCCTCCGCAATGTTCCAGTACGAGAATTATCTGGCAACCCAACTGCCGGTGATCTGGTGGCCGAATAGCCCCACCCAGATCTCGGTGATTCGCAGCACCATCCATGGAGTTGCCCAGAATGCGTTGGGATCGTTCACGCCGGAGTTTTGGTCGGTGACCAAATAGGCGATATGTGACCGGTCACCGTGAGGTCGTCGCCGCGGCACTGAAGCGTAAGGGCTCGGAACTGGGGCGGCGGCGGTAGCGATCATGATTGGGCACCAAAGGCGGTACGCGGACCGCCTTTGGTGCCCACCTCTTTTTTGAATCAGGACTGGGGGTCTATGCGCGAAGGTGAGGTGACCGCCGGGTCCGCCTTGGGAGTCGACTTCGAAGAGGCGCGGGCCTCCGCTGCCGCTGGACGTCCGCTCTGCATTTGCGGGGGGAAGGTGGCTGACGGCTCTGGCGGGCCCCTGCGCGCTGCCGACATCCTGGTGGTGGACGGAGTCATCTCCGAAATCGCCGCGCCGGGCAGTCTTGATACCTCTTTTGCCGTGCTGCTGAACGCCGGTGGTCAGGTGGTGTGCCCCGGATTCATCGATGTGCACTCTCACGCCGACAACGCCCCCCTGCTGGCGGAGGACGACCTCAGCAAGGTCCACCAGGGTGTCACCACCGAGGTGGTCGGCAACTGCGGCTTCAGCCTGGCGCCGGTGATACCCGGTCGTGAGGAACAGCTCGCCGGCCTGCTGGGTCGACTCTTCCCTCCGCTGCAATCGGAATGGTCCACCTTCGCGGAGCTCTTGACCGTCACCGACGCCTGCGGCTACGTCACCAACTACGCGCCGCTGGTCGGCCACAACACCCTGCGGATAGCAGCCATGGGAATGGCCAGCCGCGCGCCGACGGTGGACGAAATGCGTCAGATGACGGTGTATTTGGAGAGTGCGCTGGCCGAGGGAGTCTTCGGGCTATCGACCGGGCTCGGCTACCCGCCCGGGATGGGTGCGGCCAGCGAAGAGCTGGTCGCACTTGCCAAAGTGCTCCCCGCTGGGCGAGTTTACGCGACCCACATGCGTGACGAGGGGGCCCAGCTGCTGCGCAGCATTGCCGAGTCGGTGGCGGTCGCGGAGCAGGCCCATTGTCAGCTCCAGGTGTCACATCTGAAATCGGGGGGCAGGACCAACTGGGGGAGGGTGGGAGCCGCTCTCGACCTCCTGACGGATGCGCGCGCGCGTGGTCTGGCGGTCGGGCAGGATATGTACCCCTACACCGCAGTGTCGACCATGCTGACCGCGTGCCTGCCATCCTGGTTCGAGGAGGGGGACAGCGCGATGGTGTTGAGTCGCCTTCAGAATACCGATGCGCTCGCTCGCGCCCGAGCCGAGGCGAGCCACGGGGCAGTGTTCAGGAGCGGCCAGGATGGCGTCCTGGTGGCGACCACAGGCAGCCATCTCCACGAGGGGCGGACCCTTGTGGAGATAGCCGAGGAAATAGGGGTGGACCCCTTTGAGGCGTTGGTACGGGTCCTCCGGGAAGAGCAGTTGCGGGCGACCATGGTGGTCGTGTCGATGGATGACGCTGACGTCGACGCTGTTATTTGCGATCCCGCTAGCATGGTGGGATCGGACGGACTGCCGCCGGGCCTGGGCGGACGGCCGCACCCTCGCCAATACGGGACCTTCCCCAGGATCCTGCAACGCTACGTGAGGGAGCGTCAGCTCCTCGGTCTTTCTGAGGCGGTCCGGAAGATGACCGCTCTGCCCGCTGACACCTTCGGGCTGAGGAACCGGGGCCGTGTGGTAGAGGGAGCCATCGCTGACCTTGTCGTCTTCTCGCCGGACACGGTCCGAGAGGTCAGCACCTATGCAGATCCGGTGCGCCCCCCAACCGGGATAGCATCGGTAATGATGGCAGGGCGTCTAGTCGTGCACGGGGGGAGATGGCTGGGGACGCGTCGAGGGTTGCGCCTGTCCGCCTGACCGCAGGACCGGCTCCGCTTCTGGCCCGCGTCGGAAGGTGGGCTCGCTAACGCCGCTGTAGACGCACCTCGAAGGCATCGCGGAGGGCGTCGCCGACAAAGTTGAAGGCTACGACCGACGCCACGATGCAGAATCCTGCCGGCCAGATCAGCCACCAGTATCCCGCGAACACGTAGTTGACTCCCCCGGAAAGCATCTCTCCCCAGTTGGAAGCGGGCGGCGGGACCCCCAGGCCGAGGTAGCTGAGGTAGGCCAGGATCAGGATCGCGTCCGCCACCTGAAAGGTGGCATTCACCACGATTGTGCCGACGGTGTTGGGAATGATGTGCCGGAGGACGGTGCGGACTCCGGTCCCGCCCATCATCCTAACCGCCTGCACGTACTCACGCTCCCTCAGGGTGAGGGTCTCCGCGCGCACCAAGCGCGCGGGGACGAGCCAGGCAACGAAGGCGATGATGAAGATCATCAAGGGCACCGAGGGGGTAACCACGCTGGCCAGGAAGAGCAGCAGAAAGAGAGCGGGAATGGCCAGCAGAGCATCCACCAGCCGCATCATGACAGCGTCGGCGATCCCTCCCAGATAGCCCGCGATCGCTCCCCAGACAACTCCCATGGTGGTTCCCAGAAGCGCCGCCGCCACTCCGACGATCAACGAGGTCTGTCCGCCAGCCATCAGCCGTCCCAGGGTGTCGTAACCGACGTTGTCAGTTCCCAGCAGATGGGACAAGGAGGGCCCCTGATTGGCGCTGAAGAGATCCGTCTGCACCTGATTGGTGTGGTAAAAGATGGGCCCGACCCAGCAGAAGAGAATGAAGAAGACGATGATTCCGAGGCCCAGCACGGCGAGCCGGTTGGAGGTGAACACCTCCACCATCGACCGCCAGGTGCTCCGACCGGACTCAAACACCTCGCCGCCGGAGAAATCCGCAGGAGAGCCGCCTGGCAGCAGCGGAGACTGAGCCTGCTGCTCGATCACGGCCAGCTCCCAAGGACCCGAACCAGCGCCGGTCTCATGAGTAGCGCACCCTGGGGTCGAGAACCGCATAAAGGATGTCGGCCAGTAGCGACCCCAGCACCACCCCGACCGCCACCACCAAGGTCACCCCAATCTCCACTGGGAAGTCGTCGGTCTGGGCGGCCTGCCAGAAGAGGTAACCAATCCCCGGGTAGTTGAAGAGGGACTCGGTGACCAAGGCCCCGCTGAGGATCCCGGGGAGCGAGAGACCGATCAGGGTCACGATGGGCAGCAGCGCGTTTCGTAGCACGTGGACAAACAGGACGCGTCGGGGCGAGACTCCCTTGGACTGGGCGGTGCGGACGTAATCCTGCACTAGGTTCTCCAGCGTCGCGGAGCGCATGTAGCGACTGAACAAAGCGATCGTCACCAGACACAGCGTGGCGATCGGGAGCACCATGTTGGCCAGCTGGTCCCACAAGGGAACCTCCCCGGTCGGCCCGTTGGCCGGAAACCATCCCAGCACCGTAGTGAAGAGCAGAATCAGGATCAGGCCGAGCAGAAAGGTGGGCATGGAGTAGAAGAGAAAGGACGCCCCCGTGAGCGCGTAATCGTCGAGCTTGTTGCGCCGCACCGCCTGGTAGACCCCTAGCGGCAAGGCGATCATGATTGCCAGCACCGCCGCCGTGCCGACCAGCGCGACGGTGCGCGGTAGATTGGCAGCCAGCAGGGTGTCCACGCTTTGATTGAGCTTGTAGGAAAACCCTAGGTTGCCACGAAATACTTGCCCCAACCAGTCGAAGTACTGCACGGGCAGCGGCTTGAGCAGCCCGTATTCGCGCTCGAAGGTGTGGATCGCAACCAGGGTTGCCTTGGGACCGAGCACCGCACGCGCGGGACCGCCGGGAAGGATGTGGAGCATCCCGAAGACGACGACAGACACTCCAAATAGAACGACCAGTGCCTGCAGCACGCGACCGATCAGGTAGCGCGTCATCGCTTAGGTCGTCCGTGCCCTAGTGGGGGCAGAGGTTCCCTGAACCAGGCCATGACGGGCCAGCGACGCTGGGCAGACGTCCCCACAAGAGGGCTTCTGGGCAGGTAGATGACCGGTCCCTCCTGAGGCCATTAGCGGTACGATTGTACAGGAGCGGGAAACCGTTTGCCGAGTCCCGGATAGCTCCGTTATCAGCTCTGGCCGGGGGCAAACCATCCGCCATGACAACCATCGACCGCGGTAGGTCCGGAGCGGCCCGTAGATGCTGGAGGAACTGGGGTTGACGGGGTCCGGACGGTCGCAATGGGTTCTCGGGTCGGTGATGCGGTGATGGCGGGGAGCGCCGGGGACGCGGGGTCCAACCGCGTGCGGCATGGGATCTCGCTCGGCGGCCCCCCGGGGCAGGCAAACCGGTCCCGCAATGCAGCCGCCATCTCCCTAGGGGAATGCCCCGAGCGCGACCGCGACGCCTCCCGCCACCAATCCCCAGGCGCCCAAGCCCACCAGCAGGCTCGGTTTGTAGGCGAGGCCCGAACGGATGGACACGGTGACGGCGAGAAGGAAGGCGCCCACGGCGGGGAGGGCGATCAGTGAAGCCAGAGACGCCCTGGCGACAACGTCTGAGCCCTGACTCGAGCCGAGGAAGTAGAAGCCGCTCAGAGTCACGAGCGGTAGGAGGGCGGCGATCCCAGCCAGTTCAGGGCCCAAGTTTCGAGCCAAGATCGGCAGGAACGCCACTATGAGGCCACCAGCCAGGAATCGAATCAGGAATTCCACCCCGACACCTCCGCAATTTCCTTTGAGCCCTTTGGCCGCTCCTCCTGCGGCCTTCGTCTGGGAGTGCCCTTCAGCCACACTGGGGTCTGTGGAGCTTTCCAACGATCGCTCCTGGCAAGGACCACGATCCTGGCCCCGGGCGATGGGGGCACCCTTGACAACGTGATCCATCACTGAAATACTAGCAAGTCTTCAATGATCACCTCAGACACACGCCTTTGAAGCACCACGATCTCGAACCCCGGATGTCGATGGGAGGGTCCAAGTCGAGGTCCCTGGCCGACTCGGCATACCGACGGATCAAGGACGACATCGTGACCTGTGCGCTGGCTCCCGGGTCAACCGCTACGGAAGGAGACCTGAGCGAGCGGTACGGGTTCGGTCGGACCCCGGTGCGGGATGCTCTGCGGCGCTTGGAGCAGGAGCAGCTGGTGCAGGTCCACCCCCGTCAGGGCTGCACGATCGCTCCCATCAACGTGAAGGAGGTTCAGGACGTCTTCGCGCTGCGGCTGCTGCTGGAGACGGAGGCGGCCTCCCTGGCGGCGGGCAAACTGACCGCCCCGGTGATCGCGAAGCTGCAGTCACTGTGCTCGGTCAGCTACGACCAAGATGACGCGGCCAGCATGGCGGCCTTCTTGAGGGGTAACACGGAGTTTCACGTGACAGTGGCCTATGCCGCCCATAACGATCGGCTCGCCGAGATCGTCAGCAATCTGTTGGACAACATGGAAAGACTCTTTCATGCGGGGCTCAAGATCGAGAACCGGAGCCACAGCATCGCCCACGAGCACTCGGACCTGCTGGAAGCCCTGATCTCAGGTGATTCGGCGAGTGCGCGCAGCATAACTGCGGCCCAGGTGCACAAGGCCCAACGAATGATCATGTACGGCTTGATGGCAGACCCGGCGCTGCTGAGCGTTTCCCTGGCTGCTGAGCGCGACGGCAGGCGGACGAGCTTCCTGGAGAGCTCGGCTGAGCCCGACCACAGGGCACCACGGGGTCGGTCGGCTCGCAAGTGAACAGACAAAACCGCCGGTCCGCTGACGATTCAGCCAGTCGGCTATCACGGGAGGATCTTGGCTAGTGGCAGTTGGCAGCAGGGAGCTTACGGGTTGGCCCACCGCGGTGGTGGGTACGGATGTGGTGGTGCCGCTGGCTGGCGGAGGTGAGGGCAGGTACATCAACCTCGACAACGCCGCGAGCACTCCCCCGCTGCGGGCAGCCGCGGAGGCGGTAAGTTCCTTCTTGCCCTGGTACTCAAGCGTGCACCGAGGTGCTGGCTACAAGTCATTGGTGTCCACCGCGGCCTTCGAACAGGGGCGGCAGGATATTCGACGGTTCTTTGGGGTGGGCGGGGATCAGTCCGTGATCTTCACCAAGAGCACGACCGAAGGACTGAATCGACTCGCTCGCTTATTTGCTGCCCGGCGGGCAACCGTCATCGTGTCCCCGATGGAGCACCATGCCAACCTTCTCCCCTGGCGGAAGGAGGGTTGCCCGGTCCGGTACGTCCGCTGTGACGGCGATGGGGTGCTCGATCTAGAGGATCTGCGGACGCAGCTCACGGAGCTATCAGGGGAAGTGGTGGTCGCGCTCAGTGGCGCCTATAACGTCACGGGGTATTGCCCGCCCATTCATGAGATCGCGCGGCTGGCCCACCAGCACGAAGCCGTGGTGGTAGTGGATGGCGCACAGCTCGCGGCCCACCGGCCGATTTGCTTGGCGGGCACCCGGGGGTCCGATCGAGTTGACTACTTCGTTTGCTCCGCTCACAAGATCTATGCTCCCTTTGGCGTGGGAGTGCTGGTTGCCCCCTCGGATGTCTTGGCGTCGGCCACTCCTGATCTGGTCGGCGGCGGAGTTGCGGATCTGGTGACCAGGACCGGCGAGTGGTGGACGGGCCTTCCGGGTCGGGAGGAGGCCGGGTCTCCCAACGTCGTGGGAGTTGTGGCCCTGGCGGCGGCGTTGAACCACCTTGAGAAGCTGGGAATGGAGAACATTCGCCGCCATGAGGAGGAGTTGACGCTTCGTCTCAAAGAAGGGCTGTCCAGCTGCCCCGGAGTCCGGGTCCTGGCGTCCAGCAGCGTCCCGGAACATTGGAGTCAGGTGGGTGTCGTTAGCTTCACCACGCCCCATGTCCCCCACGAGGTGGTGGCTGCGCGGCTGGGCTACGAGTTCGGGATCGGGGTCCGGACCGGCCGCTTCTGTGCCCACCCCGCGGTCCTTCAACTGCTCGGGGTGTCTGAGGCTGACGCGCAAGCTGCGCTTAGCCGGCTTGCCGCAGGACAGCCGTCCGACCTGCCGGATGCTCTGCGCGCCAGTCTGGGTCTGGAAAATACCGCCGAAGATGTCGAGGCGCTGGTGTCGGCGCTGCGCCACATCACGAACGGGACTCCGAGTCCCTTTACCTACGCTCGTAATTCGGAAACCGGCGACCTGCAGCCCGAAGGGTGGGGCACTCCGTGGCCCTCCTTAGTGAGGTGCGCCGGCCCCGAAGGTGATCGGAGCGCCGAGGGCTCCACCCGATGCTGAGTCCAGGCCGCTTGAAATCAGGTAGGCCCAGCCGGCACATGTCGGGACTCGACTGGATCACAACTTCACGGCGGAGCGCGACCTGCTCTCGAGCCTAGCGAGCGACCACCGGCGGCGTGTGGACCAATCCCATCCATCAATCCAGGAGAAACCAACTCATGGCTAGTCCGGAGAACGACATCCAATGACTGAGGCATCGTCGGCGAGGGTCCCAGGAATGACCGGAAAAGAACGGATCCGCGACGCGGCGCAAGGACTGGCGGTTGATCGTCCTCCGATCTCCTTTTGGCAGCATTTCCCAACCGTCGATCAGAACCCCGAGACTCTCACCAAAGCGCTACTGGAGTTCCAGAGCCGCTATCGGCTCGATCTTGTCAAGCTCATGCCGAGCGGGATGTACTCGGTGGTCGACTATGGCGCGGTCACAAGCCCCCCGGACCCGATATCTGGGGCGCGCGGCCTTGCCTCGGGCCCGATTGACGGTCCCGCCTCCTTCGCATCGCTTCCGCCTTCCGACCCTGGTCGGGGCGCTCTCGCCGCCGAACTGCAGGTGGTTCGCGAGATCCGTGCCAACGTGGCCAGCGCTACTCCCGTCCTCGAGACGTTGTTCAGCCCGTTAACCATGGCCGCCAAGCTATCCGGTCTTGGGGTCCCCGAGTTGGCCGCGACCGGCGGTGCCGCTCTCCACCTCGCTTTGGCACAGTTCGCCGAAGACACCGTCCGCTACGCCCGCGCCTGCCTAGAAGCAGGAGTCGACGGTTTCTTCTTCGCCACCCAGTGGGCCATCAAGGGCGCGCTCTCAGCCGCTGCCGGCAGTGAGTTTGGCACTCAATATGACCTACAGGTACTGCAGCAACTGCGCCCCACCGCCGACCTGCTCATGCTGCACCTGCACGGGTCCGATCCCCTCTTCGAGCTCAGCTCTCAGTACCCCATCGATTGGGTCAACTGGGAGGATGGGGAGACTCCTCCACCCCTGGGCGAGGCACTCAGCCTTACCGACCGAGGGTTGGCCGGCGGCTTCGCGCGCACCCAGGCGTGGTTGACAGGAGATCCCGGCCGCGCGATCGAACACATGCGCGGCGCGCTTCAGGCTACCGGCGGCCGACGATTTATGTTTGCACCTGGGTGCGTGCTGCCTCAGAACACCGACGAGTCGGTGCTGTTGACCCTGCGCGATGCGGTCGAGGATATGACTGCCAATGCTTAGCCCCAGGGCAGCTTCGCGGCCGGGATCAAGGCAACCCCGTGGCAGCGCGGGCAGAGCTGATCAGCAAGCATGAGCTTTTTTTTCGAAGCCATCGGATTCGGGCTGGTGACGGCCGCCGTGCTGGCGCTCGCCGGGGTCGGTCTGACGCTGCAGTTCGGAGTGACCAACTACGCCAATTTTGCCTACGGCGACATGATGACGCTCGGGGTCTACCTGACCTGGGTCTTCTTCGCGGTGCTCCACCTCAACTTTGGGCTGGCGCTAGCTTTGGCGCTGGTCTGCATGGCCGCCATCTGTGTCGCCACCGCCGAGATCGTGATGCGACCCTTTGTTCTGAGGGGCTCCCCGCCGCTCATCCTCTTGATCGTGACCTTTGGGGTCTCGCTGATCTTGAACAGCATCATCCTGGCCATCTGGGGCGCCGGTTCCGAGGCGTTCCAGCTCCCGGGAACTCAGCCGCTTCACCTCGGGCCCTTTCTGCTCACGCCGCTCCAATTGCTAATCATCGGCACCAGCGTGGCGGCCATGCTCGTTGTGCACCTCCTGCTCACCCGCACCAGCATGGGCAAGCGGATGCGCGCGGTCTCCGACAACCGCGAGCTGGCTCGCGTCAGTGGCATCTCGCCGACCCCGGTGATCCGCGCGACCTGGGCACTGACCGGTGTGCTGGCGACGCTGGGCGGCGTGGCGCTTGCGGTCGACGCCTCACAGTTCAGCCCGGGCCTCGGAGAAGGGTTCCTCTTCGCGATTTTTGCAGTGGTGATCCTGGGCGGAGTCGGCAAGCCCTATGGGGCGATGCTCGGGGCCCTCGTGGTGGGTGTGGTTACCGAGGTAATCGGTCTCTGGATCCCCCAGTACAAGCTAGATGTGGCTTTCGTCGTGCTGATCGTCGTGCTGCTGTTCCGCCCGGAAGGCTTGATTCGGTCAGCAGGGAAGGCCTGAGATGAATGCTGTGGTCGCGCTGCTGGCAGCTGCCCTGATGTACGTCATCATCTACGCAATCCTCAGTATTGGTCTTAATCTCCAGTACGGAGTCACCGGCGTGGTGAACTTCACCTACTACAGCTTTGTCGCAATCGGCGCATTCATAGCCGGCGTCACCAGCCTCGGGCACCCGCCGGCGGGGAGCGGGGAGACCTACATCCTCGCTTGGACGCTGCCGTTCCCAATCCCGATAGTAGCCGCGGCCATTGCGGCCGGTTTTTTTGGCGGCTTGCTGGCGCTGACAGCCTTTCGGCGGCTGCGGAGTGACTATCTGGCGATCACCACTCTCTGCGCGGGCACGGTCGCGTTTGACATCGTCAACAACACCACGGGTTTGTTCAACGGCCCCAACGGAATCTATGGGGTGGCGACCCCTCTCGCCAGCCGGCTCAACGTGCCCCCCCAGAACGACTTCCTGATCATGATTCCGATCGGCCTGGTGCTGCTTGCCTCGGTTTGGTGGCTGGCGCACTGCATCGACCTTTCCCCGTACGGACGCTCCCTGCGCGCGGTCCGGGAGTCACGAGATGCCGCTGAGGCCTTTGGCAAGGACACTTTTCGGCTGCAACTCAAGGTCATGGTCCTGGGCTGTGTGATCGCGGGAATTGGCGGCGCGCTCACCGTCGAGTTTGTGGGTGCCTTCAATCCCAGCGCCTTCGAAACGGTGGAGACCTTTGTGGTCTTCTCCGCGGTGATCCTCGGCGGACCGGGGAATAACCTGGGGGTCGTCCTCGGAGCCGTCTTGGTCCAGGGAGTAATCATTCAAGGTTCGTTGTACCTGCCGGCCTTCGCGAATCAGGAGTTGGTACCGGCAATCCGGAACAGCGTCATTGGCCTCATGGTCATTCTGGTGCTCTACTTCCGGCCCCAGGGCCTGGTCCCGGAGACGCGGCCGCGGCTCGGCCTAGTTTCCAGGCGGGCGAAGCGGGGCGGGCCGAGCGGCGCGACCGAAGCTGACGGAGGCGAGGGATGAGCGTGGCTACGCCGACAGCGCTGTTGAAGGTCAGCGAGGTCAGGAAGTCGTTTGGGGGAGTCCAAGCGGTTGCGGACTGTTCGCTGTCCGTTGATGTTGGGGAGGTCTGTGGCCTCATTGGGCCAAATGGCGCAGGCAAGAGCACTGTAGTTGGCTTGGTCTCGGGAGCCGTCCGCCCCGATGGCGGACGGGTTTGGTTCGACGGCGCCGACGTCACGACCTGGCGGGCGAATCGGCGGGCCCGGCGTGGTCTTTTGCGTACCTTCCAGATATCGCAGGCCTGGCCTCGACTTACTGTCATCGAGAACGTCATGGTGGCGGACCCCGGTAACGCGGGAGAGTCATTGCTGGGAGTTCTGTTTCGCCGCGGGACCATGATGCGCGCCGAGCGGCAGAGATGGGACCGGGCGGAGGCTATCCTCGAGCAGTTCGGTCTCATCCACCTTCGAGATTCGCCGGCCGGGATCCTCAGCGGCGGCCAGAAGCGCCTCCTGGAGTTGGCCCGGATCACGATGGGAGGGGCGAAGCTCGCACTCCTGGACGAGCCCATGGCTGGCATCAGTCCCGCGTTGCGCTCGGCCGTGCTCGACCAAGTACGCGCTCTGCAGGCCAAGGGGGTTGCCTTCCTGGTGGTGGAGCACGATCTGGGGGTGGTCGCCGAACTGTGTAGCCGCGTCATCGTGATGGCTCTGGGTCGGGTTCTGAGTGTGGGGACTCTGGAGGAGCTGCGGCAGCGCCAGGACGTGGTCGACGCATATTTGGGGGTGACCAACGAGTGAACTGCCTCATCGCGGAGGGGGTGGCTGCCGGATACAACAAGAATCTGATCATCACGAATGTCTCGGCGCGGGTGGAACTGGGGAAGGTCACCGCGGTGGTCGGACCCAACGGGGCGGGCAAGTCCACCTTCCTCAAGGCGGTCTTCGGGCTGCTGCCAAATATGTCGGGAACCGTCACCCTGGATGGGGTTTCGATTGCGCACCTGGAACCGCATGTGATCGCCCAGCGCGGAGTGGCCTATGTCCCCCAGGTGGAGAACGTCTTTCCCAACCTCTCGGTGCGCGAGAACCTGGAAATGGGTGCCTTCGCCACGCGGAGCCCGGTGCGCGAGGGGATGGAGAGAGTCTACGAGCTGTTTCCCGACCTGCAGCTGGCGGCCAAGCGTCCGGCGGGACAGCTCAGCGGCGGGCAGCGCATCATGCTGGCACTGGGTAGAGGGCTGATGGCCCGGCCGCAGTTTCTGCTGCTCGACGAGCCCACCGCGGGGCTGGCCCCCAGCTATGCCGCCAAGGTCTGGGCGTTGATTCGACAAGTTGCCGACACCTCCAAAGGGCTGTTGGTGGTGGAGCAGAACGTTCGACTGGCCCTTGCCGGCGCAGATCAGGTACACGTCGTCATGGATGGCAAAGACCATGTGCTCGACGATGCCAGCAGCATGACCGAGGAGGGCCTTGGGCGGATCTTCCTCGGTTTGGACGGGTGACGATTTCCGAGCGGATAAGTCCACGGTCATGGGAAGGAGGGTCCAAATAGGGGAGTGTGGCGGCTGCAGCTGAGGCTCGATTGCAATAAAACGAAATGGGAGAAGGGAATGGGCACAAACAGAGCCCTCTTTATGCGCGGCCTCGGGTTGGCCGTGATCGCAGTAGTCCTGGCGTCATGCGGGGCGGCGACGAATTCAACCCCGAAGGCCGGCAAGGTGACGATGGCAATCCTCGCGCCCCTGAGCGGGAGCTTCGCCTTCGTCGGCCAGTGGATCGTCTACGGCGCTCAAGCGGGAGCGTACGAGGTGAATCACAACGGTGGCGTCATGGGCCAGCAGATCGCCACCACCGAAGCTGACACCGCCGGGGATCCGGTAGATGCTGTTCCGGCGTGGCACCAGCTGGAGGCCGCTCACCCGACGTTCGAGGTTGGCCCGACGGCGCTGGAGGTCCAGGCGGTCCTCAAACTTTACGATTCAGCGCATCTTCCGGACTTCACGATCGCGGGTACGACCGAGCTGGACCACATGAATCAGAAGTATGTGTTCCGGACCGGGCCGTCGGACTCAACGCTGGCCAAGGCGATGGCGGCCTACGCCATCCACAAGAAGCTGGACAAGGCGCTGTTGATCTTCGACAACGGCGTCAGCTCGCAGACGCTCGTCCCCCCGCTGGAGTCCGGGTACACCAAGCATGGCGGCAAGATCGTCGCCAACCTGGCCCTGACCCCGGACCAAACCTCCTACCTGAGCGAGCTGAGCCAGGCCTTCAGTCAGCATCCCAACGTGATTCTCATGCAGCTCGGGCCCAAGACCTCAGCTACCGTGTTTGCCGATTTGCGGGAACTGGGACACCTCAATATCCCCGTGGTCGACACCGACAACGGCACCAACATCGCGGTGGCCCAGGGGATGGGGTTGAGCACCGCCGCGCAGCTCCTCACCGGAATGCAGTCGGCGACTCCGAATGGTCCTGCCTTCTCGGAGTTCCTCAAGGTCTACAACACTGTGCACCACACGACCAAGTACCTGCCCTCATCTCCCTCGGTGTATGACGGCGTGGTGATTGCGGCGTTGGCGATGACCGCGGCCAAGTCCACGAACCCCACCGTTTGGATCAACTACGTGACCAAGGTGAGCAATCCCCCCGGAGTGCAGTGCTACAGCTACGCCTCCTGTGTGAAGGACCTCCACGCGGGGAAGAAGATCAACTACCAAGGGGCGTCGGGTCCTGAGGACTTCAACCAGTACCACAATAGCTTCGGATCCGGGTGGACCGTCGTGCAATGGACGACGAGCGGGAATCTGACGCCCGTCTACACCGTTCCCCCGAGTGTTATTGCCCAATACTGACAGGCGGTAGGCACTCCTAGTGGTGGATCTCCGGCCCCGGGGCCGGAGATCCACCTTTCCTTGGGAAGCGGGCCCTCCAGCTCGCCCCGGACCGTAATAGCAACCTCACCTTGGGGAGATCTGTGACCAGAACGGATTGCGGCGTGGCGGTGGTTATCAACGACATGATCAAAGGGGGGCTGGAGCGTCTGGATGACCCCCACCACAACGCCCTGGTAGAGGCCTCCGGGGTGATTCCGAAGACGCGGCAACTGGTCGACTTCGCTAGGGCCGCCGATGTGCAGGTGATCTGGATTCGTGTCGAGCGGCGGCCGGACCGCCGCGATATTGTTGACAACGCCACCGATCGACCGATGGGGTGGCACCTGCCGACGGTTGTCTCAGCGGACACGTGGGAGGCAGAGCAGGTTGACGAATTGCCCGTTATGGACGGTGATCAGGTCGTGCTCAAGCCCCGCCTTGACCCGTTCCAAGGAACGGATCTAGATCTTCAACTCCGCGCCCAGGGGGTTCGGACGATGCTGTTGGGGGGCCACTCCACCAACATGGGAGTGGAGAGTTGTGCCCGAACCGGCCACGACCTCGGTTACGACGTTGTGGTCGTTCGCGACTGCTGCTTTAACGCTTCCGAGAAGCTGCATCGATTCTCCCTGGAGGAGATCCTTCCCTTCTTCAGCAGGGTCATGTCGGTGGATGAAGTCGTGCGCCGCTACCTCACCGCTGGTAAGTGAGCTGGGGGCGCGCGGCAAGGCCCCGCCGGCGGGTGCTCACCGGTCGACTGATTCCATGTTGGGGTAGCGGTCACCCACCGCGGCTCCGGGGGGGAAGAGGTCGTCGAGCTGCCGGAGGGTGCTGGCGCTGAGGGCAATCCCAGTAGCGGCGACGTTATCCCGGAGCCAGGTGCGACGCTTGGTGCCGACGATGGGGATCACGTCAGCACCTTGGTGCAGCACCCAAGCCAGCGCGAGTTGAGCGGGAGTGACTCCGAGGTCGGCAGCGAGCTCTGCGAGCGGTTCTGCCAAGGTCAGGTTCCGGGCCAGATGCTCCGGGTAGAAGCGCGGATAGCGCTCGGCTCGCCCCTCAGATTTGTCCTCTTGCCCGCCCGGTTGGTACTCCGAGGTCAAGAGTCCGCGGCTGAGCGGGCTATAGGCCACAAACCCGATGCCCAGCGCTCGCAGCGCGGGGACGGTTTCGGTCGCCGGCTCTCTGGACAACAGCGAGAACTCAGTCTGGAGCGCCGCGATGGGGTGAACCCGATGAGCTCTCGCCACGGTTTCCGGGCTGGCCTCCGAGAGGCCTAGGTAGCGCACCTTCCCCTCGGCCACCAGGTCGGCCATGGCTCCCACGGTCTCCTCGATGGGGACCCGCGGGTCAACGCGGTGCAGGAAGTAAAGCTCGATGTGGTCGACGCCCAGTCTCTCCAGCGACGCGGCACAGGCCCGTCGCGCGTAGTCCGGGCGGCCGTTGACCCCCGCCGATGAGCCGTCAGGCCGCCGTTCAATTCCGAACTTGGTGGCGATCGTGACGTCGCCTCGCACGCCGCATAGAGCACCACCCAGTAAGCGTTCATTGTGGAAGGGCCCGTAGGTGTCGGCGGTATCGAACAAGGTGATGCCCATATCCAGAGCAAGATGGATCGTTGCGACCGACTCGACGTCGTCGCGGGCGCCATAGGCCTGGGACATGCCCATGCACCCCAGCCCGATCGCCGAAACGGTGAGCCCCGAGGTCCCCAGGGTGCGCATTTCCACCGGCGGTTCTCCTCTGACTACCGATGTATTGAAGCTCGACTTCTCAGCCCACCCCGCCAAGATGCCAAGAGGCGACTGCAAGTTAATCATAGGTCGAGCTAACCCCCAATCATTTTGATTGGCGCTGGTTGGGCGGGGTGGACGAAGGCGGCACGCTGGTCGGCGACGCGGATGGCCGCTCCAGCTCCGGGCGCCAGCCCTGTTGGTGAGCCATCACTTGAAGGATGTCCGCCTCGAGGTCGTCGCGAGCGGGCCGAGCGAGCGAGCTCCGGGGCCTCTCGAACCTTCTGGTGGGTCGCGGTCACCGCCAGTCTCCAGAGGCCCTGGCGTCTCCGCAAACCAGCCTCGGGCCAAGCCCCTTGACAAAACAACCCGGAGTTCATAGCATGTGATCACTTTTACTCACACAAAACTGATCGTGAGCGACCAGTCGGGGGATGTGTCTTTGGAGCCGATCGTAATGTCTGGGTTGGTGCTCGATATCGATCAGCTGCGGACGCTGGCCCCCAGTCACTCCGTGCGACGGGCGAGCGAGCTTTCGGTGACCCCCGCCCCAGGACCCGAGGGAGTCGACATTGACCCCGAAGATCCGGTTGCCTACGAGGTGTTCGAGTGGACCACCGGGGCAGCGCCGACAGATCTCCTTTGTGCGGTGACAGTCCTCTACGCGGGCCCCGACCCGGCCCAGCCATTTCACACGCGGGGCCACTTTCATCGCGACCCCGATGGGGGCGAGGTGGTGGTCGGCCTGCAGGGCAACGGACGACTTGACCTCCTGTCGAGGGCAGGCGAGGTGCGTCAGATCGCTCTCGGCACTCTCATCTGGGCGCCGGTGCCTCCGGGATGGGCACACCGAGTGACGAACCTGGGTCCCGCACCGCTGGTTTTTCTCTCGACGTGCAGCGTCGCCGTCGGCCACGACTACGCGAATCTGCCCAAGGAATCTTGGGTTGCAATATCAGAAAGGGGGGACAGGTGAGCACGAACGCGACTCCAAAAGCCGGCACGCTCGCGGCGGACTCTCTCGGAATGCCGCAGGTGATCTTCCAATCGATTTCAAACATGGCCCCGGGCCTGTCGGTGGTCGCCGGACTGACCGGGGTCGCTGCCTTTGCGGGCGGGGCGATGCCGTTGGCGCTGGTTCTGGGCGTTGTCCTGGCGGCCTTGCTGGTGATTCCGGTCATCCAATACGCGCGTCGCGTCGCCAGCGCCGGCGGCTACTACACCTATGTGAGTCGCGGTCTCAACCCGCGGGCGGGCCTCTACACGGGGTGGATCTATCTCCTCTACGAGGCGGCCAGCCTCGCCGGCACGGTCCTCTTCTTCGGGTACCTGCTGCCGGGGCTGCTCAGCATTGACTTTGGCCTCCATGTGACCAACTGGATGTGGTGGCCGGCGGCGATGATCTCCGCGGGATTTATCTGGTTCATGTCGTACCGGGGGATCCGCATCTCGCTCAATTACTCATATGTGATGGGCACCCTGGAGATTCTTATATTCCTAGTCGTCGCTGTCTGGCTGTTGCTGCTGCACTCCCACCAGAGCACCGGCGCGGTATTCACGACGCAGCTGTCTCCCACCGGGCTGGGAGGTGTAGCCCTGGGGGTGATCTTCTCGTTCCTGAGCCTGACGGGGTTCGGCGCGGCCGTGACCTTGGGCGAGGAGGCGCGCAACCCGCTCCGGACGATCACCCGCTCCGTGATCGTGGCCATCGTCGGGATCGGCGCCTTCTACATCTTCTTGGGATATGTGTCTGTCGTGGCCTGGGGCCCGCACCACATGACGAGTTATGCCGCTTCCACCGTCCCGTTTGTGACCTTGGTGCAGCACAATCTGAGTTCGGTATGGGTTTGGTTTCTGACCATCCTGACGCTCAACGGCAGTCTCGCTTGCGCCTTGGCCATTCATAACGCCCAGGTGCGCATGCTCTTCTCCCTGGGCCGAGATGGTCTCATCGTGCCCCGGCCGCTGGGAACCACGCATCCGAAGTACCAGACCCCATTTCGCGCGATTCACCTCTCCGCCGCTGTCACCATTGTCGGAGTCAGCATCACCGGCGCGCTGCTGGGGCCCCTGGAGGGCTTCTTTCTCTTTGGCACGATCGCCACTCTGGGTGCCTTGGCGGTGCACTTCGCTGTGAATATCAGCGTCCCCGCCTACTTCCGCAAGATCCACTCATTCAACTTCGGCTACCACTTCGTGCTCCCCATTCTGGGAGCGCTCCTGATCCTCTTGCCCATCTACTTCTCGGTTGTGCCGCTGCCGGCGTTCCCGGTGCTGGTGGCGCCGTTTGTCGCTTTGGTGTGGTTGGTGGCCGGAGTGTTTGTGGTGCGCGCGGTAGGTCGGCGACGCCCCGAACTGCTGGCGCGGGCCGGTATGCTGGCCGCGGCCGATCGGGACGCCGACGGCTGACTCGACAGCGGGAGGCCAGCTCTTCGGGGCTGGCCTCCCCGGCGCGCGAGAAGTTGCGAGGAGATCGGCAATGGCGAGCGAAGCGTCTCCGGTCGAGGCGGCCAGCCAGCTCAAAGGGGAGCGGCATCTCAGCATTCTCTCGATTCTCGAGCGGGAGGGCCGGGCCGAGGTCCGGCAGCTGAGTCAGCTGCTGGGCGTGTCCGAGGTGACTATCCGTCGCGACCTCCGGGAACTTGACAGGCAGGGCGTCCTGGTGAACGTTCGGGGCGGGGCGCTGGTGAGCCGCGGCACCGGGTTCGAGGTCCCGTACGCCGCCAAGCTCGGCGAGCACCAGGATGAGAAGGTGCGCATAGCCCGGGCCGCGTGCGACCGCTGTCAACCGGGTGAGACGGTCCTGCTTGACGCCGGCACCACTGTCGGTGCCATGACCAACCACCTCCCCAACAGCGGGCTGACCGTGATCACCAATGCCCTCAACGTCATCAATATCCTCGCCCGTCGCGGGTCCTTCGCCTTCCTGGTCATCGGCGGTGAGTTTCGAGTGGTCTCTCAGGCGTTCCTTGGCCCGCGAGCGGTAGAGGCGCTTTCCGCGCTCAGGATCGACCGGGCATTCATCGGGACCGAGGGAATCGCCGCGGATCGCGGCCTGCAGGTGCCCGACAGTGGCGACGCGGCCTTTAAGCAGGCCGCCGTGCGGGCGGCGCGCGAGGTGGTGATTCTCGCCGACCACAGCAAGTTCGAAGTCGAGCGACTCTACACTTTTGCGAGCTGGAACCAGGTCGGAGAATTGATCACCGGTCAGGAGACCGAGCCCGAGGCGGTGGCACGGCTGCGGGCGATGGGGGTTCCGGTCACCGTGGTTTGAGCGTGCTTACGGGCCGACCCCACGGTCAGACGGCTCCGCCCCCAGGGCCGCTTGGCGCAGCTGCCGAGGACTGCCCTGGGCAAATCGGGGTCCGTTCGGCCGGTATGCGGGCGACGGTGGGCCAACTGCAGCAACAGCGCCGGATTAACCCGATCCGTCGGGCCTACCCTGCTTGCTGGGAGGTCGCGTGCCAACCGGCCGCTATGCGCTGATGGTTCCGATCAGCTCCAGCAGCCGGGACGGGGGCAGGTGCTGCTCGGTGATCCGCGCTCCGAGTGGAGCCAGCGCATCGGCGATCGCATTGCCCAGGGTCGGGGGGGCGACGATCATGCCGCCCTCGCCCACCCCGCGGAAGTTCACGTCGGCATCGAGCGGTACGGTCTCCAGGTGCTCAACCTCGATCCTCGGCACGTCGGTCGCCGTCGGCAGCAGGTAGTCCATGAGCGAGCCCGACAGGAACTGACCATCCTCGCCGTATGCCGAGCGCTCGAGAAGAACCGCCCCTATCCCCTGCGCGACCCCGCCCCGCACCTGGCCCTCCACGACGGCGGGATTGATCATCTCGCCGCAGTCTTCGACCACCAGATAGCGCACGATCTTGACCAGCCCCGTCTCCACATCAACCTCGACCACCGCGCAGTGGGTGCCGCCAGACCAGCCGCCGGCCCCGCCATCGAAGGAGAAGGTGACCTCCAGCTCACTGTCTGTCCCCGGGGGCAGCTGCACTCCCGCAGCTGCCGCGCTTGCGACCTCGGCGAGGGTGACCGATCGGGTGGGCACCTCTTGCACGACCACCCGTCCCTCAATGATGTCCAGCACATCGGGGCTGGCGTCGAGCAGCTGGGCCGCCACCTCCAGCACCTTGGCGCGCAAAGCCCGCGCGGCGTGTAGGGTGGCGCCTCCCGCCATGGTCGCGGAGCGACTCCCGCCGGTACCGACCCCCTGGGGCACCTGGTCGGTATCGCCAACGACCACCTTCACCTTTTGGAAGTCCACCCCGAAGTGGTCGGCCGCCACCTGCGCCAGGGTGGTCTGGTGGCCCTGCCCGTGGGGCATCTGGGAGGTGAAGACGGTCACGATGCCATCGAGCTCAAGCCGCATCCGGATCCGCTCCAATTCCTCCGGATCCGGGGTCTCCGCCGGGTCCCGGGGGCCCGGCGCCGGCTCGATGAAGGTACCGAAGCCCACTCCCAGGTAGCGCCCCTCCTGGCGGGCCAGAGCCTGGTCTTTCCGGAAGCGGTCCACATCGATGAGCGCGGAGGCTCGCTGGAGCGACTCTTGAGCGGTCACCCCGGCGAGGCTAGGACCAGTGACCATATGCAGCGGCGGCTCCCCGCGGACAGCAACATTGCGGAGGCGGATCTCAAGCGGGTCCCGCCCCAGCTCCGCGGCTATCAGGTCTATGAGCCGCTCGCGCACCCAGGTCTCGGAGGCCCATGGCCCCCTATAGGCGACATAGCTCGCCTTGTTGGTGATCGCCACCGTTGCCGTGAACGACAGCGCCTCCATGCGGTACGGGCCCGGGATCATCTGTCGGATCGTGCCGACCAACATCGGTGCGACCCCCGGGTAGGCTCCGGCGTCAATCACCATCTTCACCTTGAGACCCAGGATGTCGCCTGCTTCGGTGACCGCCGCCTCGACCTCAAAGCTCTCCTCGCGGGCCTGTCCGGAGACGGTCAGATTCTCGTTGCGGTCCTCGATCCAGCGCACCGGACGGCCAATCTGTCGGCTGGCGGCGGCTATCGCCACCTCCTCGCGGCTGACCCCGAACTTGAGACCGAAGGAACCCCCGATGTCGCCGGCCTTGACATGCACCTTCTCCAGCGGCATGCCCAGCCGGCTCGCCAGCTGCTGGCGCACCCCGTGGACTCCCTGGGTGGAGGCGTGCACCGCCAGCTCCTCGGTGGCAGGGTCGAAGCTGGCCACGATGCCCCTGCCCTCCATGGGGACGTTCTGGTGCCGGTGCTGGCTGAGGCTCGCCTTCACGACCCTGTCCGCCCTGGCGAAGACCTCGGCCACGTCGCCGAACTGCTGGGTGGTGGGCCCCAAGAGGACGTTGCTCCCCAGGTTCTCGAAGATCGGGGTGCTGCTGGGGTCCAGTGCCTGCTCGGCCGAGGTCACCGCCGGCAACTCCTGGTACTCGACCTGGATGAGCTCGCAGGCATCCTCTGCCAGGTAGCGACTCTCCGCCACGACCAGTGCCACCGGGTCTCCCACCAGGCGGACCTTGTCGGTGGCCAGGACCGTGAAGCTCGGCGAGCCGACCCCATCCTCTCCGCTGTCACCCAGCGGCCCCTCATCCGCGTTGGCGAGCCGCGCCATCTCCTGCCCGTCGAAGACCGCGTGCACCCCCGGAGCGGATCGGGCGGCCTGCGTGTCCACTCGAAGCACCACAGCGTGCGCCAGCGGGCTGCGCACGAAGGCGGCGTGGAGCATCCCTGGCATCCTGATGTCGTCGACGTACATCCCTCTACCGGTCAGCAACCGAGGGTCCTCGCTGCGCCGAACCGGAGATCCGGTGAACCGCCCGGCGACAGGGAACATGTCCGACTTGAGTTGGGTCATCGGTCGCATCTTCCTTTTGCGCGCGGCCCTGCTCGCATCAGCCCGCAGCCTCGGATCCTGAGCTCCCAATCGCTGCCATCACCCCTTTCACGATGCTCTCATAGCCGGTGCAGCGGCAGATGTTGCCGGAGAGTGCCTCGCGCACCTCGCTCTCCGTAGGGTTGGGAGATTCCTCCAACAGCGCCGTTATCTGCATCAGGAAGCCGGGGGTGCAGAAGCCACACTGGAAGCTGTGGTTGTCCCACATCGCCTGTTGCAGTGGACTCAGCTCCCCTTCTGGCGCCAGCCCCTCGATGGTGAGTACTTCGCAACCCCTCGACTGCACCGCCAGCATGAGGCAGGAGCGCGCGGGCTCACCGTCCACCAGCACCGTGCAGGCGCCGCAGACCCCGTGCTCGCAGCCCAGATGGGTGCCGGTCAGCGCCAGCTCCTCGCGCAGGAAGTCGGCCAGCGTTCTGCGCGCCTCAACCGTCCCCTGCCTGGGCTCACCGTTCACTGTGAGCTGGACCTGATGTAGCTCGTCCTTGGAGGCGCCGGGTTCCCGCTGGTTCATCGGGCCGCCCACCTTCCCGCGCTTACCTCGGCGGGAGGAAAGCCGGCGCTCCGGGCGGCCTCCTGAAGAGCACGGCGCACCAGCACCCGGGCGACGTGCCGTCGGTACTCGGACGAACCATGCAGGTCGGAGGGTGGCGAGAGCCGCGTGGTGGCCGTTTCGGCCGCAGCCTCGAAGGTATTGTCCGAGGGGACGGCTCCGACCATGGCCATCTCCGCTTCGCGGGCGCGAATGGGCTGGGGGGAAACACCGGTCAGCGCCAGGCGGGCCTCGGCGATCTCCCCATCCTCGAGCCGCACCGTAGTCGCCACGCCCACCATGGCGAAGTCGCCGTGGCGCCGGGCCACCTCTTGGAAGCAGACCCCGGTGCCTGGTGGGACAGGCGAGAGGCGAATCTCAGTCAGGATCTCATCGGGCTCCAGCGCGGTCTCAAAGAAGCCGCGAAAGAAGTTGCCAGCCGGTAGGGTCCTCTGCCCCCGGGCGGCGCTGGCAGCAACCAGTTGGGCATCCATGGCGAGTGCCACAGCGGGGAGTTCTGCCGCAGGGTCGGCGTGGGCGAGGCTGCCACCGACGGTGCCGCGACTGCGGATGGCGGGATGTCCGATGAAGGGCAGGGCGGCGCTCAAAAGTGGTGCCAGTCGATGTATCAGCGAGGACCGCTCGGCGTGGCCCTCGCGTACCATCGCCCCCACCACGAGCCAGCCATCAAGCTCATGGATTGATGCCAGCCCCGGGATCCGGGCGAGGTCCACCAGAAAGGCGGGCCGGGCCAGCCGCAGCGAGAGAAGGGGGATGAGGCTCTGGCCGCCTGCCAGGACCTTGGCGTCATCGCCGAGCTCCGCGAGCAGGGTGAGCGCCTCCTCCAGGGACTCCGGAGCGCGGTAGGCGAAGGCGGGTGGCTTCACAGCAGAGGGAGCATACCGAGTGCCCGCCACTTTTGGTCGCCGGCGGGCACAGCGGTGGCGCGCCGGCGGCTACCGCACCAGACGTTGCGACCAGCGGCGATCAGCTCATAGGCGCCCTCTGGATATCGGTGCCTGTGCCCTTTCGCGAGGACCGGTTGGGTCGTCCAGGTCCCGGGGCACCACCGCGTCCAGCGGGTCGGATGCGAGGCCGCGTTCCATGTCCAAAGCGGTGGCCGACGCATAGTGGTCAAGGGTGACGGAGGGTCGAGAGTGGCCGAGAGTCTGAGAGACGACCACCAGAGGGATTCCCGCTCGCAGCCAGCGGGAACAGGCGGCGTGGCGCAGGTCGTGGGGGCTGAGGGGAGGCAGCTCCGCAAGTAGGCAGCATTGGGCTAGGAGCTCCCGGGCGCGGCGGTCCGACAGCCGTCCCTGTCGGGAGCGGAAGAGCGGATCCGAGCGTCTAGCGCCGCCGCTCACCGCTCGCCATATGTGCTCCTCCAGGACTGAGCAGAGCCGGTGGGAGAGCAGCACTGAGCGGGTTCCGGTCTTGCCGGTGAGCTGCAGCAGCCCCTCCTGAAAACTGGACAGGTTGCAGGCGAGGAGCTCTGAGATCCGCGCCCCGCTCCCCAAGAGGAGCCAGACCAGCAGGCGGGACCTGGCATCCGGGGCCGCCGCGATCAGCCGGGACTGCTCGGGAAGGGAGATCGCGGGGGCGGGATGGTGAGCCGGCAGTGGTTGGAGCCGAATAGCGGTCGACAAACCGGGTGGGCAAAGTCTGGAGCTTTCCGCAAAGCGCAGGAACTGGCGCAGCAGCAGGAGGCGATGGTGCCGAGTGGATGGGGCCAGCTGTAGCAACTCGATCTGGTACCGCGCCAGCAGGGTGGGGTCGACCGCGGCTGGGGAGGTAACCCCTTCAGCGTGGGCGAAGCGGGTGAAGGCACCGAGCACACCCCGGTACTCCCGGGCGCTGCTCGGTCGGCCGGTGCTCTGGGCGAACAGCGCGCACAGCTCCGCCAGCGTTAGGGTCGGCACCTCTTCACGAGTCCCGCCGCAGCCTGGTATTGGGGTGGCCGGAGCATCTGGTCAATCGGGGCCGCGGCGACGGGCTCCGCTGCTAGGCGTCACCCTCTCGCGTTGCCGCCGCGACGGGTCCGCCTCCTGGAAGGAGCGGACGGAGCTGAGGCGGACCCTCAGAGGTCGTCCAACTTGAAGTCCTGGGCGGGAGCCGCGCTGGTCGGCGCGGTGGGTCCCGGAGGCGCCGGTTCGGTGACCGACACATCGATCGCCCCACCGCTCCCGGAGCGCCCGTCCAGCGCCGCCAGCGCCCGCTCCACCGCGTCGTGGGGACCCTGCTTGCGCTGCTCTGCGTAGTAGGCGATTCCGAGATCCCGGAGCAACAGGTCGGTGGCACGCTGAGCTTGGACTTGGTCCAGCTTTGCCTGCACCTGGGCGGTGCCCTCCTGGGCTCTGGCGGCCACCTGCTCCGCCTGCAACTTGAGCTTGTCCATGAGTCCCATCAGACACCTCCTCTTGACACTCCGGTCTCGTTCAGCCGAAGAGGTCGCTGACCGCGGATCGACCGCGGTCCTCCCCGGGGTTGGCGATCAGCTTATCCAGCGTCTCCGCCAAGGCATGCAGGTTGGCCGACTGCAGCAGCACGCTGCCATCTCCCTCCAGCGTCGCCAGGTTGATTCCCTCGCCCCCGAAAACAGCGGTCATCGCAGTCTGGGCGCTCAGTCCGCCGATGTACTCGACCCCATAGTTCACGGTCTCCTGGAAGGCGACCACGGCTCCGGTATGGACCTGGATCTTGCCTCCGTACTTGGCGGGGTTGAGCTCGATCAGGTTGCCGGCGGCGCCAATCAGGACGGTCCCGGAGCCGGTGAACTTCTCCAACACGAAGCCGGTGCCACCCCTTCTGCCGGTCCTCAGCCCCTGAAACGCGATGTCGAAGTTGACGCTGCCCTCGGCGGCGATGAGGGTGTCCTTCTCCGCGAGCCACCCGGAGGAGCCGTCCAGCTCAATCGCCCGCAGCTCCCCTGGCAGTGCCCCGGAGAAAGCCACCAGCCCATTGCCGCCCGAAGCGGTGAAGTACTGAAAGGCCAGGCTCTGTCCGGCGACAGCCCGCTTGCCAACCTCGAGCGCCATCCCCAAAAGGCCGCCACCGCCCTTGGTCGGGGAGGAGGAGCCGGTCAGCCGAGTCTCGAGGGAGACGTTGACGGTCTTCCACAGGAAGCGGCCCGCCTGCGCGTACACGGTCTGGCCCGCGGCGAGCTGGCAGACGACCATCTGAGTGGAGCTGCCAACCAGCTTGTGGGTCACTGTCATCGGGAAGGCCCTCCAACTGAGCCGTTTGAACATCTGCAGGGTATCGCTCGTTGGGCCCGGCGGCAACCCGTGGACGGATCATTTCTGTAGCGCCTGGGGACCCGCAGCGACCGACCGTTTTTCCCCGACTCCCCGGTTATCGGGCAGAATCACCGAGGCGGGCAGCTCGTGGTATTCAGCCAGCGGCGGTCCTCGATCTGCGTGGCAGAGCCAGACAGAGGGGCCCCGTCTCCCTTCAGGCTGAGCCCGCGGTTGCAGTAGGGGGCACCAACCAGCCGGACTCGGAAGTCGCAGGAGAGGTTGCCTCTATTCAGCTGGTTCAGAAAACCTCACCGGCGCACTCGCCGGCCGCCCTTGCTCTGATTGACCAGTCGAGCCGGCCATGGGGCTCCGCCCCGGAGCTGTACCAGCGCTCCAGCTCGGCCACCCTGTACGACCTTTGAGTGCCGGTCGGTCGGAGCGTGTCGGCAGCGAGGAAGGCGAACGTGGCGGCGGCGCTGGCGCACACGGGGCGCAGCTTCACCAGCTCACCTGCGACCGTCGGCTGCGCAGCCAAAGAGATCACGGTTGCGGCGGTGGCCACTGTACCGAGCAGTAAAATGGGGGCGGTCAAGGATCGGCAAGGTTGCCCGGTCCTGCCCGGTGGACCCGCTCTCCGCACTCTGTCGCTTCCCCCGCTGCCTCGCTTGGACACAGCGACCTCCAGAGCAAGACCACTGCACCGCCTGCTTGAAGGACGCACCGGACTACCAGCGGGCTGGACGAGGACGGGGACAGGTCTCAAGGCGGTCCCAGCGGCGTTCGCCGGTGATGATGGGCCTGCGATACCGCGGCTCCGGGAGGCGGGAGACTCAAGATGGGCTCTGGGCCCACACTTCCGGGGAGCGGACAAGGGCAGTGAGCGGAGGTCGGGTGGTGGATTCAGCGGCGGCCGAGGGGTGGTTCCTAAGCCCCTCCGAAAGAGGCAATCCGGACAGCCGAATCGACTCCATCGCCAGCTCCGGACGAGCCTGGACCGACGGCAACTCAGTGCTGCCCCTCATCGACGGAGTTGCTTACTTCGAGCGTCTTGCCCAGGAGCTGGGGGCGCTGGCCAGTGGCGACTGCGTCTGGTTCACCGAGTGGCGGGGGGACCGGGACGAGCTCTTGGGGCCCGACGGCCCGACGGTGGGAGCCCTGCTGGCGGCGCTGGCTGGCCGGGGGATCGACGTGCGGGGGTTGGTCTGGCGCTCCCATCCGTTGGGTGAGGTGGCCAACCGGCGGTTGGAAGCTGAGATCAACCATAACGGTGGTCAGGTTCTCCTGGATCAGCGGGTGCTGCCGTTCGGCTCCCACCACCAGAAGCTGGTGCTCATCCGCCACCGAGAGAGCGCGGGGAGCAGCCTGGCCTTCGTCGGAGGGATCGACCTCTGCCACGGCCGCCGTGATGACCCCGGACATGCCGGCGACCCTCAGCCGATGGACAGGCGCGGGCGCTATGGGCCCCGGGCGCCGTGGCACGACATCCAGCTTGAGGTCCGCGGCCCGGCCGTCGCCCAGATGGAGTGGTCCTTTCGCGAGCGCTGGGAGGATCCGACCCGCTTGGACGGCGCAACTCCGCTGCACTCGCTGCTGTCGCGCCTCAGCGCCGAGCCCCGCTTTCCCTCCGCCATCCCGGTGGAGACCGCGCCTCAGGGGGAGGCGGGCTCGCAGGCGGTCCAGCTCCTGCGAACCTATCCGGCCAGGCCCACCCCATTCCCCTTCGCTCGACAGGGCGAGTTCAGCGTTGCTCGCGCCATGATCAAGGGGATCGGACGGGCGGAGCGGCTCATCTACGTTGAGGACCAGTACCTCTGGTCAAAGGATGCGGTGGAGGCGCTGGCGCTGCGGCTGGTCGCTCGCCCAAACCTTCAGCTGATCCTGGTCCTGCCCCGCTGGCCGCACTCGCAAGGAGTCCTGACCGGCCCTCCCAATCGGATCGGACAGCTGGAGGCGTTGGACCGGCTCCGCCAGGCGGGTGGGGAGAGGGTGGGGGTGTACGACATCGAGAACCAGGAGGGCCGGGCGATCTACGTGCACGCCAAGGTCTGCATCGTGGATGACATCTGGGCGATGGTGGGATCGGCCAACTTCAACCTGCGCTCGTGGACCCACGACTCGGAGCTCTCCTGCGCGGTGTTGGACAGCCGGTTGGACCAGAGGCCTCCCCAGGACCCCGCGGGCGGAGGGGAGGGGGCGCGGGTGTTCGCGCGATCGCTGCGCCTCCAACTCTGGGCGGAGCACCTCGGCCGGAGCGAGTCGGACCCAGCTCTTTTGGAGCTGACCGCAGCGCCGGAGCTGTGGCGCCAGGCGGCCCAGGAGGTGGAGCTGTGGCACCACAACAATGGCAGTGGGCAGCCGCATCCCCTGGCCCGGGTCATGCAACACCGGCCCCAGCCGCTCGCTCCCTGGTCCCGCTGGTGGGCCGGGAAGCTGTATCGCACCCTCTACGATCCCGACGGCCGTGGCCGCTCTCGGAGCCGACGCCCCGGCTTCTGATCGCTCCGGCGACCGGGCGGGGGGCCAGGGTGCGGTCTTAACCTCGCGTCAACTGCTGTGCCGTGCCTCATCTCGCCAACCTGGCCGGGGACCTCATCCAGGTCGCAAAAGGGGAAGTGGGCCCGTCAGCCGGTGACGGGGCCCACCTGGAGCAGCTGGGCGCCGGCATCGCGACATCCCTCAAGGCCGCGCGCTTGGATGAAGAGCGCTGCCGTCTGTCCGGGGGGGTAGACGCGCAGCCCCACAGCCGCGGTCTGATCGCAGGCGCTGGCCGGGAAGTTTCCGGCCTCCACTATCTGCAGAATCGCCCCGGCTTTGGCGTTGGGGGCAAGGGTGACCCGAGTCGCCGCGGATCGATTGACGAAGCTGGCGGCAGCGCCCAGCTGGATGCCGGCTGATCCGGTGACCAAAGAGACTCCAGGGTTGCCGAAGAGGGTGCAGCTGACCGAGCTCACGTTCTGCAGCTCGAGAGAGTAGATGACGCTGCCAGCGGCTCCCTCACCGCTGGTGAGGGAGCCCACCAGCTGAGCGGTCGAGCAGCTGGCCAGCGCTGTCGTCGAAGGTGCGGACGGGGACTGCGAGGTGGCGCTGGGGCTTGCGGCTGCCGCGGGACTCTGGCTGCTGGTCGGCGTTGGCGCCGTGGGGGAGGGAGAGGGCCTAGGGGAGTTGCCGCAGGCACAAAGGAACAGCCCGAGGGCCACGACTGTGGTGCCACCTACCAAGGAACGCATCCGTAACCTCCCAAAGCCGCCCGGGGCCAGGTATCCCCAGGTTGGGGAGGGGACCGCTGGCGAGAGGTGGAACGGGCCTCGCACTCGGGGGGTTACGACCGCTCCGTCGATCCCGGTACCGGGGCCGCAGTCGGCCTCCAGTGGGCCGCGCAGCCGGCAGCGCTGCGGAGGGAACCGGGATGTCCCGTGTCGTGCGCCATGGAGGCAGCCTTCATGACTCGGAGGTCGGGAGCGGCCATCCCCTCCTGTTCCACAAAGGTGGTGGCGGCGACGGCCGAATGTGGGAGCGGGCCGGCTACCTGCCCCAGCTTCCCGGGCTGCGCCACCTGCTGCTTGACCACAGGGGCCATGCGCAGAGCGACTGGCCGTCGGGGGTGGAGGCGCATCGCGTAAATGAGTACGTGGCGGCTTGCCTGGCGGTGCTCGACGATGCTGGCGTTGAGAAGGCGGCGATGGTTGGCTACTCCGACGGCAGTCGTGTCATCTTCGAGCTGGCAGCCCGCCACCGGGAGCGTGTGGCGGCGATGGTGAACATCGGTGGGGTCGCTGCCCCTGCCGACACCCAGCGCGGCAGCCCCTCCTCATTTCCCGACATCTACGATCGGGAGATGGAGCTGCTGCCGCTCTACCACGGCCCGGAGTCGGGGGACGAGCACTACCTGGCTCGATATCCGAGAGGGCTGAGCGCGAAGGGGCACCGCCACTCGGCGGCTCACCCCATGATCGTCCTGGAGGGGCGGATGGGGGCCAACTTGCAGGTGGTCGGGCCCTTCGCGTACTGCCACTTCCCGGCTGCCCACCCGATGCGCCATGCCCCGGCGGAAGGGGAGGGCTGTCGTTTCGTACTCATCTTCCACGGCCCCTTCGACGTGGAGGCGGTGGACCCGCCACCGCCTCTCGCCTGGTCCACCAGGTGATCAGCGCACTGGCAAAGCCCGGGTGGCGGGCTGGGCCGCCGGCCCGGCCTGGCAGGGCTGGGAAAAGGGAGCCGCCACCCAGCCCGAACGCGGCGAGGAGCCAGGAAGATGGGCCCGGGAGGGTGCCCGGTAAGAAGGTGGAGCAGGGCGAAAAAGCGCTGAGCCGGAGTAGCCCACAGGCGGCCCTCTGCGGCCCGGGGACTCCGGGCCGAGGCGGCCTCAAGGCGGCTCAGGAAGGGGTGACGGTCCTGAGCGCGGCAGCCCTGGGCGGCTGCTGTCAAGCGCTGGTGGTAGACCACCATCCCCGCCATGTCGGCGCCGATCTCAATGGCGGTGGCGAGATGCAGCGCGGCGAGCGATCGGAGCTCAGGCGGAGGTAGGTGGCCAGCCGCGAAGAAGGTCGTAACGCTGGGGAGGACCAGCGCCACGGTGTCCAGCGCGGTCGCGATCACCTCCTGGCTTATTCCCAACCGCCGGCCCGCCTGGGTAGTCTCGGTGCGCAAAAGCTGCGACGATCAGCAGGGGCCAGGAGTGGAGTACCACGCCCGCATCGCCTCCGACTCCGCCTCTTGTGTGATCAGCTTGAGGAAGGCCGAGGTGTCCAGGTAGCAGATCACGCCCGCTCGGCCCGCAGCTCCGCGAGCACCTCGGCGCTCCCGACCAAGCCGAGCCCCGGCCGGAGCCGGGGCTCTTGGACCCTACCGGAGGCGATGAGGGCAGCCGCTCCGGAGCCGTTCGAGGGGGCGCTGAGAACTGCCACTAACCGTCCCCGGGCGGTGATCCCCAGGGTCTCCCCCCGCGCCACCCGTTGCCGGGCGGCCGCGGCGTGCTACGGCAGCTCCCGCACTCCTATGGGCTCCATGCGCTGCAATAGCAGCATCTCTTTTCGAAGGCCGACCGTAGCTCTTGACCGGGAAGGCGGCGCCAGAGCGGGCCCACCCCCTGACCCGTGGAGGGGGGGACGATTCCCGCCCAACAGCGGGGATCGGCGGCTGCCCCGCGGGGCCCCCCACAGACCGACTCCTCCACCCAAGAGCTGGGGACCGGCGACTCGACCCGGTCGAGCCGCGGACCGGGGCCTGCCCGCCCGCGACTGGGCGAATGCCCAGCCGCGAGCTGGCGCAGGTTGCGGCGGGTGGGAGAGTTTGTACCACCCGCGAAGTTGAAGTTGACAAGTGGCCGCACACCACATAGAGACCCCGCGAGAGTATCAAGTGGCAGGCCCAAGCAGTATCGTCTTGGATCGTGCAAGAATTGCCCGTGACCGATGCCGGACCCGGCGATCCCGAGGCGATCGTCCGCCAAGACGGTTCAATGGGTGCGGGCCGCAAGGAGCCGCGAGCGGCACCTTCTCACTACCCAGCGGCAAGCGCTGAGGCCGAACCAACTGCAACCCTTGTACAAGATTTGATCGCGATACTAGGAGGCAAACGCGGCGGCTATTTCGTCGTAGACCAACGATGGCAAGCCTGCCGGGAAGCCAATCTGAACACAGGACCACATTCGATCGCGGAACCGTCGAGGAGGCAGCCGCGTGAGTGCCACTTGACGCAGTTCAGCTGAACAGTTCAAGCGCGAGCGCCCCGGCGTCCCCCTCGTGACCCCCTGGCCGGAATGTGGTAAGGAGCTGCTGGCCGAGCTGGACCGGACGCCAGGCAGGGTGGCTCTCGCAGTGGACGACACCAGTGGGATAGTGGCCGAGGCCTTCGCTGGTCTCTGGCAAACCATTGCCTATCGAGCCGGGACAAGCCTGCTGGCACCGCAGGCTCCCACGAGTCCAGAGGAGCTGGTAGACCGACTTGTCGCTGCGGGGCCGGTGATCGTGGACCTCGACATCCTATTCTGGAAGCCGTGGCTGGCTTTGGATCCTCTCGGGGTCATCCGAGCAGTCAGTCGGCGTCGGTCGGCCACGTTGTTCGCCTGGCCTGGGACCATCGACAATGCGCGAGCCGCCTACAGCAGCCCCGGTCGCCGGGACTGGTTCGAGGCGACACTGACCGACGCCGTGGTACTCCGGCCTGCTCCGACACAGTTCCCAGACGAACCGCCTTATCGTATAGAGAGGTACCCATGACCCTCTACCGAGACCTGATCCACTTCGAGCCCATCGTCGATGTCAAGGTACTCACCCATGCGAACGCCTTCGATCAGGCCCGTGAAGACGTGCGTACATTCGTGGTCAGCGACGTCATGCGCGATGCGCTCCGCAAGGTGCTCGTGCCCCACCTCCGGTTCGACGCGCCCGGCGACCACAAGGCGCTCATGGTCGTCGCCACGTACGGTACTGGCAAGACGCACCTCATGTCTATGGTGTCGGCGGTCGCCGAGCGCACCGAGTTTCTCGCGGATGTGACAAACGCCGAACTCCGCGAGTCACTGACGCCGATCGCCGGCAAGTTCAAGGTCATTCGATCCGAGATCGGCTCGACCCGAATGAGCTTGCGTGACATCGTCTGTGTCCACCTGGAAGAAGGGCTGGCAGCGTTGGGGGTTCGCTACAAGTTCAAGTCGGCCGATCAGACGCCGGGAAACAAGAGCCTCCTCGTGGAGATGATGCAGGCTTTCGAGGCCGTGTATCCGGAACACGGCCTCTTATTGGTTCTCGACGAGCTTCTCGACTACCTTCGGACCCGAAAGGACCTCGAACTCACCCTGGACCTCACCTTCCTGCGCGAGATTGGCGAGGTTTGCCGCGGCACGCGCTTTCGGTTCATCACCGGCGTGCAGGAGTCGCTCTTCGACAGCCCTCGCTTTGCCAACATGTCGGCGGAGCTAATTCGAGTCCGAGACCGCTACGAGCAGCTGAGGATCTCCCGAGAAGACGTCTCCTTCGTCGTCCAAGAGCGGCTGCTCAAGAAAACGGTCACCCAACGCGACCAGATCGAATCCCACCTTCGGCCTTTCACCCCAGCGTTCGAGGGAATGGCCGAGCATCTCGCCGAGTTCGTGTCCCTGTTTCCGGTTCATCCTGCTTACCTGCGCACCTTCGAGCGCATCACGCTCGTGGAGAAGCGCAAAGTGCTGTCGACCCTCTCGATGGCCATTGAGGACCTGCTCGACTCAGAGCTTCCATCTGACCAGCCGGGACTCATTTGCTACGACAGCTATCGGCGTGACCTCGATGCCGATCACAGCAACCGAACCATCCCCGAAGTCCGAGAGGTGCTGGACAAGGTCGGAGTCCTCCGAGCCCGGGTGGAGAAGACACTCTCCACCAAGGTATACGTGCCCACGGCTCTACGCATCATCGATGGGCTGGGTGTGCACCGACTCACCACGGCTGACATCCACTCCCCCATAGGCGCCACGGCCGAGGAGTTGCGGGACGACTTATGCCTGCTTCCTGCGGGCCTCCCGGAGCGCGATGCACTGTTCGTACGAGTCTCTGTCGAAGCGATTATCGACGAGATAATCCGCGCTGTCTCCGGTCAGTTCATCACACAGAATCCGGACAACGGCCAAGTGTACATTGACGTACGAAAGGACATCGACTACGACCAGAAGATCGACGAGCGAGCCAGCCCCCTCGATGAGGGCAGACTCGACGAAGCGTACTTCGCTGCCCTCGAGGAAGTTCTGGAGCAGCGCGACGCTCCCTATGTGTCAGGATATCGGATTTGGGCGTACGAGCTGCCATGGGCGGCGAAGAACGTTGGCCGAATGGGTTACGCCTTCTTCGGCGCACCCAATGAGCGCTCCACAGCGCAGCCGCCCCGCGACTTTTACGTATACTTCTTGCAACCCTACGATCCCCCGGAGTTCACTGACGAGCGCAGACCTGATGAAGTCTTCTTCCGCCTAGACACCCCTGACGATGACTTCAAGACGGCGCTGCGCCGATATGCCGGCGCGAATGCCCTAGCCAAGGAGTCCACCGAGGCGCACCGAACGGTCTACGAGGACAAACGCAACGCCGCTCGTGACGCAATGGTCGCCTGGCTCAAGAGGAACATGACGACAGCAGTCAGTGTCATCCACAATGGTGTCTCTCAACCGGTCGGGGCGTGGCTCCCAGGCACCAGTGGCGGTCCACGTCGCAGCGTAAAGGAGCAGGTAGACGCGATCGCAGCCGAGGCGCTCAGGCATCACTTTGAGGCCCGCTACCCGAACTATCCAAAGTTCGCGGTCAACGTCACTCAGTCGAACCTCGGCGAGACCGTCAAACAGGCTATCAATCAGGTTGCTACCCGGCGGCAGTCCGTAGCTGGCGGCAGGGTGCTCGCGTCGCTCGGGCTAGTGGACCTAGAAAGCAACCTTATCGACACCGGCCCGTTTGCAGCCAATCTCCTCCAGCAACTTGCAGCAGCCGACGGCAAGGCCGTGAATAGGTCTGACTTGCTTGCCTCGCGCGATCCGGGAGTCGAGACGTGGGGCCCATGGCACCTGGAGCCCGAATGGCTGGTCGTCACTGCAGCCGTTTGCTGCCAACTCGGCCGCGTAGACCTTGGATACCCGACCGTGCAGATCGACGCCACGTCTCTCCACCGTTTGACCAGCATGAACCAGGAGGATCTGACCAGCCTATCCCACGTCGCGCCACCGAAGCCGACCCCGGTAGCGGCTCTCCGCGCAGTCGCCAAGCTACTTGGGCTAGGAACTGCTACGGTACCAAACTTCGGAGCCGACGAGGAACTCGTCCGCCAGGTACACACGGCCGGCAAGCCCCTTCGGGAGCGCATCGTACAGGCTCGCTCAGTTGTTGCTAACGGGGTCCAGCTGTGGGGCGCACTGGTGGTCGATCGGCAGGCCGAACGTGACGCCCACCTGGAAGCACTCCAGCAGCTGCTCGACAATGTCCTGGCTCGAGACTCGGTGGGCAAGCTGAACAAGCTAGATGCTGAGCCAACGACGCTAGCGGCGGCCGGCGCCGGGCTAGATGAATTGAACTGGATCACCAGGGCACTGGCCTCTCGGGATAGGCTCTCCCCTCCCGCCGAGTACATCCGCCAAGCCGTTGATGTCTTCAACTCCGAGGATGACCTGGCCGATGAAGCTGGCAAGCTTCGTGCCGAGATGCTCGCTCTATTCGCAGAACCGCCTCCCATCGATCTGGCAAACGTTACCTCGCTGACCTCTCACGCGGACAGGCTGCGCAAACGTTTTGCAGACGAAGCTGCCCGTGCCCATGCTCGCGACCGACTGGACGCTGAAGGAGACGAGCGCAAGCGACACATCATCGAGGGGGACCTCTACAAGGACCTCAAGGCAATGAGAGCAGTTGACCTCCTACCCGACGGCATGTTCGGGGCCATCGAGACCGAGCTCGTGAACATCGGCAGCTGCAAGAACTTCGACGAAGCCAAGCTGGCTGCCAGTGTGATCTGCCCAGAGTGCCACTACCGGCCCCACAAGGCAGCCGGACCCACGGCGAGGGCCCGGGTCGATGACATCGCATCGAGGCTCCTTGAACTACACAGCACCTGGCAAGAGACCCTCCTCGACAGCCTGTCAAGCCTTGAGATCGCGGAGCAGATCGCGCTTCTCGGGGAAACAGAGATGAAAGCAGTAGCCGACTTCCTTCACCGACGGGCACTTCCACAGCCGATCACGGAACCTCTGATTCGAGGAGTAAACCAAGCGCTCAAGCGGTTTGTAGTGCGGCGAGTCTCATCTCGCGAGCTATGGGCCGCCGTCTTCCCAGCTGCCCAGCCGTCGACTCTTGCAGAGCTGCGCGCGCGCTTCGCGGATTTTCTCCGCCGCGTGGAAGACGGTAGCGACCCCGAGCGCGTCAGGGTGCTGCCGAGCGAGGAAAACCCCTCGTGACCCAAGACCCACTCTTCGGGACACACCTAAAGGCCGCCGGCCGCGCCGCCGAGGCCAGCGCCACACTTGCCTCGCGACTAGCCGATCTCAGGCACCAACCGGGCTGTCCGACGGGTACCGACGAAGCCATCGTTGCAATGTCCAGCCCCCCCGGCCACACTGCCTGCCCCAACCCCTTCATCGCCGATTGGTTCCCGCTTGCGCAAGAGCAAAGTCGCATAGATCCCGGGCCATTCTCCGCTGACACTAGCGTCGGCAAGTCCAGCATCGTCTATAAGGCCCACTCGTTCCCAACCAAAGTGCCTCACGAAGCGATCATGCGCCTGATCCTCCACTACACGCAGCCCGGGGACGTCGTGCTCGATGGCTTTTGTGGCACAGGAATGACGGGCGTCGCTGCGCAAATGTGCGGCGCGCCCAGCGACGCACTCCGCAGAGAGATTGAGTCACAAATGGAGAAGGTCAAGTGGGGCCGACGGCGCGCCCTGCTCCAGGATTTGCTGCCGAGCGCCACCTTCATCGCCGCCGGTCTCAATCTTCCGGTCGACCATCAGGCGTTCGACCGGGCGTCGACTGCGCTGTTGAATCGATTCGAGGCTGACTGGGGTTGGATGTACCAAACCACGGTGACACACGGCACCGCAGCCGCCACCGCGAAGATCGACTACACGGTTTGGTCCGAGATCATGACCTGTCCGCACTGCGCGACCGAGGTTGTCTTCTACCATGCGGCTTACGACCCCACTTCCGGCCGAGTAGCCGAGAGGTTCGATTGTCCAACATGCGGAGCCGAGGTCTCTAAGCACTCACTGAAGAAGCGACTAACCAAGGTTCGTACAATGGCAGGTGACGTGATTGACCGAACCGACTTTCGGCCCGTGGCTATCCATTGGCATTTGGGCAAGGTAAGAGGCGTCAAGGTGCCGGACCGAGACGACTTGGCGGTCCTTCGCCGCATTGCGACCATACCCATCCCGCCGTTTCCGACGACGGTCTTACCGTACATGCACATGACCCACGAACGGTCTCCCACGGCAAAGAATGGCTTTGCGAGGCTAGACACCTTCTGGCCAGACCGGGCACTCGCCTCCCTTGCCGTGTTATGGAGCTGGGCCTACGCGGAGGAGGACGCCACGGTGCGTCGGGCGCTTCGCTTCTGGATCGAGCAGAGCTTTTGGGGGCTTTCGTGGATGAATCGCTATCAGCCCATCCAGCAGGGGCGACTTGGAGGCTCTCAGGTCAACCGCCAGATGACGGGCGTCTACTACGTGCCCTCTTTGGTTTCCGAGTGCTCCGTTCGCTACAACCTTGAGGGAAGCAGCCCGGCGAGAGGCAAGCGTGCCAATCTCGTGAAGCTCTGGAAGGAGCTCCATGGATCTAGCGAGTGGGTCCGCATCAGCACGGCGAGTTCGACAAGTGTCCCCGTGCCCGACAACAGTGTTGACTACATCTTTGTCGATCCTCCGTTCGGCGAGAACATATACTATTCGGACTTGGCGTTTCTCGTCGAGGGTTGGCATGGAGTCTTTGCCGTCCCTACCGAGGAGGCGGTTATCGATAGGAACAGGCGCCGACCAAAGCCGCTGTCCCAATATGCTGACTTGATGGAGCGGTGCTTCTCGGAGTTTGCACGCGTGCTTAAGCCGGGCAGGTGGATGACGGTCGAATTCTCCAACTCATCAAATGAGGTGTGGCTCGCGATCCAGCTCGCATTGTCTCGGACAGGTTTTGTGGTCGCCGACACTCGCGTGTTTGACAAGGAGCAACATTCCTATAGGCAGGTGACTGCCACCAACGCAGTCAAACGAGACCTAATCATTTCTGCATATAAGCCGACCGTGGACGCCGCCGGACGGGTCGAGCTGGCCAAAGGCTCGGAGGAGGGCGTGCGTGCATTCGTAGCGGAGCACATGAGCCATCTGCCTGTGGCGGATGGCGGCCGTGGAGAGGTTCGCCCGGTTAGGGAGCGGTACGCCGACCGGCTGTACGACCGGTCCGTCGCCTATCACGTCGCCCGCGGCATCGGTGTGCCCCTGACTAGCGCGCAGTTCTACGCGGGGCTGGACCGCTGGTTCGTATTCCGAGATGGCATGTACTTCCTGCCTCATCAAGCAGAAGAGTGGGAGAGGTTGAGGATCACGTTTAAGGACTTGGAGAAGGCGGAGTTATTTATAACCGGGGAGAGTTCGGCCGTCCACTGGCTCCGCCAGCTGCTCAAGCCCAAGCCAAGACCCTTCTCCGAGATCCAGCCGGAGTACTTCGCGGAAGTGCAGTTGGGGAGCGTGAACTGGGACGAGCTGCCGGATCTAAGAGTGCTCCTGGAAGAAAGTTTCGTCCAGGACGACCACGGACGTTGGCTCGTCCCAGACCCCAACAAGGCCGAACACCTTGAACAGCTTCGCAGCCGTGAGTTGCTCAAGGTGTTCGAAGGCTACCTGTCGGGCCATGGTCCGCTTGACCGCTTCAGAAGCGAGGCGGTCCGAATGGGCTTCAAGAAGGCGTGGGCTGACCGAGACTACAAGTCCATCGTTGCGGTGGGCCGCCGGCTCCCGCCTGATTCATTCGTTGAGGACACCACCCTCCTGCACTACGTCAGGAACGCAGAGCGGATGGAGCAGCCCCTCATGGCCTAGAACAGGACATAGCAGCAGCCAGCCCCGGAAGGGTTCCCAGTCATCGGGCAGAGTGAGGTATTGAAGACGCCAGTCTACGGCGACATCCTAGTGGCCGGCCGGCCCCTCTGTCGCGCCGCCGCTCTAGAGGTCGGGGTGAGGAGCGCGCACCGGACCTTCTGCGACGAGTGGGCGGACCTTACTAGGGATGGGTCGGTTAGCGCTGTGGCACCACTTCGGGACGCATCGCACGGCAGCCAGTGGCCTGGCTGTGCGGGGCTGGCGCGCTCCCACCTCCCGATTTACGTGGCGGCCGAGCCGTGCATGCCTCCGGCGTGATTCCATGAGATGGGTCACTCGGCAACTCGCAGCCGTAGTGGCCGAACGCGGCGTCCCCGGTGTGGTGTTAGATCCAGATCACCTTGTGAACGATGAGCTCGCGGCCGAGCTCGAGGTGGTGTGCACCGCTCGCGATTACTTGTCACTCCGCGATGCGTGGGAGAGTCACGGACGTCAGGCAGATAGCACTGCGCGACCAGTATTCCTCGTTCAATCAGCAGAGTTCAGTGACCCACGAGCACTTCCATGGGATATTCAACGGGGATCTGTCGTGGCCACAGTTCGTTGGCCGGTCGACTCAGAGTGGCGAGCAGTAGCTGATCAATTGGCGCCGGATCTTTCCGATCTGCTCGTGGATCTCGCCGCAACCAGCCGGAACCAGTCGGCAGTGATGAGCGACTTGCTTCGCGACGGATACGGCATTGTGCTCCCGGTGCCCGACGAAGGTCCAGAACTCGATACGGTCGTGCGCCTGGTTGCCTCCGATCTCGTGCCCGCTCCAATGTGGAGTTTCGTCCGAAGGCTCGTGCACGGGCCCCTCGCCCTCGCCCTCTCCCAGCCAACTCAGGACTATGAGCCGCTGCAGCAAGCCTGGGACGAGTGGCTTTCTCTTGGGGATCGTGCCCAAAATGTGGCAGTGCTCACCGGGGCCCGAGCCGGCATAGCGTGGCTACTGGCATCAGGAATGCTGCGACCTACCCCGGCGGCCGCTGAAGGCCTGCCCTCATGGACCCGCGTCGGCTCAAGCGAGCCCGGGCCGGCCGAAACGCTGGAGAGCATCCTCGACAATCCGCCGGCCCCTTGGCTCCCCCACTCGGTGATCGATTGGGTGGCGACGGCTTCCTGGTGGGGCGACGTACGCGCTGCTAGCGCGGCAGCCTCCCCCACAAGGTCTGACCTCACAGAGAGAGCGTGGGCACGCTGGGCTGAGATCGACAGCGCCTTCCAGCTGTGGTTACGGTCCGACTATCCACTGCTCTTTAGCAGCTCCCGCCAGCACCCCGTCACCCTCAACCAAGTCGCTCCTTTCCTGGCCAGGCGTCGCGCGACGACGGGGCGTCGCCAGCTACTTATCCTGATGGATGGACTGGCCTTCGCCCAATGGTCGGTTCTTCGCCGGGCGCTCGCAATAGCTGTCGTAGATGCCGCGGGGTGCTTCGCGCTATGTCCGACCCTCACGTCGGTTTCCCGTCAGGCCGCCTTGGCCGGCGCCTTGCCCGCGGACTTTGCCGACAGTCTCTGGACCACCAGTCGGGAGCCGGCCCGGTGGCGAGCGTTCTGGGCTGGCGAAGGTCTGTCAGGCCGGCGCGTTGGCTACCACCTCACGTCTGGAGCAACCTCTGCTGATGTCCCCGACCTGGGCACCGCGCAGGCGGCTGCGGTCGTCGTGCTTGCGGTCGACGAGATCATGCACGGCTCTCATCTCCTCGGTGACGCCCAGATGAACGCCAGCCTCGACGCATGGGTTCGCCACGGTTTCCTCGACACTCTCATCAAGTCGGCCCACCAGGACGGCTTCGACGTCTGGGTGACCGCTGACCACGGGAACATTGAAGCGACCCCTAGCGGCCGGGTCATGGAAAGACCCCTGGTCGATATCGCTGGCACCAGAGTGAGGCTCTACGAGAATACGGTCCTTCGTGACAACGCCCGCGCCGAAGGCGTCCCTTGGGACCCGCCCGCCCTCCCTCCTGGTAGAGTACCGCTCTTCGCCTCGGGCCGTAGCGGCTACCATAGTGGTGGCCTAAAAGTGAGCCACGGGGGGCTCAGCCTCGACGAGGTCATCGTCCCGTTTACCCGCGTGGTGCCGCGATGATCTCTAACCCGCGGCGAGGGATGATTCTTGACCGTGACCTGACGCCCGCCCTTCTCGACGTTGCACTTCGGGTCGCCAGCGCACCAACGCCATGGGCCGCGCAACGTCGGCTTCTTACAGTTGCCTTGCGCGATCACGTCAGTATCCAGGAAGCGGAAGGCAAGACGAAGAAGTGCCTAACACGAGTGTGGGTCAATCCGCCTCCCGCCGCGGCTGAGATGATCGCGTGGGGTCGCGAGCATCAACAGCTCGCCGCTGACCGCCGCCTCTTGCACTTGGGGGCTCTGTTGGCAGCCTTCCCGTTTGCAGGCGGCGTTGCCGCCCTCGTTGGCCGGGCGCTTACCCTTGACGGCTACGCAGCGCCGGAGGATATCCGGCAACGTGCCAGAGGACTCTGGGGGGACCGGCCGGCCATCGATATCGGCGCACGCAAGGCCTACACCACACTCGTTCGCTTGGGCGTCCTCGCGGGAGGGCACGGGGCTCCACTTGTCCGCGGCGAGGCACTCGAGACTGACGCCGAGATGTCCGGATGGCTCATCCACGCATACCTGCTGACGCGAGGCATTCAGTCCGTGAATGAAGCCGACCTCAGTGCGGCTCCCGAGCTCTTCTGGGTGAAGCTCAGCAGGCCAAGTGGCACCTACCCACTCGTGACGCGGCAAACTGAAGGTGGCCGCAGGGTCGTGTGGGCGGCGACGCCATGACTGCTTATCATGCCTGCCGTCGCGGGGCGATCACCACAGGCCGGGGATAGCGGCCCCCACTCTTGGTGTCGTCTCTGCGTTCGCGGCTGGTCACTTGGCGCTCGATGTCGTGGCGCCACCTCATTTCCTACTGACCGGGCCCCACATCGCAAACACCTTGCCGCCCGTGCTCCTGCCCGGCGCCACTCCCAGAATTGTGCAGCCCGATCTGATCCGCAGCAGGGATGCCCACTGCTGCCCAGGTGTTGGCGATCAGGAAAAGTGCAATGACCTGATCACGAAAAGTGCAGAGCTCTGCGGCAGGACCGGAGCCCTGTAGGAGAACAAAAGGAAGGGGCCCCCTGGCAGGCTTTGGGTGTTGAGTCCACGCCTGGAGGAGGCCCCTGTGCAGTGTGAGGAAATTGGGAAGAGTTTGCGAGTCCTGCGAAGTCATGGTTGGAGCATCACCGCTCTGGCCCGGGAATTCGGATTGAACTGGCGGACGGTGAAGCGGGAGGTGGAGAGCGAAGAGCCTCGCCACTACCCGGAGCGGGCCAAGCCAACGGCGCTCACGCCGGCGCAGCTGGCCCATGTGCAGCGGCGGTTGGAGGTGTGCCCGGGGATTCGGGGCACCATCGTCCACGGCGAGCTGGTGGTGGACTACGGCTACCAGGGCAGCTATCCGACCTTCGCCCGGCAGCTGCGGAGACTGCGCCCAGCGCTGGTCGTGGACCCTGAGATCCGGTTCGAGACCGCACCAGGTCACCAGGCGCAGGCGGACTGGGCTCACCTGGGGCTGTGGCCGCTGGGAGAGCGGCTGGTCCAGCTGTACGGGATGGTGGCCATCCTGGGATACAGCCGCAAGCCCGCCTTCCGGTTCGCCACCGACCTCACCCGCCAGACCACCCTGGACAAGCTGGTCTGGTGTCTTCACGACCTGGGAGGAGTTCCCTTCGAGACTCTCACCGACCGAGATCCCGCCTTCTGCATCGGCCAGACGGCGGACGGGAAGGCGATCCTCTCTGCGGAGTGGGTGGACTTGTGCTCGGTGCTGGACATGGTCCCCAAGGCGTGTCGCCCATACCGGGCCCAAACCAAGGGCAAAGTGGAGCGAATGGTGCGGGAGCTCAAAGAGGGCTTCCTGCCCTGGCTGACGGGGCAGGTGATGCCCCAGCAGCCGACCCTGGCCGACTACGACCGCTTCGCCCAGCGGTGGGTCGAGGAGGTGGTCTGCCAGCGGCGCCACCGGACCACCGGCAAGGTGGTGGGAGAGGCGTGGGAGGAGGAGCGAGGCCTCCTGCACCCCCTGCCCGCCAGGGTCCTGGCCCGGCTTGAGGTGCCGCCGCTGACCGTGGTCACCGGCAGTGGCCCGGACCCTGAGCAGCGCCGACTGGGAGAGCGGGTTGAGGTGCGTGACCTGGCTGAGTACGAGGAGGCTTGGGGGTGAACGAGGCCAGCAGTTACCAGCGGCTGCGAGAGCACCTGACCTACCTCAAGCTCGACACCGCCGCCGAGAATCTCAGCCCCGAACTGGACCGGGCGACCAAGGAGAAGCTCTCCGCCACCCAGGTGCTGGAGCGGCTGCTGGAGCTCGAGGTGGAGGCCACCCAGGCTCGCAGACAGCGAGGCCGGCTGCGCTGGGCGCGCTACCCAGTGCACAAGACCCTGGCCGACTTTGACTTCGACTTCCAGCCCAACCTGGACCGCAAGGTGGTGGCTGAGCTCTCCACCCTGCGCTTCGTCGAGGACCACCGCAACGTGATCCTGCTGGGACCACCCGGGGTCGGCAAGACCCACTTGGCGATTGCCTTGGGCGTGGCCGCCACGGAGGCTGGCTACCGCACCTACTTCACCTCTGCCTCTGACCTCGCCCAGACCCTGCAGGCCGCTCATCTCGAGGGTCTCGCCCAGCTCAAGCTGCGCACCTACACCCAGCCCTCTCTGCTGGTCATTGACGAGCTGGGCTACCTGCCGCTGGACCAGGCTTCGGCCAACTGGATCTTCCAAGTCGTCAGCCGTCGCTACGACCGGGGCTCGGTGATCTTGACTTCCAACCGCGGCTTCTCAGACTGGGGCCAGGTCTTCGCCGACCAGGTGGTCGCCGGCGCCATTGTCGACCGCCTCCTGCACGATGCCACCGTGCTCAATATCCGGGGCCACAGCTACCGGATGCGAGCTCACCAGGAACCCACCACTCGCAAGGGAGGGCCTGCTGTG
>DATLQZ010000083.1:0-1440 GCA_035534915.1 Candidatus Dormiibacterota bacterium
GACACCGATTCCTCTGTAGTGCCGGTGAGCCTGTAGTTCAGCATGGTGGTGGAGGGCTCCCACGGGAACCGTGGACTGTTGCCTTTGAGCACGAGCGTCAGACTTCTGATTTTCCCTGCCCTCCCCGGGATGAGCACCCAACCCATGGTCCTCATGTCGAGGAAGGAGCGTGCGATGGATGTGGTGCATCCCCGGTGTGCCGGGGTCGATATCTCAAAACGGGACGCCAAGGTCTGCGTCCGGATTGCCAGCTCGGGTCGGGCCAAGGCGAAATCGACGGTGACGACGTGGGGAGCGGTGACCAACCAGGTCCTCGCCCTGCGGGATCACCTGGTCGATGAGCAGGTGACCCTGGTGGTCATGGAGGCCACCAGCGACTACTGGAAGCCCTTCTACTACCTCTTGGAGGACGGTCCCTTCGAGGTGATGCTGGTCAATGCCCGCCACGTGAAGAACCTGCCGGGGCGGAAGACCGACGTCTCGGACGCGGCATGGTTGGCCCAACTGGGTGCCCATGGCCTGGTCCGGGGCTCGTTCGTCCCGCCCGAGCCGATCCGACAACTCCGAGACCTGACCCGAACCCGCACCACCCTCGTCCGGGCCCGGGCCAAGGAGATCCAGCGACTGGAGAAGCTCTTGGAGGACGCCGGCATCAAACTCTCGTCGGTGGCCACCGACATCACCGGAGTCTCGGGCCGGGCCATGCTCGAAGCCCTGATCGACGGGCAACGTGACCCGGAGGTGCTGGCTGATCTGGCCAAACGTCGACTGCGGTCCAAGATCCCCGAGCTCACCGAAGCCCTCACCGGCCGGTTCAGCGAACACCACGGGTTCCTGGCCCAGCTCCATCTGGACCTGATCGACAACCACACCCGGGCCATCGACGAGGTGACCGGTCGGATCGAGGTGGTGGTGGAGCCCTTTCGTCACGTGAGGGACCTGCTCGTCACCATCCCGGGGATCTCCACCCTGGTGGCCGACGTGATCATCGCCGAGACGGGTGGCGACATGAGCCGGTTCCCAACCGCCGGACACCTGGCATCGTGGGCCGGAACCTGCCCGGGTTCCAACGAGTCCGCCGGTCGGATCAAGTCCACCCAGACCCGACCGGGCAATCCCTACCTGAAAGGAGCACTGGGCATCGCCGCCATGTCGGCGGCCCGCAGCAAGGACACCTACCTGGCCGCGAAGTTCCGGCGCATCGCCTCACGACGGGGTCCGATCAAGGCCATCGTCGCCCTCGAGCACGCCATGCTCGTCGCCATCTGGCACATGCTCACCACCGGAACTGCCTACAGCGATCCCGGCGGCGACTACTTCACCCGGCTCAATCCGGACAAGGCCAAGCACCGTGCGCTCGACCAGCTCCACAAGATGGGCTACTCGGTGACACTCGAGCCCCTGGCGGTTGCTGGGTAACAGCGAATCTTCGCCTCAGAG
>DATLQZ010000084.1:0-2588 GCA_035534915.1 Candidatus Dormiibacterota bacterium
CCATCTCCATGAAGGCCGATTGGGCCCGACCCCTTCGGAGGGGTGGTCATCGACGCCGCCCGGCGCGACAGAGATTCTGCAGGAACCGATCGTGCAGAGCATTCGCGCTCGGGCAACGGAGGTGATCGACCAGCTCCGACATCGACATCAGGTGGAGGACGAATTGCGGGCCACTAGGGCTGAACTGGCGCGTTCCCGCCAGACCCTAGAGGTGATCATGGTCTCCCGCAGTTGGCGTGTGACGAGGTGGCTGCGACGCCTAAGCGGGTCAAAGCTGCCGTGAGGCACGTCCCGACGAGGAGTACCGTGGCCCACCGCACACTATGAGAGAGGCCATGCACGGACCGTGCGGCGCCGGCGGCGATGATGGCTTGCGCCTCGCACCCGGCCGAGGTTGCGCAACGCCACCATTTTTCGCGCCTCCCGACGCCGCGTCCCGTCGAATTGTGCAGCACCGTCTGAGCCCAGTCAGCGGGTAGGCCTCGCCAAAATCGGTACCCGCCCTATTTAAGGCTGCGGCGCTCATGCGCCCCGGAGCGAAAAAGGCACCCGGATGGCAGTCCCGCGCGCCTGGAGCGGCGAGTTGCTGCAAGCCGCGGAGGATCAGGGGCGGGTGAAGAGCGGGGGCGCGTCTGGCGGAACGGGAGCAGACCCTTGCGGAAGTCGGCCATCTCGAAGGCCTATTGCTGGAGATCAGCTTCTAGCTCGAGTTGCGCGCATGGGTTGGACCGCAATCCCTCCCGAAAAGTTTGCTTGGTAAGGGCGAAAGCCTCGGTCGGGCCGGATGCCAGCTCCTGGGCGAATCCGGAGCCGGCGGCGACCCCGTTGGCGGCCACCCGGACAGGAATCGGTAGCAGCTGAATCGCGGTCACCTGGGGTATCTACGCTCGCGGACCAGGGCTCCGATCTGGCGCGGCAGCGGGTCGCTCAGGGCGCTCGGGAGGGCCTGGCCGGAGCAGAAGCCACGACCGGCGCCGGTGATCACCAAGCAGCGGCACCCCGGCTCGCCAGCGACCAACTCCAGCCCCTGGAGGAGATCCGCAGCCACCTCGTTGTCGATGGCGTTGAGCCACTCTGGTCGGCTGAGGACAAGTTCGACCACGGCCCCGCTGCGACGGAGCAGCAACGACTTCGAAGCTTCCCGACCCATCTCCACTCAACTATCCGGGCCGTCGTAGCTGCCCTCAGGGTGGCGCTCCGAGTCAAATCCCGCGGATGGCGGCCTCGGGTCGATCGTTACAATGCCGTCCGGGGCGAGGCGACTTAGCCAAGTGGTAAGGCAGCGGTCTGCAAAACCGCGATCCCGGGTTCGATTCCCGGAGTCGCCTCCAGCAGATCGAGATCAAAAAAGCCCCAGGATTCCACTTTGCGGAGTCTTCGCGGCGGCCTTGACGGCATCATTTAGGGCCACCGGGTCCAGACTCGTGCGGATTCGTCCGCACCGAATCTTGGGGCCGGCTTCCCGATGCTGCTCAGATCATCTACGATCCGCTATAGTCGGGTGCGATGGGTACTGCGGCCGAGTTGTTGCGGGAGGCGCGACGCCGTGCCGAACTGTCCCAAGTGGAGCTGGGTCGTCGGGCTGGGGTGGCCCAGAGCGTGGTGAGCGCCTATGAGTCCAGTGCCCGCCAGCCGTCGCTTCCGATGCTGATTCGCTTGGTAGCCGCCACCGGGTCCGAGCTGGACATCAGACTCTCTGAGGAGTCCAGGCTCGAGCCGGTCAGTGGCTTTCTCGGCCTGCGAATCCGCCGTCATCGCGCCGCGGTGAAGAAGGTGCTGGCCCGCTATGGGTTGAGCAACGCTCGGGTGTTCGGCAGCGTCGCTCGGGGCGAGGAGGGACCTGATAGTGATGTGGACCTGCTCGTCGATGTACCCGCGGGGGTGGGCCTGCTGACTCTTGGGCGCTGCCAGGCGGAGCTTGAGCGCCTGCTCGGGACCCGTGTGGATCTGGTGCCCGCCGGTGACCTCAAGGCGCACTTGGCTGTCGAGGTCCTGGCTGAGGCGGTGGCGGTCTGAGCCGCCAGGAACGTCAACGTCTGGAGGATGTTATGGCCGCTATCGCTGCCATCCGCGCTCACCTTGAATCCGGCGATCTTCAGGACGGGCTCGTCTTCGACGCTGTGCGAGTTCGCCTGATCGAAATCGGTGAGGCGGTCAAGGCCCTTTCCGATCCGCTGCTAGCCACCGAGCCGGCCCTGCCGTGGGCGCAGATCGCCGGGATGCGGGACCGCCTCGCCCACCGCTACTTCGACACCTCACATGCCGTCCTCGCTGCGACCATCAGTGATGACCTACCTGAACTCGAGGCCGCCGTGAGGCGCCTACTTCAGATGGTTGACGACGACAACTGAGCCACCCCGCCCCGGTGGGTCAGGTACGGTCACGGCCCCACCGGGACTCGCTTGGCCGGATGCAACCGTGCTCCCGAGTTCGACTCCCGGAGCCCCCTCCATGACCGCGACGACCAAGGGGGACCCTGAGGGGCCGCGCCCAACCTGCGCCGTGTGCCACGCTGTGGGGCGTGACGGTATTGGGCGCAACGGCGCAGCCCCAGCCTGGAGTTGCTAAGTCAGGGTGGCGAAGGTGAC
>DATLQZ010000085.1:0-1284 GCA_035534915.1 Candidatus Dormiibacterota bacterium
TCGTAAGTTTTCTCAGTGGCGTCGAAACCGGGGCAGGACCTGGGCTCCGGGACAAGTCTGGGGGGAGCCTGCTGACTGCCCAGATGGCGTCCGGCATGTAGGTGGCGCGAGCCTGGCCTGGGCTCTTGCACGGAACGTGGGAACCTGTCGCCCCGATACTGTCGCCGGCCTGACGGGCCAGCGGCGAGAGGGAGATCCCCAAGCGGCCACCACCGCAAGGGGCGGGGTACCGTCGCGGGGCACGGGGGCGGACCGTCTCGTAGTAGCGCTGAGGCCTGGTAATGCGGGCGGAGCGAAGGGGACGGGTCATCTGAGTCTGCTTGGTGGTCCACCGGCTGGGCCGGGAGGAGCCAGATGAGCGGGCCGAAGTCGTTTCAGATTTCTAAGCACATGGTTTATGAGGCCTATCTGAGGGTGAAGGCCAACAAGGGTGCGGCGGGCGTCGACGGGCAGTCGGTCGAGCAGTTCGGGCAGGACCTCAGGGGGAACCTGTACAAGCTGTGGAACCGGATGTCGTCGGGCTGTTATTTCCCGCCGCCGGTGCGGATGGTCGAGATTCCCAAGCCGGGAGGTAAGGGGGTCCGGGTTCTCGGGGTGCCTTCTGTCGCGGACAGGATCGCGCAGACTGTGGTGGCCATGGCGCTGGAGCCGGAGGTGGAGAAGATCTTCCATCCGGACTCCTACGGCTACCGGCCCCTCAAGAGCGCGCTGGATGCGGTGGGGGCGTGCCGGGAGCGCTGCTGGGCGTACGACTGGGTTGTTGATCTTGATATCAAGGGCTTCTTTGACAATCTTGATCATGACCTGGTCCTCAAGGCGGTAGCCCATCACACCGACCAGAAGTGGGTTCTGCTGTATGTGGAGCGGTGGCTGAAAGCGCCGCTCCAGCGGCCGGACGGCACGCTGGCTGCCCGGGATCGCGGCAGCCCGCAGGGCTCGGCGATCTCACCGTTGCTCGCCAACCTGTTCATGCATTATGCGTTCGACGCCTGGATGTGCCGGGAGTTCCCGGCCGTCCGGTTCGAGCGGTACTGCGATGACGTGGTGGTCCACTGCCGCGGTAAGGGGCAGGCCCGCCTGGTGCGGGACGCGATCGCGAAGCGACTGGCCGAATGCGGCGGGCTGCAGCTGCATCCCGATAAAACCCGCATCGTGTACTGCAAGGAGTGTGTCACGAACGCTGAAGGAGGAGTCATGTAGGAGACGCCTTACGAAAGCGGTGCTGTGTGAGAGATGAAGGTGTGGCCCTTCGGCGTCGGCCTGCGGGGGCAGGCGTCAAACCAC
>DATLQZ010000086.1:0-3937 GCA_035534915.1 Candidatus Dormiibacterota bacterium
CCATCTCCATGAAGGCCGATTGGGCCCGACCCCTTCGGAGGGGTGGTCATCGACGCCGCCCGGCGCGACAGAGATTCTGCAGGAACCGATCGTGCAGAGCATTCGCGCTCGGGCAACGGAGGTGATCGACCAGCTCCGACAAAGACATCAGCTGGAAGACGAATTGCGGGCCACCAGGGCTGAACTGGCGCGTTCCCGTCAGACCCTAGAGGTGATCATGGTCTCCCGGAGTTGGCGTGTGACGCGGTGGCTGCGACGCCTAAGCGGGTCAAAGCTGCCGTGAGGCACGGCCCGACGAGGAGTACCGTGGCCCACCGCACACGATGAGAGAGGCCATGCACGGACCGTGCGGCGCCCGCGGCGATGAAGGCTTGCGCCTCGCACCCGACCGAGGTTGCGCAACGCCATCATTTTTCGCGCCTCCAGTCGCCGCGTCTCCACGAATCGTGCAGCACCGTCTGAGCCCAGTCACCGGGTAGGCCTTGCCAAAATCGGTACCGGCCCTATTCAATGCTGCGGCGCTCATGCGCCCCGGACCGAAGAAGGGATCCGAGTGGCAGTCCCGCGCGCTCGGAGCGGCGAGTTGCTGCAAGCCGCGGAGGACCAGTGGCCGGTGAAGAGCGGGGGCGCTTCTGGCGGAACGCGAGCAGACCCTCGTAGATGTCGGCCGTTTCGGGGACCTGTTGCTGGAGATCGGCCTCGAGCTGGGCGCCTAGGTTGGACCCCAACGCCTCCCGAAAAGGTTGCTTGGTAAGGGCGAAAGCTTTGGTCGGGCCGGACACCAGCTCCTGGGCGAAGGCGAGGTAGTCACGGTGGAAGCTGGCGGCGGGTAAGACCCGCGCCAGCAGGCGGAGCTCGCCCGACTATGGGGCGGAGAGGCGCTCACCGGTGAGCGCCAGCTGCAGGGCTTTGGACAGACCCAGGTAGTGAGGCGGGAAGTAGGAAGCCCCGCTATCCGGCACCAGTCCGACGGCGGCGAACCCACAGGTGAACCAGGCATCGTCAGCCGCGATCCGCAGGTCCGGTGCCAGGGCGAGGGCGAATCCGGCGCCGGCGGCGACCCCTTTGACGGCCGCCAGGACGGGAATCGGTAACAGCTGAATCGCGGTCACCAGGGGTATGTACCGCTCCCGGACGACGGCTCCGATCCGGCGCGGGAGTGGGTCGCTCTGGGCGGTCGGGAGGGCCTGGCCGGAGCAGAAGCCACGACCGGCGCCGGTGATCACCAAGCAGCGGCACCCCGGCTCGCCGGCAACCGACTCCAGCCCCTGGAGGAGATCCGCAGCCACCTCGTCGTCGATGGCGTTGAGCCGCTCGGGTCGGTCGAGGCCCAGTTCGATAACGGCCCAGCTGCGCCGGAGCAGCACCGACTTCGAGGTTTCCCGACCCATTTCCACTCGACTATCTGCGCCGTCTTAGCTGCCCTCATTGTGGCGCTCCGAGCCAAACCACCCGAATGGCGGGCTCGACTCGATCGTTACAATGCATTCCGGGGCGAGGCGACTTAGCCAAGTGGTAAGGCAGCGGTCTGCAAAACCGCGATCCCGGGTTCGATTCCCGGAGTCGCCTCCAGCTTTTGAGTTCAGCGATCGCCGCGGAGTCCCACTTCGGATCATCCGGGTTGGTGCAGCAATTGGTGCAGTAGCTCCGATCTCAGTGGCGGAATCCGGTACCCTCCACGAGGTCGGAAGTCACGGCACGTCGCCGGCACCCATGAAAGCTGTTCACAGATCGAACTCGGCGGCCATCGGCCGACCGAGATGTCACAGGATTCTCCCAAACGGCCGCGCCGGGTGGCCTAGCCCCGTTCGCAGACCGGACGAGATTCTGCGTAATAGGCCCGGTCGGCGGCCATCCGATCATCCGAGCCGCCGAGCACTTTGGCCCCGAGCCTAGGCCACCACTTCGCCACTAGCGCTGGCGGGTGACTCCGGGGTCTGGCCGCCCCGATCCCGTCGCCGTCGACAGGATCTGTCCTGGCTCAATCACCTTCCAAGGTCGAGCAAAACCTCGGGTGAACGCGCGAGGTTCCGACGGAACGTCGATGCTCCGTTGTGGGTCCTTCGCAGCGCGGTGGGAGATAGGATATGCGCTGTGGAAGGCTACCTCCATGCCGCTGGGGTTGGTCTTCTTCGTAGCCGGCCCCATGTTCCTCGTTGGACGCGATCCGAGCCCGTTCTCTTCGCGTCGGCTACTCTCTTCGGGGTCGCTGTTCTGATATCCCACCGGCCGGACGTCGTACTACACGCCCAACTTTGGGGCGACGACGGTAAGAAGTGGCTATTTGATGCTTACACGTACGGCCTTGGTCGCGTATTTTTGCCCTACGAGGGCTACTTGGGCGTCTTCCAGGGGGTCGCGGCTGCTGGGGTTCTGTTAGCTCCGCTGTCCTGGGCCCCGCTACTATTCGCGTTAGTCGCGCTCGCAGTGCAATCCCTCCCGTTCGCGTTTCTGGCGACGGACCGCCTGGCCCTTGTCGTGCCGCGGCGGTACGTTAGGGTATTGGCGGGCGTCGCATGCCTATCGGTGCCCACGATCATCGAGCTGCTCGGCACCTTGACCAACACTCAGTGGTCCCTGGCGGTGTTGGCCGCTCTGGTGGTCGCTGCGCCTCGGGTGCGCGGATGGAGCTGGCGAATATTCGATTTCATGGTGGTGTTGCTCTCCGGGTTATCCGGACCGTTCTGTATCTTCCTCTTGCTGCCCGCGGCGGGCATTGCTTGGAGGCGCCGCTCGTCGAGCCAGTGGGCACTGACGTGGTGCGTCTTGGCCACAAGCCTCATTCAAGGAGTGGCCATCGCCGCGAGCGCCGGGCTCCAGCGCCCAGCACTACTCACTCCTGTAATGCCATCCGCTGTGCTTGGCTTGAAATTGCTGGTCGATCGGATGGCCCTGGTTCCGATCGTAGGTGCCAACAGCGCCTACCGGGCCTCTGGCGCGCTCCCCCTCTGGGGCGACCTGGCTCTTGGACTGGCTATAGCGGGTGTGTTCGCTGGCGCCCTCGCGATCGCTAGTGCAGAGATGCGCCTCCTGCTTACGTTCGGGCTGCTCGTGCTGGCAGGCACTCTTATCGCGTCGCGCACTACCTGGGCGCAGATGTTGCACCCCTACTACGGTGAACGCTACTGGTTCATACCGATGCTCGCTTGGCTACTCGCCTTGACACTGCTGGCAGCGCGAAGACGCGCTAGGCTGGTCGGACCAGCGTGCGCGGCTGCCATCGTTCTCTTTGCCGTCCTGGCGGCTCCGGCCGGTTGGCTGTACCCCTCGCTTCCCAACCCTCACTTCCAGCGGTCAGTCCTTGAGCTTGAGTCGGCTCGACCAGGCCAGTCCGTGGACTTCGGGGCCGAAGATCCGGGGTGGAGGTTCCAGTTGACCAGGAAGTCTTGACCCGAAGGCGGAGTCGGGCTGACACTCACTATGGCAGGGAGTTCGGCCGCTGACTCATCTCCACGTCTATCGAACCCGGCTGTCTCCGCACCATGGAGTGTGGACGATGGAAACGCCACGAATCCCGAGCAGGACGTGCAGAGGCTCAATCGGCTTAGTTTTAGCCTGACGATCCCATCAAGGAGCTGAGCAACTGGGTGAGCCAGTTGCGGAAATCCCCTCCTGGTAAGGGAAAATGTGGGTGTTCCATTCCACCAGTCCCACCTGGGAGGGCATTACCTTGAGGGTGAGCTAACGTCATAACTTGTGGAAATTGATCCGGGCCGTCGGCTGACCTTGGGGATAGCAACGGCGTAGCCTTCCAGGCAAGAGAACTCGGACAGACCCGCTGACACGGGTCAGCAGTCTCCATGACCGCGACGACCAAGGGGGACCCTGAGGGGCCGCGCCCAACCTGCGCCGTGTGCCACGCTGTGGGGCGTGACGGTATTGGGCGCAACGGCGCAGCCCCAGCCTGGAGTTGCTAAGTCAGGGTGGCGAAGGTGAC
>DATLQZ010000087.1:0-5237 GCA_035534915.1 Candidatus Dormiibacterota bacterium
TACGCCGCTTTGGGAACGCTGCAGACCAGGACGACCACGGCCGTCGCCCCCACCCAGGAGCAGGCGTTGGTGGATCTGCCCGGGACCATCTTCGTGGCCCAGGGCGGGTCCCTTTACAGCCTCCACAACCTGACCTTCACCAAGCTCAACACCCCCGCCGGCAATTGGGTGCAGGTGGCGCCCGCTCCCAACGGCGACGTTATCGCAGTGGACAAGGGCAGCGGTTATAGCAATGTGTATCTGCTCAGCGCGAGCGGGCAGGTGCTGCGCACCCTGCTCAGTGAGAGTTCTGCTAGCTACTTCAACAACCACTTCGCGTACTACCCCCGGGTCAGCCCCAACGGCCAGTCCCTGTTTTATGCTTGGAACTGGATCGATCCTTACGCCAACTACAACGTCGACTTTGAGGTGCTCTCGGTGCCGCTATCCAACACCTCGGTCAGTCCAACGGTGTGGAGCCTCTCCAACCTCTACTACCAAGGTGGTGATGTGGAGCCGCTGCCTCTGGCCAACGGTGGTCTGATCTACGTCAAGTACGCGACCGGCACCACCGGCAACGCTGGCGCTGTTTATTCACAGCTGGCATACGTAACCACCCCAGGGGCTCAGCCGCAATTTCTGACCACCCCCGCTCAGAACTGCAGCGAGCCGGCGCTCAACCCGGCCGGCACAGAGATAGCCATGATCTGCACCAACAATCAGCTCCAGACCAGTACCCTTCAAGTCGCGAGTTGGAACGGCACGACCCTGGGGACGCCGGCGGTGCTTTCGACAGGTCCGATGGCCGCGATGCCGACGTGGTCGCCCAATGGCACGAGTCTGGTGTTTATGAACGTGACCCAACGCAGCCTTCCCTTCCAACTGTATTGGATTCCCAAGGCGGCTAGCAGCAAGCCTGGCGCCGCACAGCAGGTCACCCAGAACCTGTCGCTCACCGCCACCTCCGACCCGGTCTGGTACCCCTGACCCTCGTTTAGCGGCTCACCGCGCAGGTGCCTCGCTGGACGTTTTGGGGGGAGTCCATGGTCGGCACAACTCCTCCACCAACAGCCCTACCAAGGCAGTCCAACCGGTCTGGTGCGAGGCGCCCTGGCCACTGCCGTCATCCCCATTGAAGTACTCGTGAAAGAGCAGCAGATCACGCCATAGGGGGTCGTGCTGAAACTTGCTGATGTCTCCGAACACCGGCCTCCGACCATCTTGATCGCGACGGAAGATGGCGACTGTCCTCGCCGCCAGCTCGTCGGCGATCTGGCCCAAAGTCATCGCCACCCCACCGGGCGCTGGAAACTCGTGGGTGAAGGATTCCCCCAAGCCGACTCCCAGCAGACGCAGGGACTGGATTAGGAGATAGCCGGTGGGCAGCCAGACCGGCCCCCTCCAGTTGGAGTTACCACCCATTATCCGCTCGTCCGACGCCCCAGGCTCATAGCGGACGGGCGGGAGCCCGGGAACCAAGGTGGACTGAAAGGGCTCCTCCAGGTGAGCTTTGGACAGCGAGCGCAGTCCAAAATCCGAAAGGAACTCGTGAGGATCCAGGAGCCGATCCAACAGCTGGTGGAGCCGATGCGGACTGACCAAGGAGAGGCACGCATAGGGGTCCTCCCCCGCCGCCTGGTAGTGGAAGGCCTTGTCCCGATGCGCCTGCTCCAGATACTCGGACAGCTTGGGCAAGCGCTCCAAGGTGTGCCTGTGCACGACCTCACTGGCCGCCAACGGCATCAGCCCGACCAGACTCCTCACCTTGAGGATCTCGGATTGTCCGTCGACCAAGCGGAGCCGATCGTAGTAGAACCCCTCGGTTGGATCCCAAAGTCCCGGCTGGCCATCACGCCCATTTAGAGCGCTGGCGATGTGGGCGAAATGCTTGAAGAAGCGAATCGCGACATCCTCGTACTGAGGCTCCTCGATTGCGAGCTCCGCCGCGATCCGGAACATCTTGACCGCGAACATCCCGACCCAGGCGGTGGCGTCGGCCTCCCATATCTGGCCCCCTTCGGGAAGATGGCTGCGGTCAACTGCGGAGATGTTGTCGAGACCCAAGAAGCCTCCAGAGAAGATGTCGTGGGCATCGACATCCCGGCGATTGACCCACCACCCGTAGTTGAACATGAGCGCCAAAAAGGCCCGCTCCAAGAAAGCCCGGTCCGCCCGTCCGCTGCGATTGCGATCGCGCACATAGAGCTGCCACACCGCGGTGGCGTGAACCGGAGGATTGGAGTCGGAGAAGCTCCATTCATAGGCGGGCAGCTGACCGTCCGCCCGCAGGTACCGCGGTTGCAGGAGCAGCATCACCTGCTCCTTGGCCATCACCATGTCAACGGGCTCCAGCGCGAGGGCGTGAAAGGCGAGATCCCAGGAGGCGAACCACGGATACTCCCAGCTGTCAGGCATGACGATCACGTCCTGAGCACGCATGCCGCCCCACTCCGCGTTGCGGCCGCCCAGCCTAGCGGTTGGTGGAGGCGGGCACGCGGGGTCACCGGCGAGCCAGGATGAGACGTCGTAGGCGTAGTACTGCTGCGACCAGATCAGCCCCGCGAACGCCTGGCGTTGTACGAGAGCGGCGTCGGGGTCGCAGTTGGGAGGGCAAACCAGCTGGTAGAAGGCGTCGGCCCCGGCCCTCTGCTCCGAGCAGATCCGGTCGACATCTTTGACGGATGGCCCCCGCTTGTCGGAGAGCACCCAGCGCACCACCTGCGACTCCCCGGGCTCCAGACGAAGGCGGAAGTGGGCTGCGGCCTTGGTCCCCACGCCTTTGTCGTTGCAGTGGGTTTGGTCACCGGATAGGACCGCGTCCCCAATTGCGCCCTTGGGGTAGTCACTCCGGCCGGGGCAGTCGAATAGCAGCCGGTTATCGGTCTCGTTGTCGCAGACGAGCCAGCTGAAATTCCTCCCGACACTGACCCGGTACCCCGGAAGCTCAGGGTGGTGGACGATCAGACTGTCGCCGTCGACCGCGAGCTGAGGGATCTCCGGGGGCGGGGTCGACCAGCTCCAGCTGTTGCGAAACCAGAAGTGCGGCAACAGGTGAAGCTCTGCCGCCTCTGGGCCCCGATTGGTGACCACGATCCGGCACGCCACCACTGTGGGCTCCGCCTTCGCGTATTCCACCTCCACGTCCCAGTAGCGGTCCTGGTCGAACACTCCAAGATCGAGAAGCTTGACCTCTGGCCCCGGGGCCGAGTTGCGCTCTCTCAGCTCCTGGTACGGGAACTCCGCCATGGGATAGCGGTAGAGTGCCCGCAGATAGCGTCCGTCAGGCAGAGCGTCCAGATAGTGCCAGTACTCCTTGACGTCTTCCCCATGGTTACCCTGGGAGTTGGTCAGCCCGTACAGCCGCTCCTTCAGGATCGGGTCGCGGCCATTCCACATCGCCACCGCCGCGCAGAGACGCTGCTGCTGATCGGAGATGCCGAGAATGCCGTCCTCCCCCCAGCGATAGGCGCGGCTCCGCGATACCTCGAAGGGGAGGTAGCCCCAGGCATCACCATCTGCGCTGTAGTCCTCTCGCACGGTCCCCCACTGGCGGAGCGAGAGGTAAGGGCCCCAGAGGCGCCAGCCGTCTTTCGCCTCGGACGACCCAGGAGCAGGCACGGCGGGCTCGCTCACAGATGACATGGAGCGATTCTCGCAGGCGAGGGTAGTTGGCTTCTGATCACCGGCCGGCGGCGTTCTTGTCGTGGAGCGCCTGCGCCCGCCGGTCCGGATTGCGATCTAGCCGCAGCGCAAGTGCCGGACAGGCCGACCGCGTTCGAGAGGCCCGCTTGGCCAGATGGCGTGGGACAGGATCAGGGGAGATGATTGGGAACCCCCAGTCATCCAGTCCGATCATCTCCGGAAACATCTCCGAGCACAGGCCGTGGCCCACGCACAAGATGGGATCGACGTGCATGAACCGTTCGCTCACCCGATGGCCATCCGACCAGCGGGGAGCGGAAGTCGGCTAGCGGCCGGGCCGCTGCAGCGCCCAGCTTCGTGCAACTCGAGCTCAGCGGAGAAGGTGTCGATTGTGGACCGGATCAGGTTGACCACTCCATCCGGATGACGACAGGCGCCTCTTCCCTCAACCTGGGAGCACCAGCGCAACAGCATCGGCAGGACCCCCAGATGATCAGCAGCGGGATCAGCGACCACTCCTAGGGCGCCCGCCAGCGATGGCAGTCCGCGCGCGCACGGGCCGCATTGTTGAGCACTCTGACGAGCCAGCCAGTCCGCAATCCGATGGGCCTCGCGGACACCACAAGTCCCGGGAGGCAGCAGGTGGATTACCCCCGCCCCAGGCGACGCCTTGAGAGGAGCCAGACCCGCCCGCGACAGTGGCACTTCTCCGATCCCGGCCAGCTCCAGCCAGGATCCGAAGTAGCCGCCCATCAGGAGGGTCTGGGAGGTGCGGTCGGGACAAGCGGCCGAAAACAGCTCGCCCAGTGGCAGCCCCAATGGCACCTCATAGACTCCGGGACGCTCGAACGCCCCGCTCATGGTTACCAACATGGTGCCAGCCTCGGCTGCCGTTCCCGCAGTCCGGAACCAGTCGGCTCCGAAGCGCGCGATCAGCCCGAGGTGGGCCAGGGTCTCGACGTTATGAACCAGGGTAGGTCTCCCCTTCCAGCCGCGTTCAACCGCCCGTGGAGGTTGGAAGCGGGGACGCGCTGGCCCTCCCTCCAACCAGCTGATCACCGCTGTCTCCTCGCCGGCGACGAAGTCACGCGAGGAGAGGACCACCTCCACCTCCGGATAACCGCTTGCCCGCGCAGACCGCTCCGAAAGCGCCTGAGCGATGCTCTGACCAGCTGCCTCTCCGGGCACGACCAGTGCCACTGCCTCCGCCCCTATCGTGGCAGCCGCTACCTCCAGTCCGTCCAGCACCAGATGGGGGCGGATTGTCAGCAGAAGGTTGTCTTTGGACGCTGCGGGCTCGGTTTCGCTGCCATTCGCGATCACCACCCGACGGGGCCCGTGGCTCAAAACCGCCGCCAACTTGTCAGCTACTGGGAATCCGCCACCGCCGCGACCCGTCAGCCCAGCCCGGCGCACAACCGCGATCAGCCTTCTCGGGCCGAAGTGATCCATCCTGGCAGTGACCGGCCCGCCGAGCCGATCACAGTGCTCCTCCCAACTTTCCGGCGCACCCCGCCGAGGGCCGGCCAGCAGCCGCAGCGGACCCAGCCCGCCCTGGGGCTGATCGAACTCTCTTACCGGCAGCGACGCTATGGCGGTCACCCCTGATCGCCCTG
>DATLQZ010000088.1:0-1964 GCA_035534915.1 Candidatus Dormiibacterota bacterium
CGATCGCCGGATTCCGGTTTCAGAGGACACCGTCTTTCGGATCGCTTCGATGACCAAGAGCATCACCGCCTGCTGTCTCTTGATCCTGCGCGACGACCAGATCATCCGGCTCGACGATCTGGTGGGAGAGTACGTGCCGGAGCTGCGCGGTCTGGACCCGCTATCGGCCGATTCTCCTCCACTCACGGTCCGCCACCTTCTGACCATGTCAGGGGGGTGGGTGGAGGACGATCCCTGGGCGGACCGCCAGCTCGCCATGAGCGGGCCGGATTTCAGCAGACTCCTCGAGTCACCCCTCTCCTTTGATCGGGCGCCGGGTATCGAGTTCGAATACTCCAACCTCGGGTACGCCGTGGTGGGGAGAATCGTGGAAACCGCTTCGCACACGCCTCTACCCCAATTCGCACAGGAGCGGCTGTTCGGTCCCCTGGGCATGACGTCTACAACATTTGAAGTCAGCGAGGTTGCGCCCGACCGAAGAGCGCGCGGTTACCGGCGAGCCGCCGATGGATGGCGGGAGGAGGAGGCGCTGGGACATGGAGCTTTCGGCGCCATGGGTGGGCTCTGGACCACGGTTCCAGACTTCGCGAAATATGTCGCGTTCCATCTCGCCGCCTGGCCTCCTCGCGACGAGCCGGAGCTGGGCACGCTGCGTCGCAGCTCCGCACGGGAGATGCAACAACCCCAGCGGATGGTCCGCAGCGGAAGGGCGACCCGACCAGAGCTGAGCGGGCTTGGATATGGAATGGGCTTGATGGGAGCCCAACACCAGAGGCTGGGACGGGTCGTCTCTCACAGTGGCGGACTCCCGGGTTTCGGTTCGCACGTGGAGTGGCTGCCTGACTGCGGCGTCGGGGTCGTCGCCTTCGCCAACCTGACCTATGCCCCCATGCGCGTGGCGGTCGCGGCAGCGTTGGATACCTTGGACCAAATGGGTTGTCTGGTGACTGGAACGGAGGTCGCTGGTGCTGATCTGCTCAGGGGCCAGGAGCTGGTTGGGACCCTATATCGGATGTGGGACGCTGACATACTGACCGAGGCTGCCGCTGATAACTTGTTCCTAGACCGAGATCTCGCGACCCGGGCGAAGGACTTCGCGGACCTGCGCGCGACCCAGGGGCAGTGCACACAGATCGGGCAGCTCCAAGTGGAAGGACGGCTTCGGGGGACGTGGACCATGACCTGCGAGCGTGGACAGATCAACTGTCGGCTATGGCTATCTCCCACCAACCCACCCCGGATCCAGGTGTTGGCGCTCGGGCCCGCGAGCTCAGGGGGTGAATCGGCTGAACAGTGACGCGGCGGGGCCGCCCGCTGTTCCGGTCACTTCCGTGAGGCGACCAGGCATTGGAGCGGAGCAGTCACTCTGGTGAGAAGTCCCGAACTGCTTCCCGGTGGACCCCAGCTCAGGCGGCGGCCGAGGGGCGGTGCTTGACCCGTTGAGCCAAGAGCACCTTTATTAGGCAGGTCACCAGCAGGCCGGCGCCAGCGAGCAGGAGAAACAAGAAGTAGGCACGGTCAGCCGCTGATGGCCACGTGGTGCCGAAATCGGGCAGCAGGTAGTGGGCGGTGACCGCGAGGTAGCCGACCGCGTACACCGCCAGCAGCTCCCAGCGTCGGCCCGAGCGACGGTATAGGCGCCAGAGGACGGCCACCACTACAGGGTCGATCACCCATCCCACCATCTCCAGAACCAGGAAGCCGCTCCCTGCCCCGAAAACTCCCCACACCAATGCCTCAGACGCCCCACCCAAAAGTCGCCCGGGCATCGTCCCCTGAACCTTCGAAAGCATCGCCCAAGGACCGTACCACTTTCAGCGGAGCTCAGTCAAGTCCCGCGGAGTGGTGTAAAAGTGAATAGCTCTTGGGGTGATGGACATCAGGCAGCCAGCCCAGCGGTGAGAGGGTTGGTGAGGAGAGGGTCGGAGTTGGGGTCGAGTCGGGCCATGGACTGGAGTGAGAAG
>DATLQZ010000089.1:0-1845 GCA_035534915.1 Candidatus Dormiibacterota bacterium
CTGGCGAACCCTCAAGCCACCCACGGACAAGCAGATCCGACGTGGCACCCACCGCAGCACCCGGGCCCTAAAGAACGCCATCCGCATGTACGTGAAGTTGCACAACGAAGCTCCCAAGCCCTGCGTCGGGGTCAAGACAGCTCCCCCACCGCCGACGGGCTCGGGCTAGCTCTCCAACTTCAGCGCCCACGCACTGCGTGCGAGCCAGGAGATGAACTCCATGGTGCTCACCGCCGCGATGAAGGTGGCCTTGGTCGACGCACCCTGGGCAAGGTCACCCCAGGCGAGCCGAGCGGCACGGGTGGACCCAGGCGGCCACGCAACGATGGTTTGATATCCCCTCGGGCCTGACCGGACCGGGCTTGCGGAACCAGGCCTTGATAACCGCGGTGAAGACTGGCGCGTGCGTGCTACTGTGCTGAGGTAACAGCGGTAAGAAGGAGACAGCAGCGTGGCAGATCGACACGCCGGTACGGGCCACCTGGTCGGCCGAGCGGAGATCGAAGTCGAGTTCACACAGGATCCGGACAGCCACACTTGGGCGTATCGCATCCCGAGCCTCCACGTGACCGGAGTGGCGGAGTCCGAGGCAGCTGCGGTGGAACTAGCCCAAGAGTCGATCGTCTACGCCCTCGAGAGCCCTGAGCCCGGTCCGGGATCGACCAAGAAGGGCTACTTCAGCGCCAAGGTGTCCGCACCCAAGCATCTGGTGCCGGGCTAGCGGCCCCACTCACAGAGGTCACGCGTGCCGAAGGCTGAACGAGTTCTGCGCGCGCTGATAAAGCTGGGATGGGAGGAAGTTCACTGCAACGGCTCGCACCACAAGCTGCGTCGAGGATCGGACACCCAAATGTTCTCGTACCACCCCGGAGTTGAACTCGGGCAGACCCAGCTTCGGATCGTGGCCAAGGACTTTGGAGTGTCAGAAGCCGAACTCAAGCGCCACATATGAGGCGCGAGGCGGGAAGGGCATTCCCTCGCCGCCCGACCCTCCAGACACCGGCACTGGGAGAGATGAGCCGATCCGAAGGGGCCGGCCACGCGCTCCCCTCCTCAGGGGCTCCGAGGTCAATCTGGTCCGAAACCAGTCGCCCGCCGTGCATACGGCCACTCGCCCTCGCGCTCTGCCACGAACTCCCGGGGGATCCACACCGCCCGGGTCGGCGTGTGCTGAGCGATGGCACGATGAAGCAATCACTCCATGCGAGTCTCCGCTCACTGCTGGCGAGACTCGGTAATCCCAGCACAGCCGGTGACCAGCAGCTCCAGCGCGTCCTCTGGGAGGGACACAGTCCGAGACGGTCCAGCGACTGGCGATGACCCCGGTGGCCGCTCTCCGGACGGCACCTCAGCATGGTCAGACCCCGCCATATCTCAGCGTCCCGAGTCGTGCCGCGATCTGTGCAACCACCGGTGCGCCCCAGCGGAGCTTGAACCCGAAATCAAAGATCCGCAATCTAGCGCTCAAAGTCTGTATCAGCCCCGATTTGATCTCAATACCTGAGCGCTAGCCTTCCAAGCTGGATGTCGCGAGTTCGAGTCTCGTCTCCCGCTCAGCCTGCCATTCGTCGAGATCAATTAGAGCGCCTTGGTGTAGGCTGAGGATGTCGCGGTGGCCAGACTGTCGGTAGGTCCCCCCTGCCACCTCTTCCGTGGCAGTGGTCGTCGAGGGCTACCTCGCCTCGTGCCGAGCTCGCGGCTTGGCCCTTCTCCACCACCAACCGGGCCGCCCCTTCCAGGTTGGTCGACCAGTTCTTTCCCTGGTGCGTCCGAGCCGATCTGGCCATCACCGCCCAGCTCTGCTGAGGATCATCTCTGGGGAGTTTGAGATGCCCCTCAGCAACG
>DATLQZ010000090.1:0-25867 GCA_035534915.1 Candidatus Dormiibacterota bacterium
GTGGCGCTCGATCATCGCGGTCCGGTGCAGCCCACTGCCCCCCCTGCGGTGGCTGGCGGTGGCCAGCGGCTCCAGAAAGGACCTCCAACCGCGCCACTGAGCACGCCAGTCCAGATCCACATCCTCCAGGTAGGCGAAGAAAGCCTCGCACATCACCTCTCCCGAAAGGGCCACGTCCAGCAACATCTCGCGCCGATACAGAGCGGCCGCAGCGGTCACCCCAAACACCTCTTCGGCAACCGGGTAGCGGCCGACGGTCCCCTGGCCACGGTTGGAGACCCAGCTGCTGCGGTGGAGGACGTGGCCCGCCGAGTCAACTGTCGGATCCTCCAAATCGCGACGCAGCAGCCCTCCCGCGCTCCCGATGTCCTGGGCGGTCAGGACCCGCTCCACCAGTGCCTCTAGGAAGGGAGGATCCAGGCACACGTCGAGGTTGCAGAGCATCACCAAAGGTGAGGTGGTTGCCGCTATGCCCTGATTGACGGCGACGGCGAACCCGCGGTTGCCGGGGTTGTTTAGGAGCAGCACGTCGGGCTGGTCCTGAAACCACTCCCTGGAGCCGTCGGATGATCCGTTGTCGACCACGACTAACTCTTTGGGCTTCAGGGTTTGCGAACGGAGCCCGGCCATCGCCGCCTCGCAGTCGTGGCGGCCGTTCCAGTTGACCAGGATCACCGCCACCCGCCGGTCCTCGCTCAAGGGCTGACCGTGGGACGGCGGCGCAGACTGTTGACAATCAAAAGGATGGCCAGCCGCCCAGCGATACCGACTGCGACCAGCGGAGCGAGCAGGCTGTCCCATCCGCGCATGTAGTGCAACCGGTAGAAGCGCCACATCGACTTATGGAAGTGGACAAGCATGGGCAACGCCACCTGCTCCGAGCTGCGGCCCTTGCGATGCACCACCATGGCTGCCGGTTCGTACCAGACAGTGCACCCCAGTTCGCGCAGCTGCCAGCAGAACTCGAGGTCCTCCCCATACATGAAGTACCCCTCGTCCATGCCTCCCACCAAATCCCACAGCTGGCGGCGGATGAGCAAGCAAGCGCCGCTGCCGCTGTCCACCTCCATCGCCCGATCGACCGGGATGTGCGTGAGATTGTAGGCGCCCAAGCGGGCGCTCCCGCTGCGGAGCCGACTGAGACCGACCAGCCTGAAGAGCGCGACACTCGGCGTCGGAAAGCTGCGCCGACAGGCATGGTCAAGCCGGCCATCTGGCCGCACCAGGCGCGGCGAGATGGCCCCACGACGGGCATCTTGACGAAGTGCCCCCAGCATCACCGCGACGGACCCGGGCCCCAGCTCCGCATCCGGATTGAGCAGCAGCAAAAGCTCCCCCCCCGCAGCCCGAGCGCCTCGATTGGTGGCAGCGGCAAAGCCGAGATTGCTTCCCATCTCCAGCAGCCTGACGGCCGGGAAGTCGCTGCGGACCAGCTGGACGGTTCCGTCCGAGGAGGCGTTGTCGACCACGGTCACCTGCTGCTCTGTGATCCCCTCAGCAAGGCAAGATCGTATGGCTTGGCCCACATCCTTGGCAGACCGGTAGGTGCAGATGACCACCGCTAACTGGCTCATGGTCGGCGACTCAGACACCGGCCGTAGCTGTCAGGACCGCTCCTTGCCGCTCCTCCTCGATATAGGTGGCGAGACTGGCACGCCAGGCCGGCAGCGACGGCCCTCCCAACCTGCTGAATGAACTGTTGTCAAGCACGGAATAGCTCGGACGCGGTGCCGGGGCGCCCCACTCCGCGGCGGTGACCGGGTGGATCTCGGCCGTCAGCCCAGCCTCCTGGACAGCCGCACGGGCGAACTCATACCAGCTCGTGGAGCCCCCTCCCGAAAGGTGGAAGATCCCGAAGTGCCGAGTGCCCAGCAACCAGGTGAGGGCGGCCGCCAGGGCGCCGGTCCAAGTCGGACTCCCCACCTGGTCGGAGACCACCTGCAACGGGCGGCCCACCGCTGCCGCCCGAAGGATCGCTAGCGGAAAATTCGGCCCGTCGTTGCCATAGAGCCAGGATGTGCGGACCAAGAAGAGCTCACCTCCGGCAGCCTCACAAGCAAGCTCGCCCTCCCGCTTGCTGCTGGCATATACCCCTTTGGGCAAAGGATGGGCTGAGACACCCCACGGCACAGCCGGGCAAGGCGGCGGCTGGCTGAACACGAAGTCGGTGCTGATATGGCAGAGCGGGATGGACCGCTCCGCGCAAGCCTCCGCCACCACCCGAGCGCCGTCTCGATTGATCGCAAAGGCGAGCGCGGGCTCCCGCTCCGCCTGATCCACCTTGGTGTAGGCAGCGCAGTTGACGACCCGATCCGGCCCGGACTGATTCAGAGCGGCGGCCACGGCGCCACTGTCCGTCACATCCACAACCTTTCGGTGAGCCGCCACTACCTCGTGGCCGTGGCTTCTGAGGGTGGGAACCAGATCTTTGCCGAGCTGGCCCCCTGCTCCCAGGACCAACACTCTCATGCCGCGTTCAGATGGGCGCAGCGGTTCCGGCGAGGGGCCGGTAATTGCGGCGGTAGAACTCCAGAAACTCCCCGGACTTGATGGGCTCCCACCAGCTCCGGTTCGCTGAGTACCAGCTCACAGTCTGCTCCATCCCTCTGGCGAAATCCATGGTCGGCAACCAACCAAGCAATCGCGCCTTCCCGCTGTCCAGGGCATAGCGCCGGTCATGCCCTGGCCGGTCGGCCACATGCTGGATGAGGTCCCGGGACCTGCCGGTCAGGCGGAGCACAGACTCCGCCACCTCCATCCCGTCGATGGGCTCTCCGCCTTGGCCCAGGTTGTATGCCTCCCCCGGTACACCTCTGGCAAGCACCGTGGCAATGCCCATGGCGTGGTCTTCGACGTACAGGTAGTCGCGCACCGCCCCGCCGTCTCCGTACACCGGCATCGACAGCCCGTCCAGCGCCTGAGTCACAAACAGGGGGACTATCTTCTCCGGGTACTGGTAGGGGCCGTAGGTGTTTGAACCGCGAGTGACCAGGATGGGGATTCCATACGTCGCGTAGTAAGCAAAGCATTGCATCTCAGCCCCGACCTTGCTCGCGGAGTAGGGGGAACGGGGCCGGGGCGGGTCGCTCTCTACCGAGCGCGAGGGTGCCTCCACGTCGCCATAGACCTCATCGGTCGAAACCTGCAGAAAGCGCTGGTGCTGGTGAAGTCGCGCCGCCTCCAAAAGGGCGAAGGTTCCATAGACATCGGTGCGGATGAAGGCATCTGGGTCGAGGATGGAGCGGTCGACGTGCGTCTCCGCAGCGAAGTTGACTATGCAGTCGACCTCCGCCCCCAGCCGATCCACCAGCTCCCGGTCGCAGATGTCCCCCTGCACGAACCGATACCCGGGATGATCCCTAACCGGCTCCAGATTGGCAAGATTACCGGCGTAGGTGAGCTTGTCCAGCACCGTCACCTGAGGTGCCGATGGATTTGCCAGCAGGAGCCGGACGAACGCGGAGCCGATGAAGCCGGCACCTCCTGCCACCAGCACCCGACGAGGCAGCGCCGAGACCAAATCGCTCGACCAGCTTGGCTCAGCCATCTCAGATGTTCTCGATGCTCCAGTCGAAGCCAATCCGTGCGTCGTTCCAGGGTATCCGGCCCTCGTCGGGCGCGGTCGCCTGGTAAGGCTCCGTGACGTAGTAGCAGAGCAAGGCGTCGCGCAGCGACAGGACTTGATACCCATGCGCGACCAAAGGGGGAATCGCAACCACCTTGGGGCTGTGCTCACCGGCGATGACCACCTGGATGTGGCCCTTGGTGTGAGACTCCGACCGCAGGTCCACCAGAACGATGCGGGCATCGCCCCCGACCATGTCCCAATAGTCCCACTGCCGATGGTGCCAGTGGAAGGCCTTGATCAGCTCCGGCGGATTGCCACCGCGAGCGTAGGCGAGGGATCGCGACATTTGAGCGAAGCCGTGCTCCGGAAGGAATGGCCGGCCATCGTCATCAAGATCGCCACGCTTGAGCTGTTCGGTGAAGTGCCCGCGCTGGTCGGCGTGCAGCTTTAGGGTCTTGATCATGACCCCGTCGATCCGCCCCAGCTTATCTGCCAGGGGCCACCCGTTCATCTCCGCCAGGACCGCGTCCATCTGGGCGGTCGTGGGCTGCCAGGGCATCAGCTCCGCCTCACGCCAGACTTACCCGGGAGTGGTCCCCGAGCATCATCTTGTGGGCCCTGGGTCGGGTGTCGCTCTTTTCAATGACAACATCGCGGCCGATGAGGGAGTCCTCTATCTTGCTGGCGCCCCTAATCACGGTGTGCTCCAGCACTATCGAGTGCTCGATTTCGCTGCTGTCCACGAGAACATCATGGTAGAGGGCGGTGAAGGGGCCCAGAAAGGAGTTCACCACCCGGGTGTTGGCTCCCACGATCACGGGACCCCTAACGGTGCTGTTGATGATCTCCGAGCCCTCTTCCAGGATCACCTTGCCGAGCAGTCGGGAGTCATCAGAGACGGTCCCCAGGCGACTCTCGGGCAGCAGGTCCAGCACCACCCGGTTGCACTCCAAAAGGTCGTCCATCTTGCCGGTGTCGATCCAACGGCCCGCCACGACGTGGGGGGTCACCTGCCGCCCCCTATCGATCTGCCATTGGATGGCGTCGGTTATCTCCAACTCTCCGCGCGCCGAAGGCAAGATCGCCTCCACCGCCTCAAAGATGCTGGGCTGGAAACAGTAGACCCCAACCAGCACCAGGTCGGACCTGGGGTGAGCCGGCTTCTCCTCCAGGCGGATGACCCTGCCGTCCTCCAGCTCAGCCACCCCGAAGCGCTCGGGATCGGGCATCTGCTTGAGCAAGATAAGTACCTCTGGCCGCTCTGCGATGAACTGCTCGACCACCGCCCTGATGCCTCCGGTTATGAAGTTGTCACCGAGATACATGACGAACGGCGAGTCGCCGAGGAACGGACGAGAGATCTTGACCGCATGGGCCAGCCCCAGCGGCGCATTCTGCGGGATGTACTCGACCCTGGCGCCGAACTGTGACCCATCCCCCACCGCCCGCCGAATCTCGTCGGCGGTGTCCCCCACCACGATGCCGACCTCCTCGATGCCGGCCTCGACCAGCGCTTCCAGCCCGTAGAAGAGCACCGGCTTGTTGGCGATGGGAACCAGCTGCTTGGCTCCGGTGTGGGTGATCGGACGCAGCCTGGTCCCTTTTCCCCCGCTCAAGATCAACCCCTTCACGGCGCCCAAGGCTACCAGCTTGCCCTGGGGCGAGGTGCCCCCGCAGCGGCGACCGGGATCAGTAGGCGTGGCGGTGGAACAGGATCCTCCAGGGGGTGAGCAGCAGAATCTTGAGGTCGAAGCTAACCGACCAGTTCTCGATGTAGTAGAGGTCGTAGAAGATGCGTTCCTCGATCGAGGTCCCCTGCCGGAGGTCGTTGACCTGCGCCCATCCGGTGCACCCGGGGGGTGCCTGGAGGCGTTCCCTATACCTGGGGAAGGTCTCCTCGAACTGATGAGCGAAGAACGGACGCTCGGGCCTGGGCCCGACCAGGCTCATCTCCCCCAGCAGGACGTTCCATAGCTGCGGCAGCTCGTCCAAACTGAACCGGCGCACGAAGCGGCCGACCGCAGTCCGTCGGTCGTCGTCCGCGGTGGTCATCACCGGACCTGTCGTCCCCTCGGCGTCCACGACCATCGAGCGGAGCTTCCAGACCGTGAAGAGCGTCCCGTGGAACCCCAGCCTCTCCTGCCCGTAGAACGGAGATCCCTTGGAGGTCAGGCGGATAGCCACGGCGCAGGCGGCCACTATCGGGGCGGCCGGGATTGCCAGGATCGCGGTGAAGATCACGTCCAAGATCCGCTTCACCAGGATGTTGCGCCCGGTCAGGCGGTTCGGCCTCAACCCCACCAGCGGCATCCCCGCCACCTGCTCGGTGCGAGCCGCGGAGGTCAATATCTCCAACACGTCGGGCACCACCTTGACCTCCGCCCCCTGGTCCAGACAGGCGTTGGCGAGCTCCACCACCAGGGAGTGGCCGGCCTCGCCGAGGGCCAGCACGACTATGTCCGCTCGCTCCCGCGCCACGATTCTGCCCAGCCCCTGCTCCAGCGGAAAGCTGGGAAGGGCAGCTCCCGTCGCCAACCCTGTGGAGGACCCGGTGGGCACCTGTCCGATGAGCTGGTAGCCGTACTCGGGGAACATCCGCAGGCGGCGGACGAGGAGGTCGGCGACCTCACCACTTCCCACCACGAGCACTCGCACCGCCCCGAAGCCGGAGCTGAGCAGAGCCCCCTGGACTGCCCGGATCCCAGCGCGCTCCACCAGGAAGAAGACCAGCGCCGCGATCGAGGCGTCGGCCAGCACCAGTCGGGAGTAGGGGAAGCCGCGGTAAAGGCCCTCCAGCGCCAGCCCCAGGACTACGAAGAGGGCCACCGACCCGGCCGAACTCAGCACCTCGTCGACATAGGACTGGCCGCGCTGGATCCGATACCGCCCGGTGAAGAGGAAGACCAGTAGCCACAGTCCCACCACAACCGGAACCGCCATGAAGTAGTCCTGGAAGCTGGGGACCACCCCGCCAGGAATCGGGACTCCGGAAAGGTGGAAGCGGTAGGCGTATCCGGCCAATGCCCCGATGGCCACCGCCAAGGCGTCCCCAACGACCCGAATCGCGACCAGGGGCCCCAGCCTACGCCTGCCGGCGCGGGATGCGGCTCCCTCCAATGGCCTGATCAAAGGTCCGGACTCAGCCAACGCCACCCTCCTCGACCTCGGGGGCGGGGCGCCTTCTCAGGCTGTCGCGGGCCAGCCGCAGCTCCGCGGGCGTGACCCCTCCGGTCAACCAGAGAGAGCCCAGGTAGAAGAGGCCGGCGACCGGGGCGACCCAGAAGACATTCTCCGCCGAGAGAACTCCCATCACTCCAACCATAAGCCCCCCGGATACCAGGATTGGGGTCAATGAACTGGCCCAGGGTAGTCCCCCCAGTTGGCGGCGCACCAGCACGTACCCGGCCACCAGCAGAAACACCTCCGTGATGACGGTAGCCCAACTGCAGGCAAGATACCCCGTCGCGCGGGGAAACAGGGGGATCAGGATGAAGTTGAGCGCCACGTTCACCGCGATGCTCATGACCGACAGCTTGATGCTGTCGCGCTGCCGATCCATCGCTCCCAGTCCGAAGACGAAGGTGTTGTTGACGAAGAGGAAGACCAGGGCTAGCGACAGGATCTGGACCGATGGACCGGACTGGGGAAAGATGTGCAGCAAAGAGACCAACGGCAGGGCCCCGAACGCCAGCATTATCGCCAGGGGCATGGCGACCGCGGTCAGCAGTCGCAGCGTCACTGTGTAGGCCTGCCGCATCGAATCGGCCGCTCCCAGGTGCAGCACTGACAGGGCCGGGAAGACCGCGTTCATGACGGTCTGTGGGAAAAAGGAGAGCCCCTCCAAGAACTTGTAGCCGGCCTGGTAGTAGCCAACCTCGGTCGTGTTGCGCAAAGTGACCAGGATGATGACGTCGATCTTGAAGTAGATCGTATTCAGAAAGAAGACCAAAGCAAAGGGCAATCCCATGCGAATCAGTCGCCGCACCAGCCCGTAGTCGATGGAGATGTGGGGCCGGAAGTAGCGACGAGAGATTATGAGGACCGCGAACACGCAGGTGAAGAGGTAGGAAGCGGCGTAAGCCCATAGATACGCCGGCAGCCCGAGGTGAGCGAACCATGCCAGGGCGGTACCGGCCAGAAGGATCGCCCCTTCGGCGATGGTCTCCATCGCCTCGTAGCGCATCTCTCCGGTGGCGTAGAAGGTGCTCCTCAGTAGGTTCGCTAGCGAGGTCGCGACCAGCAGCGCGAAGGCTGGCCAGAGCAGGGGCAGCACCGAGGGATTGCTGGTGAAGGAAGCCATCACGAACAAGGTGACCAGGCTGCCCAGGAGCAGCGGCACCTTGGCCCCCAGGATGGCTGCTAGGTACGACTCGAGGCGCTTGCGCTCGCGACTCCCCTCTCTGAGGTAGACGATCTGAAGTCCACCGTCGCCGACGATGCTTGAGAGGTTGCTCAGCACCACCACCACCCCGAACTCCCCGTAGCGGGATGGCCCCAGCGCGTGCTGCTGGATCAGGAAGGCGACAAAGACCAGCAGTCGCGACCCGGTCCGAGCCACGAACAGCATGGTCGTGTTGCGGACTGTCCGATGGGCGAGGCTCACGCCGTGAGGCTCAGCTCTTACGCGAGGGTCGCCGCAGCTGGAGCTGCCTGGTGGCGGGCGCCACCGCCACCACCACCAAGGCGGCCAGGGCCCACCACTCGACGGAGAGGTCGTTCTTCCAGTAGGGGCTATCGACCAGGCCGTGAGCGAGAATGCCAACCCAAGCCAACGCAAGAGCAGCTGCCCAAGGGTGGGACAACGGGCCCGCTCGAACCGCCGGCACCAGGTAACGCGCCAGCTCAACCACGAATCCGAGGAGGAAAATCAGCCCCATGATGCCAAGCTCGACCCAAAAGTCGAGCTCCAACTGGTCCGGGTAGACGTGGGTCTGATGGATCACATCGTGCAGCTGCGCCCGATAGGGCCCGATCTCCTGCTGGTAGTTCGCCAGTCCGCTGCCGGTGAAGGGGTGGGCCCCAATCAGGTCGACGGTAGCGTGCCAGAGGTGAACCCGGCTCACCAGTGAGTTAGCGGGGTTGTTGGGGTTCAGCTCGTTCTCGACCCGGTGCCTAATTGGTGGCAGCAGCAGGGCGAGAACCGCGACCACCACCCATCCGATGAGGAGGACCCGGCGACGGGGATGGATGGCCGCCGCCACCAGAGAGATCAGGACCAGAGCGAACCAGGACCCCCGACTCAGAGTCAGCACGTCGCCAGCCCCCAGCAGGACCAGGACCGCCCAGTGGACCCGTCGGTACCTCACCCCGCCAAAGAGGGCCAGGCCAAGTGCCATGGCCACCAGAGGGTCCAGGAAGATCCCGCCGAAGTTGTTATTCGTCCAGAGCCAGGTCGGCACCGGGGGGTTGGTGTTGAGGTTGAGAGTGTGGTCGACGACGGCCTTGGCAAGTGCCACGAACTGCGAGACGGCAACCACGGCGCCGCTCACATAGAGGCCATAGGTGAGCCGCTCCCAGTCCCAGCTGGACCGCAGGACGTTGATGACTATGAAGAAGTAGACGATCGGCTCCACGATGTAAGCCTTGGCGATGCCGAGGGCATCCCGCTTGTCGGGACTCACCAGCACCGCCAGCACGGTGGCGACCAGAATCACCCCGACCAGAACCGTGAACGGCGTGTCCAGGTGCGGCATCCGGTGCAGCCGCCAGCTCTCCACGAAGAAGGCGAGCACGGTCAGACCGAGCACCACCTCCAGTCCCGTGAAGGGGAGCTTGCCCAGCAGGCTGCCTCGCAGGACGTAGGCGGGAAGTGCCGCGGCGGTTAGAAAGACGCCTATACGACTCCACCGCATCGGCGGGATTATAGGCTGACGGGCCCATCTCGACCGGCTCTCGACATCGCCGCAGCCGCTCCGATCGGCCCTCCTGCCCCCCAGCGCAGCAGGGCACCGCCTTCGCGCGGTCAGCGCAGACGGTCGTCCGCGACTGATCCTCAGCTTCCCCAAGTGGCCTTAGACTTCGGCAATGGCCGTGCCCCAGTCCGTGACGATTATCGGCACGGGCCTCATGGGTTTTGGCATGGCGCATCGGCTGCTGTCTGCCGGGCACGAGGTCACGGTATGGGACCGCGACCTCTCTCGCTGTCAGCTGCTGGCATCGGAGGGTGCCAGGATCGCCTCGTCCGCAGCAGAAGCTACTCGCAGGGGATCGATTGTTATCACCGTGCTTCCCGACGCTGACGCCACCTTGGCGGTCATGGAGTTGGGGCTGCCCGCCTGCCCGCCCGATGCGCTCTGGGCTCAGATGGGCACCGTGGGTCCAGTCGCTACTAGGCGGCTGGCGGATTTGGCAGAGTCCGCTAATGTCAGCTTCCTGGACGCTCCCTTGATCGGGACCAAGGGACCGGCGCAGAATGGCCAGCTGGTGGTGCTTGCGAGTGGCCCGCCGGAGGTGCTCTCGCGGCTGCAGCCGCTTCTCGGTGCTATCAGCATTCGCACCTTGTGGGTCGGGGATCTCCCGGGAGCCGCGAGCTCGCTCAAATTGGTGGTGAATCACCTGATGCTCTCTTCCATGGTGGCGCTGGGGGAGGCTCTCAACCTCGCTCAGGCGCTGGACCTCGAGCCGGAGCTGCTGCTGCTTGCGATCGCCGGAGGGCCGCTTGATAGTCCGATGAGCCAGATCAAGGGACGAGCGATGCTACGCGCTGACTTCGACCCCACATTCCCGCTGCGGCTTGCCGCCAAGGACGCCCACCTCATCTCACAGCTGGCTGGGGAGCGTGGCCTGGAGTTGAGAGTGGGCGAAGCCGCGGCCACGGTGCTGAGCCGGGCCCTCGCCCTCGGCCTGGGAGAGGAGGATGTGTCCGCGCTGTACTCAGCGCTCGAGCGCGCGTGAGGGACGGGGAAGATGCGGACCCAAGGAGCCAGCGTCGGCGACTGGTGCCATGCGAGCCCGCCGGAAGCCCTCGCCTGGCATCAGCTCAGAGCCGGGTCGCAGGGAGCAGCCCGACCCGAGCTCGTACTGTCCTCATCGTCTCCTCAGCCACGTCCCGCGCCGCCTCCGCGCCATGCCGCAAGATCGCGTCCAAAGTCGCCGGATCAGCTGTCAACTCTCTATATCGGGTTTGGATCGGCTCGAGGGCGGCGATCGCCTGGTCAGCAACCTTGTCCTTTAGCTGGCCGTAGCCGATGCCCTCGAACTCAGACCGCAAGGTCTCGTCGGAGCAGCCGGTCAGCCCCCGATAGATGTCCAGCAGGTTGGCGACCCCGGCCGAGGGAGCCTCCAGGTTGACCGAGGTGCCGCTGTCAGTCTTGGCCCGCCGGAACTTGTTGCGAACCCGATCAATGGGGTCGAGCAGCGCCACCACTCCCGCCTCTGAGTCCTCGCTCTTGCTCATCTTGCTGGCCGGATCCTGCAGCGACATGACCCTGGCTCCGGCTCCCATCTGTCCGATCCTGGCCTCGGGGATGACGAAGATCTCCCCCATCAGCCGATTGAAACGAATGGCCACGTTCCGGGTCAGCTCCAGATGCTGTCGTTGATCCTCCCCCACCGGCACGAAGTTGGTCTTGTAGAGCAAGATGTCGGCCGCCATCAACACCGGGTAGTTGAACAGGCCACTCCCGATCCGTTCGCTCTTGGTGTTTCGGGATTTGTCCTTGAACTGGGTCATCCGCTCCAACCAGCCCATAGGCGTGAAGCAACCGAGGATCCAGGCGAGCTCTGCATGCTCAGAGAGATGCGACTGGACGAACAGGGTCGACGTCGCCGGGTCGATTCCCGAGGCGATATACAGAGCGGCCACCTCTCGGCTCTTGGCCGCCAGCGCGCGTGGATCCTGCGGCACGGTCAGGGCATGGAGGTCCACCACACAGAAGTAGTTTCGAAAGAGGCGCTGCTCCAGGACCCAGGGCCTCAGGGCTCCGAGCAGGTTGCCAAGATGGAGATCACCGCTGGGCTTCATGCCGCTGAATACGATCGGGGACTCCGTCATCTCGGGGATTGTATCGGCCAGGCCGGCAAGCTTCAGTGCTTCTCGGTCACTCGGTACTCGAGATGGGACCCGAACAGGAGCCGGGTCTGTGCCTCCAGGGCCGGGATGACACTGAGGACCAGGAAGACGACGGGATAGGTGATCGTCTGGAGATCGGCGAAGCGCCGCCGCCACCAATGCCACTCCCGCGGTCTGGGCTGCATTCGGTTGTCCAGCACGGCAACCGCCACGATGTTCAGGAGTGCGGTCTCCAACAGGAGGCTGGCCACCGTCTCCAAGGTGGCTCCCATATTCGAGAGGCCGTAGTCATAGTTGAAGATCGAGGGCAGCGATCCTGCGACCAGGATCAACAAGGGCACTGTGGCCCAGCTCAGGTGGTTGAAGACCAGCATCCGGAAGCGCTGGGCTCGGAGCCGCACAGGGATCTCGGGATGGTTGGGCATGCGCGCGGCGACGTAAGGGATATCCGTCACCCCCCACGCCCACCGCTTGATCTGGTTGTACTGGCTAACCAGGGTCGCTCCGTAGTCCGCTGCCCGGGGTGCGTCCCCGTACATCGGCATGAACGCCCCTCTCACGTTCAACCGTTCCCCGTAGGCGAAGAAGGCCTTCCAAAAGAATCGGGAGTCTTCGGGGATAACGTCGTCGTCCCAGAACCCGACCGTGGACACCATCTCCAAGGACATGGAGTAGGCCGAGAACATCACCAGCCGCTTAGGGTGCTGGTGGAGATAGAGCTGCCACTGGGTCGCTAGCGTCGCCATCGACCGCACCGCGGCGGGAACCTTCCACAGGTTGTTCAAGAAGATGGGGACCGGCTGCCAGATCGAGCTGAGTCGATCCTCCGCGACGCAGAATTCGTAGCTGATGTAGGAGAAGTACTCAGGGTGGACCCTGTAGTCGGAGTCCAAATCGGTCACGATCACCTTCTGGGGATTCAGCTCCAAGCTGAGCAGAGCGCGCTCCAGGACCGGGCCGGCGTAGGCCATCGCGGCCGACTTGCCAACCACGATCCCGGGCAGGAGTGGGTCCTTGATGTGCCAGAAGGCACGGAACTGGTCGCCGAACTCCTCTTGAAGTTGGGCCAGGTTGCGGCAGCCATCGAGGTCTGTCTCCCTGGTGATGATCGCCACGATCTTCAGCTCGGTCGGATAGCGCGCCTCCGCCAGCGCCGAAACGGTGGCCCGCAGGGTCTCGTAACGCTCTGTGTAGGTGGGAATGAGGACGGCGTGCACCAGCTCGGCAGGATCAGGGCCACCTGGCCGCGGCGCCAGGTTCCTCAGCCTCTCCCCCCAGTCGATCGCCTGAGTCTCCTCCAGCTTTCGGATTCCCCGCAGGACGAAGCGGAAGGTGTGGATCAATTTGAGCAGCCAGTACAGGTCGAGAACGACGGCGAAGGCACCTAACACCCAGAGGTACTCCGCGTTAGTGAAGGTGACGAAGAACCCCACTGCCAGTGGGGCCAGCAAGCAGAACCACACAGTCGCACCCGGTGCCATCTCGAAGAGGCGTTGGACGAGTCGCTGTCGCCTGGGGAGCTCTGGGGCGAGCCTGGCCAACCGCTCTGGGGGGACATAGGTGGGGAGAATCCCGACGCGTGGAGGGACAGGTGAGGGTGGTGAGTCGATCAAAGTAGAGGATGCCACAGACTTGGATCGTACTGGTTCGGCGACGGACGGGCCCCGAAGCACGAACGGACGGGCCATTTCCCACGTTGGGGGTGTATCGTCCAACATCGTGGGTATCAGCACCCTCCCTCGCTCACTCGACCTAGGACGGCGGGTTATCGGCCATCCGGCGACCAGAATGGCGGTCACCCTGATTGCAGTAGCCGTGTTCATTCGTTCCGTGAACCTCAGTGCGGCCATCGCTGAGTTCGGCCGCCTGCAGGGTCAATGGGCCGTCCTCGCTATGGCCCTGGCCGGACTCTCAGTGCTCGCCAGCATCGTGGAGTGGGGAGCACTGCTTCGCGGGGCTGGGAAGCGCGTCGGTTGGCACTACCTCGGCTCCTGGTACATGAAGGGCCTCTTCATAAACCAGATCTTCCCTGCCGGCGTCGGCAGCGACGCTGTCCGCGGGGTCCAAGTTGGCCGGGTGGTCGGACACGGCCCGGTGATCGCCTCCCTCGTCGCAAGCCGAATGGCAGGCACATTGGGGATGGCCGGCTGGGGACTGGGTGGCGCGGTAGTGATCAGCACCGTCTTCCATACCCAGGACGTGGTCGGCTTTGCTCTTTTCAGTGGGGTGATGCTGACCGCCTGGGGCCTAGCGCTGGTCGCCGAGCATCTCTTCGCAAGGCTGCGCGGAGGCAACCCAATCGGGAAGTCATGGCGCACCCATCGGCTCACCGACCATTTCGCCACCTTCCTGAAGTCGCTGGGCCGCTACCGAGGAGCGCCGGCCGCGCTGACGGTTTCGATCCTGGCTGGGGGCGTCGGGTGGGGGTTGAACCTGCTCTCCATGGAGGCCTTCAGCAGGGCTCTCGGCTACAACATCTCCTGGGGAGTCTTTGCGCTGGCCCTGCCATTGGCACTCCTCGTCACCTTCGTCCCCATCTCTGCTAATGGGATAGGGATTCGGGAGGGAGTGCTGGTGTTCCTGCTGGTGCAGTTCCACGTGCCCATCGCAGTGGCCGCGGCTATGGCCCTCTTTGTGGACTTCCAATTGCTCCCCTTCGCCGCCTTCGGTGGCGTGGTCCACCTAGCCGAGACCACCGTGAAGCATGCCTACCGGAGGATGTTCCAGGTTGGGAGGTTGGAGGGCCCGCTCGGCCTCGCTCATGCCACGCTCCACTGGCTCGTCGCCCCCGAAGCCGTGCGCGAACTCACCAGAGGCTGATCAGCCAAGCCGACCTGACTGACCCGGCCCCGCACTCACCGTCAAGGTCGCTACGGTGGCTGGCCCCATTGCACCGCAATATGGCCCCGACGACGTGCCAGTGGCGGCCGCAGCCTCCGCAGGGCAATTTGCGGGCGGCCCCGGATGATCATTGCCGGCTGCGCAACTCCCGCACCCCTCTGGTCGTCAAGGTGACGATCTGTCCGACCGCGGTGGCCGCTAAGAGCACCCCCAAGGTGATGTCAAAGGGAAGCGTCGGGGCCCCGGCCAGCACCAGCAGCGACGAACCGGCCAGCGCGACGCCGCTGGCGAAGGTGTTCACCTTCCCAAACCTCGTCGCCACCATCTCCGGCCTTCGAGGCAGCCATGGGTAGAGGACTAGAAAGGCGATAGCGGGGATCCCGTACCGGGCCAGCACCAGCAAGCCAAGCCACAGCGGCACGAACCCGAGGACGAGGCAGCCGATCGCCGCCAGCGCAAAGAAGGTGGCATCCATTATCGGATCGAGGGCCCGCCCCAGCACGGTGACCGGGCCGTACCGCCGAGCGACCCAGCCGTCCAGCACGTCCAGGAGAGCGGTGGGCGATGCGATGCAGAGAAATAGGTCCCGAGCCTGATACTGCGGCGGCAGCGTGGCATAGAGAAGGATCGGTACTGCCATGTAAGCCCGGACTGCGGTCAGCCCGTTGGGCACCCCCAAGCTGTTGATCGGCGTGTAGTCGGGGTAGTGTCGCGCAAGGTCGAGGGCAATGAACAAGAAGGTTGTGGTGACCAGCCACCAGCCCAGTGCGAGTCCGATTCCCAGCGCTGGCTGACCTCCCAACAATCCGGCGCTCACTCCCGAACCAGTTGTCAGCAGGAGACCCAGCAGCGCCCAGTAGCGAAAGGACCGGCGAAGTGGCGCCGACCCGCGCCATCGACGGCCTGAGTCCATAGTCAGCCGAGCCACTACCCGGGTCGGACCCCGAACTCCCCTCAGGGGCCTACCCTGGTCGGTCGCCCGCCCGGTTCTCGGCGGTGGAGCGTTGCCGGTCCTCACCCCCCAAAGCTTAGGGAGCCGAGCCGCGAATCCGATGCGCTCGGCACCCTGGGCCTAATCCCCGAGCTGGCGAACTTGAGGGCGAAGCACCAGATTGTGTGTTCGGCCCGGCTTCGCTAAGGTCAGACTGTGTGGCGCAGCATCCGACGGCTAGTGACCGGGGGCCCAGGTTGGACCGGTACCGCTGGAACTATGCGGCAGTCATGAGCAGCCCCCCTCAATTCGGCCCAAACTGTGCTCTCATCGTCGTCGACGTCCAGAACGACTTCGCGGATCCGCGCGGCACACTGTTCGTCCCTGGGGGAGACCGGGTCGCTGAGCGGGCAGCAGCGCTGGTGGAGGCGGCCCGAAAGCAAGGTGTGCTGGTCGTCTGTACCCAAGATTGGCACCCTGGGGAGACCCCCCACTTCAAGGACTACGGTGGGCCCTGGCCCACCCACTGCGTCTCCGGGACATGGGGAGCGGACCTGCATACCCTCATCCCTGGCTGGGTCGAGGTCGTCCGGAAGGGTCAGGGCAGCGACGACGGCTATTCCGGCTTCGGTGTCCGCAGCCTCTCGACCGGCGCGTTGCGGCCGACGCGTCTGCCAGAGTTCCTGTCCAAAAGACTGATTGAACGAGTAATGGTGGCAGGGTTAGCACTCGATGTGTGCGTGAAGGCAACCGCCCTGGACGCGGTCGCAGCCGGCCTAGCTGCGACCTTGATCCTCGACGCCACCGCCCCTGTGGACCTGAGAGCGGGCGATGGCGAGTTGGCAGTGGCTGAGATGATGGCAGCTGGCGTCACGATCGTCTGAGGCGGGTAATCCGCTGACAGGAAACCCCGGCGCGAACCACCAAAAACCCGGCCGCGGCCGAGCTCGTCTTGCCCCAAGTCCGGCGAGGGCTGCGCCAAGCGGACGGGCGGCTGTCCCGGCCCAAGCGTTTGGCCAAGCCATGGTGGTCTGGGAGTCAAAGGTGGTCGGACTCGGTAGTGTTTACGCTTGGTCAAGCCCGCGACCGGTTCCGCTTGGGAGCAAGGGGTAGGCGCCGACCCGGCCGATAACAAGATCGCGGTCGCCACACTCGCGCACGTCACTTCGCCCGCCCTCGTAGCTCAGGGGATAGAGCAGCGGTTTCCTAAACCGCGTGTCGGAGGTTCGAGTCCTTCCGGGGGCACCAGTTTTTAAGTTCAGGGAGTGCCGCCGAGGCTCACTTCAAACTGTCCGGGTTGCTGTCAAAGTTGCTGTCGACGCGGGGCCGCATGGGGTCGCCCCGCCGCAGGGCGTGGCATGGGGAGCCACGGCGAGCGTTGCGCGAGGGATGCGGCGGTTGAACGCGTGGGTATACTCCCTTTACGCGTTCAACTGGGGGGAGAGGAGAGCCGCCATGCCGGAGCAGCGACGTGAGCCGCGGCGTGGCGGGAGTCGCGCCCCAGCACGGGGTGCCCTGAAGTCGCCGATCAAGGTGTCGTGGAGGTTAGTGCAGGAGCAGCCCGTTTCGCCGGTCAACATCTTCCAGGTCGGCGCGGTGTCGCGCCCCGATGGGGTCCCCGGGGAGGTCGTCCTTAACCTTGGCTTCCTGCCTCCTGCCCCTGTCTTTGGCACGGCAGAGGAACAGCTTCGAATGGCGGAGCAGCTCGACGCTATCGAGATTCAGCCTGTTGCGCGGATCACTGCATCGAGGGCGCGTCTTGAGGAGTTGCGACAGCTGATCGCCCAAGCCCTCGAGGCCTTAGGGGGCCTGGATTGAGCCAAGTGTGGCCCCTCGCCAGGACGCCTAGGCAGGAGATCTGGTGCCTGTCCGCCAGCTTCGAGTCAGGGCCAACCGTTACACGGTTCGCTCTGTACGCACAGTCGGCTGAGACGGTTGCCGTTGAACCCCTAAGCGAGCCTGAGTTGGTCCTTTCACTGGATGAGACCTTTGAGGAGCAGGGTCCCTGGATCCTTCGAGCGGAAGGCGTGTCGGAACTACGAGGCGCCATATGGGTGCGAGTAGAACCGGGACCCAGCGAGAGCCTCGCAACGGATCTAGGCACTGGCATCTTCGGCGTGGGGGATTCGATTGAGGACGCGCTCGCGGACCTGTGGGCCGCAATGCGAGAGCACCTATCTGTGCTTGAGCGACGCGACCTCTCCCGGAGCCCGCAGGCGGAGGCGCAACTGGCGTACCTGCGCGCCCACATCGTCTAGTCTCCCAGGATGGCCGAGCTGCGCGCCGCCGATGTGGCGGCCGCGCTTGTGCGGAAGGGTATGACTCGGGATCCCAGTCACCACAACATGTTCGCGAAGACCGTGGTGGTAGGCGACTACAACGTGGAATTGCACACTCGCATCTCTCACGGCACGAGCCTAATTCCGGACAAGGTCATTGCGGCCATGGCCAGGCAGTGTGCCTTGAGGAAAGCCGAATTCCTCGCGCTGGTAGATTGCTCCTTCGACGAGCTTAGCTGGGACCAGACCGTGCGGGGGAATTGTCCTGGGGGATTCAACCCCTACGTCGCACCAGCCAGAGAACTCCTGGTGAGGGAACCAAGCAGCCGCTCTGCCGAGCCTCGACGGCCCACTAGAAAAAGGCGCCGACCTCGTTGACCGCGCTACCGGCGCGCACCGGGTGCGCGGGGTGGCCCAAACCAACCATGAGACTGCCTGACTGGCGTCGTCGCCTCGAACTGCTGGTAGAGCGCCTCAGCTCAGATCTCGCCCCGTAACTTGCGCCACCGGCAATGCCTAGACGCCACCCTGAAGCCGGTAAGACCCCATCCGCCGGTAGACCTCGGCTCCGCGGGCCGCATCGGGCCCCATAGCCCAGGACAATCTGCCGTCAGTCGAGTATGCTCCTAGATCAGGTTGATGAATCCCTCCAACATCACCGCTTCGACCGGCGCCCCAGAGGGCACCTCGAGCCAGTGCCGCAGCGTGCTGGCCCGGCCCGCCGGCTCGCAGGCCCAGGCAGCCCGTGCCAGCGTGGCGATATCGCCGGCACGCTCTGGGATCCGCTCGGCCGCAGACTGGGCGCGAGCGATGTCCTCCAGCCGCTCTCCCGTCTCCATGTCGCCCAGCCGGAGCACTGCGTGGAAGGCGAGTCCAAGTGGCGTAGCGGCGAGGCTGGGACGCCAGACGGTGGTGTCCTCACCCGCCTTGGGCGCCAGGCCCTCCTCAGCGTCGGGGCGGGCCAGATCGGTGGCCGTCTTCCGCGACCTGGCCGACTGCCGTCTCTCCCGCACCGGATGCCGCCCGAGGTCACGGTACCGGCCGCTCCTCACCGAGGCGACCATCTTGCCGCGCAGCCTTCGCCACCTCGCGAGGGCGCTCCGCCGCAGCAGCCTTCACGTGCCCGCTGTGCTGACCTCGGAGTCGTAAGGGCGGAGATGAGCCGCTTGGCGCCCAAGGCTGTTACAGACCTCATCGAGCGATTCGAGCGGAACTCAAGAGCCTATCTATCCACTGCCTACAACGAGACGCAAGTTCGACGAGAATTCATCGACCCGCTATTCCATGCAATGGGCTGGGACGTTAGCAACGAGCAAGGGTACGCTGAGGCGTACAAGGACGTGGTCCACGAGGATAGCATTACCGTTGAAGGTGCTGCAAAGGCGCCTGACTATTCGTTTCGAATTGGCGGTACCCGCAAATTCTTCGTCGAAGCGAAGCGGCCAGCCACTCTACTCAAGACCGACGCACCGGCTGCGTACCAGCTTCGCCGATATGCGTGGTCCGCCAAACTCCCTCTGAGCATCCTAACCAACTTCCGAGAGTTCGCAGTCTATGATTGCAGGCAGGTACCAGCCGCGTCTGATAGCGCCTCACTCGCGCGGATCACGTACATCCCCTGGCAGGAACTGGCCGAGCGGTGGAATGACATCATTTCAGTCTTCAGCCCGGATGCGATCCGCCTAGGAGCGTTTGATGAATATGCAGAGAGCACCCGCCGAAAGCGAGGAACGGCCGCAGTTGACGATGCCTTTCTGCAAGAGATTGGGGCTTGGCGCGAGGCTCTGGCACGGAACATCGCTCTTCGCAATGCTGGGCTGTCTCAGCGTGAGTTAAACTTTGCGGTCCAGCGCACCGTTGACCGCATCGTCTTCCTGCGCATCTGTGAAGATCGCGGGCTGGAGGATTACGGACGGTTGCGGGAGCTCGAACGGGTGCCAGGCATATACAAGCAACTCTGCAATCTCTTCCGCCAGGCAGACGATCGCTATAACTCTGGCCTTTTTCACTTCAAGAAGGAGCACGACCACCACGAAGCGCCAGACAGTTTGACGCTCACCCTCACAATCGACGATAAGGTCCTGCGCACCATTATCCAGCGCCTCTACTACCCTGACAGCCCATACGAGTTCGGTGTCTTGCCCGCGGATATTCTTGGGCAGGTGTACGAGCAGTTCCTTGGAAAGGTCATCAGGCTTACAGCTGGCCATCGTGCGGTCGTGGAAGATAAGCCAGAGATCGCGAGGGCCGGTGGAGTGTACTACACGCCCACTTACGTGGTGGAATACATAGTCGGCCAGGCACTCGATCCCTTGCTAGCGGGTAAGACTCCCCGGCAGGTGAGCCGTATGCGGGTGCTTGACCCCGCGTGCGGGTCGGGATCTTTTCTGATCGTCGCCTACCAGCACCTCCTTGACTGGCATCTGTCCCATTACTTGTCCGATGGCCCAGAGAAGCGGACGAAAGAATTGTTCAGGGGACAGCGCGGTGAATACCTCCTTGCAACCGCCGAGCGCAAACGGATTCTGCGAAATAACATTTGTGGCGTGGATGTCGATCCTCAGGCAGTGGAGGTGACAAAACTTTCCCTTCTACTTAAGGTGCTGGAGGGGGAGACGTCGGAGACCATTTCAAAACAGCTCCGCCTTTTCCACGAAAGGGCTTTGCCCGACCTCGGCGATAACATCAAGTGCGGCAACTCACTGGTGAGCCCAGGATTCCAGGCGGCCGCGACGCAGCTCTCGTTGCTATCGGAAGAAGATGAGTACCGGATCAACGCCTTCAGTTGGGAAGATGAGTTTCCAGAAGTCTGTCCGAGCCCTGGGTTTGACGTAGTCATTGGTAACCCTCCATATGTATATCGAAACGCCACAGAAGAACTCCTCACCGGGTACTACCGATCGGAGTATCAGGTGGCGGAAGGCAACTACGACTTGTACAAATTCTTTATCGAGCGTTGCTTGCAGCTGCTACGCCGGGGAGGCCGGCTTGGGTACATCACCTCGGCGACGTTTCTTATTCAGCCCAGCTTTGAGAAGTTGCGCCGCCTGTGCCTGGTCGACTCAAGCGTGATACAGCTCGCTCCGCTCGGGCCGGGGGTGTTCAAGCGAGCAACGGTCGACACGACGATACTTGTCCTGAGCCCCGATGCACCTTCCGCGGACCATGAGGTGGAAGTTGTCGCTCCGATTAGGCCGGATGACCTGGCGTCGACGCCGCCATACCGGATTCCTCAGCGGCGATTTGCTCGCAACCCAGGCTGCGCCATTGACTACCGCCTCTCGGAAGAGGGGGCGCGCCTAGTCGCGAGGCTAGTGACGGGCTTCCCGTCAATCGAGAGCGGTTACGAATTTGGGGTGGGCATCAACACAGGATTCATCAGAGACGAACTCACGGCGGGTACGCGAGTCGATGCTCGCTACCATCCTATGATCCCCGGCAGCGGCATATCACGTTACGGGCCCGTACGCACCTCAAAGTGGATCCTCTACGATGCCGCCTACGTTCGGGCGCGGGGGTCTCTTGGACGGACTCTTCCGGCTGAGCGGCTCTTGAACTCCGACAAGATCCTGGTTGTGAGGACACGGAACCTCTCGCTGAAGCGCCGAATTGTGGCGACAATAGACCGGACCCGGGCCTACAACCTCAACCGACTTTCGAACATCATCGCCCGAGATGGCTATCGTCTGGAAGGTCTACTTGGAATCCTGAACTCCAGTCTCTTCAACTGGCTATTCTCGACTCGCTTCTTCGACTACGAGGTGAAACCCGTGTATCTCCGCGTGGCACCACTGGCCGATAGCAACGACGTCGAGCTTGGGGCTCGGGTCAGCAGGATTATGGACCTTCGCAGGCGATTGGAGGTGGTGAGGACTGGGCATGAGGCGGAGGCTGTCGCCAGACAGCTCAAGAACACGGATCGCGAGATTGATGCGATCGTGTGTCGGTTATATGGTCTCACAACGAGGGAGACACTGATGATTAACGAGTCGCCGTACGGGGGGGCTCTTGAAGACGTCGGCGATCCGGCCAGTTAGGGTCAAGAGCGGCGGGTTGCACACTGGTCTCAGGATGTGGCACATCCGGGTCTCGCGTTGGCAGCGGGGTCGAGATCGAGTAGGCCGTGGTGGACGACGAGGCCCTTCCCGGATCTCGGCGGGTTGGCGGGGAGCGTGGGGCCGGGGGCCGATGACCGAGGGAGATCGAGTGGCACCCACTAAGAGCGACCGCGGTGCGGCATCCGATGAGATCTCGAGAACTTCAGGGCAATGCGGCCCCGAGTGGTCCGGGACCGGGCTCGAGGCTCCTCCTTGACGACCGGAGGATTTCCCTATACCTGAGGAGCCTGTCAGTGGAGTACCCACAGAGATCCCGGATAGGCCTCTGTACGAGGCGCCCTTCGGATACGTGAAAGCGAACGCCGAACCGTTCCGAACGACAGTCCGGCATCGACGCTACCGCGAAGGTTGGTGGCTCCACATGGAGCCACGTCCGGAGATGCGCCAAGCGTTGGCTCCGCTGTCAAGGTACATCGCAACGACCAGGGTCTCCAAGCACCGACTCTTCGTGTGGCTGGGTCGCGGCACCCTTGCTGACAGCGCTACCATCGTGTTCGCACGGGACGACGACTACACCTTCGGCGTGCTCCACTCCAGGGCCCACGAACTGTGGGCACGAGGCACCGGCACACAGCTCCGCGAAGTTGAGAGTGGTTTCCGCTACACGCCGACGACCTGCTTCGCAACCTTTCCCTTTCCCCTGCCGTCAAGCGAGGGCCGTGAGGCGATCGCAGTAGCTGCTCGCGAACTCGCTCGCCTCCGAGACGGCTCGCTGGGGGCGGTCGGACCAGGAGCCGAACCGGTTGCCAATCGGACCCTGACCAACTTGTACAACAAGAGGCCCGCCTGGCTGGTGAAGGTCCACGGTGACCTAGACAAGGCGGTGAGGGCTGCGTATGGCTGGCCGGCTGACCTTGACGACGACTCAATCCTCGATCGGCTACTTGCACTCAACTTGACGCGCACTCCCGCGTGACCTGACGCCTTGCCTCATCCCGGGAGAGACTGCAGGGGATCGGGATCGTCGTCCACCGCTAACATCGACGTCTGCGGAGCGTGCGACCTTCGTGCTGACTTGGCCGGTTTCGGAGTGCTTCAGCCGGCCCCGAAGGCTCGCCGATCGGGCGGGCTGGGCTTGTCGTCAACTTCGGCGGCGGTGTCCACTCCGGCGCTCCGCCGGTACGTTTGGCTTCTGGTAATCGTGGTCGGAGGATTCATACCAGGCCAGCCTCGGTGGGCAGCCGCCTCTTCTGCGGATTCACGCCTCAGTAGGAGGTTCAGGGACCACCGTTTCAGCGGGCAGTCCAGACAATCTCCCAAGAGCCCCAAGGATCTCGACTTCTTGCTGCCGCCAGAGCCCCACGGTGTCCCGCACCGCTTCGACCTCTTGAGGTTCGAGCATTCTGGCTACCTTCGAGTCCACGACCGCGATACTCACCGGCCCTCCCAGCCCCCAAGCTGCGGTGGCGATGGCGTCGTCCACAGTTCGCCAAGCCAGTGCTTGCGCTTGAGGCTGGCTAAGAGTCACGAGTTGATGGTGACGCAAAGATCGAAATGAGTGCATCGCGAAGATATCCCCCGAGCCGATCGCGGAGAATCCGTCTGTATCGTGTAGCGTCCGTGAGCCCGCCGTTTCGAACTCGAGAATGTGCGGTCCGTCCTCGGTGAAAAACGCGACTAGATAGGCACTCCGCTGCGCCGCTTTAGCTTGCAGGTCGCCAAGCGTCTCTCTCTCCACCTCATCTTGAATCTTGTGGATGTGCTTATGGAGTGTCTTCATGCCGGGCTCGAAGTGTTTGAAGTCGCGGACTATCTCTGCTGTGCATCCTTCGAGCTCCGCGCGTACCCTCTGGATGGAGCCGATGGGGCCTGACCCGCCCCATGCAAACTGGGACCCGAGAATGAAGAGCTTGTGAATGTCCCCCTTAGTCGGCTGGCTGCCGGTCTGTGCTGTGGACTGACTATCGGACGCGACTACTAACCCGTCCGCGCATCGCAGCGCCACGACCAGCGTCACGTCTAGCGGAAGACCGACTTGCTGGCGTACTCTGGATATAGCCGATACACGTTCTCCAGCAGCGAGCGGAACGACTGCGCGACCACCCAGGCTCGGATCGAGGTCAGCGCTCGCACACGAGCCTTCGGAGCTTGCTGAGCCAGCCTCTCTGCTCTCGCTTGGCCAGCCCGAGTCAAGCTGTACCCGGGCGATGTCGTGCGGTCCAGACGATCCGCGCGGACCAGACCTTCGAGAACAAGCCGATCTAGGTCAGGGTACAGTTGGAAGCTGAACGGTCCGTACAGGTAAGGTTGGAAGGTATATTGCTCCGCTGGCGGTACCTTCGACCGCTTCGAGAACAGAAAGAGAGTTTTCTGGAGGCGGATGCGGTCTACTGGTTGGCCGGTGCCACTCAAACTCAGCAGGAGCCAGTCTCGTGGACTTAGGGGGCTCCCATCGTTAGCGACCGACTGGGCAACGACGTCACTCCCCGACTTGGCCACGACCTTAAGGTATCACCTCTCCGCAAGGCATCAGAGGTCTCGCTAGGCAGTTGTGACGGAGTCGTCACAAGACGGCGCCACGCTGGCACCACCCGAGGAGCCGAGCCACGGCGTAGGCGGCGGCGAAGGCTCAGGGACCGGGCGCGGGAGAGTTGCGTGACGGAGTAGACCAGCCCTCGGACCCATGGGGCGGGGCGCGGGGGACAGTAGCCTTCGGGCATCTCACCGACTAATGCTCTCCGCGGTAGGCGCGTGAAGCCAGGGAGGAAGCACGATCGATACCAACGTCCGTTATTACGCGGCGACAACCTCGGGACCCTCCGCTGGCAGATCCCTGCGAGCGGCTGCACCAGGCCGGGCCGACTGTGGTTTGGTGTTGCTATTGAGTCCTCACTAGGTGCACCCTTCGGCGATGCAGATTGGCCCGCCGGAGCTGATCGGAAACTGCGCGGTTTGCGGGAACCTATCCAAGGTCCGGCGGGGTCCAGGACCTACTGCTCAAATTCCTGGTGGGTACGGTCTCAGAAGCGGAAGGACGAGGAGGGCAACAAGTGCGACATCAGCAGAAGGTGATCCGGCTGGCTTGGGCAGCCGCCGTAGGGGCGGCATCGGTCGCGGGGTGCGGCGCCGTGACTCAGGCCCCCCGACCGTGAAGAACACCACTCCGGCCACGTCCGTTCCGACAGCCACTCCCAACTCACTGGAGGGGCCGGTCGGCACCACGTTCACCGATACCGACTCGCAGGGAAACAAGATAACTGTGACCATGACCGGCGTGATTGATCCGGCCCAGGGGACGGCCTGCGAGACCCCAACCAATGGGTATCGGTTCGTGGCCGTCCAATTCACCATAGTCGGTGTGTCCGGCAACTCATCGGGCGATGTGGATAGCAACGCAACAGTGGTCGGCAGTGATACCCAGACCTACACCGCCGACTTCAATAGCGTCGCTGGCTGCACCAACTTCAACTATGGCCTATACGCTGTGGCTGTTGGGCAGACGAACGGGGGTTGCGTCACGTCCCAGGTGCCCAATGGTGTGACCGTTGCACACGTCGAGTGGGGTGCGGGATTCGGCAGCGCGCCGGCAATCTGGGACGTCCCTTGATGGGTGGTCACACAGGCACCACAGTCTCGATCGTGCCTTGGACCAAGGTAGTTGTGGCTGCCCGATGCGACGCCTTCACAAGGCACCACTGCTCAAGGCAGCCATCGGGGCACTGCGGTTATCGGTGGGGCCTGTGCTGAGCTGGCCAGGCGGGACGGCCCTGCGCACTTTGGCCAGAGCGCCCGCGCGTTCACCGGGCCGAGCCCTGAGGTGCTGACCCTGTGGACGAGGACCTGGCCCTCTCCCTCGGAGTCGGGATCCGGCCACCCCGGCTGCCGCCCCCGCGCGAACCCGGTGGCGGTCCGCAGGAGAGGTCCGCGGCGCATTTGACCCTCAAGCCGGCGTGGCCGGAGCGACTCCCGCCGAACTTCCCGCCTGATACGTACCATTCCGAGGGATGCACGCCACCTGGCCTGGCGCCCAGCGCCAGGATCACAACACGACGCTCCTTACCACGAAGAGCACGACCGGACCAGCAGCCAGAGCCGGGGCCCCCGCGAGCAGACCCTCGGCGACCGGGTCTCGGTGACTTTGAGCGCTAGTGTCGACTCGTCGTCCTGGGCCTGACAGTC
>DATLQZ010000091.1:0-4893 GCA_035534915.1 Candidatus Dormiibacterota bacterium
GCAGGGCGTCAAGTGGCATGCTGTTGGGGGTCATCGTGTCTCCCGGTCTGTGAAGAGGGTTGGTTGCACGGTGGCCTTTTTCGTGCCCACTCTCGGCACGATCTCGACCACGCTACTTACACCAATGTATGGGACACGACCCACGGAACTGTCCTGTGGGGGCCGGCTCGAGGTCTCGGCCGGCAGGTCCCACTGGCTTCTGCTGCGCGGGGGACCGGACCGAGCTCGTCACCGATTTCAGCAGTCGTCGGCGCACGCTGGAGGGCTCAGAGGAGCGGTGCCCGAAGTCTGACCCGCTGGTGACCTCCAGGCCTCGGGTGGCCGTCACCGCTGGGGGATCTCAGCCATCTGACTCCGTCGCCATCTTCAGCTGCGACTGATTGCTAGGAGGCGTGATGTCAACCCGTGAGCCGATCGGACGCTGGGTCTCGCGGGCGCTAGACCGCCCGCCGTTGACCTGCCGGCGAACGCCTCGGGAGTGCCGCCATGTGGCGGCGAGTGAAACGCGGACGGCCCGATTGCGTTAGGCCTACTCGAAGGGTGCACCAGAGCAGGAGGCCGAGACCTTCTGTAAGCAGCCGCTCAGAGGAGGACAGTACATGATTGACCCCGAAGCTCCCCAGCAGGAGCAAACGGTGACCCAAGTCTCCCAGACGCCGACGGGGGCCCGCGAATCGACCTACACAAGCAGCCGACCGTCGGTGACCCCGGGCTTTCGCCTGCGCCAGTTGGTGTGGTTGGCGGCGGGGGTGGTGGATGCGATCCTCGCTCTCGACTTCCTCTTCAAAATCATCGGAGCGAGCTCGATCGGTTTTGTCTCGTTCATAGGCACTCTGGCGTCGGGGCTCTCCGCACCGTTCCGCGGAATCCTCCCAACTGCGGTCACGGCTGGAGCGCACGTTGCCTACTGGCCCGATGTGGTCGCCATCATCGTCTTTGGGCTTGCCGCTTGGATCGTGGTCGCTCTGATCGGAATCGTAGCGGCTCCACGGCCCGGACCCTCACGTACCGCTTGAACACCACGGCCTTTCAATACGGGGGTCCAGGGACCTAGCCGCTCGGGTTGCTGAACGGCCCGCGAAGACGACCTCAACACTCCCGCCGACCGACCTTAACTAGCGGGCGGCTACCTGAGGGCCTGGGGCACAGACCCCGGCCCTCAGCGCCGACTCAGCTTGATCCGACCCGAGATAAGGACAGGATCGCTGTGAACTGCCTCGTCGGGCGAAGTGGATGGCTCGCCTTTGCGCCACCCAGCCCAGGTCGGTCAATCGGAGCGTCGGTCTGTTGGGCCCACTGAGCCCGGGGCTAGTGGGCAGGCACATCGCACGATGGGGGACCGCCCGACGCGACTGGCCCACCGCTGCTCGTAGTCGAGAGGCTGTGAAGCGATGCGCAGCGTATGGGACTCCTGCGACGGTGGTCTCAGTCGTCCTAAAGTCAGGGCCGGTTGCACTGGATTACTGCGCCGCCGCCCGTCTGTCGACAAGGACTTGGGGGCAGGTCTGAGCTGCTCTGGCCACGCGGCGGTGCTGGGCAGCGTCCAGGGTCAGCTGGAAGATGCCTGGCCCAGTCCTCGTGCGGGACGGCGGGTGGACTCTCCAACGGCCCAGGCGGTTTCTCGGTGAGATGCGAGCTGCGAGCTCACGAACCACCCGAACGCGGTGGCTCCGACGACCAGGATTCCGAATGGCAGCAACGACCATGGAAGTCCTTCCTGCAGGGAAACCGGGCGGGGCATCATCTCCATCAGCGGGCCCACACCGAGCAGAAAGATCGGGTGGGTGACGTATATGCCTAGGGAGTGGCGGCTCAGACTCACGACCGTTCGGCGCTGCCATGGCCGAAGACGGGTCTCGAGAAAGGTGCTCAAGGCCCAGAGGTCGAAGAACACGACCGCTGTCAGCAGCACCAGGGAGGGCCGCAGGAAGCCGCCCGTGCCTCCAACCCAGGGTCCCCAGTTGGTGGCGATCCTTCCCGGGAGACCGGCTAGCAGTATTGCCGCGGCTGCCAGCGTCAGGGGCAGTGCAAACCATCGCTGCCAACGGCTACTTCGAAGCCACTCTGGGTGGACGCCGAGCACAACCCCAATCGCGAAGTAACCCATCCAAAACGGGGCCTCCTCGAAGCCGTAGTCCAGAAGAAAAATCTGGCCGGCGCCGCCGTGGATGGGTAGCACGACCCGCAGCAGTTGCAGAACCACCTGCGCGCTGACTGCCAGGCCCATTGCGACCACGGAGCTCACGCGTCCCTTTGGCCAGACGAGATAGAGGACGTAGAGCTGAGGGATAAGGACGAGGAAGTAGAGGTGGCCTGCCCCCCCGGCCCACCACCCCCAGTCGGCTGCTGGTGCGGGAGACATGCCCCCGAAGCCGACGGTGAGAGGAAAGTAAATTCCAGCCCAGAGCAGCCAGGGCAGTAGGGTGCGACGAAGCCGGCGGCTCCAAAACTGGCCTCTGGGTTTAATGGTCGGATTGCTGTAGGCGAGCAGTAATCCGCTTAGCACAACGAAAAGGGGCACGGACACCAGGGACAATAGATTCATGGCGTTGTAGAAGGAGGCGGCCGCGGTGGTGGCATGGGACGGCCACGGGGTGCAGTGAATCACGACAACCAGAATGGCTGCGGCGGCTCGAACAAGGTCCGCCTGGCCGAGGTCCTTTCTGCGGGTCGACCTCTGAGCATCCAAGCCGGGGTCGCCATCCCGCAGCGCCGCACTCGCTGACTCCGGCGACACGGCTGCTGTCATTGAAAGGACCGAGCCCCGCGGGAGAGGCACGGCCCGTGGCCGGACCGTGCGTCCCGACTCGGCGATAGACAGCTGTTCTGCCCATGCTCGGTACGCGGTGGGCGGACCGCTTGGATGGTGGCCCCCGATTCGAACGGAAGCTGACGCCATCCAAGCAGGTTCAGGCGCATCCCGACGACGGGTTCACTTTGCGGGCAGGAGACTTCGTACCGGCCCTCCGCTCCCGCTGCTGGCTCGATTAGGTCCCCAGCTTGTCCTGGGGGGGCAAGCGCAGCAGGACCGGTGCGGCCCAGATCAAAAGTAGTGGCGTCTGCCTCCGACGGCATGCCCTAAGCTTCCCAGAATCCACAGAGCCAGCCCGATGATAAGGAGGATGATTCCGAGCGTGTAGAGGATCGGAATCCCGATCACAAATCCGATGACGAGCAGTACGATTCCCAGGATGATCATGCAGGACACTCCTTGATATGGCCCACTCAGTCCGACCATCTCGCCGTGGGGGGAGCCTGCGGGCCGTTCAGCACCCTCCCTGTCGACTGACTTAACGGGCCAGGAGGCAATCAGTGTCACATCGGTCGGGTCAAGGGTTTCGTGTCGTCGACCGGCGTGGTAATCATCGGCAGACGCGTGGATGGGTCACTGCCAGCGCCTAGAGTTTTTAACGTCCCCAAGACGGACCTCGATTCTCGGGACGGCACGGGTCAAGTAGCACGTGACGCCCGGAGGCGATGGGGACGCTGACTCCGTTAAGCGTTCGCGCTAGCCCCGGCCGATCTAGGCCAGACGCAATCACAAGTGTCAGCCCGCATATTGCCTGCTAACTACTCGAGCGGAGGGACGGCGGCGGCGAGGCTGCGTTGCTCGGCGGGGCTGAGCGTCTGCGTGCCAGCCATCACCGCCCCGACCGCATCGACTGCGCCCGCAGGGGGTGTGCAGGCCACCTCGGCCACCCTATACGGGGCCGTCGGCGACAGCGGCCAGACGGCAGATTGGGCCGACTTCGTCAGCTAAGCGCGAAACTGATCTCGGGGGCGTAGCCGGGATTTGTCTCAGCGACGGGGGCGGCTGCGAGATAATGCTTGTCTTGAGCCACCAAACGGGCCGCACAGTCGCCGAGGTCGGATTCTTGTTGATCCTGTTTGCCGGTGTCTGGCTCGTCGCCGCTCAGATCCCAGCCTTCAAGATCCCTGCTGAGAGGACCATCGTCGCAGGCATTGCGCTCGCCGCCGCTGGCGTGCTTCTCATCATTGCTACTCACTGGGGTCATTTTGGCTCGACCTGAATCTGGCTATGGCCGGACCATTTAGCCCGTAGTCCACATGAACTCCCACTGTGAAGACGTGGAGACAGTCTCTGCCCCTCCTTCGCCGCGATCCCTCGTGTCCCTTGCACAGCTTGGCGGTCTCGGAGTCGGTCTTGCCCTCGCTGACCATCTCGTTCAGGATCGGTTGGATCGCTACACCGCCGCCGTAGCAGACGGAGTTCGAGCAATCGACAAAGGGCCGCGCCGTCTTCTCGGTCAGGTGGGTCGGCCACTCCTGGCACTAGCTCTTTTCGGTGACGTCGATCGTGGTGCTCTTCATCGTCGGGAAAGCCTCGGCGAAGGTCACCCTGGCCCCTCCATAGCGGCGTGACACGAGCAGCGAGTTCTGACGCCTTAGGGCGCCGGTCTCGACGACCCACGGGGGGATTCTAGCCCGCCCGTCGAGACCGCTTAATTAGGCGGATTACGGTAGGGTCCGCAACAGTGACTAGAGATGCTAAGCGAGCCTGAGTGATATGTAAGGCTTGGTGGCATGGCATTGTTGCGACTCAAGGCGGCGGCGGAGGTGCTGGGGGTGCACCCGGTGACGTTGGGGCGTTGGGCTGACGAGGGCCGGGTGCCGGTGGTGCGCCCGGGCCGAGAACGGAGGTTCCGTACCGAGGAGCTGGAGCGGTTCTTGGACAGGCGCCAAAGGACATACCCCGTCGCGAGGCGCTGTATGTGCGGGTGTCGGGCACGACCGGTCAGGAGTCGTCCCTGGCCGCTCAAGAGGAGGAGCTGCGAGCCAGCTCAACTGGTGAGGTGGTGGGGGTGTTCCGGGACAGAGCTTCGGGTTTGCGAGAGCACCGCCCCGGGCTGGATCGGGTGCTGGCCATGGCCC
>DATLQZ010000092.1:0-3053 GCA_035534915.1 Candidatus Dormiibacterota bacterium
CTGTGGGCGCGCCAGGAGATCCCGGAGCGCACTGAGCACGTGCTCCGTCGGGTGGGCCTCTGGGACGCTGTTAGCGACCGCCTGAAGAGCACCCCGTTCATGCTCTCCGGGGGTCAGCAGCAGCTCCTGTGCCTCGCCCGGGCACTCGCAGTCGAGCCGGACGTGCTGTTGCTTGACGAGCCGACCTCCTCCCTCGACCCTAGGTCAACGGATCGAATTGAGGAGCTCATCAGCCAGCTGAAGCAGCACATGACCGTGGTTTTCGTCACCCACAACGTTCAGCAGGCGGCGCGTTGCGCCGACCAGATCCTGTTCATGCTTGAGGGTGAAGTGGTGGAGTTCGCCGACAAGGACAAGTTCTTCGCCAGCCCGGCGGACGCCCGCAGCCGGGCCTACGTGGAGGGGAGAACGGTCTGACACGCGCGGGGCGTTCCCCGCACCGGGACCAATTCGTTTAGCCCTGGATTTTAGAAGGGAGGATTCAATGCGCCCGAAAATCGCTCGACCGACTGGAATCCGTGCCGTCGTGCTGTTGGCTCTCGGGTCGGTGCTGTTGGCGGCCTGCGGCACCACGCCCGCAACTCATCACTCAGCTGCGCACCATTCAACTCACGCGAGCGCCCCACCCACGGGAAACCCGTCCAGCCAAGTCACCCTCAACGAGGCGGGGTCGACATTGATCTATCCGTACCTCCAGGTGCTGGCCCCGGAGTTCAACAGCGCGTTCTCCAACGCCACTCTTGCCCCCGGACCGGGTGGGTCGGGGCTAGGGATCAACGATGCCATCGGCAAGCTGGTCCAGATGGGAGGTTCCGACGCCTACCTGTCGCCGGCGCTGGCGGCGGCCAACCCGACCCTGCTCAACATCCCGATTGCGATCTCCAGCCAGGCGGTGAACTACAACGTGCCGGGCGCCCCTGACTTTCTCAAGCTGAGCGGGACCCTGCTGGCCCAGATGTATGAGGGAAAGATCACCAACTGGAACGACCCCAAGATCGCCGCGCTCAATCCCGGAGCGACCCTGCCCAACCTGGCCGTGGTCCCAGTGCGGCGACTTGATTCCTCGGGTGACACCTTCATCTTCACCAGCTATCTCACCGCCACCAACAGTGCCTGGAGCAGCGGCCCCAACGAGGGCACCACTGTCACCTGGCCTCCCGTCTCCAACGAGCTGACCGCCAACGGTAATCCGGCCATGATCGAGACCTGCCATGGGACCCCGGGTTGCATAGCCTACATCGGGGTCAGCGTGGAGGACACCGCCATCGAGACGGGTCTTCAAGAGGCCAAGATCGAGAACAAGTCAGGTTCCTTCCTGACCCCGGATCAAACCGACGTCACCGCGGCCGTGGCCGCCGCCGCCGGGAGCACGCCCTCAGATCTGCGCCAGTCGCTCATCTACTCGCCCGGCACCAACTCCTATCCGATCGTGAACTTCGAATACCTGATGATCCAGGAGCACCAGTCCGACAGCGCCACCGCCCAGGCTATTCGCACCTTCCTCGACTGGGCGATCAGTCCTACCGGAGGGGCTACTTCGGGCAATCTTTCGGCGGTCAACTTCGTGGCCTTGCCGACGTTGGTGATTCCTAAGGTTGAGACGGCGATCAACAAGATCACCGGCTGAGCTGGACCTAGCTTTCAACTGAGTAATCGACCTTGCTTCGCAGGAGAGTAGGGGCCGGCGGCAATGCCGGTCCCTACTCGGCCCCGTCCATCGGCCGGAGGCGTCTGGCTGACGGCGATCTCACCCGCCGAGACCGGTTTGGCCGGGCGATCTGCCTGGCAGCGGCCCTGGTCCCGGCGGCGCTCCTGCTGTTCTTGGCGGGCGAGATCATCAGTGAGGCAATCCCCGTCTTTACCTACAGCGGCTGGCGCTTCTTCTCGGGGCAGATTTTCACTTTCGGCGACTTGTATGCCACGACCCTTAGTCACCACAACGGGATCACCGCTCCCCACGGCGCGGCATACGGAGCGCTGCCGTTCATCGTCGGAACCCTGGCCTCGTCGCTGATCGCGCTGGCGATCGCGGTACCGGTAGCAGTGGGCGCCATGCTGGCGCTGACGGAACGACTACCGTGGCGGCTCCGGAGCGGATTGTCCGTCTTCGTCGAGGTCCTGGCCGGTATCCCGAGCGTGGCCTACGGGTTCTGGGGGGTTCTGTTCTTCGGGCCGTTTCTGGCTCACGACATTTATCCAGGTCTCTCTCGGGTGCTGGCATTTATCCCCCCTTTTCGGGGAAGCGTCGGCGCAGGGGAGGGGCTTCTGACCACCTCGTTGGTGTTGGCGGTGATGATCGTCCCGATCATCGCCTCCACCACTCGAGAGCTGATGCGCACGGTCCCAATCCTTGCCAAAGAGGGTGCCATGGCCCTGGGAATGACTCCCTACGAGACCTTCAGAGTGGTGACTCTGCCCTACGTCCGCCGGGGAATCCTGGCGGCAGCGGTCTTGGGATGGGCTCGAGCGCTGGGCGAAACCATGGCGGTGCTGATGATCAGTGGCGACCTGCTCAATCGCCTGCCCAGCAATATCTACGGTCCCTTCTCGACCTTGGCGGGGACGATCGTTGATCTGCTCGATTCTGCGCTCACCGACGCGACCGGAATGGGGGTCCATGCCCTGGCCGCTCTGGCCTGCGTGCTGTTGATCATCACAGTTGCGACGAATCTGCTGGGGAGGATCATCATCCGCAGCGCCGCGGGGGACCTGGTGCTGCCCATCGGTCGAGGAATCTGAGCCTTGCGAGGGGTATTCCGAACCGTCCGCGACCTCGCCTTTTGGTCCCTATGCATCCTCGCCTTGCTAGTGGTGGTGGCACCGGCTTTGGCGATCGTCGGCGGTCTCCTACAGCAAGCGTGGCCCGCCCTCAACTTTCACCTAATCACCGCCACCACCGCCAATGGGGGACTCCAGAACGCCATTCTGGGCAGTCTCCTGCTCTGCCTGGGGGTTTTGATTGTGGCGGGACCGATCGGCATCGCCGGAGGAATCTACCTGGCCGAGTTCGCGGCGCTGCGGCGGGGCTCGCTGCTGCGCCTCGGCTACGAGAC
>DATLQZ010000093.1:0-1517 GCA_035534915.1 Candidatus Dormiibacterota bacterium
TGATGGAGAGTTTGATCCTGGCTCAGGAACAACGCTGGCGGCGTGCCTAATGCATGCAAGTCGGACGGGAACCCCTTCGGGGGTCGACCGTGGCGGACGGGTGAGGAGCACGTGGGCAACCTGCCCGCGCGCGGGGGATAACCCCGGGAAACCGGGGGTAAGACCCCATGGGCTCATGTTCCGGCAGGGGAGATGAGCAAAAGCCTTCGGGCTGCGCGTGGAGGGGCCTGCGACCTATCAGCTAGACGGCGGGGTAGTGGCCCACCGTGGCGATGACGGGTAGCTGGTCTGAGAGGACGATCAGCCACACGGGGACTGAGACACGGCCCCGACTCCTACGGGAGGCAGCAGCAAGGAATTTTCCGCAATGGGCGCAAGCCTGACGGAGCGACGCCGCGTGGAGGATGACCCCCTTCGGGGCGTAAACTCCTTTTCGGGGGGACGAAGCCAGTGACGGTACCCCCGGAAGAAGCACCGGCTAACTACGTGCCAGCAGCCGCGGTAAGACGTAGGGTGCGAGCGTTGTCCGGAGTTACTGGGCGTAAAGGGCGCGTAGGCGGCGGCCCGCGTCGCACGTGAAAGCCCCCGGCTCAACCGGGGAGGGTCGTGCGAGACGGGGCAGCTGGAGGCAGGGAGAGGCGGGTGGAATTCCCGGAGTAGTGGTGAAATGCGTAGAGACCGGGAGGAACACCAGTGGCGAAGGCGGCCCGCTGGCCCTGACCTGACGCTGAGGCGCGAAGGCGCGGGGAGCGAACGGGATTAGATACCCCGGTAGTCCGCGCAGTAAACGCTGGGGACGAGGTGTGGGGGGTGTTGACCCCCTCCGTGCCGGCGCTAACGCAGTAAGTCCCCCGCCTGGGGAGTACGGCCGCAAGGCTAAAACTCAAAGGAATTGACGGGGGCCCGCACAAGCAGCGGAGCGTGTGGTTTAATTCGACGCGACGCGCAGAACCTTACCAGGGCTTGACATCCCCGGAACCGGGCTGAAAGGTTCGGGTGCCCGCAAGGGAGCCGGGAGACAGGTGCTGCATGGCTGTCGTCAGCTCGTGTCGTGAGATGTTGGGTTAAGTCCCGCAACGAGCGCAACCCTCGTGGCTAGTTACCGTCGTGTCTAGCCAGACTGCCGGGCACAACCCGGAGGAAGGGGGGGATGACGTCAAGTCAGCATGGCCCTGACGCCCTGGGCGACACACACGCTACAATGGCCGGGACAGCGGGCAGCCAAGCGGCAACGCGGAGCCAATCCCTGCAAACCCGGTCTCAGTTCGGATTGGGGGCTGCAACTCGCCCCCATGAAGGCGGAGTTGCTAGTAACCGCCGGTCAGCCATACGGCGGTGAATATGTTCCCGGGCCTTGTACACACCGCCCGTCACGTCATGAAAGCCGGCAACACCTGAAGCCGGTGGGCCAACCCGCAAGGGAGGCAGCCGTCGAGGGTGGGGCTGGTGATTGGGACGAAGTCGTAACAAGGTAGCCGTAGCGGAAGCTGCGGCTGGATCACCTCCTTTCTAGGGAG
>DATLQZ010000094.1:0-19033 GCA_035534915.1 Candidatus Dormiibacterota bacterium
TCAGAAGGAGCGAATTCCGTGGTGTCCGCTGCCTCTACCACCACAGCGGAAGACCCCGCGGTGACCTCCGCCTCCTCCAAATACTTGACTGCCTCTTCCCGTAGCTTGCGGTAGTAGTCCAGCCCGGTACCCGCCGGAATCAGCTTGCCGATGATCACGTTCTCCTTGAGGCCGCGCAGGCGGTCGACCTTACCGGAGATTGCTGCCTCCGTCAGGACCCTGGTGGTCTCTTGGAACGACGCCGCCGACAACCAACTCGCGGTGTTAAGTGCCGCCTTGATAAGCCCCAGCAGCACCGTGGCGGCGATGGCGGGCTCCCCGCCTTCGGCGAGCACCTCCGCGTTTGCCTGATCGTACTCCCACTGCGAGACGATCTCGCCGGGGAGCAGCTCGGTGTCGCCGCCCGACTCGACCCGCACCTTGCGCATCATCTGCCGGACGATCACCTCGATGTGCTTGTCGTTGATGTCAACGCCCTGCGAGCGGTACACCTTCTGCACCTCGCGGACCAGATAGTCCTGAACTGCCTCTCGCCCGCTGATATAGAGGAGCTCTTGCGGGCTCACCGAACCGGCGGTGATCGCATCGCCGGCCTTCACCTCATCTCCGTCGGCGACCCTGAGCTGCGCTCCGTGAGCCACGGGATACTCCTTGACCTCCTCTTCGAGGGCCCGGATCTTGATCTCGCCTCCGGAAGCGCCGATTTTGAGCGCGGTGACCTTGCCTCCAATTCTCGCCTGCAGGCTGACGGCCTTGCCGGACTTGGTGCCGCGCGCCAGCACCTGACCCTCTCCTACGAGCGCGCCCTCGGCGATGGCCGGGTCCAGCTCGAGCCCCTTCTCAACGGACTGGCTGATCTCGTACTCCTCGTGACTGACCACGCGCACCCTGCGAGCCCCGTCCGCACGGATAACCTCAACCGTACCACCAGCTTCCGCGAGCGTCGCCTTGCCCTTGGGAATCCTCGCCTCGAAGAGCTCCTCGACACGCGGAAGACCCTGCGTGATGTCAAGTCCCGCAACTCCACCTGTGTGGAAGGTACGCATGGTGAGCTGAGTTCCTGGCTCGCCGATGGACTGGGCGGCAATGACCCCCACAGCCTCCCCGATCTCGACCAGCTTTCCGGTCGCCAGATTGCGCCCATAGCAAAGGCGGCAGACCCCACTTCGCGCAGAGCAGGTGAGCACGCTGCGCACCCTGGCTCGCTCGATGCCCGCCGCCACTACCTCGCGCGCCAGAGCATCGGTAATCTCCTCACCAGCGGCAACTAGAACCCTGCCTGCGGGATCGGTAACTTCCGCTGCCGCGACCCGGCCTTGAATCCGCTCCAAGAACGGCTCCCCTTCCTGGCTCATGTCCGACAGCCAGACTCCGGAATTGGTGCCGCAATCCTCCTCTCGAACGATCACGTCCTGGGCAACATCCACCAAGCGCCGGGTGAGGTAGCCAGAGTCGGCGGTCCTGAGGGCGGTGTCTGCCAGACCCTTGCGCGCACCGTGGGTGGAGATGAAGTACTCAAGCACCGCCAAGCCTTCAGAGAAGTTGGCCTTGATCGGCATGTCGATGATCCGCCCGGTGGGGTCCGCCATCAGTCCTCGCATTCCGGCGAGCTGACGAATCTGCTGCACCGACCCACGTGCTCCGGACTGGGACATCAGAAGCACCGAGGAGAAAGGGTCGAAGTGGCGCATCGTGGCCTGGGTCACCGCATCAGTGGCCTGGGTCCAGATCTCCACGGTCTTCCCATACCGCTCGTCCTCTGTGATGAGGCCCCGACGATGCTGGAGAGTCACCTCGTCCACGGCCCCGTCCGCTGCCGCGATGATGCCCGCCTTCTCCGGCGGTGTCTTGATATCCATGGCTGACATGGTGGTGCCCGACTTGGTGGCGAAGGCAAAACCAACGCGCTTGATTTCGTTCACCACTTCGGCGGTTACCTGATTCCCATAGAGGCGGAAGCAGGTTGCCACCAGCGTTCGCAGCTCCTTCCGGTCGAATGCCCGGTTCTGAAAGACCATGGGGTCCGCGTCGGCGCCTTCCCGTACCGGCTGCGCCAGCGGCAACACCTCGTTGAAGAGCACGCGTCCCGGGGTGGTTCTCAGCATCACCGGCTGCTCGGGGTCCTCTCCTGGCGGAACCACCTCCACCTTGCATCTGGGAAGGCGGACTCGGACCGGCTCATGGGCCGAGATAGTTCCAGTGTTGTAGGCCAGAAGCACCTCCTCCGGCGACGAGTAGCCATGCAGGTGGCCATCCTCCCGCTTCTTCAGTGGCTCACGTTCGACAGTCAGCCAGTAGGCACCAAGAACCATGTCCTGAGACGGGGCAACGACTGGGTTCCCGTCACTGGCGGAGAGGATGTTGTTGGACGACATCATGAGGTTCTTGGCCTCAGCGATCGCCCCACTGAACAGCGGAACATGAACAGCCATCTGGTCGCCATCGAAGTCGGCGTTGAAAGCGGTGCACACCAGCGGATGAATCTGGATGGCAGACCCCTCCACCAGCATCGGCATGAACGCCTGGATCCCGAGACGGTGCAGCGTCGGCGCCCGGTTTAGAAGCACGGGGTGGTCCTGGATCACCTGGTCCAGGACATCCCACACCTCGGGACGCACGCGCTCCACCATCCGCTTAGCGCTCTTGATGTTTTGAGTGAAACCTTGGCTCACAAGTTCGCGCATGACGAACGGCTTGAATAGCTCCAGCGCCATGCGCTTGGGCAATCCGCACTGGTTCAACTTCATCTCCGGTCCGACCACAATCACAGAGCGTCCGCTGTAATCGACCCGCTTGCCGAGAAGGTTCTGGCGAAAGCGCCCCTGCTTTCCCTTGAGCATGTCGCTCAATGACTTCAGCTTGCGATTTCCGGTCCCCGTGATGGCGCGGCCACGGCGCCCATTGTCGATCAAGGCGTCCACCGCCTCTTGGAGCATCCGCTTCTCATTGCGCACGATGATCTCCGGCGCTCCCAGCTCAAGCAACCTCTTAAGACGGTTGTTGCGGTTGATCACGCGGCGATACAGATCGTTGAGGTCCGACGTCGCGAATCTCCCACCGTCTAGCTGGACCATCGGGCGAAGCTCCGGCGGGATCACTGGAAGCACCTCGAGGATCATCCAGGTTGGGGCGGTCTCACTCTTACGGAAAGCCTCCACCACTCGGAGCCTCTTGACCGCCTTCTGCTTGCGCTGGCCACTGGTGGACAGCAACTCCTCCCGCAGATGTACGGACTCAGCCGCCAGATCGAGGGCGTCGAGCATGGTCTTGATGGCAGCAGCCCCCATAGCCGCTTTGAACACCCCTCCGAACTTCTCGCTGTAGTCTCGATACTCGGCATCTGTCAGCAACTGCCGCACGGTGAGCCCTTCAAGACGCGACCTCGTGTCGTCCAGCTCAGCTCGGACGCGCGCGAGCTCCTCCTCGCCAACGGCACCCCCACCGGCACGCCGCGCGTCCATCTCGGTTCGAATCGCAGCTGCCTCCGACGCGGTTCGCTCCCGAAGGCGGCTCGCTGCTCCGGTCGCCTCTTCGCCGATGTCGGCCAGCATCGACCGGAGAATCTCGGAAAGCTGCGCAGAGTGCTCGTCCGTGAGTTGGGTCCCCCGCTTAACGATCACCTGTTTGCGGTCACCATCCTTCAGAGTCATGTCGCTCGGCGCCTTCTTGCCTAGGCCGGCTTCGATGCGCTGAGACAGAGACTCCGCCTCCGACTCCAGCTTCTCGCGCCGTGCCTCCGCGGTGGCGGCCAGAGATGCGGCCTGTTCTTCGCCGGCCTTCTCAACCTCCTGGAGCCGAAGGTCCTGGGCTTGAAGGAACGCCTCCAGCTCTTCAGCGGCGCTCTTCCGCAGCTGAGTGACCCGCTCGCTGTGATCAGGGTCGAAGGACTTCAGAGCTTCCGTCCGAGCGTCCTCGTCCACCCTGGTGACTATGTAGTTGGCGAAATAGAGCACCTTCTCGAGATTGCGCGGCGACATGTCCAGCAACAGCCCGAGCCGACTGGGAATTCCCTTGAAGTACCACACGTGGGACACCGGGCTGGCCAGACGAATGTGGCCCATACGCTCCCGACGCACCTTGCTCCGGGTCACCTCGACGCCGCACTTGTCGCAGATGATGCCCTTGTAGCGGTACCGCTTGTACTTGCCGCAGTGGCACTCCCAGTCCTTGGTCGGCCCAAAGATCTTCTCGCAGAAGAGGCCGTCGCGTTCCGGGCGGAGCGTCCGGTAGTTGATCGTTTCCGGCTTGGTCACCTCTCCGTGAGACCACGAAAGAATGGTCTCGGGGCTAGCGAGGGACAGCTTCAGGGCATCGAAGTTCTCAAGCTTAAGCAAGGCCTGTCCGCCTCCTGGCGAATTGGTGGATGAGCGGGAATCCGGGTGCGGCCAGCTCGCCGAAATTGGCCGCGCCGGCGAAGGTTCGGAGGATTGGTGTCACTCTTATCGGCCGATGTCCTCGGCATCGTCACGTTCGTCGCGTTCCAGATTGATGCCCAGTCCAAGTGGCATGTCCGGCATGTCATCTTCGGCAAATACGATCTGCTCTTCGTTTTCAGACATGATCTCGACGCCTAGGCCGAGCCCCTGAAGCTCTTTGACCAAGACCCGGAAGGACTCCGGGATGCCGGCGTCGAGGGTGTTGTCGCCCTTGACGATCGCCTCGTAAGCCTTGACTCGGCCCACGATGTCGTCGGACTTGATGGTCAGAATCTCCTGGAGGATATGGCTGGCGCCGTAGGCTTCCAGCGCCCAGACCTCCATCTCTCCGAACCGCTGCCCGCCGAACTGCGCCTTCCCACCCAGCGGCTGCTGGGTGACCAGGCTGTAAGGACCTGTGCTCCGCGCGTGGATCTTGTCCTCCACCAAGTGGTGAAGCTTCAGCATGTAGATGATCCCGACGGTGATGGGCTGATCAAAGGCCTCGCCCGTTCTCCCGTCCCGCAGTACCACCTTCCCATCTCTGGGCAGGCCCGCCCTTTCCAGCTCGTTCTCAATCTCCGCCTCTGAGGCGCCATCGAAGACTGGGGTAGCCACCTTGATCCCCAGCGCCGATGCGGCCCATCCGAGATGGGTTTCCAGCACCTGCCCTAGGTTCATTCGGCTGGGGACCCCCAGAGGGTTGAGAACGATTTCTACCGGTGTGCCGTCCGGCAAAAATGGCAGGTCCTCAATTGGCATGATCCTGGCGATGACACCCTTGTTGCCATGACGCCCGGCCATCTTGTCGCCCTGACTGATCTTCCGCTTCTGGGCCACGTAGATCCGGACCATCTCGTTGACCCCGGCAGGCAGCTCGTCCTTGGCGGTGCGACTGAAGTGCTTCACGTCGACCACCACGCCGCGCTCCCCGTGCGGTACTCGCAGCGAGCTGTCTCGGACCTCTTTCGCCTTCTCACCGAAGATCGCCCGCAGCAGCCTCTCCTCCGCAGACAGCTCGGACTCGCCCTTGGGGGTGGTCTTACCCACCAGAATGTCGCCCTGCTGAACCTCCGCGCCGATGTAGATGATCCCGCGTTCGTCTAAATTGCGAAGGCTCTCCTCACCCACATTGGGCAGTTCGCGGGATACCTCCTCCGGACCGAGTTTGGTCTCCCGGACCTCCACCTCAAACTCCTCAATATGGATTGAGGTGTACTTGTCCTCGCGCACCACTGACTCGCTGATCAAGATGGCGTCTTCGTAGTTGTAGCCCTCCCAGGGCATGAAAGCCACCAGGACGTTCTGGCCAAGCGCCAACTCACCACGGTCTGTGGCCGGGCCGTCGACCAGCACTGCGCCCGCCTCCACGTGGTCTCCCGGGTCAACGATCACCTTCTGTGACAGGCAGGTCCCCTGGTTGCTGCGCACGAACTTATGCACCCCGTACCAGACGTCGCTCCCTTTGCCATCAGGGTGAAATAGGATGCCGAGACCGCTATCCTGCCCGCTGCGCACCACCCGCACGCGGTCGCGGTCGACCTCGGCTAAGGGCACATTAATGCCGATCACCGTGCCGGCTTGGGGGGCGGTGATCAACTCCCCGCTGTCCTTGGCCGCGTAAAGCTCCATGCCCGTCCCCACCACCGGCGAGTCGCTCGCCACCAGGGGCACCGCCTGGCGCTGCATGTTCGAGCCCATCAGCGCCCGGTTGGCATCATCGTGCTCCAAGAACGGGATCATCGCCGTCGCCACCGACACGATCTGCTTCGGCGAGACATCGACGAAGTCAACGTCTGTCACCGGCACATCCTTGAAGGTGTGCCTGGTCCGCGCCGGGGTGTGCTCGACCTCGAAACCACCCGCAGTCGAGATCGGGGCGTTCGCCTGAGCGACCGTGTACTTGTCCTCTTCGTCGGCGGAGAGGAAGTAGATCTCATTGGTCACCCACGGGATGATCTTGACCTCGTTGAGGCCCGCAGCGGAGAGCGCCTGGACGTCCTCGCGCGTCAGCACGGTCCCCGCCGCCAGCCCGGCTGCCTCCTCCCGCAGCTGGCGACCCAGCAGCCGATCGGCATCGACGCTGAGAGCCATCGAGTGATACACGCGCCGGAAGGGCGTTTCAATGAAGCCGAAATCGTTGACCCGGGCGAAGGTGGCAAGTGACCCCATCAGCCCGATGTTCGGCCCTTCGGGGGTCTCAATCGGGCAGATTCTGCCGTAGTGGCTGTGGTGGACGTCACGAACATCGAACCCCGCCCGTTCGCGGGACAGCCCCCCAGGCCCAAGCGCCGAGAGGCGTCGCTTATGCGTGAGCTCGGACAGCGGATTGGTTTGGTCCATGAACTGCGACAGCTGGCTGGAGCCGAAGAACTCTTTGATCGCCGCCACCACCGGCCGGGCGTTGATCAAAGAGGCCGCCGTGACCGTAGTCGCGTCGCAGATCGTCATCCGCTCTTTGATGATGCGCTCCATCCTGAGCAGCCCGGTCCGGAATTGGTTCTGCAGGAGTTCTCCCACAGCGCGAACGCGTCGGTTCCCCAGATGGTCGATGTCATCGGCCTCGCCGTGGCCGTTGTTGAGGTCGATGAGGCGACGGATGATGTTGATGAAGTCCTCATGGGCCAGCACCCGCAGGTCCTTGTCCTCGGCGCGCGCCCTGGCCTCGGCCTCCGAAAAGCCCAACCTCTTGTCCAACTTGAAGCGCCCCACCCGACCCAGATCAAAACGCCGGGGGTTGAAGAAAAGAGCCTGCAGCAGGTTGCGAGCGTTCTCGACGGTTGGCGGGTCACCGGGCCTGATCTTGCGATAGAGTTCGATCAGCGCTTCGTTGACGTCGTGGCTGGGGTCCTTCTCCAAGGTCGCGTCGATGTACCGGTGCTCGGGATCCAGATCCACCTCGCTGAAAAACTGGCGGATGTCGTCATCGCTGGGATACCCCAAGGCGCGGATCAGGGTCGTTGCCTGGAACTTGCGCTTGCGGTCGATCTTGGCGGTGAGGATGTCTTTATTGGAGGTCTCAATCTCCAGCCAGGCACCCCGGTTGGGAATGAACTTGACCGCGTACAGTGGCCGCCCGGTCACCGGATGCTCGGCGCCGGCGGTGAAGTACACCCCCGGGGACCGCACCAGCTGGCTGACCACCACCCGCTCAGTGCCATTGACCAGGAAGGTGCCCTCCCCAGTCATCATCGGAAAGTCCCCCAAATAGACCTCCGACTCCTTGATCTCACCCGCCGACTCGCCGGTCTTGATGTGCAGGCGGGTGGTGATCCGCAGTGGCGCCGCGAAGGTCATGTCGCGATTGCGGCACTCCTCCTGGTCGAACTTCGGCTCCCCAAAGCTGTAGTCGAGGAAGCGCAGCTCGTAGTTCTTCCCCGTGTAGTCCGTGATGGGGTTGATCTCATCGAACAGCTCGCGCAGACCCGACTCCACAAACCAGCGAAAGGAGTTCAGCTGGGTCTCGATCAAGTTGCCCACCTGGAGCATCTCCGGGATCTTCCCATAGCTGAGACGAGCGGGCGCGGTAGGCATGGCAGCACGAATTGGCGGCATTGGCTAAAGTTCTCCAGGCAAACGGAAACGTAGGGTGAACTTCACAGGTGGCGGAAGCTCAATGCTACCACACTGCGAAGGTACACCTGCTGGGGCACCCCAGCCAGTCGACTCCCGGACCGTTCGGGGGGCCGTATTACTTGATCTCGGCGGAAGCGCCTGCCTCCTGGATCTTCTTTGCCACGGACTCAGCCTCCTCCCGGGAAACGCCCTCCTTGACTGCCTTCGGGGCTCCGTCGACGAGGTCCTTCGCCTCCTTCAGGCCGAGTCCGGTGATCTCTCGCACCGCCTTGATGGCAGCGATCTTCTGGTCGCCCGCAGCGGTCAGAATAACTGCGAACTCGGTCTGCTCATCCGCCTCAACCGGGCTGACGCCAGCGGGAGCTGCGGCCACTGCGACGGGGGCCGCAGCGGTGATTCCATACTTCTCTTCGATCAGCTTCTTGGCGTTGACCAGATCCAGAACGGTCCAGTCGGCCAGCGCCTCCACGAAGTCCTCAACCTTAACCTTGGTCATTCCGTCTCTCCTTCGCCTGATGCGAGTTCAATCTCAATACTTCCTGCGACACCCCGGTCTCCGTTGTCAGGCGGCTTGCTTTGCTTCCAGTAGCCCAACCAGATCGCGCACAGGCGCCTCCAACAGGCCCACCAATTGACTCATGGGGGCTTCGAGAACGCTCAGAAGCTGCGCCATGAGCACCTCCCTGGACGGCAGGTCTGCCAACTGCCTGACCTCTGCTGATGACAGCACCGACCCCTCGGCGATTCCCCCCCGAACCATTTCCAGCCGCCGGTTGGTCCGCGCGTACTCCATCAGTACGCGAGCCGGGGCGCTCAGATCGTCGTAGCTGATCGCGAGCGCCGTGGGGCCAATCAGCTGTGGGCTCAGAGCCGGGATGCCCGCCTCCTCACTGGCACGCCGCGCAAGTGTGTTCTTGACCACCACGTAGTCGATGCCCTCGACCCGCAGCGAACCGCGCAGGCTCTCCAGCTGCTCCACGGTCAGCCCGCGGTAGTCGGTCAGGACCGCGCTGCGCATCCTGCCGAGCTTCTCGGCCAGTTCAGCCACGTCCCGCTGCTTGCCTTCTGGGATCCGAGCTGCACCGTGCTTCTTACCGGCGATCATTCGGGAGGCCTCCTGGAGCTCCGGACCCGAATACCAAGCGTGTTGCGAACGAGCCCTAGGGCTCGCGCTTGCAACTCACCTGCGCGGGGTGGGGGTTTGAGCAGAATTGCCCCCGCGGTCTCGGGTGCCGGCGAACTCGACTGTTACAACCGTGAGGGCAGTATAGCCGCTCCAGGGATCCGCTGACTCCCCAGAGCCCCGCATCAGCGCCACCCCATGGCGGCGCGCAGTCCGCCGAACCTCGCGGCGGTGGCCGCCACTTACGACCTCCTGGAGCTGATTTAGGCGGCGCTCAAGCGACCGGCAGCCAAGGGGTCGACCCGCACGCTGGGGCCAATAGAAGGGGCAAGGAAGCAAGCCCTGACATAAGAGCCCTTGGCGGCCGGCGGCTTCGCCTTCACAATCGCTTCCATCATGGCGGCAAAGTTCTCATACAGCGCTTCCTCGTCGAAGCTTGTCTTGCCGACGGGGACATGAATGATTCCGTAGCGGTCCACCCGGAACTCCACCCGACCAGCCTGGACCTCCTTGATAGCGCGGGCGATGTCAAAGGTCACTGTCCCGGCCTTGGGATTCGGCATTAGTCCCCGAGGTCCGAGGATCTTCCCCAGCCGCCCAACCGATCCCATCATGTCGGGGGTCGCCAGCGCCACGTCGAAGTCGGTGAAGCCATCCTGGACCCGCTTGACCAAATCCTCAGCTCCCACGATGTCGGCTCCGGCATCTCTGGCCTCGCGCTCCTTCTCACCCTGGGCGAAGACCGCGATTCGGCGCGACTTGCCGGTTCCGTGGGGGAGCACAACACTACTGCGAACCATCTGGTCGGCGTGGCGAGGGTCAACCCCCAGCCGCACGTGCAACTCCACAGTCCCTGGAAAGTCGCTGCTGTTGACCTGCTTCACCAGCGTGATCGCCTCACGCGGCTCGACCACTTCCTTGCCTTCCAGGAGCTTCACCGCTGCCTGGTAGCGCTTGCCGTGACCTGCTGACATCGAACTTCCTCCGGGTGGTGCAATCGGGCGCCAGGCGCCCTCCCACCCAATTTCTCAGGCTGTTACCTTGACTCCCATGGAGCGCGCCGTGCCCTCCACCATCTTCGCAATCGCTTCGAGGTCCCCGGAGTTGACGTCCGGCAGCTTGGTTTGGGCGATCTCCAAAGCTTGGGCGCGGGTGAGCTCGCCGGCCTGCTCCCGGGGAGGCTTTGAGGAACCCTTCGGGATTCCCGCCGCCCGCTTGATCAGGTCCGCCGTAGGGGGGGTCTTGGTCACGAAGGTGAAGGTGCGATCCTCATAGATCGTGATCTCGGCCGGGATGACCAGTCCCGCCTGCGTGGCGGTCTGCTCGTTGTACGCTCGACAAAACTCCATGATGTTCACCGAGTGCTGCCCCAGCGCTGGCCCAATTGGGTACCCCGGGCTTGCCTTGCCGGCCTCGATGGCGAGGCGCAGCACTGTCTTAACCTTCTTCTTGCCCATCTATCAGCCTCCTAGCGCAACCGCTCCACCTGGAGCAGGTCGAGCTCCACCGGAGTCTCCCTGCCGAACATGTTCACCATAACCTTGAGCTTTCCCTTCTCAGCGTTGATCTCGCCGACCTTGCCATGGAAGTCCGTGAAGGGCCCGTCCACGACCCGCACTGAGTCGCCTTCCTTGAACTCCACCTGGACCTTGGTCGCTACGTCCCCGCCGATCTGGTGCAGGATCGACCGCATCTCGGTCTCGTGCAGCGGCACCGGATGGGTCCCCGAGCCGACAAAGCTGGTGACCCCCGGAGTGTTGCGAACCACATACCAGGACTCGTCGGACATCACCATGCGGACCAGGATGTACCCGGGGAAGATCCTCTTGGAGACGTGGCGGCGCTGGCCGTCTTTGATCTCCAAGACCTCCTCGGTGGGCACGAGCACCTCAAAGATCTGGTCGTGCATGTCCATCGATTCCACCCGCTTTAGCAGGTTCGCCTTAACTTTGTCCTCGTGACCCGAGTAGGCGTGGATCACGTACCAACTAGCTTGTTCGGTCACTTCTGAGGTATTCGCAGCGGTCACGGCTGAGCTCCCGATGACTTCATGGCGTGTTCAAGGTGTGGCACTGGCGGCGGCGCTCGGAGTAGCTGATGGCACTGGTGAAACCGAGGGTGTTGGCGTGACGACGGCGGTGGGTGTTGGCGTCGCCGCCGGCGTGGATGTAGTGGTATAGAGTGGCGCCAAGGCGGCTGTCAGCCCGAAGTCCACCAGCCCCAGGAAGGCTGCCATCAGCACCACGGTCACAATCACCACGCCGGTCATCTGACGGAGCTCCGGCCAGGTCGGCCAGACCGTCTTTCGAAGTTCGCTCCATACCTCTTTTAAGTAACTCCCCGACTCACCCCGCTCCGGGGATGTGTCGCTTGCGACGTTAGCCAAATGTGGATCCTCTCAGCCGCTCACTTGTTCTGCAGGGGCGGCACGATTCGAACGCGCGACCTGCGGTTTTGGAGACCGCTGCTCTACCAGCTGAGCTACGCCCCTTTGAGCTACAGGCTGACGCCCCCCTACTTGGTCTCGCGATGGGCGGTGTGGCGTCGGCACCTACGACAGTACTTACGCAACTCCAGCCGATCCGGATCGTTGCGCTTGTTCTTCTGGGTGGTGTAGTTGCGCTCGCGGCACTCGCCGCACTGTAGGGTAATTATGGTGGCAGGCACCGGACGACTCTCCAGACAAAAACGCCTGGCCGAGCCAGGCTTGCGCCAGTATATAGCTCCCGTCCCCTCCGGTCAATCTCGGGGCCTCCCGCGACCCCGGGCCTAGAGAGCGGCGGGGGCCCACACTCCTACTCCCCTTGGGTCCGGCAGAGCAGATTTGACAACTTCGTTGCACGCGACGTCGGGTATGGCGGGGGGGCCGGGCGTTTCTACAATCGTGATCCTGAATCTGTCGACCCTGTCGGAGCCAGGCCTCGACCGCTGGCTGACGGCCGAACTCAGCCGCAGCCTGGGCGCTCTTGGCGCCGACAATCGTATCTGGCCGGAGCTTCCGCTGGCCCCAGGTGCACCAGGGCGTCCCGGACTCGTCAGCTGCTGGGGCAGCGGGCTCATCAAGTTCGGGGCAGGTGCCGCTGTCTTGACTGCGGCGGCTGGCGGGCTGGCGCTGGCCTCCCACACCTTGGGCCAGGGAGTGCCGCTCACCTCGCCGTCTATCTCGTCCCCAACCCGAGGCGCGGTCGAATCGGGCCACGGCTCGGTGGCAAGCGCCAGTAGCTCGGCTAACGCCAACGTCTATTCAGGCGACGGTGGCCCGAGCGACCGACCCACTGGGCGTCACCGATACGACTTAGGTCTCACAGCACCTGGGGCCAGCGGACTTCTCGGGCCAACGACAGTAGTACCTGGCGCTAAAAGGGCCACGCCCCGGCGGCCCGTAGCAGGCGCATCGACCATCAACCACCAGGGGCAGAGCGCGGATCCCGCGCAGCCACCACCAGCGAAGGAGACCCACCGGTGATTCGTCAAAAGTCAGGCTCAGAGCGGGGCCAGGTGACCGTGCTGTTCGCGATCGCCGCAATCGCTTTGGTGGCGGTGGTCGGACTGGCGGTTGACGCGGGCACGAGCTACGTCGATCAGCGCTCCCTCCAGGCCGGTTCCGACACCGCCTCGACGACCGGCGCCTCCCTGTTGGCAGCCGATTTCCACGCCTGTCTTAGCTCCGGGATCCTGCCCTATTCGAATTCGGCTATAAGCTCGGCAGTCACCGCCATAGCCGACAGCGCGGCCGCCGCCTCTGGCAAAGCCACGAGCCTGCCAACGGTGGACTACGTGGAGTACGTCGGGAGTACCTTGACCGACGTCGGAGCCGTCGCCTCCTACGGCGGTCCCTTCTGCATCTCTTCATCCGGACCAGGCACCTGGGCGGGACCGATGGGCGTCAGGGTACAGGCCGGAAACAACCATCAGACCCTGGTGCTCCAGATCGTCGGGATCAACAGGGCAAGCGAGCAGGCAACCTCCACAGCCGCCTTTGGGGTCCTCACCTCCGGAACGGTCATCCCGTTCGTGGCATGCGTCTCAGGGCCTCTGATCAACCCCGGAGACCCCGCCCTGGTCAACGGGCAGGTCGTCCCGGGCGACACGGTCCTGTTGGCCAACAAGAAGGGATCAGGGGGCTGGGACACCGCTTGCAACCAGGTCAAGGATGCCAACTTCAAGGGGTTCCTCCCCTGCCCGCCCGGCTCCAAGCCCACGTGCACCGTTCAGGTCGCGTCAGGGGTTACCTCCGGGCCCTGGCAGGGCGGGTCCGCCTGCGGACAGTGGCCATCGAACATAGCGGTGGGCGATGTCGTAGACGTCCCGCTGGTGAAAGCGGTCAAAGGAGGCGGGGCGAACATCAATCTCGAAGTGCTGGGAATCATCCAGGTCCAGATCACGGTGAACTCCTGCTCGGGTGGCGGCGACTTCAACCTGGAAGGAGTGGTCCTCCAGGTCGGTTCGGTCACCGGGAACGTCCTGCTCTGCTCGACTACGTCCGCCCCCCAATGCGACAACGCCCCCTTCAACCTCGCCTCGGAGGCAACCGGTGTCCAGCTGGTCAACTAAAAGCGCCAAACGCGGCCAGAGCCTGGTGGAGTTCGCGATCGTCCTCCCGATCCTGCTCGTGCTCATGTCGGGCGGGATTGACCTGACCAGAGCGTTCTTCGTTGGCATCCAGATCTCCGACGCCTCCAGACAGGCTGCCCTCTACGCCGCCAACAACCCGGACGGCTACAACCAGGCGGCGCTCCAGACCATCGCGGAGGAGAACGCCGGGCGCGGCCTGCTGGTGTGCCCTCCGGGCGATCTACAGGTCACCATCAACCCGACGGAGAGCAGCACCCCTGCTACCACACCGTTCAATCAACAGGTGACGGTCGTCTGTGACCTGCCGATGCTCACCCCGGGAATACCTGGGCCGGTCAACATCCGGGCCTCTTCCACCATTCTCATAGTGCCGTGAGGGACACCACCAATCGACCACCCCGGCCCAGGCACCAGTTCGGAGCGACCATGGTTGAGTTCGCTTTGGTGGCGCCAGTATTCTTCGCCCTTCTGATCGGCGTCTTCAGCGCCACGACATACGTCTTTGAGGTTCAGGTGGCCAACGACTCGGCCCAAGCGGCCGCCCGGTGGGGAGTCGCCTCGGCGAACTTCGCGGGAGCCACCCCGACACCGCAGTGCTCAGGCGCCCCAGCTCCTGCTGGCATGGTGAGCGCGGCCCAGGCGGCCGCCGGACCACTCGCCAGCTCCATCACCGCAGCCACGATGACCGTCTCTGCCGCCACACCATCGGCGGCCTCCGGGCTGAACGCCAACACCGAGGGCTGCCAGGTGGAGGTGACGGTTCCGTACGTGAGCTTCGGGGGCTTCTTCAATCTCGGTCCCACGCACATCACCGCGACGGCGGTCGACTACGTGACCTGATTCCTCCGATCTGTGAAGCCTCGTAACCGTTTCGGCACCACCGGACCCGGCTCTGCCGAGCTCAGATTGCGCGCCAGTCGTGCAAACTGGAGCACGTGCTGCGGGATCAATATCGACCTGGTTCGGATATGGATTTCGAGCGCCTCTACCGGGAGTATCGGGGGAAGCTGCTCCAGACCCTGACCGCAGTGCTCCGCGACCCCGCAGAGGCGGAGGACTGTGTCCAGGAGACCTTTGAGCGAGCCTACACCGCCTGGCCGAGCTTTCGGCCAGAGGCCCCGGCTGCTGCCTGGCTGCACCGAATAGCGATCAATGTGGCCATCTCACACCGCCGTCGCCAGAGTCTCCGCCAGGTGGGAGAGACGGTGCGGAGGCTCGGTCGACCGTCTCCCGTCCCGGATGCCGCCAGCTCTACCGACGCGCTCGATCTGGTCGACGGGCTCCGCCGTCTTCCGGCGCGACAGGCGGTGGTGATCGTTCTGCGCCACCTTCATGGCTACAGTAACCGGGAGATCGCGACCGCGCTCGGCGTTCCGGAGCGGACAGTGGCCTCCCGGCTGGCAGCGGCCAAACGTCGGTTGGTGGCTGAGCTGGACGGATTCAACACCGAACTGGTTGAGGAGTCGGGCCCGACGCCCCCACCAGACCAGCTTCTTCACCCCCAGCCGATGCGCGGTGCTCCAGATGGCTGACAAGTTCGACCAGTGGCTGGAGGCAGAACTGCGCAGCCGCATGTCGCCAGCGGCCTCCGGCCCCGGCCCTGCGGAGCCGAGATATAAGCGGCTGCAGCGCAGCGCAGCTGCTCACACCCCGGCCGGTGCCCGCCTGTGGGGGCACCGGATCACGCGAGTCGGGATCGTCGCGATTGCCACAGGCGCCCTCCTTGCGGGCGGGACGGTGGCGGCCGCAGTTCACGAGTTGGGGCAACCCCCGGGTACCCACTCAAGCTCAGGGCCTGTCACATCTCCCGGGCCTTGTCTGTCCCCGACCGCTTCTCGGTCCCCAGTGGACAGCGGACGGGAATGCCCCAGCCCCACTTCCGGAGACTCCGGCAAAGGGTCTGCCAAACCTCGCCACACTCCCGGCTCTGGGCATGCATCCCCCCCCACCTCAGGCAGGGAGGTTACCCCCAGCGGCTCCCCCACGCATCCGACCCACTCCCCACACCCAACGCACCCGCCGCATCCTCCGACGCCCACTCACCCCGGCGGTAACGGCGGCGTTGGGGCTGCAGGAAAGCCGGGACATGGACGCAAGGGCTGAGGCACCGCTGGAAGTTGGCTTCCTCCTGAAAGGCTGCGGGCGAAAAGGAGGACGTGTGATTCGCCCAGCTTCCACCTGGCTCCGCCGCCGAACGACCGACGGGCTGACCCTTTGGGGAGACATGCGGCAGGTGGGTCTCGTACTCCCCCACCAAATAACTCCGCCGCCGGGTGCTTCGCGTTACTCCGGCGTTTCTTTATAGGTCGCTATCGTGGTCGCGCCGACACGTCCCGCGCCGCCGGACCAGCTACCTTACAGGCCACAGGACATTTATGAACCCTCAACCATCAGGACGAATCACACAGTTCCCCGGGGAGCACTCTCGCGGCCGGTGGAGCACCGGCCGGTCCAAGAGCATCCCTGGCTTCTGTCCGCCACAGCCGGCCTCATTGGAGGAGCTTGGGCTGCCGTTCTCCTTTGTCAGCGATCTCATCCTCAAGATCATGTACTTCAACGGCAACATTCTCGGACGCGATGTCGCGGCACGGGCGTGCCTGCCGTGGAGTGTGGCCGCCGAGGCCCTCAACTTCCTGGCCTCCGAAGGTTACTGCGCGACCACCGGGATCCGTGGGTCCCACGGAGCTGGCGCGGACTTCGCCGAGAGCCTGCAGTACCTGGTGACCACCGCCGGCCGCGAGCGGGCGAGGGAGATCCTCGAGCTGAACCAGTACTCCGGCCCCGCGCCCGTACATCTGGACGACTACCTAGAGAGCGCTCGGGTTCTGTCCGAGGAGTCGCCCACGATCGCTGCAGAGGATCTGAAACAGGCGCTGAACCATCTTGTGGTCCCAGAGCACCTTATAGAGGTCGTCGGCACGGCTCTGACCGGACGCCAAGCCCTCTTCCTCTACGGCCCCCCCGGTAATGGAAAGAGTTCCATCGCCGATGCCTGCGCCGCGGTGCTGGGCGACCCAATCTTCATCCCCCACGCTCTTTATGTTCACGGAGAGGTCATCCGCCTGTTCGACCCCGTGCATCACCGGCTGGTGTCCGGCCCTCCCATCGCCCACGACCGGCGCTGGGTGCTGGTGTACCGACCCGTGGTCCATGCTGGAGGTGAGCTCAAAGGCAACGAGCTCGAGCTCGCCTTCGACCGCAGCCTGGGCTTCTACGAAGCCCCCCTCCAGCTGAAGGCGAATGGAGGGATCTTTCATGTGGACGACTTCGGGCGCCAAATCATCCCCCCTCGCCAGATCCTCAACCGCCTGATAGTACCTTTGGAGTCGGGCATCGACTACCTGAACGTCGCCCGGGCTGGGACAACCGTCAGCGTCCCGTACGCTACTGTCCTTTTGCTGTCGACCAATCTCGATCCTGGAGAACTGGTGGACGAGGCCTTCCTGCGCCGTGTCCGCTACAAGGCACTGGTGCCTGATCCCAGTCTAGACGAGTTCAAAATGATCTTTGAAAGGGTGTGCCAAACCCAATCGGTGCACTACAGCGACAGCGCCGTTGACTACCTGCTCAAGAAACACTACGAGCCAGTGGGCAGACCCCTCAGAGGCTGCCACCCTCGCGACATAGTGGAGCAACTGGCGGCCACCGCTCGCTACCTAGGTACCCGCCCAGAACTCAGTCAGGAGATGATAGATCGGGTGGCAAGGGCCTACTTCTCCGACATACGGCCTTCCGCGGGTCAGCACCTCGGGGGCAACGCCAGAACGCTCAGCTGAGGGTCGTTCGGCCCTTGCGGTGGGGACGTCGAGCAGACGCTCCCCAGTGTAGTACGTCGGTCTGCGGGAGCTTTTCATCCACCCCGAGGATCGCCAGGCACACCTCCGCACGTCTCAGTTGATCTCTCCATGGCCAACCAGCGACATCCGTCGCGACGATGACCGCCCGACCTGGCTCGGCCGTATCCCGGCCAGTCGAGTCCCTTGGGCGCTCCGTGAACATGAGCCCAATTAACCTCCCACGTGATATTTCAAGCTGGTGCCAATACCAGGTCAATGGTGTCTGGGGGGCTCATCGGCTTTAGGATCTCACCTTGCGTCATCCCTCCCCGCGGCTACGGGACCCTTAAACTCCTCCCGAACCGCAGCGGGCATTGCCAGCCCTAACAAGAGCGACCCGTTCGCCAGACAAGTGATCACGCCGGGAATCGGCGTCGTGGCGATTGTCGCCCAAGCCAATCCCACGACGAATCCACCAGCGCTGAGCAGAAGAGCGCTGATGTACCCCCCCTTACTCAACCGTCGCACCGCCCGCGCCGCCCATAGCCCCCAACTCGCCGTCAGCAAGACCAGGACACCCAAACCAATGGGCAAGCTGGAAATCCCTGGTGCGAAACCTGGCTCGTCGCTGCTCACCAGGCCGAGAAGACCGGTACCCCCATTGAGAAGTTCAGCCCGCCCACCACAAGTACCACACCGAGGACGAGCCAGGCGGCACTGTAGACCAACAGGAAGCGGCTTGCGGCTCGTACAGAGCCAGGACTGGCCGACCTGGACAAAGTCATACCGTCGACTCCCAGACCGGTCGTCTTGGCTCAAATGTGGCGGCGGAGGCGGGCCCATACCGGCACGCCGAACTTACGCGCACAGAATGCCCCCGGTCAAGAGCCATCGGACCTTGAGCCTGGTGCCTGCTAGATCGTCTGCCACACGTAAGTCGATCCCGGCAAGCGCAGACTCGGTCCCACGAGCCGCCCAAAATGGGGGCCATAGCAATCGACGCAGGCACGGTGATGTCCCATACATTGGTGTAAGTAGCGTGGTCGAGACGGTGCTGGGAGCGGGTAGGAAAAAGGCCACCGTGCAACCAACCCTTTCACAGACCGGGAGACACGATGACCCCCAACAGCATGCCACTGGACGCCCTGCTTGGCTACATCTCGAACTCAGACCAGGTCAGTCTGCGGGAGATCCTGGAGCACACTCTGCAGACGCTCATCGAGGCGGAGGCGGCGGTAGTCCTGGGAGCCCAGCCCCATGAGCGGACGGAGAGCCGGGTAGGGTACCGCAACGGACACCGCTCCCGGCTCCTGGACACCAGGATGGGCCGGCTGGAGCTGGCGATCCCCAAGCTGCGGCAGGGGAGCTTCCTACCCAGCCTGCTGGAACCGAGGCGGCGCATCGAGCGGGCGCTGTGGGCAGTGATTCAGGAGGCATACGTCCACGGGGTCAGCACCCGCAAGGTTGACGACCTGGTGCAGGCGATGGGCGGCTGCCACGTCTCCAAGAGCGAGGTGAGCCGCATTTGCCAGGAGCTCGATGTGGAGCTGGCGCTGTTCCGGGACCGG
>DATLQZ010000095.1:0-1479 GCA_035534915.1 Candidatus Dormiibacterota bacterium
AACCTGCTCCTCAACTAGGGGACCTAGAGCGGCGACGCTCTAGCGCAAACTCCGCTGTATCGGTGAACATCCTTCGCCTTGACTTCTGCTATAGTAGTTAAGGGTCATGTGGAAAACGCCGAGGCAATCCCGCTCGTAGCGGGCGAGTCCGTAGAGACCATACGCGGAGCATCTGATGGACTGGAGTAACCTCCAGAAGGACTACGAACGGCTTGGCTCGTTCACTGCGGTAGCGAAAGAGTACGGCGTATCCAAAAGCCTGGTTTCCCAGAAGGTCAAGGAACAGGGCTGGAAGCCCAAGACCGACTGGGGCGACCTCGCAACACTCTACGCAAGCGGCATGACCATGGAGCAGCTTGCGGAGCACTACGGATGCAGCCTGAGCAACATCGCTTACCGCATGAAGGTCATGAAGATCCCAGCCCGCAAGGGTGGCACCACCGGCTACAAGTGGTCGGCTGAGCGCAGGGCCTCGCACGAGGCTGCTGTTGAGCGCGGGGCCTTCAAGAACAAGCCCAAACGGAGTGAGCATTTCAGCCGCCTCGGCAGGCAGCCGAAACTCAACTCGCCTTCGGAGCAGTTGCTTCATCAGGCACTAAGCAGCGCACGTCTTAGTTTCGAGACGCAGCCACAGGTGCTTGGACGGTATTTCCCCGATGTACTCCTCCACCAGCAGCCGGTCATCATTGAGGCCGACAGCTGGGGACATGCCATGAAGGCGCGCAGGAAGCGCGACGAAACCCGCGACGCGGAACTGGCCGCTGGTGGCTACCGGGTGTTCCGGTTCACCAACGAGCAGATCGACACCGACGCGGATGGATGCGTACAGCAGGTGATCAGCGCGTGCGGCCTCACCCCCGAGGCAAAGCCCGTGGCGATCATCCGTGAACGCAGGGAGTACACCCAGGGAATGCCGGGATCCAGATAGTCAGATGATGACATGGCCCGGCCTGCACGGAGACGTGCAGAGGCAGGCAGAAATGACCTGCCCCACCGCTCTGGCGGTGAGTAACAAAGACGCTTGCAGGAGTTCATGCTCAACGAGGAGGCTTCCCACCTGGGGGCCACCTCCATCGCCGTGGCCGCACCCGGTGCCCCGACCCTCACCGCGAGGGCCGCGAACTCCGGTGAGACCGCCCTGTCCGGCATCACCACGAACGTCTTCGTGGAAGTCACCGCGAACACGTTCTTCGGTGAGACCGCTGCCGGGTCGTCCACCTCCGTCGCCTGGTCCTCGGGCCAGGTCGTGGATGTCCAGATCGCCCCGGTCCCCGGCGCGATGTGGTACAATCTCTACGCCACGACGGGCGCATCGGCGGGCACCTACCACCTTCAGAACGCCAACGTGGGCGGGCTGTACTTCACCCTCCAGGGCGCTCTCAACACCACCGCAGCAGTCGCTCCCACGGTCGACTCGGGGACCTCGTCCGCGAACGACCAGGAGGGCCTGTTCTCCGTCCTGTCCGGCGCCTCGGCCAC
>DATLQZ010000096.1:0-1082 GCA_035534915.1 Candidatus Dormiibacterota bacterium
GATAATGACGGATGGCGATCCCCCACAGGGTCTGACCCGGCTGCACCACCACCGACGGACCTGTGGTGCCTGACGTTCCCAGCACCACCTGAGTCATTATTGCCCCCACAAGAAGGGCAAGCACGGTCACCTTGAGCAAAATGTCCCAGCGGCCGCGGCTGGACCTTCTCGGCTGCCGTGCCGTGCTCCGCGCACTGACAAGTCGGGGGTGACGGCTGGTGGTTGCGAACATCGGTTCGTAGCTTACAGAACGTCTGTTCGTAAGTCAAGGACGGCCTCCCGGCGGGAGGCGAAAATCCGCAGCTATCTGCCTTTGGCCTCACCGTCGAGCAACCGAGGTTTGGGGCACACGTGCTACCGAACTCGCAGTTGGGGCCGGCAGACCGCCCTGCGGGCAGGCGAACAGCCGTTTGCACCCGGAACTGATCGGTGCTACCATCGGGGCGATCATTTGTTCTGGGGCACCACCGCAGCTGGCCGGTGCGGCTCCGGAGAGGAGCTGCTAGATGTCCGAAGGTCTCCATCCTCGGCAACAGGAAATCGTCGACTACTTGCGCTCGCGCAGCTCGGACGGTGGTTACCCTCCGTCCGTCCGCGAGATCGGCCGGGCAGTCGGGCTCAGTTCCAGCTCCACCGTGCAGAATCACCTGAATGTCCTCGAGCGGAAAGGAATGATCCATCGTGACCCGACCAAGTCCCGAACTGTCCTGCTGACCGACTCGTCAGTGCCCGCCAACCAGGCCACCGGAGCGTATTGGCTCCCCTTGGTGGGCCAAGTCGCGGCCGGCGCTCCGCTCTTGGCGGAACAGAACATCGAGGAGCATCTGGCGATCGGTCCCGAGATTGCCGGAGGTGATGACTCCTTCCTGCTCCGGGTGCGCGGCGAAAGCATGCAGGGCGATGGCATCCTGGACGGCGACTTGGTGGTAGTGAAGCCGGGTACCGACGTGGCCAACGGGATGGTCGCGGTGGTTCGGCTCGAGAGCCCAGACACCGGAGAGAGCGAGGTCACCGTAAAACGCCTCTACCGTGAGAGTGGACATGTCAGACTCCAACCGTCCAACGACGACTTTGTCCCGCTG
>DATLQZ010000097.1:0-11267 GCA_035534915.1 Candidatus Dormiibacterota bacterium
CCCGGCCGACTATGCGAAGAGCCAGTCGGTAGTCACCCTGCCGCACCCTCCGCCGGTGGCGGCCCAGTACCTGGTCCAAGCGCTGCTCGACAGTGAGAGCCGGAACGAGCGCGAGCGCCTTGGTTCGGCCCTGCTCGACACCCTTGGTGACAGCTTCGGGCTCCCACCGTGTCGACTGACGGTGGCTGATCGAGCGCAGACACACTCCACCGACGTTCGTGGTCGGCTCGTCCGCAAGACCTATGGCTATTACCGGTGCCGCATCCCCCGGCCCGGCGCGCTCCCAGAGCGGTGCGGCATCCGCATCTACCACCGGACGGCGATTCGCACCCAGGTGCTCGCTCCCGGCGCCTTCACATCGACCCTCATTCACGAATGGATCCATCACTTCGATTTCACAGGTTTGCTGCTCAACCGGTCGCCCCACACTCGAGGTTTCTACGCCCGCCTACGATCGGTCGCTCAGCAGCTGGGAGTCACATACCAAAGCCCGATCGAGCCTGGGGCCGAAACAGACGCACCCTCTGACGGCGGCTGACCTGCGGCTGCGCCCGCCGGTGACCCCTCGCGCGGTAGCATCTGAAGTGATCAGCCGCAAGGAGGACCGATGACCAGACTGTTTCCCGGCCGCCCCTCGATAGCAATTTGGCTGGTGGCAACGACAGCCGCGCTGTTCGTGGCCGCCTGTGGCACCGGACCTATTCCCGGGCAGAGCGCCAATCAGTCGTCGACATCGACCAACAGCTCTCCCGGCGGGTCATCCAGCTCAGGTTGCACCGCGGCCAGCGCCCAAACCGCGGTGACTGTCGACGCCACCGATGGGCTCAAGTTCGTCCCGGCCAGCGTTTGCCTGAAGGTGGGCGGGACCATAACCTGGAAGAACACCGGCACCATCGTCCACACCACAACAGACGAGGCCAGCCTGGCCGCCAACCCCTCGGACGCCGCGGTTCCCACCGGAGCCACAGGGTGGAACAATCCTCTCAATCCCGGGGGTAGCTTCTCACTCAAGCTGAGTGTCGCGGGGACCTACAAGTACTTCTGCATTCCGCATGAGTCGTTGGGGATGCTCGGCCAGATCACGGTGGTCTCCTAGCCGAGTTCGAGCCGACAGCAACTGCGGCTCCACCTTTTGGAGGGTAATGTGCGTTTCGCAAGTCGTATGAATCGCCTGGGGACCGAGAGCGCCTTCGAGGTGCTCGCCGAGGCGAGGCGGATCGAGGCAACTGGCAAGTCCGTAATCCACCTGGAAATCGGAGAGCCCGACTTTGACACCCCCGGCAACATCATCGAGGCAGCCTATTCGGCGATGAGCTCTGGAGCGACCCACTACACGCCGGCCGCAGGTATTCCCGAAGTTCGAGACGCCATCGCCGCCAGCATGGCCCGCCGCGGGGGCGTCCCGGTGGACCCCGACCAGGTGGTGGTGGTCCCCGGATCAAAAAACATCCTTCACTTCGCACTCCTCAGCTGCGTAGAGGCGGGCGAGGAGGTAATCCTTCCGGATCCCGGATACCCGGTCTACCGGTCCCTGACCGACTTCGTGGGAGCTGTGGCACGGCCCATTCGCCTTCGAGAAGAGATGAAGTTCGGCATGGACATGGACGAGTTGGAATCCCTGATCTCACCGCGCACCCGCATGGTGATCATCAACTCCCCGCAAAACCCGACGGGGGGAGTTCTCAGCACCTCCGATCTCGACCGTCTGGCCGAGCTCGCAATCCAGCACGACCTGCTGGTCCTCAGCGATGAGATCTACTCAAGGATCTGTTTCTCCGACTTGCCGGCTCCAATCTGGTCACGGCCCGGGATGGCAGAGCGAACCATCGTGCTCGATGGACTGTCCAAGACCTACGCGATGTGCGGTTGGCGGCTGGGATTCGGAGTCATGCCCCGGGAGCTCGCCCAGCGGATGGAAACCCTCCTGATCAACACCAGTTCCTGCGCCGCCGCATTCACGCAGTTGGCCGCGGTGGAGGCGCTCGACTCCCCCAGCTCGGAGGATGCGGTTATCAGGATGGTCGCGGAGTTCAGGGAGCGCCGTGATGTCCTTGTGGAAGGGCTGAACTCGATCCCTGGCGTCAGCTGCCTGCTTCCAGAGGCGTCCTTCTACGCGTTCCCCAACATCACGGCAACCGGGATGTCCAGCCGGGAGATGGCGTCGCGACTTCTACATGAGTCTGGAGTCGCAGTTCTCGCCGGTGAGTCCTTCGGCGAAGGGGGCAAGGGCTTCATTCGGCTCGCTTACACCAAAGGGCTTCCTGAAATCCGAGAGGCGGTCCAACGAGTGGCCAGGTTCGTGGCGACAGCTGTGCCCGCGCAGGTCTCCTGACCGTGACCGCTCCAACGCTCCCTCTAGTTCTCCTTCCGGCACGGTCCGCGGTCCGAGATGATCCAGATAGGGCTGAAGGCCTGCCGATCCAGATGATGAACCAGGCCTACCTCTCCGCACTGCAGCGGGCGGGCCTGACACCCTTGGTCGTCCCCCTGGGAACCGCGTTCCCATGCGACCTGGACTGGGCGGACGGTCTGGTGCTCCCGGGTGGCGCGGACGTTGACCCGGCCAGCTACGGGGCCGTAGCCGACCCCGCTTCAGAATGGGACCAGCCGCTGGACGAGTTGGAGTTCCGCCTATTCGAATGGGCAACGGCCAACAGGATCCCTGTGCTCGGCATCTGCCGCGGGCTGCAGGTGATCAACGTTGCCATGGGGGGCACCCTCTGGCAGGACCTGCCCACTCAGCGCGCTGCTGCCGGAGTGGGCCACCCGCGCCAGGGGCCGAGGGACCTACTCACCCATCGCCTGCTTGTCGACCCGGGCAGCAGGATTCATCGGATTCTCGGAGCTGACGAGCTCTCGGTGAACAGCCTCCACCACCAAGGAATCGACCAGCTGGGCCGGGGCCTACGCGCCAGCGCAAGAGCGGAGGATGGACTGATAGAGGGGATCGAGTCCACCGACGGGCCCTTCATGGTCGGCGTCCAGTTCCATCCGGAAGAGCTTGCCGACGCCCACCCCTTCGCGCGCCATCTCTTCGAGGCGTTTGCAGGTGCGTGCTGCCAGCACGCAGCCAACCGATCCACGGCCCTGGTCGGAGCCATCACTCTCTGATCGGTTTTCTGCACCACGGGGACCTGACCTAGGAATACTGGAGGAACCGCTGAGGCGGGATCAGGACTAGGGAATACCTTCTGGCAGAGGCCGACCGGACGCTGTCAGCTCGGCGTCCTCGTCGGCGATCCGGTCCAGCTCGCGCACCAAGGAGTCCACCAGCTCGCCTTCCGGCATGGTCGAGATGACCTTTCCCTTGCGGTAGAGGATCCCCTTCTGCCTCCCACCTGCGATGCCGATGTCAGCGTGCATCCCCTCCCCAGGCCCATTGACCACACAGCCCATGACCGAGACGGTGATCGGACGCTTCACCCTTTGCATGGCCGACTCCACGCGGGCCACCATCGGCATCATGTCAATCTCAAGTCGTCCGCAGGTTGGGCACGCCACCAGATTGGGGCCGGTTGGCTTCTCCTGCAGGTTGGCGAGGATCTGACGCGCCACCCTCACCTCCTCCTCCGGCTGGTCGACCAAGGAGACCCGTATGGTGTCGCCGATTCCCTCTGCCAGCAGGACGCCTATACCCATGGCGCTCTTGAGGGATCCGGTCGAGGTCGGACCAGCTTCGGTGAGTCCCAGGTGGAGTGGATATCGGTTGGGCAGGCTCGCGAAGAGGCGATTGGCGGCGATGTTGGTGAGAACGTCGCTCGCCTTCAGACTCACCTTGATGTCCTGGAAGCCGAGCTCCTCCAGGATCTTGATGTGGCCATTTGCGGCATCAACCATGCGTTGGGCCACGTCATCGGGGCCGCCCTCACCCCTCCCTCTCGCCAGCGCCTTGCGGTCGGGAAGGCTCCCCGCGTTGACTCCGATACGAATCGGCACCCCAAGTTCCTGGCACCGTCTGGCAATCTCCGAAATCTTCTCGGTCTGACGGATGTTGCCCGGGTTCAGACGCAGACACTGGATCCCAGCGTCGAGTGCCATCAGCGCCAGCGGCGCATCGTAGTGAATGTCGGCCACGATCGGCAGTCGACTGCCCTTGACGATCTCCTTGAGGGCTACCGCGGCCTCCTGGGTATCGCAAGTGACCCGGATGATGTCGGCCCCGGCCTCGGCGGCCCTCCCGATCTGCGCCAGAGTCCCCTGGACATCCTCTGTAGGCGTCTTGGTCATGGTTTGGACGGAGATTGGAGCCGCTCCGCCGATGACGACCGAGCCGACCTTGATTGGACGAGTCTTCCTACGCTGGATCATCGGGCCAGGTGAGTGATGTCGCCGAAGGTGACGTACATGAACAGCATCACGATCAAGGCTAACCCAACCGCATGCACCGTCGCCTCCAGCTGCGGGCTGACCTTGCGCCGGCGCACCCACTCCAGCACCACGAACGCCAGCCTGCCCCCGTCCAGAAATGGGATCGGGAGCAGGTTGAAGAGGCCCAGGTTGAGACTGATCAGACCCAGAAGGGTGAGATAGACCGAGGCCGAAATCTGGGTGGCGACAGATGTCTCCTCCGCGATCCCGATTGGACCGGTCAGCCGCAGATTCGGATTGTGATGGGGACTAACCAGTGTCCAAAGGTTCACGAAGGTGGTCCCAATCTGAACCGGCACCGCGTAGAAGCCGACGGCTATAGCCTGATACCAAGGCCGAGGGGCCCCCCCCAGACTCGGGATCAGGGGGTTGCCGGGTGACCCCAGGTACCCGACCAACCACTCCACCTGGAAGCTAGCCCTGGGCACATCGACAGAGACGGTCTTAGTGCCAGCGAGATAGGAGACCGACACCGGTCCGGTGCCGGGGAAGGCAGAGGCCATCGTCGAGGGGGTGGAGTGAGGAACTCCGTGCCCGTTGATGCTGACGATCTCCGCTTCGAAGGGTATTTTGGGAATGCTCTGGGTGCCCACCCAGTGCAACTGCGGCTTGACGGTGTAGGAGCGCCTGGCTCCGCCCGCCCATGGCTGCAACTGGACCGCCAGCGGATAACCGCGGTCCTGCTGAATCACGTCCCTGACCTTGGTGAGTGAGGCTGTGGTGTGCCCGCCAACACCAACTATCTGGAAGCCGTTCGGGACGCCTGCCTGCGCCAGCCCTCCACCGAGTTGAACCTGGGGAGCCGGTCCGCCCACGGCCGCAATCCCCGAGAAGACCGCGCCCGCGAGTAACAGGTTCATCACCCCTCCAGCGGCAACCACGGCTGCCCGTCGCCCGGAGCTGGCGCGGATGAAGCCACGGTCGCCGCCACTGTCAGCTGCGGACTCCAGGCCCGTCATGCCCGCCATGCGGACATAGCCTCCCAACGGCAGCAACCGCAGGGAGTAGACGGTCTCCCCCTTCCGGCGGCTCATCAGACGAGGGCCAAATCCAATTGAGAACTCGTCCACCTGGATACCCGCCCGCTTAGCGACAAGAAAGTGCCCAAACTCGTGGATCGAGATCACCACCAGGAGCATCAGGACAATGCCGCCCACGCTCTGCCAGGTCAGGGCGAAGCCAGTCATGCGGTGGCGGCCGCCAAGTTGGCCACCAGGGCAGAGGCGCGCGCGCGGCCCCAGGCATCCGCCTCCAGAACCGTGGCAAGCGTCTGTGCCTCGGACCCTGAGTAGCCGTCAACCACGGTTGATACCACTGAGCTGATATCCCCAAAGCTGATCTTCCCCTCCAGGAATGAGGCGACGGCCACCTCGTTGGCGGCATTCATGGTTGAAGGCGCACACCCTCCGCGCAGTGCCACCTGACGCACCACCGCCAGGATCGGAAAGCGACCAAGGTCCATCGGCTCGAAGTCCAGCCGAGCTACCTTTTCCAGCCTCACTGCGGACACGACTCCGGGAAGTCGCCGACCACGGTTCAGCGCCAGTGCGATCGGCGCTCTCATATCGGGGACTCCCAACTGGGCTATCAGCGTCCCGTCGCAGAACTGGACCGCCGAATGGACCACGCTCTGCGGATGCACCACCACTTCGATTCTCTCGTAGGGGATGTTGAACAGGAAGTGAGCCTCGATAACCTCCAGCCCCTTGTTCATCATGGTGGCGCTGTCTACCGTCACCTTTGGCCCCATGTTCCAGTTGGGGTGGGCGAGCGCTTCCTTCGGCGTCGAGCTGGGAACGGCGCTCAGAGGCTTGAGACGGAACGGACCACCGCTCGCGGTGAGAAGCAGACGGGAGACGGTGCTCGGCTCCTCTCCACGGAGGCACTGCCAGATGGCGCTGTGCTCGCTGTCGACCGGGATAAGGGTGGCGCCATGCTTACGGGCCGCTCCGGTGACCAACTCCCCCGCCATCACCAGGACCTCTTTGGTGGCGATCGCCACCGCGTGCCCGCTCCGGCAGGCGGCCAGCGTCGGGAGCAACGCCCCGGCACCGCCACCACCAATCAGGACCACATCGGCGTCCTCAGAGGCCGCGAGCCGGCAGGCGGCCTCGACCCCGACCCCCATTCCCACGGGGGGCTGATCCCCGGGGTCCACGATGACCGCCTGGGCACCGGGGAAAGGGGCCAAGGCTGCAGCCAGCGCCTCAGCGCGCCGCCCCGCCACCGCACCCACCAATTGGAAGCTGTCGGGATAGCGCCCAATGACATCCAACGCCTGCTGTCCGATGGAGCCGGTCGCCCCTATCAGAACCACTCGGTTGACCGGCATCAACTGGGCCTCCGTTGAGGACTCCCATGGCTGGCCACTTGCAGCCGCCACGGATGAACCCAACTCTCAGAACGCGTGTGCGACCCCCAAGAGGGAGTATACGACCGCGCCGACGAACAGCAGGCTGTCGACCCGGTCGAGGACGCCGCCGTGGCCGGGGATGAGGCGGCCCGAGTCCTTGACGCCAACCTCTCTTTTGAGCTGCGACTCCGCCAGATCCCCGGCGATCGCAGACGCCGACGCGGCCGCGGCAATGGCAAACGCAACCGGCAATCCGAGCTTAGGTAGAACATGGGGGAGAAGTGTCCCAGCCACCAAGGTGGGCACCACCCAGCCCGCAAGGGCCCCCTCCCAGGTCTTCTTGGGGCTGATCCGCGGGAAGAAGGGGTGTCTGCCGATCGCCGACCCCACTAGATAGGCAGCAGTGTCGCTGAGAACTGAAATTCCCACCGTTAGAAGAACCAGCGCCATCCCGCGGTCGCGGGACCCCGCTGCCGCGTAGAGCAACAGGAAGCACCCCGAAAGATACCCGATCCATACCGATCCGCCAAAGGCCAGCGCCCAACTCGCCAACGGCTTTTCCGACGACGACCGAACTATCGTCAAGGTCAATCCCACCAGGGAACCTGCCAGCAGCCCGAGGACGGCTACGGGCAGCTCTGAATAGGCGAAGCGGAACAGGAAGAAGGCTGCCAGGGGCACCAAGACCACGAGTGACGGGCGACCTGGCTTACCCTGCCATAGCTGCCAGTATTCAAAGACTCCAACCCCCATTACCACCGCGACCAACGTCGCCAGGGCTGCGGGGCCGAGGTAGAGTGCAAGTAGGACGACAGCCAACAGCGCAACGCCGCTGGCCGTCCGCACCACCAGCCTCACCTGCTCTCCAGAACTCCCCCGAAGCGCCGCACCCGAGCCGCATAATCGGCCAGGGCGGCCCTCAGGTCGGCGGCTCCGAAGTCGGGCCACAGTGTCTGGGTGACATAGAGCTCCGCATAGGCTGCCTGCCAGATGAGGAAATTACTGGTCCGCAGCTCACCTGCGGTCCTGATGATCAGATCAGGATCGGGCAAGCCGGCGGTGTACAAGGCGCCGTTGAGGGTCGCCTCATCGAGCTTGGTCAAGTCGGCCCCCTCCAAGGCAAGCCCACGGACGGCGTCGACGATCTCGGCCCGGCCACCATAGTTTATGGCGACGCTCAGCTGGCCCTTCTGATTGTTAGCGGTGACCAGCTCGGCCTCCGCGACCAGGTTTCGAAGTCGGGCGGAGAGCTGTTGGCGACGCCCGATCACGCGAATCCGGACGCCGTTTCGATGGAGCTCGTCGACCTCTTCCTGCAGCGTATCCTCAAACAGCCTCATCAAGGTCGCCACCTCGTAGCGGGGGCGGGACCAATTCTCAGTCGAGAAGGCGTACAGGGTCAGGCAATGCACCCCCGCCGCGTCGGCCGCCGTCATCACCTGCCGGATGGCCCTGATGCCCGCCTTGTGCCCCGCACTCCGCCTCAGCCCTCGCTGGCGGGCCCAGCGGCCGTTGCCGTCCATGATGATCCCGATGTGGACGGGTAGCGGAGCAGCGGTATCAGGCAAATCCGCATCCCGACTGACGTGTCACAACTCGAGTAACTCGGCTTCCTTGCGCCGGGCTACCTCCTCGATCTGCTCGATGAAACGGTCCGTCACCTTCTGGAGCTGGGCCTGGGCGCGCTGAGCCTCATCCTCGGACAGCTCGCCTTCGTGCTCAATTCGGCGCAGCTGCTCTAGGTCGTCTCTTCTGATGTTCCGGATGGCGACCCTTGCCTCTTCGGCTCTGGTCTTGACGAGTCGGACAAACTCACGACGCCGCTCCTCGGTCAGCGGTGGGACGGGGACCCGGATCACCTGCCCGTCGTTGCTGGGATTCAGCCCCAACTCACTTCGTTGCAACGCCCGCTCAATGGCCTGAATGACATGCCGATCCCACGGTTGGATCAGGATCAGGTGAGCCTCCGGCGCCGAGATGCTGGCGACCTGGTTGATCGGAACGTGCGTCTCATACGCCTCAACCTGGACATGGTCTATGAGCGAAGGGTTGGCTCTCCCCGTCCTAATGGTGGCGAGCTCGCGGTGGAAGGACTCGATGCTCCTGCCCATCCTGGCCTCAGCGGAGCGCAGGATGTCAGCGCTCATCGCGCACCCCTCTCGTCTGTGACCAGAGTTCCAACCGGCTCGCCTTGGACCGCTCGCGCCAGATTCCCCTCCGTGAAAAGATCCAAGACCAGAAGAGGAAGTCTGTTGTCCATACACAGCGTTATCGCGGTGTTGTCCATCACTTGCAGCCCCATGTTCAGCACCTCGAGATATGAGATGGTCTCGAAGCGCCGCGCCGAGGGATCCACCTCGGGGTCGGCGCTGTAGATTCCATCTACCCTGGTCGCCTTGATCAGGATATCCGCTCCGATCTCGGCTGCCCGCAATGCCGCCGGCGTATCGGTGGTGAAGAAGGGGTTGCCCGAGCCGGCGCAGAAAACCACAACCCGCCCCTTTTCCAGGTGCCGAATCGCCCTCCCGCGGATATAGGGCTCAGCCACCTGGTGCATCTCAATCGCTGTCTGCACGCGGGTCGGCATGCCGTGGGCCTCCAGAGCGTCGCGCAAGGCCAGCCCGTTGATGACGGTTCCCAGCATCCCCATCAGATCTGCCGTCACCCGGTTCATCCCTCTCCGGGCACCCGCCAAGCCACGAAAGATGTTGCCACCTCCCATCATCACGGCGATCTCGGTGCCAAGCTGGTAGGCACCCTTCAACTCGACCGCGACGCGGTCCAGCACCTCCGGATCGATTCCGAACTCGCCGTCACCCACCAGTGCTTCACCACTCAGCTTGACCACGACCCGACGGTACCGCTGGGGCCCGCGGCCCACCTGGGCCGCTAGATCGGCCCCCGCCGTCGGCTCAAGCACCATCCGGGGCGCTCGCTTCAAGCCGCTCGCCGAGCCTGAACCTGGTGAAGCGAGCGACGCTTATGTGCTCCCCCGTGGCAGCCACTGTCTCCTGAATGACCTCCTCAACCCTGCGCGCTTTGTTTCCCTCGTCCTTGAGGAACGGCTGATCGTACAGGCAGAAGGTCTCGTAGAACTTTCGTAGACGGCCCTCCACGATCTGCTCGAGGTGAGATGACGACTTGCCTTGCTGAGCGACCTGCTCGCGGTAAATCGCACGCTCCCGCTCCAACTCGTCGGCTGGCACCTCATCCCGGTTCACCCAGCGGGGTGACTGCACTGCGACCTGCAGTGCCAGGTCGTGGACCAGGCCCTTGAACCGGTCGGTTCTGGCCACAAAGTCGCTCTCACAGTTGACCTCGATCAGAACCCCAAGCTGACCGCCGGTGTGAATGTAGGCGTCGACCAAACCCTCGCGGGTCTCGCGGCCGCGACGCTTCTCGGCGGACGCTAACCCCTTTGCACGTAGTCGATCCCGGGCTTGCTCAAAGTCTCCGTCCGTCTCCGTCAGGGCTAACTTGCAGTCCATGATCCCCGCCCCGGTTTGCTCGCGCAGCTGGCGCACCATCTCCGCGCTAATCGGCTTGATCATTCCGCGGCTCCAGCTTCTGGCGTCTCCGGCTCGACCGTCTCGGCGGCCTTGGCGACGGCTGCAGCGGCCTCCGCTTCGGCCTGCAATCTGGCGGCCTCTTCCTGCTCGGCCCGGACCACGGCCGCACGCTCGGCAGCTGCCTGGGCCTGAGCCAGGTCGATCTGGCGGCGTTCGTCCAACCCGGTGACGATAGCGTCGGTGAGCCGGTCGACGATGAGACGCACGCTGCGAATGGCGTCGTCATTACCCGGAATCACATGGGCAATCTCGTCTGGATCGCAGTTGCTGTCGGTGATAGCGATGATCGGTATGGCCAGCTTGTTGGCCTCCGTCACCGCCAGTCGCTCCTTGTGCGGGTCGACCACAAAGAGCGCCGCCGGAAGTCTCTTCATGTTGGTGATGCCGCCAAAGTTTCTGACCAATCGCGCCAGGTCATCCTCACGGTGGCGCTGCTCTTTCTTGATCATCCCCGCGAATCCGTCGCGCTCTTTCTGGTCGGCCAGTTCGTTGAGCCGCTTCAGCTGCAGCTTGACGACCTCAAAGTTAGTCAACATGCCCCCCATCCAACGGTTGATGACGTAGGGCTGACCGGAGCGCTGACACTCCTCTTCAATGGTGTCATGAGCCTGCTTCTTGGTCCCAACGAACAGGATCTGACCCCCTTGCGCCACCGTGTCATGCGCGAACTGACACGCGTCCGCCAAGAGACCCACGGTCTGGGCCACATCCAGGATGTGGATTCCGCCCCGGCTGGCGAAAATGTAGGGCCGCATCTTGGGGTTCCACCGGCTGGTCTGGTGACCAAAGTGGACCCCGTTCTGCAGCAGCTCGGTTAGCGTGGCTACGGGCATGCTGAGCCTCCAGTTGCGTTGAACCTCTGCCCGGTATCACCCGCCAGAGGGCCCCAGAACTGGGGAACCCCACTGCCGTCCGCCGGGCATGCGTATTTGGATACCACCTCCATGTTATCCCAACCGGCCGCTTCCATCCCGTCG
>DATLQZ010000098.1:0-34937 GCA_035534915.1 Candidatus Dormiibacterota bacterium
TCACACAGCGCAGGATCTCCCGCTCTGAGGAGTGGCTGCCACCATCACCGGAAGCTGGACTTGGGGCCCGCGCCTTAGAATCCTGCTGACATGGGGAGCGGTCGCCTAGTGGCCGAGGGCGCGGCACTGGAAATGCCGTAAGGGGGCAACCCCTTCGAGGGTTCGAATCCCTCCCGCTCCGCCAACTGGAGATCCCCGACATCCCGCCCGGCGCCAACCGGCTTCCAGTCGAGTCCCGCGGCTATAGTCGCGGATGATGCCCTTGGAGGAGTGCAACGCTGTGCGCGCACAGCCCTTGTGCCCCACACTCCTCCGCTGTGACGGGGACGTGGAATGAGTGACATCGCCTCCGCGCCGACCGCTACGCGCGCCGATAGGGCCGGCCTGCGCAGGTGATGGCCCCTCACCATGGACCCCAAGACTCTCGGGGTGATCCTCTTCCTCTGGTCCCGAATCATTGTCGTCCGGGATTGGCTCAGCTTCCAGTCTCCCAACCGAGGAGACAAGTGGCCCGTCGTCCTGTACTGCACGGCGTCCCCGCTGGGGCTTATCGCCACCGACCTTATGGCGGTCGCGGGAGGTGTCCTGGCCCGACGCGCTTCTCCGGCGGGACTGTTGCTGGCTGGGGTGCGTCTCCTGCCCAACGCGGTGGTGGTTCAAGTGAACCTGGTTTCGGACGCCACCTCTCTGAGTCCGCCCCTCCACTTGCCCTGGCAGTGGGCCGCGGGCACAGCAACCTCGATGGCAGTGCGAGCGGGCTTGCTGTATCGGGTCTGGGCTGCCCTCGTGACCAGCGCCCAATCGACCTGCTGAAGGTCAAACCGCCCCGGGCTCCTCACCTCCGACCTGACATGCTGGGGGCATAGCCCCTACCCTTCCAGGTGGCTGCACGCCCAATCTCGCACATGTCGGAAGCGACGCCCGTGGAGGATCCGCCTGTGGAGCGACCTCGCTACCTACCGATCGGTGACTATGGAATCATCGGTGATCTGCACACCACTGCCTTGATTGGACGGCAGGGCTCCATCGATTGGATGTGCATCCCCCGCTTCGACAGCCCATCGGTATTCGGCCGCCTTCTCGATGCGGACAGCGGCGGCGCGATGTGGGTGGAAGTAGAGGACGGCTTCATTCCCGACAGCCGTCGGTATCTCCCTGGCACCAACATCCTCGAAACCACCCTCAGCAGCCCCCACGGCCGCCTCCGGATAACCGACTTCATGGTGGCTCGGGAGCAGGAGCAGACGCTGGAGCATGATCACATCCTGGTGCGGTTGCTCGAGGCGCCGGATTCACAGCTGAACGCCTCGGTACATGTCGATGCCCGATTCGACTACGGCGCAACCGACCCAGACAGTCGGGTAGACGGTATTGCTGGTTCGTGCCTCGCCCTTGAGCACGGCGAGGTCCACATGCATATCGACGGCCCCGGTGGCTGGCATCGTGAGGAGCGGGCGATGGTGCAGCGCCTATCCCTGCGTCGCGGCGAACCCCAAGCTGTGATCCTCAGCTACGACGGACAGCGCACCTATGACCACGGCCAGGACCCGCTCCAGCTGTTGCAGGATACCCGCGAGTACTGGGAGCGCTGGATCGGTCGCTGCAACTACGACGGGCCCTACTTGGACATGGTCCTCCGCAGTGCGCTGACCCTGAAGTTGCTCATCTACGCCCCTGAGGGTTCAATTGTCGCGGCCCCGACCACGTCGCTCCCTGAATGGATCGGCGGCGGCCGGAACTGGGATTATCGATTCACCTGGCTGCGGGACTCTTCCTTCCTGGTGTACGCGCTGCAGCTGCTCGGGTATGCCCAGGAGTCCGCCGCCTTCATGGGGTGGCTCGGACGGGTGCACCGTCAACACCCCCGCCAATGGCAGACCATGTACGGAATCGACGGCCGGACCGACTTGCCAGAGGTGGAGTTGAGCCACCTGGAGGGCTATCAGGGGTCCAAGCCCGTGAGGATTGGCAACGGAGCCGCCGATCAGCTCCAGCTGGACATTTACGGAGAGACTCTTGACTCCGTATACCTACATCTCCGCTTCGGCAAAATCGAAGCTCCCGGGGTCCGAGCCGGGCTCGTGGACATGCTGAGGCACGTCGCGGAGAGCTGGGAGAAGCCCGACAACGGCATCTGGGAGGTGAGAGGTGGCGCGCGCCACTTCCTCTACAGCAAACTGCTTTGCTGGGTGGCGCTCGACCGAGGACTCCGACTAGCCGATGAGTTGAAACTGCCGATACCGCGGCAACAGGAGCTGATCTGGACCAGGGAGCAGATCCGCCACACGATCCTGACTCGCGGTTGGAGCGATAAGCTGGGCTCCTTCCGCCAGGCGCTCGATGAAGACGCTCTGGACGCGACGGCGCTTATGATCCCGCTCCTCAACTTCCTACCACCGATGGACCCGCGCGTATGTTCGACCGTCGAGGCCATTCGGCGAGACCTCACTGACGAAAGCGGCTTCGTATATCGGTACCGCCGGGACGACGGGCTGGGCACCAGCGAAGGGACATTTCTGCTGTGTTCATTTTGGTTGGTTAACAACCTCGCTCTGCAGCGCCAGCTGGGGCCGGCCCGTGATCTCTTCGAGCGGCTGATCGCACACGGCAATGACCTGGGTCTGTTCTCTGAAGAGCTAGACCCCAGGTCTGGAGAGCTGCTGGGCAACTTCCCTCAGGCCTTCACCCACCTCGCCATCATCAATGCCGCCGCCCATATCGAGCGCGCCGCCGAGAATCGGGGCCCGCTGGATCCCGTCCACTGAAAAAAGCGGGCGCAGGCTCGGAGTTGGCACAATTGACCCATGGCAAACCTTGAGGTCGATTTCGAACCGGTGGATGTGATCACAGTCGGCGTCGAAGGTGAGCCGGGTCGGCGCACCTTCTTTCTGGAGGCCCGCCAAGGCCAATCCTCCTGCACACTCATCTTGGAGAAGGCACAGGTTCTGGAGCTCGGAGCCCAGATTCTGGCCACCCTGGAGCCGGTCGAAGGGCATTCCGGCTGGGCACCTGATCCAATACACGGCGCTTCCGGCGCACCGGGATGGCGAGTCGGGAGCATCCAGATCTCCCTAGGCGAGCCCGACGGTACCTGCACCCTGCTTTTGGAGGAGCAGCGGATGCTCCTCATCGGCGACGACGAGGCAGAGGGGACCGCGGCTGATCCGGAAGATCTGCGGGCGGTCCGCCTGGTGGCGACCACCAACCAGCTTCGCCGGCTGGGAGAGAGTGCCGTCGGGGTGGTCGGAGGCGGACGCCCGATCTGCCCCCTTTGCCACCAACCCAAGGATGAAGCTGGCCACGTCTGCCCAGCGACGAACGGGCACCACTCCAGCTGATCTGTGCTCGCCCCCGATCTCAGGGCCGGGTTCCGGCGACTTCTTCGCTAACCTTGAAGGATGGCGCTGGCGCTGTAGTGGCACGGATGAATGCGATCGGAGATTGTGACTTGAAGTTGGGAAGCCCCTTTTTGCGAGCGACTCTGGCGTCGGTGACTGCCATCCTGCTGGCCTCTGTGGTCGCCTCGTGTGGCGGCTCATTTCAGTCCGGTGAAACCCCTTCGTCTCCCACAACTGGTGCCCAGGCGGCAGCCTCCGCCAGCCCCGCCTCCTCAGCCTGCGTCAATCCATCAAGCCGCAGTGACTACACCCTCGCTGGGGCTCGGGTTCTGGCTGGCGACCTCCAGGTCAAAGACCTGACCGTCGGCACCGGTGCCACCGCCAAGGTCGGCTCCACCGTAAACGTCTCCTACGTCGGCAAACTTTCCAACGGCACCATTTTCGACAACAGCGCGGCAGACAACAACGGGCAGCCGATCTCCCTCACCCTGCAGGCGGGGAAGGTGATCACCGGGTGGGTCGAGGGGCTGCCCGGGATGCGCGTCGGGGGTTCTCGTGAGCTGGTGATCCCGCCCGCAATGGGCTACGGTTGCACCAGCCCCAGCGCGAAGATCCCCGCCAACTCAACGCTGATCTTCACCATCAACCTGGTCTCGGTCAGCTGATGGTCGATATCGCTCTGGAAGCATTTCCGCGACCCGGCGTTCAATCTCCTTGGTGATCGCCACAGGGTCCCTGCCCGCAGGGACCCAAGGGAACCCAACTCGAAGGTGGATGGGCGCCCGGTGGGGCACGACACCGCCCGCCCGCAGAACCCTCTCAGTGCCCCAGATGCCGCAGGGCACGACGGTGGCCCCGGTCCTTCTGGCGAGGTAACCGACCCCGGGTTCAAACTCAAGCATCCCCTGACCAGCGCTTCTGTGCCCCTCCGGAAAGAGCACCAACGCGCCGCCGGAGTTGAGCACGATGCTCGCGGCTCTAAGCGCAGCTCGATCGGGCTCGTGGCGACGGACCGGAAAGCAGTTGCATCGTTCCAGATAGAGTCGCAGGAGCCGGTGATCGAAGAGCTCCGCTTTGGCCATGGCATGCATGACCCTGGGGAAGACGGCGCCGAGGACCAGGGGGTCGAAGTTTGAGAGATGGTTTGAACAGACCAACAGCGGGCCCGTCGCGGGTACCCGCTCCAGTCCTTCAACGTCCAGGCCACCCCTGGCGCAAACCCTCAGCAGCAACTTCAGCCCACCTTGGGTGAGCCGCAGTGTGAGCGACCGCGATCCGTCGGGACGCACTCCTGCCGGGGCCGAGGCGCCAGCCCTCACGGGCAAAACCGTCCAACACAGCGGACCCGCCTCACAGCCCCCCGGCTCCCGAACAGACGGCTTCCAGGCTGGCTCTGTGAGGCTGCCAAGGGAACGGCTGGGGGTGACCACCCCGCTTCGACGTGGCCCACCGGTCGCAAGTCCTGAGCGACCTCACAAGGTACCCGTAGATGTTGGTGGTGGCGCCCCGAGGCGGGCTGGTCTCTGTGATCCGCACAGCCCGATGGTAGGTCATGGCTCGCTGGGAGCATTCGCAAGACGGAAGCTTCCCGGTTGGCAACGGCTTGTGACCGGCAGTTGGTGCGGCCGGTCACAGGGGGCCATCAGGTCAGTCGCTGGTACCCCCTGGTGGATTCGAACCACCGACCGTCGCCTTAGAAGGGCGCCGCTCTAATCCACTGAGCTAAGGGGGCAACTGTCAGCTGCAATTGTGACGCTACGAGGTCCCCGCACCCGCTGCCGCCTCTGCTCGGGCCGCGCAACCCGGCGCCGTCCAGAGTCCCTAGCATAGGACTGACAATGGAAGAGAACGAACTCGAAACCACCTGTTACCTGACCAGGCACTGCGATGTCGAAAACCCTGAGAAGGTGCTGTACGGACACCTGGCGAACTTCGGTCTTAGCGCCAAGGGTCAGGGCCAAGGCCGAGCCCTGGGGCGCTACCTGTCCCGAGAGCCGGTCAGTGCCATCTACACCAGTCCCCTCCAACGGGCCATGGAGACGACCAGCTTGATCGTGGGAGAGCTGGCGCTACCGGTACCGATCCCGGAACGCCCCGCGTTGGTTGAGGCCGAATTTGGCCGCTATCTCCAGGGAACCAAGTACCGGGACGTCGTCTGGCGCAAGCCGCGATGGTGGGTACACATGGTCTGGCCGGGCCTCATCCTAGGCGACGAGAGCATGCGCCAGATGCACGACCGGGTGGACACGGTCATCCAGGAGGGCCTCCGGGATCATCCCGGAACCACCTTCGTCTGTATCAGCCATGGCGACCCGATCCAGGCCTTCTGGGCCACCACCGACCGGCGTCCGCCATGGGCGCTGCATCGGCTTCAATGCGCCAAAGGTGGCACTCTGCGGCTTAGGTACCGGGGTGCGCAACTGGTGGAGAAGGCCTACCTCTCACCGGCCGAGATCGAGGCTACAGTCGCAATCCAAGGCCGATCTCGGGCGCTCGCCGACTCCTGAGCCACCTCCTTGGCTCCCGCCGTCCACTCGGGCACTACTAGCTCGAGCTTTCGAGCCCTCCAGAACCGGCGTCAGCGGATCAAAGCCGTGCTTGACGGTGCTGGGGTGAAGCGGGCAGCCGACCAACCTCGGTGACCGCCGTGCCGTAACGCCCGCGGAGTCAGGAGCTGCCATGAGCCGCCTCGCGCAGGAAAGCCGCCAGGAGGTAGCGCATCAGCACCCTGCTAACTCGAAAGCCAGTGACGCAGTGCGATTTTAGCTCCTGGCTGCCGTTCATCGTCGCGGAGTTGGACTTGACCCGGAAGGACGGACCACCATGATGTGGGGAAGAACCCCAGGAAGGCGGCGCAGGTGGGCAGCGACATCGTAGATCGCGTCACGCACCATCCGGTACGCGCTCTTGAGGACGCGGACGTTGTGGTGATTGAGCTCTAGATACGTCGCGATCCTGGTGGGGCCGATGGGGTACATCTCAAGCTCATCGGTCGTCGGAACGACATCGGCCGGGGGCCTCTGTGACATGACCTCCTCGCGGCAGTCCCAGGCCGAAGGAGCATGTAGCAGGATGAGGTCGGGATCGAACCCGCGCTCCCCGGCCCGCGCCACCTGCCCCAGCTTCCCTGGTGGCATGGGACTCCACTAACCAGTGTGACTTGAGCTTCTCGACCGCCCCGCTTCGGGCCGACCTATGACCGCTCCGGCTGGATTTCGCCCGCAGCCTCCGCCGCAACCGAGCAGCCTCCGCCGCAGCGATAACACGTATCGAGGGATGCGGGTTCGGCGCGTCGCCGCCACTCACTCTCTCGGCAGCACCTAAGCCTCAACCGCCGCGATGCTGCGCAAGCTCGGCCGAGGCACCCAGGTCAGCGTAGGTCGGCACCTACTTTGGCGTTACGGCGTCATCGCCGGTGCCCCCTGTCCCACTATGATCAACCAACTCGATCTGATTTAGCCGGGGAGTGGCAGGTCACGCCACCCTCCCTCACCACGGGCAGGTCCCGAGCGGACGGCAGCGAGGAGTTGACATTTCAAGGATCGTGGTCGGCGTCGACGGCTCGGACCACTCAATGGCGGCCCTTCGATGGGCGTGCACGGAGGCACGTCTCAGAGGCGACTCACTGGAGCTTGTGGCCGCTTGGAGCATCCCCTCCGCCGCCATGACTGTCGCGTCCGCAGATGTCGTCGACGCCATGGAGGCGGCGGCGAATCAGACGATCGATTCGGCTCAGGCTGAGGTGGCCAGCTCCTATCCTGACTTGGAGGTTCTGGCCGGGATATTTAACGGACAGCCCGCCCGAATTCTGGTTGAACGCGCCCACGGCGCCGACCTATTGGTCGTTGGCTCTCGCGGTCTGGGCGACTTCAAGGCCCTGCTACTCGGGTCCGTAAGCCAGGAGTGCAGTCAGCACTCCCCCATTCCCGTGGTCATCGTCAGGACCGAGGCTCCGCCAGACTGATCTCGGCTTGGGGCGCCCACGCCCCAAGCCGGCCTAGCTCGGCGGCCGCAGCCTATGGAGAACTTCCCTGATGGGATCGTAGTGGCGATCAGCCACTCTCTCCTTCATGGGGATAATCGCATTGTCGGTGATCTTGATGTGCTCGGGACAGACCTCGGTGCAGCACTTGGTGATGTTGCACATCGCCACCCCCGCCTCGCCGTACAGCTGCGGCAGGCGGTTGGCGACGTCCTTCGGATGCATCTCGAGGGAGGCGATCCTGACCATGAACCGAGGGCCGAAGAAGCGATTCGTCCCCTCATGCTCCCGCAGCACGTGGCAGACATCCTGACACAGGAAGCACTCGATACACCGCCGCTGCTCGATCACTCGCTCTATGTCGCGCTGCTGGATGGTGAAGGGAGCCATCTCGCCAGGAGCTGGCGTGAACGGCTGGATCTTGCGGTTGACCTCGTAGTTCCAGCTCACGTCGGTGACCAGATCGCTCACCTTGGGAAATACCTGCATCGGCTGAACCACTACCTGGGTGGCCACCGCGAGCACCTCGTCCACCCTGGTCTTACACAGAAGTGAAGGGCGTCCGTTGATCTCGGCGCTGCACGAGCCGCACTTCCCGGCCTTGCAGTTCCACCGGCAGGCCAGATCGCCGCTGCCATTGGCTTGAATCCAATGGATCGCATCAAGCACCACCATGCCCTCGACCTGCGGCACCGTGAAATCCTCGAAACCACCGGCGCTGGCGTCACCTCGCCACACTCTCATCTGGACCTGCCGATCGGTCAGCCCATCGTCGTACCGGATCTGCAAAGTTGAGGGGTGCTCCTCCTCCGGAGAGACGTCTACAGTTGGGGCTGGGCCTTTGCGCTTCGCCTTCAGCTTGGCGTCAGCTGCATCGCCAACCGCCGTCGCGGGTACTCTGGTCTCCCCCTCGGTCAACTTGCGCAGCTCCGCGGGCATCGGTGGAATCGGACTGCGGGAGATCTCCATCTGCCCCGACGGTCCCTTTCGGCTGATGAGATTCACCTGGCCCAATTCGGGATCCCGCTCCAAGTGGTCGAGGCGCCACTGCGAACCTCGACTTTCCCTGCGCTCCAGGGCGGAGCGGACGATGGCCTCGCTGACCGTCAACATGAAGACGTCATCCCGCGCCCCACTGAAGGCGGGATTGTAGGCGGCCGATCCTGGAACTCGGATCTTGGCAGCCCTCTCCTTGAGTTCGAGGATCTGCTCCAGCGCCTCCGTGAGCGACTCCTCAGTCCGGGCGATAGCGGCGCCAGACTGCATCACGTCCTGCAGCTCTCGGTGGAGCTTGAACGGGTCTTCCCCGGTCCCGCCGGAGAGCGGGCGCAGCAGCAGCTCTTGCTCCTGCTTGACCTCCGCCTCGCTCACCTGCGGCAGCCGATCGTTGGAGCGGGCATATTCGGCAGCGGCCTCACCAGCCCGCTTCCCAAAGACCAAGATGTCGCCGAGAGAGTTACCGCCTAGACGATTGGCTCCGTGGAGCCCGGCCGCGCACTCTCCCGCCGCGTACAGCCCAGGGACCGTGGTCGCAGCGGTCTCCGCCTCGACGTTGATGCCCCCCATCGTGTAGTGGATGGTGGGCGCCACCTCCATCGGCTGCTCGGTGATGTCAACGCCAGCCAGGCTGTGGAACTGCTCATACATGGAGGGCAGGCGACGCCGAATAGTCTCGGCGCCTAGGTGGGTCACATCCAGAAAGGCTCCTCCATGAGGAGAACCACGACCCGCCTGAACCTCCTTGAAGATGGAGCGAGCGACCACGTCGCGTGACGACAGATCCTTCTTGATAGGGTCGTAGCGCTCCATGAAGCGCTCGCCGGCACTGTTCCTTAGAATCCCGCCCTCGCCCCGTACCGCCTCAGTGACCAGGATCCCGCGTGCCCCCGGGGGCCACACCATTCCGGTCGGATGGAACTGTACGAACTCCATGTCCTTCAGTTCAGCGCCAGCCTCGTAAGCCATGGCGGCCCCGTCCCCGGTCCCCTCCCAGGAGTTGGAGGTTATGCGGTACATCCTTCCCCACCCGCCGGTGGCGAGGATGACCGCCTTGGCCCGGATGGTCACCGGCTCACCGGTCGTCCGTTGGTAGCCGAACCCACCCGCGACCCTGTCCCCGTCCTTCAGAAGTCGGGTCAGAGTTGTCTCCATGTGCACGGTCACCCCAGGGGTGTGCACCAAGCGATCCTGACAGGTCCGGATCAGCTCCAGTCCGGTCCGGTCGCCGATGTGAGCCAGACGCCGCCAGGAGTGCGCACCGAAGGCCCGCTGACTGATCCTCCCCTCCTTGGTGCGGTCGAATACCCCTCCCCACTGCTCAAGCTCAATCACTCGGTCGATAACCTCATGCGAGTACAGCTCGACCATCCGCCAGTTGTTCACCATCGCGCCGCCGCGCATGGTGTCACCGAAATGCACCGCCCAGGAGTCCTCGGAATCCAGGTTCCCCAAAGCCGCCGCGACCCCGCCCTCCGCCATCACCGTGTGCGCCTTCCCCAGTAGGGATTTACAGACAACTCCGACGCTGCAGCCCTGCTCAGCAGCCGCGATCGCGGCGCGCATCCCGGCACCACCGGCCCCGAGCACCAAGACATCGTAGGTCGCTTCCAATGCCATCCCTTTCCCCTTCCTCAGAAGCCGAGATGGGGATCGTGGATGACCCCGTACTGCAGCAAGCGGATGTAAACGTCGGTGAAGATGAGGGTGAAGAGGCTAATCCAGGCGAAGGTGGAGTGCCGGGCGTTCAGCCAGCTCACGCCGCGCCAGGCCTGGTAGCGCTGCTTGCCCGCCAAAACGCAAGAGAAGCAGTCCTTGCCGCCGCCTACCAGGTGACGCAAGGAGTGGCAGCCGAATGTGTACCCGGTCAGGAAGATCACGTTGATGAGCATGACCAGGCTGCCCAGCCCTATCCCCCAGTGGCCCTGGAAGGAGAACGACTGGTAGGCATCAATCCAAAGGACTACCACGAAGCCGACCGCGAAGTACATGAAGAATCGGTGCAGATTATTCAGGATGAAGGGCAGCTTCGCCTCGCCTCGGTAGGCGGTGCCTCGCCCGGTCGGAGACATAGCGGCCAACTCCTTAGGCTCCCGGATGGCACATCCGGGCGGATCCTGGAAGAAGGAGCGGTAATACGCCTTGCGGTAGTAGTAGCAGGTCGCCCGGAACCCGAGTGGTATGTAGAAGATGAAGAGCGCCGGGGAGACCGGCGTCCTCCCCACCGCCACCTGCGGAGAGTAGAAGGGAGACAGGTACTGGTGAAATTGGTCGCTGTGGAAGAAAACGATGGTCCAGAGGCTGTAAATCCCGAATATGGTCAGCCACAAGACCACGTTGGCCGGGTAGAGCCACCAACGGTCCTGCCGTCTGACATCCGCTGCTGCCGGATTGGCTAAGGTCGCTGCCATCAGGGGAGCACCGCCGTCACTTCCCTGACCGCCTGGGCCGACCTGTCCAACTCCGCCGACTCCTCCGGGGTCAGCTCCACTTCGACCACCTCGGTGACCCCCGCCGACCCCAGCTTGACCGGCACCCCCATCACCACCCCGCTAAGCCCATACTCCCCATCCAGGCGGATCGCGCACGGCAACACCTGACGCCGGTCAGCGGCAATCGCCTCCACCATCTGGGCTGCGGCTGCCGATGGAGCGTAGAAGGCGCTCCCGGTCTTCAGCAACTTGACAATCTCTGCCCCACCGTCCCTGGTTCGCTGGACAATCTCCTCCAGCCGCTCCGCGGGCATCAGCCGTCCGACCGGGACTCCCGCGACGCTGGTAACGCCCCGCAAAGGCACCATGGAGTCTCCATGGCCCCCCAACACGTACGCCTCCACACTGCGCACCGAGACGTCAAGCTCGGTGGCAAGAAAGCTTCTGAACCTGGCCGTGTCCAGGATTCCCGCCATGCCGATCACTTGGAACCGGTCACGACCACTGACACGGAGCGCCAGCTCGGTCATGGCGTCGAGGGGATTGGTGACGATCACCAATATCGCCTCAGGCGACCGGCGCATAACCTCGCTGGTGACCTCGCCTACGATCTTCGCGTTAGCGCTGATCAGATCGTCCCGGCTCATTCCGGGCTTACGGGCCAGTCCCGAGGTGATCACCACCACAGACGACCCCTCGGTGATTCCGTAGTCCGTGCCACCGACCAGCCTGGTGTCGTACCCGCAGATCGGTCCGGCCTCAGCCAAGTCAAGGGCCTTGCCCGCCGCCAAGCCGTCAACCACGTCCACCAGCGCTACGTCGAAGAGGTCGATCTCGGCAAGTCGCTGGGCGGTGGTCGCCCCAACGTTGCCGGCTCCGACTATCGAAACCTTAGGTCGCATCGCACCTCCCCTTGGTGGGCGCAGGCGGAACTGCCGCTTAGATTCAGATCCCATGATAGAGACCCTGACCAGAGTTCAGGAGGCGTGGTGATGGAGCAGCCTGGCCTGACACTCCGCAATGGCATCCCAGGCCGCCGTGGCCCCTTGCCAGCCCCCCACCGAGACCTCCTTGAGGTCCTCCAGCTGCTTGTAGGTCTCAAAGAAGACCTCGATCTCCCGCAGCCAGTGAGGCGCGAGGTCACCGAGATCACGTATCGGGTCAAAGCGAGGATCGGTCGCCGCCACGCAAAGCACCTTGATGTCGGTGCCATGCTCGTCAGCCATATGCAGTAGTCCGATCGGACGGGCCGGCACCGTGCAGCCAGGAAAGGTCCCTTCCTCAACCACGACCAGCGCGTCCAGGGGGTCTCCGTCTTCGGCCAGGGTGTTGGGAATGAATCCGTAGTCGGTCGGGTAGTGCACCGACGAATGGAGCACCCGGTCAAGCCTGATCCGATGCGTCTCGTGATCCATCTCATACTTGTTCCGGCTGCCCTTGGGGATCTCGACCACGACTTCAATAGTGTCCGATTGGCTCATCGCGTCCTCATCCTATCCACGGGCCCAACCGGCTCCCCGGCTCATTGGGGTTGACCCTCACCCGGGGCATCTGCCAAATCTGAGAGGTACCCTGGATGTCGGAGTCGGTCCTGGCATCAACGACTCCTCCCACATAGCCCAACGCCCCTAGCTGGTTGAAGAGAGTTGTCTGACGGGGGCCTACATCCGTAGAGAGCGGATACGGCCAGACGCCACTGTAGGCGATGAACTGAACGGCCCGGCCGGTCTGCGCTTGCAAGGCCTGCGCGGTGGCTCCCGCCAGCTGCGCGACCTCGGCCGACGGTAGCCCCCAGAGGGCGCGGTTGTCCTGGAGACTGTGGTCTTCGACCCAGAAGCCAGACTGTGCCAGCTGTTGGAGCTGGACCCAGGTCATGTAGTGCTGTGGATTGCTGCCAGCTTTAGTGGTGACGAACTTGCCCACCAGCCCACTGGGCACGAAGAAGGTCGCTGTGAAGCCATATTGACTCAGCACCGGGACGGCGTTCTGGAAGGGACTCTCGCGCCCGTCATCGAAGGTGATCACCACCGGCCTGGACGGTAGCGGCAAGCCGTACAGGAGGAAGTCGGAGAGACGGTTGAGCGAGATGGCGTGCGCCTGCGCTGCCGCCAGATAGGCCATCTGGGAGGCGAACTGAGACGGCGGGACCGTAAGCCCGTACTCGAGGGAATAGGCGTACTGACTGTTCCACTGGGACCGGACTGGAAACGGGCCTACCAGGTGATACATCAGGATTGGCACCGGCGCTGTCTGATGCGAGCTCACCGCCGGTTCGATGATCGGAGCGTCCAGCGAGGCGGGACCTTCACCTACCACCCAGGGAGGTGCGGATCCGGTTACCTGGAACAGCAGGGGCAGCTCGCTGTAGTCGGTCGCGACCCCCGCCGGATTCATCTGAGCCGGGTCGAAGAAGGTGACCTTCACAGGGATCTCCCACCCACCCGCCATTGATTGAGCGGGATCTTCCGGGCTGACCCAGCCTGGGGCCGGGGTCACAGCGCCCAGGGTATAGGAGAGTATTTTCGCGTCGCCCTGAAATTTGGCCTGAAGCATGGCCGAACGGGCGGCATCCGAGGGCCACTGCGCCTGGGCGAGCGGGGACAGCTCGCTCCACTGCGCAGCGAATTGCCCCGATGCAAGCTGACTCATGAAGGCGTTTGCCACAGCCGCGACCCGTATCGGGAGGGTTACCTGGGCGGGTCTGCGATGGTGCGTGGGATGCCGAAGGCTGGTGGAGATAGCCGGTGTGGCGCACCCGCAGAGGAGAAGCGCCAAGGCAATAAAGGGGGTGAGGCTCCTGCCTCCCGAGAGCACCAGCCCACGCGTCTTGTTCACCGCCCGCGATGCTACCCCTTTTCGCGGCCAGCCATGCCCTGCCGAGGCCGGCTCAGGCTCCGACCGCTACGACTCCCTTCGGGAGGTGATCGCTGCGAACCCACACCTCAGACTCTCCCGGATGATCTACCTCGGTGTAGTACCGCTTGAGGTATGGCACTATCTGAGGGTAGACGTATAAGGAGGAGGGGGTGGTCACGACCACCACCGGCTGGTTAGCCTCCACTAAACTCATGACCCCCTGTGGCCCGAGCCACATCTCGTCGACGTACAGAGCTGGGGTCGGCACCACGGGCCGCAAGTTTGCCAGGAGGTACACCCAGGCGTCCGACGACCAGGCGAGACCACTCTGACCCGAAAGGCCATGTTGCCTAATCCAGTCTGCCGCTTGCTTCTCGCCGAACACGCGGTAGTCGAAGAAGTTCGAATACGCCACCGGTGATACGGTGCCCAACGCCCTCCCGGCGAAGTTCTGGTAATACCCCAGGGTGATCCCGGTGGTGTAGCTCGAAAGGCTGCCTCCAGTCGCCAGAACGTATCCCCAGAGCCCGACCGCAATCAGGGCGGCGACCGCCGGAGCTCCTCTTCGCCTGAGCAGAGACGTCAGCCTGCCAGCGGAGATTCGGGATGGCGGCCTCGTCGCTGCCAACACCAGCACCAGGGGGAAGACAACCGGAATGGTGAAAAAGTCGTAGGGGCGATTGGGCAGCGCCGCCGTGAGCGCGGTGGCGGCGAGCCAGATCCACACCAGCCGCCACCTGGGTGAGGGGTCGGACCGGCCGATCGCCGCACAGACTGGGATCGCGAGAAGGGCAACCGCCCGAGGGAGAACGCTCCCGAATGTCAACCCCAGCGACGACTTGGCGTAACCGTCGTAGGAGGTCACCAGGAAATAGAAGACGTTGCCAGCCCCCGCCCAGATTACATAGGGGGCGAGCGCCGCCGCCACGAGGACTACCGAAACCACCGTCATCGTCGCCAACTGGACCCATCCAGTCCTGCGCGGCAGCAAAAGGAGCCACAGCGCTGCCGCCAGGGCGATCGCTCCTCCCGTCTGCTGGTAAAGGATGGCAGCGGCAAAGCAGGCTCCAGCCAGCGCCCCCCAGCCAACCCGGGCTCGGGTCCCCCCTGGGCGGAGAACGGATATCGTCGCCACCATGCCCCATATCGCGGGGGCGATCAAGAGGCTTTCTGGAAGCGCCAACTCCCCATTGAGGATCGGTAGGCCCAGGAGCACAACCGCCAGCAGAACGGCAAGCGCTGCCCGCTTGCGGGTCAGCAGGGTCTTGGCCAACCTCCAGAGACCCCCAATGGCGAACAGGCCGAGCAGGGTAGACATGAGATGGAGTCCCAGCTCCGACGGCCCGAACCACGTCAACGCCAAACCGTAGGACCAGAACAGGAGCGGGGGCTTGTTGTTCCAGACCGTGCTGTACAAGGTTGACCCATGCATCGCCAGCCAGGCGGTCGTGGCATAACCACCCTCATCGGTGTACCAGTGCGGCTCAAACCAGGAGGGCAGCCTCAGGAGTACGAACAGGCTCAGAAGCAAGACCAGAGTCCAGCCCGGTCCGGCCAAGCCCCTACGCCCCGAAGTCCCATTGGAGGCGGCCGCGTGCGTTGCGCTCAATCCAGGGTGAACTCCACTGCGGTCACATCTCCAGCTGTCGTACCGAACCGGACCGCCAGATTCTCCGGAGCGGCCCCAGCCAGACGATTCCCAGCTGGTCAAAAATCTGAGCGTATTGTCTGACTTCGGCCTGAGACGCCGCTGAGAAGATCACCGAGGACCCCACCTCCCCCATCGACTTCTCTACGATGAGTCCCATGGGAACTCCGGAAAGGGCACCCCTCAGGGTCGCGGTCACAGGCGGGGCGGGATTCATCGGCACCCACACCGTACGCCTGCTCTTGGACCGAGGCGACCAAGTCCTGGTCATCGACGATCTGCGGCACCCCTGCGGGCAAGAGATCCCGGCGCCCGCGGAGCTCCTGGTTGCGGACATCGCCAGCACGGCCGCCGGCGATGCGCTGTCCGACTTCCACCCTGACGTCGTGATTCATCTGGCCGCCCAGGGTGGCGTTACCCGGTCACTGCGCGACCCAGCTTCCGATGCGCTCAACAACGTGGTTGGCACCGTTGCCCTGCTCCGATCGATGGTCAGCGCCGGCTGCCGCAGGATGGTCTTCGCATCTTCTGGCGGCGCCATCTACGGCCGGGCGCGACGCCTACCCAGTTTGGAGACAGACGCGGCCAAGCCGCTGTCGCCATATGGCGCAGCCAAGCTGGCCGGAGAGGGCTACCTGGGGATGTTCCGGCGCACGTTCCAACTGGAGTTCACGGCCATGCGCTACGGCAACGTTTACGGCCCCTTCCAGGATGGCACCGGTGAGGCGGGCTTGGTCGCCATCACCTGTAACCGCCTCCTCCGGGGCCTCGGACCTCAGATAACCGGGGACGGAGGGCAGACCAGGGACTTCGTCTACGTCGGCGATGTCGCCAGGGCCAACGTGCTGGCGGTTGACCGGCCAATTCAGGCTTGCGTCAATATTGGCACCGGACGTGGGAGCTCCGTATTGGACGTTGTCGCCGTGCTCAGCCGACTCGCCGGATGGACGTTGTCGCCTCTCCACGTGGAGGGCCGACCGGGCGAGGTTCGCTCCAACTTTCTTGATGCCAGCCGGGCCGAAGCCAGATTGGGCTGGCGGGCGCTGACAACTCTGGAGGAGGGTTTGGGGGCCACCCTGGCAACCTTTAGCAACAGCGCGCGTCCGGACCAGGACCCCCAGATAGTCAACCGGTTCGCGTTGACCGGTGGGGAGGGCTCCAGCTTCGGTTCAGCTCGATCCGGAGCCTCACCAGCTCCCCGATCGCTCGCAGAATAGGACGCAGGCGCCCTCCGGACCTGACCCCGGCCAGGCGCGGATGATGGGTGAGCCCAATCTGAGCAACTCGGAGCCCACTGCGTTGACATTTGAAGTACAGCTCCGTGTTCAGCAGCGCCGACCGGGCAAGCAACGGAGTCGCGGCATCCAGCACCGAGCGGCGCATCAACTTGAAGCCGCAGTCCACATCGCGATAGTGGACCCCGTACAGGATCGTCACCAGGAAGTTGAAGGTGTGGCTCACCACCGATCGGTGCCAGGGGTCAGCCCGGTGTAGCCGCCATCCGGCGATCATGTCGGCGTTCTCTGCGAGCGCCGCAAGTCTCCTGAGGTCGTGCGGATCGAACTGCCCGTCGCCATCTACAAAAGCCACCCAATCGCCTTGAGCCGCCCGTAGGCCGTCGGCCACGGTCACCCCGTAGCCTGATTTGTTCTGATGGGTGACTATCCGCAGCAACGAAAGTTCATCACCCATGGCTGCCCTGGCTGTGGCTACAGTCGTGTCGGTGCTCCCATCGTCGACCACCACAATCTCGAACCCCTCCGAGACTAGGGCCAGCGCTTCGCGTGCTGCCGAGATCACACCCGGCAGATTGGCTGCCTCGTTGTGAGCTGGAATAACCAGGCTCACCAGCCCCGCGAGTCTGACCTCGTTGCCTTGGCCGCCTCCGGGCTCAGCCGTGGACAACCGCGATGCCCTGTAGGAGGGTGTAGATCAGGGCAGGAAATATCCCCAGTACCAAGGTACCAACGCCGGCCAGGACAATCACCACCGTGGCGGGTACGCCACCGGTGGCGGCGGGTGCCTTGGCCGCGACCACTGCGCCGTCCATCGAGACACCAGCCACCCGAATGGTCTCTTCTTCCTGCTGGTCAACCGCGGGAACCCCAGTGAACATGACCAGAATGACCCGAAGGTAGTAGAAGAGCGACACCGCTGAGGTCAGAATCCCCCAGATGGCCAGCGGCAGCTGGCCATCGTGGATGGCAGCTGAGAACAGAAAGAACTTGCCAAAAAAGCCCACTGTGAGCGGGAAGCCTGCGAGCGAGAGCATGAAGATAGCCATCAGACCCGCCAGTAACGGCTGGCGCCGCGAAAGCCCGGCCAACTGGGAATACCGGTCACAATCTTCGCCGCGTCGGCTCAGCACAGTGACCACCGCGAAGGCTCCGGTGTTCATGAAGGCGTACGCCGCCAAGTAGTACAAGGATGCTTGGGTACCATCCGGGCGCCCGACCGCCACCCCGATCATGATGTATCCCGCCTGGGCGATCCCGGAATACGCCAGCAAGCGCTTCACTGAGGTCTGCGCCACCGCCACCACATTCCCAAAGACCATCGAGATGATCGCCACCACCGCTATGGGTATCTGCCACGCGCTCCGGTAGGGAGCTAGTGTGGCCGAGAAAAGACGCAAGAAGACTGCGAACGCCGCCACCTTGGTAGCGACGGACATGAAGGTGGTCACTAGTGCCGGGGAGCCCTGGTACACGTCCGGGGTCCACCAATGAAAGGGAGCAGCTGAGACTTTGAAGGCCAGCCCAACGGCGAGCAGCGCAATCCCCGCCAGAAGCAGCGGGTCAAACTGATGGCTGAGGGCGGTCTGGGTCAGCACGTGATGAATTGCCACCAAGCCGGTGTGACCGGTCTCGCCATAGATAAGGGCCATCCCGTAGACGAGGAACCCCGAGGCAAACCCTCCCAGTAGGAGGTACTTCATGGCGGCCTCCTGCGGCAGCGGCTCATCTCTGGCGAACCCGGCCAACACGTAGAGCGGGATGGAAAGCAGCTCGATCCCCAGAAACACCACGATTAGATTGAGCGCTCCGTCGAGGACGAGCATGCCGGTCACCGAGGCTAGGAGCAAGATGTAGTATTCCCCCTCCTCCATGCCCCGGCGACGGAGATATCCAGGACTAAGGACGACGACCGCCAAGGCGGTCAAGAGCACCACGAAGTCTGCGAACAGCGCGAACCGATCGTTGGCGTAGGCCCCATTGAACACGATCGGGTGGGCCGCGTTCACCACCCACTGGCCCACCGCCGTGCCGAGGGCCCCCAACAGCACGATCCCGGTGACAGCGGGTAGAACCCGATTGCCCCGGCGCGGGACCGCCAGGTCCGCCAGCAAAACCAGAACGACACCGGCCCCCACTATGAGTATGGGCAAGACCCCAAGTAGATCGCCCGCGGGTACGAAGTGCAGGGGGAACCAGGGGGGGGCGCTACTCAAGTAGCTGGCAAAATGGAACATCAGTCGCCGCCTCTCGAAGGTGACTCGAGACGTATCACGGTGCGATCGCTGGCACTGGCTGCGGCTCCTCGGTCAACCGCCTGAACGTACTGGGCGGCGCTGAACCGGCTGTAGCGAATGATCGGACCTGGATAGACCCCGATCACGACCATCAGCGCCACCAACGGGGCCAGGGCCACCAGCTCCAGAGGACCCAAATCGACTCGGCCGATCCGTTGCACCGCCAACCGAACGAGCGACTCTTCGTCGACGGCGCCCGGCGCCCGCAGCGGCCCCTGGGTGAGTCCCTGGTACATCCGCAGCATGTACCAGCAGGCGAGGATGACTCCCAAGCTGGCGATCACCGCCCACGCCGGAGAAACCTGGAAGGCGCCCAGCAGGATCAGGAACTCGCCGACGAATGAATTGAGCAGGGGCATGCCCAGCCCTGCCAACGCCACCACCAAAAATACCCCCGCCATCACAGGCATAGCTTTCGCCAAACCGCCCAGGTCAGCGAGCTTGCGAGTCGCAAAGCGGGCCTCAAAGATCCCGACACAGATGAACAGCGCCGCAATCACCACTCCGTGATTGACCATCTGGATGATGGCGCCATTTATCCCGTCCACGTTGAGAGCGAAGATTCCCAGAACTACGAACCCCAAGTGGCTGATGGATGCGTAAGCCACGATCCGCTTGAGGTCGGACTGGGCGAGTGCTGCCAGCGCCCCATAAAGGATGCTGGCGACTGCCAGCCCCATCATCAGCGGCTGGAAGAAATGACTGGCTTGGGGGAACAGAGTGAGGTTGTATCGGATAAAGCCGAAAGCCCCCAACTTGCTAACGATCCCGGCGAAGAAGACCAGGAAGGGCGTCCTTCCCGAGCTGTAGGCATCCGGGAGCCAGCTGTGGAAAGGGACCAACGGCACCTTGATCGCGAAGGCGAGGGCGAATGCCAGGAATAGCCAGTCCTGAGGGTTGAGCGCGGGAAAACTATGGCCAAACAGACTGAAGGTGGTGGAGTGCACCGTCTGAACGAAGCTCTGGGCGGCTATTAATGTGGGAACGTCAAAGGTGTAAACCCCGGTCTGCGCCCCCGTGACGAAATACACGCCGATGATGGCCAGGAGCATGAACAAACTCCCGGTCACCGTATAGATGATGAACTTCAGCGCGGCACGTCCGCGACGCTCATCTCCCCAACCGATCATCAGGAAGTAAAGCGGGATCAGGGCAGCCTCCCAGAAGAAGTAAAAAAGCACCAGGTCCAGCGAGGTGAGGACCCCGATAACCCCAACCTCGCTCAGCAACATCAGCACTGCAAAGGACTTCAGGTGGGGCTCTTTCCGACCGAGTACGACCGCCGCTACGAGGAAGAGCAGAGCCGCCAAGGCGATCAGCCACACCGAGAGCCCATCCACCCCCAGATGGAACGAGAAGTTGACCGGCGGCGGCCCGGACTGGTTGAAGGCGTTGTTGCCTTCGTTAAGTGCTAGGTGGAACTGTGACAAAGAGCTGGATGTATGCAGCCAGTTCACCTGCTCTTGGAACTGGAAGCTAACCGGGGAATGCACCTGGGTGAGGGACTGCCCGTTGGCGGTCCCCCCGAGCCGGGATGTGGCTGCGGACGGCACCGCCAAGAAGGCCACCAGCAGTACACAGCTCAGCCCCAGGGTCAGAGCCGTCACCGTGGCCAAGACCACGCGGATGGCACCCACACGACTGCCGGGAATCGCCATCAGGAGCAGCGCCCCGGCCAGAGGCAGCAGCAGGATAACCACCAGGATGGGCCAGCTCATGCTAGCCGCAACCCCAGGACCACGAGGCCCACCACCGCAAAGAAGAAGAACACCAAGGCATAGTCCTTGAGGTAGCCGGTCTGAAAGGTTCGAAAGTCGTCAGCCAAGGTGGCGACCACGTCGCGGATGCCCGCGACCGCCCCATCGACTAGGTCGGGCTCGACGATCCCCCGGACCACCCGTGCCAACGCCAAGGTGGGCCGAACCAAGACCACGTCGTAGATCTCGTCCCAGTAGAACTTGTTAAAGGACAGCTGGTAGAGCCACGCCATCCTTTGGGAGATAAGCTCGCGGGAGATCAGGCCCCGCTCATACACGGCCCAGACGATCCCCACGCCAAGCAGGCTCAGCGCCACGCCGACGAGCAAAGCCAGGCCCCCGACCAAGGCGCTCGCTTGAGAGTGTGGCGAGCCAAGGACCGGTTGCAGGAATGCCGAGAAAACAGTGATAGGCGCAAACCCGGCGAAGTCGATGTTCAAGAATCCCACAACCGTTGCCAAACCCGCCAGGATCGCGACCGGAACCAACATGAGTGGGGGCGCTTCGTGAGCACGCTCGGCGTGCTCCGAGCGGGGCTCGCCGCGGAAGGCGAGCCAGACGACGCGGAAGATGTAGAAGCTGGTGAGCACGTTGACGGAGACGCCAATCACCCACAGCCAGGGGACAGCCGGTCCCAGCGCCAGGCCGCTGCTGAGCAGCTCCTCCTTGCTGAAAAAGCCCGCGAATATCGGGATCCCCGAAAGCGCGAGCGCCCCAACCGTGAAGTAAACGAAAGTCCACTTCATACGCTTAGACAAGCCCCCCATCAGGCGCACATCCTGGTCGTCGTGGAGGGAGTGGATCACATTCCCAGCCGCCAGGAAGAGCAGCGCCTTAAAGCAGGCGTGGGTGAAGAACTGAAACATACCCGCGGAGTAGGCCCCCACCCCAACGGCGAAGATCATCAGCCCGATCTGGCTCATGGTGGAGTAAGCGATGACCCGCTTGATGTCGTACTGGGTGCAACCGATGATCCCGGCCATCAAGGCGGTGCCGATGCCGATGCAGGCGACCACCCCCGCCGCGACCGGTGCCTGCTGGTAGATGGGATGGAAGCGGGCGACCAGGTAGACTCCGGCTGTCACCATCGTGGCCGCGTGGATTAGCGCTGACACCGGAGTGGGACCCTCCATCGCATCGGGCAGCCAGGTATGGAGGGGCCACTGGGCAGACTTGGCGGCTGCCCCCAAGAAGAGCAGGATGCCGACCGTGGTGACCATGCCGCCCCCGACTGGGCCGAGCCCGCCGTGGAAATGAGCTCCAGGCCCCACGTTCGCGAATATCGTCTGCATGTTGACGGTGTGCAGCAGCTGTCCGCCGGCTCCGCGCAGGTTCAAGAAGATCAGAAACGCGCCCAGGACCAAGCCGACGTCGCCGATCACCTGAGTCACAAACGCCTTCCGTCCGGCGACCACCGCCGAGGGGCGCTCATACCAGAAGGCGATCAGGGCATACGACGCAAACGCCACCATGGCCCACCCGATGATCAGGAAGACCAGCGTGTTGCTCATCACCAGCACCAACATGCTGGTGATGAACAGATTCATGTAGGCGAAGAAGCGGTTGAAACTATGGTCGTGTGCCATGTAGCCGACGCTGTAGACATGAATCAGACCGCCGATCCCGGTGATTACCAGCATCATCAGTACGGAGAGCGGATCGATCCGGACGGAGAAGTTGGCGTTGAAGCCGGCCTGGGAGGTAACCCCGCCACCGCTCACGACCGAGGCGTTCAGCCAGTGCCAGAAGACCACCGTGATGCCGCGATCCGAGGTCGGTCGACTGAGCATGTTGACGAACGTAACCAGGGTCGCCACGAAAGCCCCCAACACCACCCCAGGACCCATCCAGGCCACCACCCGACGGGGTAACCGTCCCAGCGTCAAGGCGTTGACCAAGAAACCTGCGGTGGGCAGCCCTAGAACCACTGCGCTCAGGACCAGAATCAAGGTCGGGTTCATAGCGCTTTCACTCGCTCATCTCGCTTAGCTCATCGAGGTCAAGGCGCCGCCCGCTCCGATAGACGCCGGTGATGAGCGCCAGTCCCACCACGACTTCGCTGGCCGCCACCGCAATCACGAAGAGTGCAAACACCTGGCCGGCCATCGTGTCGGTGTAACGGGCGAAGGTGATCAGCGCCAGATTGGCAGCATTGAGCATTAACTCAATCGACATGAACACGACGAGCGGGTTCCGGCGAACCAGCACCCCCACTGCGCCGACCGAGAAAAGCGCGGCCGAAAGGATAAGGAACCCTGGAAACAGCCCGGTCACGCCGGCTGCCTCCGGCGCTTGGATAGATACACCGCCCCCACCGCCGCCACCAGCAGCAGCAAGGAGGTCACCTCAAAAGGCAAAAGGTAGGTTGTGAAGAGCTGCTCCCCTACCGTCTGCACCTGACCGTGGGCGTTGACCACCGCCGGGGAGAAGGGCCCCAGGCCGCCGTGAAAGCGCCCACCCGGTCCCACCGTGATGCCATTGAGCGTGAGCCGACCGATCACCACGGTGAAGACCACCGCCGCCACCCCCCCCAACAGCATCCGCAGCTCCAGCGGCCGAACCCGCTCCTCGGCGCCTGGGGACAGCAGCGCGATGATGAAGACGAACAGCACCATTACCGCCCCGGCATAGACGATGATCTGGACGGCAGCCAAAAACTGAGCGTCGAGAAGTAGAAACAAGATCGCCAGGGAAACCATGTTGAGCACTAGGCTCAATGCGGAGTACAGGGTACGCTGACTCAACACCACTCCGAGGGCGCCTACGAAGGCAAACACAGCGGCGATTCCGAAGATGACGGTCATATAGGATCGGCTCCGCCCCCTTCCGACCGAGCCTCGGGGATGGCGGGACGCAGCCCCGGGGCGCTTCCGGCCGGGCCGACATGTGATGACCCTGGACCCAGGGGAGTCGGCTGCGCGGCCGGCGCACCCTTGCCGGGCGCGACATTTTGAAGCATCGGCCGGAAACCGGGCCATGCTTCCAAGAGGTCATCCTTGGTTGCCACCAAGCGCTCGCGCTTGTAGTCGGCAAGATCGAGCCGGGGCCCCAGGGTGATCGCCTCCGTGGGGCATGCCTCCGCACAATAACCGCAGTAGATGCATCGCATGAGATTGATCTCGTAGCGCACCGCATACCGCTCCCCCGGCGAGACCGGGTGCTCGGGATCGTTCTCGGCAGCCTGCACATAGATGCACCCGACCGGGCACGCCCCCGCGCAGAGCTCGCATCCGATGCACTTCTCCAAGCCATTGTCGTACCGGTGCAGGATGTGATGACCGCGGTGGCGGGGCGGCACCGGGCGCTGCTCTTCGGGGTACTGGATCGTGATGGGCTTCGTGAGCATCTCGCGCATCGTTATCCGCAACCCACCGATCAACTCACGAAACATGATGCCCCACCTCCGCTCCCGCGAGTGCCCAGCCCTTCAATGCAGCGCCACAAAGAAACTGGTGATGAGCAGGTTGACCAAGCCCAGTGGCAGAAGCACCTTCCAACCAAACTGCATGAGGCGGTCGTAGCGCAGCCTGGGGAAGGACCAGCGGACCCACATCATGATGAAGATCAGGAGCCCGACCTTCGCCGCGAACCAAATCGGTCCCAACCAGTTGGGGAGGAAGAAGAATGGAGCCATCCATCCCCCCAAGAACATCACCGTGGCTATGGAGCAGACCGTGATCATGTTGATGTACTCGGCCATGAAGAACAAACCGAATCGCATCCCCGAATACTCCGTGTGATAACCAGCGACCAGTTCCGACTCGGCTTCTGGAAGGTCGAACGGCAACCGGTTGGTCTCCGCCAGAGCCCCGGTGAAGTACAACAGGAACCCCATGGGCTGGAGGAAGACGAACCAGAGAGAGTGCTGCTGATTCACCACCGTCTCCAGGTTCAGGGAGCCGGCCAGCAACACCGGCCCGATCAGGGCAAAGCTGACCGCCATCTCATAGCTGATCAGCTGCGCGGAGCTGCGTAGCGCCCCCAGCAGGGAGTACTTGGAGTTGCTGGCCCACCCCCCCAGGAAGATCGAATAGACACCCAGGGAGGTTATGGCCAGGATGAAGAGCAGCCCGACGTTGAGATCGGCAAGGTCCCAATGCAACGGATACCCGCCCGGACAAGCAGCAGAAAGCGGGCCCGCGCCGCCAGTCCCGCCGATGCAGATCGTCTGGTCGACTGGAATCACCGAAAAGGCGAACAGCGCCGCTGCAGCCGCTAGGGCAGGGGCGATTAGATAGAGGAAATTATCCCTCCCGTCCGGAGCCGCCTTCTCCTTCAGGAACAGCTTCACCCCGTCGGCCGCAGGCTGGAGAAAGCCGAACGGCCCCACTCGATTGGGGCCGTAACGCAGCTGGATCCTAGCCGAGATCTTGCGCTCGGCAAAGGTCATATATGCAAAACCCGTTGCCAGCACGATGACGATCAGCAGCCCCTTTATCAGGGTGACGATCACAGCCAAGAGCACCGATGTGGCTGCCACGCTCAACCGAGCAAGCCCCATTTCGCACGAAGGCCACCCTGGGTCCCTCGGTAAGCTGGAACGGCTTCAGCGATCCTGGTAAACGCTGGCCCCGCAAGAGGCTGGACGCCGAAGTCCCCCCCGAGACCCGAGGCCAAGTCTGAAATGATCCGCAGATCGGGGGGAAAGGCGAGCTTCGGCTCGACCGCCGACCGCACCCGCTGAACACGCCCTTCCGTGTTGGTCACCGTTCCGGCCTTCTCCACAAGAGTCCGGCCTGGCAGGACAACAGTCGCCCCTCGAGTGGACACCCCCGGCCGGGACGCCACCACGACCGCCAGCTCGACGGCGGCGAGCGCATCCGCCAACAGCGCCTCCCGCTCCAGATCGGGACCGGGATCGACCAGAACCAGCGCCCGAATGGTGCCGTCTACCGCTGCCTGGAGCATCGCCAAGGTGCCCAGCCCCGGGTCCAATACGGGTCGATAACCGGGCAGCCAATTCGGCAGCAGCCCCAGGTCCTGGCAGCCCCGGCTGTTCACTTCATCGACGATGGTGAGGATCCGCGCTCTGCGCTTCGACGAGCTCAGCTTGCGGCGAAGCTCCCGAGCGACAGCGGCATCCGATTCGTGAGCCACGATGGCGACGCTGCCCTCGGGGGGGAGTTCTTGCGCGAGCTTGGATCCCCCGGTACCCACCGGTACGCGAAGGATACGGCGGCCTCTCTTGTGCTCAGCCTTGAAGAGCCGCAACGTCAGGACGGGGGCCGACACTTCGGGAGCTCCCCCCAGAACCACAATTGCGTCACACTCCTCCAGATTGGCAATGCCGACCTCGAAATCCTCCGGCGTGATCTTTTCAAGGCTAGACAGCCGGTGATCCACATTGGGAGTTCCGATCACCTCGCGCGCCATCCACTGCAGCGCGAAGGCCTCCTCATTGGTAAGGCGTGACGAGCCCAGGACCCCGATCGCGGATCCGCCGAACTCGCTCCTGATTCGGAGGAGCCCACCGCACGCCCGTTCAATCGCCTCTTTGTACGCCACCGCCTGGCGGACCCCTCCCACCCTGGCTTCAGGGTTCACGACCCGGTCTCCCTTGTTGTGCTCCGGGAAGGCATAGCGCCCGCGATCGCAGAGCCAGCTGTCGTCCACTTCCGGGTTGTCGTTGCTCGCGTATCGCGCTATCTGATCCTCACGAGCGTCCACAAAGATGTTGCAGCCGTAGCTGCAGTGCGAGCAGACGCTCGCGGTGCGGCGGAGATCCCACGGACGCGCGCGGAACCGATACTGCGCATGGGTCAGAGCACCCACGGGGCAGATCTCGGGGAGATTCCCCTGAAACTTGCTCTCCAGCGGGCGCCGCTCGAAGGTGTCCACCACCGTGTGGACGCCCCGTTCCTGGAGGACGATCTCCCGCTCCCCCGTGATCTCTTCGTAGTAGCGCACGCAGCGCCAGCAGAGAATGCACCGCTCTTGGTCCAAGTAGATCTTGTCGGAAAGCGGGATCGCCTTTTCGAAGTGGACCTTCTCTGTGATGCTGGTACGGCTCCTCCCAGGGCCATACCTCTGGGTGAAGTCTTGCAAATCGCACTCGCCGCCCCGGTCGCAGACCGGACAGTCAAGTGGGTGATTAAGAAGCAGGAACTCCAAATTGCCATCCCGGAACTTCCGCACCTGGTCAGTGGCTGTGCGGACGACCATCCCCGCAGCAACCCTGGTGGCGCATGCTGGCTGCAACTTGGGCATCCCCTCGACCTCGACCAAGCACATTCGGCACACCGCGACCGGCTCGAGCTTCTTGTGGGCGCAATAAACCGGGACGAACACCCCCGCCTTTTCGCACGCATCCCAAACCAGCGAGCCCGGAGCCACATCGACGGTACGTCCGTCGATCTCAACCCCTATCAGCGCGGGTGCGGCAGGAGTCTCAGCCACTTAGACCGCCACCTCCTGGCGGGCGAGAACCGGGCAACCGCCCGCATCGCAATGACTCTCAAACTCTTCGGGGAACATCCTGTAGGCCGACATCACAAACCAGGTGGCCGTGTCTCCGAGCGGACAGAAACACCGACCGTCCATGTTCGCGCACACATCGCTGAGGGTCGCCAGCTCGGATCGAGTAGCCAGTCCGGCCTCTAGGCGGTGCATCAGCTCACTCTCGAAATAGGTACCCTCGCGACAGGGGACGCACTTCCCGCAGGATTCGTGACGATAGAAGTCCACCAAGCGCATGGCAACGTTGACCACGCAGGTGGACTCGTCCATCACCACCAGGGCTCCCGCCCCCAGGGAGGAACCCGCATCGGCAACGGCCTTGAAGTCCAATGGAGTGTCGAGATGCTCCGGGCCGAGAATCTGCATCGACCCGCCCCCCGGCTGCATGGCCTTGAATTTGCGCCCTTTCCAGACCCCACCCGCGAGCGCCACCAGGTCACGGAAAGTCGTTCGGCCCAGCGGCACTTCAAATGTCCCAGGGCGCTCCACATGTCCGCTTACGCAAAATAAGCGAGTGCCAGGGCTGGCCTCGGTGCCGATGGCTGCGTAGGCCGAGCCGCCCTGGCCCACTATGAATGGGAGATTCGAGAGGGTCTCGACATTATTGACAACCGTTGGTTGCCCATACAACCCTTTTACCGCTGGAAATGGTGGCTTGAGCCTGGGCTGCCCCCGGCGCCCCTCCAGTGATTCCAACAGCGCCGTCTCCTCGCCGCAGATATAGGCCCCGGCCCCGCCGTGGACGATGAGTTCGCAACCCCATCCGGATCCCAGCAGGTCGCCACCTGCATACCCCGCCCGATACACCTCCTCAACGGCTCGCTCCAGCAGCTCCCGTTGACTGCGGTACTCCCCGCGAATGTAGATGAAGGCATGAGTAACTCGAAGTGCGAACGCCGAAATAAGCACCCCTTCAAGGAGCTGGTGTGGATACTCCTCCATCAGCACCCTGTCCTTGAAGCAACCTGGCTCAGACTCGTCTGCGTTGACACATAGATAGCGAGGAAAGATGTCCTTGGGCAAAAAGCTCCACTTGGTGGCTGTGGGAAAGGCCGCACCGCCTCTGCCTCGGAGCCCCGAGGCTTTGAGCTGTGCCGCCACCCCATCTGGTCCCATCTGAACGGCCCGCCGTAGGGACCCGTACCCACCCACCCTCTCGTAACCTGCAAGGGTGGTCTGATCTGGGGCGTCGCGGTGCCTAGTGAGGACCAATCCCGGGTCGCTCATTTCCTGCGCCCCTCCTCGGCGCGCATCTGCTCGATCAACTCGAAGGCCGACTGCGGGGTGAGGTTCTCGTAGCTGTACCGATCCACCTGCATCATCGGCGCTCCGCCGCAAGCACCGAGACACTCCACTGTGCCCTCTATCGTGAAGGAGCGGTCAGGGGTAGTCCCCTCAGCATCTAGGTCGAGCGCCTCTTGCAGGTGGGCCAAGACGTCGTCAGACCCTCGCAGCCCACATGAGACATTGAGGCAGACCTGAACAACATGCCGACCAGGTCGGTGGTTGAAGTACATGGAGTAGAAGCTTGAGACGGCCTCGACATCCGAAGGCAAGAGCCCTAGGTGATCGGCGACCGCCTCCAGCGCCCATGGGGGCAAATATCCGAACTGGTCCTGAACCGCCCACAGCGCAGGCAGGACCGCCGACCGAGCCTCAGGGTACTTACCCTTCATATCGGTTATGCGCCTGATCGTGGCGGCATCAAGCTTCCCGGTCCCCTCCTTAGGAGTCGAGAGTTCAGCCACCGGTCAGTCCCTCCCGCCTAGGGGCGTTGGAGCACTCAGCTCTCTCCCCGGAACGGGACGGGCGCGCGTCTGCATGCCCCTGCTCATTCGGACCCCACTTTACCAATCCGCCCCACCCTGCCGGAGGTCAGCTCCCCGCCACGTGGGCCGAATGCGTCAGGATTACCCGCCGTGAGCAGTTCCAACCCCGGGTCGGGCCCTCAGCGGCAGGAGCAGTCGGTTCAAGGAGGTCGACACCAACCCCGGACCCCTTTGGGCAAGCTCCTGCGCAATCCTCTGCTCCGTCACAACATCCTGTACCTGATCGGGATAGGAGGGTCGGGCGCCGGGGTGCTGGTGGCCCAGTCATACGGCGCCCACCATCTGTCGCAGGCGGCCAATGGTGAGTCAACTGCCGTGGTCGCAGTGCTCAACCTCCTATACACGACCTCATACGTGGTGGCGGCGGGCTGTGCTCGGGAGGTGGCGGCAGCGCTGGCCATTGGGATGGACGCTACGGGTCAGTGGCCGCTGCTCCGCCGGAGCAGTTGGCGCATCGGGCTGACCCTCGGAGCTGTGATGATTCCGGTCGACCTCCTCCTGGCCCTCCTGCTGCACCTCCCGAATCCCTGGATCCTGGCCCTGACGGTCTTAGCCGGCCCCATCGCCGCCTTCGGCGGCGCTCAGCGAGGCTACCTCCAGGGCGCCCGGGAGTTCGGGCCGCTGGCCGTCAACTTCCTTCTCTACGGACTGACGATGGTCGTTCTGGCGGTCGCCCTCCTTCACTTGGGGTTCGGAGCGACCGCGGTGCCCCTCGCGTCTGTCGCGGGGGCCCTCGGTTCGGCGCTCTATCCGCGGCACCCAAGCGTCGTCGGATCTGGGCGCCGAGCCCATCCCGGCCCCCTGGTAGACGGCACGGTCGTAGCCGGAGCCGCAACCGCCCCGATCTTCAACAACATCGACGTCGTGGCGGCCCGTCACGTTCTGAGCCCGACTGGGGCCGGGCTGTACTCGGGCCTGTCGGTCATGGGCAAGATTCTTTTCTTCGGCACCAGTAGCCTCAGCGCCGTCATGTACCCGCGCGTCGCCGCGGCAGGCTCACGCGAGGCAAGAAGACGGCTCCTGATCCAGACTGCGGCGGTCCTCTTGACCCTGGACGCTTTCGTGGTGGGCGGCTACACCTTGCTCTCCCGGCCCCTTCTGGGCGTCGTCTTAGGCCACCGGTATGAGAGCGACGCCACCCTGCTCTTGCTGTTCAGCCTCGGCGTCGTGGGTCTGACGGTTGTGAACCTGCTGGTCTACTACAGCATGGGAGCGCGGGACCGCTCCTTCGCCATCGTCCCCGCGATTGGGGTGCCCCTCCTCATTGGATGGCTGTTCACCTCGCCGCCCGAACTCTCCGCCTTTGTCCCTAGGATCGCCTCGGCGCTGCTGATCCTAGGAGCGCTGGAGATGGTCTTGGTGCTGCCTCGAGCCCTCCGGGGCGGTACCCGCCGGGCTGGGGACGACTTCTAGCGGTCGACGTCGCCGAGGATGATGTCTATGCTCCCAATCACGGCCACGACGTCCGCCACCAGCTCATCCTGAACCATGTAGGAGAGCGCCGAAAGGTTGCTGAAGGAGGGACCACGCACCTTGCAGCGGTAGGGGCGGTTACCCCCATCACTGACCATCAGAAAGCCCAGCTCCCCCCGAGAGCTCTCGACAGCTGAGTAGACCCGACCAGCTGGCGGCCTGAAGCCCTCGGTGCTGATTTTGAAGTGGTGGATCAGGGATTCCATGGAGGTGTCGATCTCCGCACGCGGGGGCAGCATGACCTTCCGGTCCGGTGTGTTGACTGGCCCGCCGGGCAGTCCCTCTACAGCCTGTTCTACTATACGGCACGCCTCTCGCATCTCTCGCACCCGGACCAGGTATCGGTCGTAGACATCACCGCGCACTCCCACCGGGACGTCGAACTCAAATTTGTCATAGCTGGAGTAGGGCAGCGCCCGCCGGACGTCGTACGGAACCCCGGAGCCCCGCAGAGTTGCCCCCGAGCATCCGAATGAGATCGCTGTTGCGGAGTCGAGTACGCCCAAGCCGATGGTTCTCTGCCGGAAGATCGGGTTAGCGGTCAGCAGCCCCTCGTACTCGTCAACCCTCTGCGGGAATTCGGCTACGAATGCGCGCACCATCGGGACGAACTCGTCGGGAACGTCGGCCAGCAGCCCACCGACTCTGATGAAGCTTGTCATCATGCGGACACCAGAGATCCACTCCATGATGTCGAGGATCTTGTCCCGTTCCCTCCAGCAGTACATGAAGGCGGTCGTAGCGCCCAGGTCGAGGGCATGGGTCCCGAGCCAAATCAGGTGGCTCGCGATCCGCGAGAGTTCGGCGACGATGACCCGGATGTACTGGCCCCTGGGAGGAATCTCCACCCCCAGCAGCTTCTCGACCGCAAGGGCGAACCCCAGATTGTTAATCGGAGGTGCCAGGTAGTCCATCCGGTCAGTCAGCGGAATGCACTGCTGGTAGGTGTGCGACTCAAAGCTCTTCTCGAAGCCGGTGTGGAGATACCCGATATCTGGACGGCAGGCCCTGACTCGCTCTCCGTCCAGGCTCAGGACCAGTCGTAGAACCCCGTGGGTACTTGGGTGCTGCGGACCCATGTTGATCTCCATGAGCTCCTCGCCCATTTCAATCTTGTCCAGAAACTCACCCTGGCCCCCTGGGTGGATCCGGGGGATCCCATCCTGAATAGGCACGCCGATGGCAGGGGTGCCGTCTCCCTTGATCGGAGGCAGAATCGCCATCAGGGCCTCTCTACAGAACCGCGAACCGCACCCGGTAAGTACTCCGGCCGGTCTTGGGGAGACAGCGCCCACTCCAAGTTGTGCGTGAACGCTACCGGCTCCCCGAAGGAGACGTAGTCCTTGCGCAGAGGATGGCCCTCCCAATCGTCTGGGAGCAGAATTCTGATGAGATTCGGATGATTTACGATCCGCAGCCCAAAGAGGTCAAAGCACTCCCGCTCGTGCCATTCCATACCCGGGTAGAGGGCGGCCAGTGAGGGTATCTCCGTCTCCTCGCTCGCACGGACCCCGATCGCGACCAAATCGTTGTACACCAACGACCTGAGCAAGTACAGGACGTCATAACGAAGATCCCGCTCAGGCCAATCGACGCACGTCATGGTGACCGGCATCTCGTAGGCCGCCTTGGAGTCGGTCCTTAACGCCGCCACAACTGCCAAGAGTCGATCCACAGGAATGAAGATGGTGAGCTGACCGTGCTCCGTCACAGCCTCGATCTGATCTGCGGGGACCAACCTGTGAATCAAGGGTACGGCGCGCTGCCCTTCAACGACCGAGCCAGCGGGCTCCGAGCGAACTGAACGGGGGACGGTGCTCACCCCTACTCCCGGAGGCTGGAGACGGGCGTCGCCGCGATCTTCTTCTGCAGCTTGATCACGGCGTCCAGCAGCCCTTCGGGTCGGGGCGGGCAGCCGGGGATATATACGTCCACCGGGACCACCTTGTCGACCCCTTGGATGATCGCGTAGTTGTTGAAGATCCCACCGCACGAGGCGCAGGCGCCCATGGATATGACCCACTTGGGATCCGGCATCTGATCGTAGATCTGGCGGAGGACTGGGCCCATCTTCTGGGAGACCCGACCGGCGACGATCATCAGGTCAGCCTGTCGAGGCGAGGCGCGAAAGACCTCGGCCCCGAAACGCGACAGATCAAAGCGGGCGTTGCTTGCTCCCATCATCTCGATCGCGCAGCAGGCCAGGCCGAACAGAGCCGGCCACAGAGAGGAGTATCTGCCCCAGGCGACCACCTTGCCAACGGTGGTGGTGAATATCCCCTCCTGGGCGGCCGCGTCGACCAGATCTCGCTCTGATGGAATAACGCCGGGGAATGCAGGAGCGTCCGCCCGGCCCACCTGAGCCGCCCGCACCAAAGCGGGGATCTCCAGCGCCCCGTCCCCTGACCTCAATCCCACTCGAGCGCTCCCTTGCGCCACACGTAGAGGAGGGCCACTCCAAGCAGGGCCACGAAGACCAGCATCTCGATAAAGCCAAAGAGGTGAAGAGTGCTCTTGACCAGCACCGCCCAGGGATAGAGGAAGATAGCCTCCACGTCGAAGACGATGAAAAGCATTGCAGTCAGGTAGAAGCTGACCGAGAACCTCTTCCGCGCGGTGTCTGCGGGAACTATGCCGCACTCATACGGGAGCCCTTTGGCGGTGGTCGGGCGACGTGGGCCGAGCAGTGTCGACGCCACGGTCATGCCGACCCCGAAGAGGACGACCATGATGAGGAACACCAGCAGCGGCAAGTAGTTGAAGAGCATCCGCCCTCAGTCTACCAATTGAGATCCCGGCGAAACGGCAAGCCCGGCCCATCCCAGGACACCGCGGCTCCCAGTCTCTACCCTGGACCAGCACCGCGATCAAATCCTGGCATGGACAGCCCGATCACCGCTTCGGCCTGCGTCCAGAGGCGCTCCCCAAGTCCAGTGGTCTTCGCCCGCGAGAAGATCGGGACGACCTTCGGAGTGCCCCGCGTTCCCAGGAGACCAGACGGGCCGACCAGCGAGCCAGAGGCGAGATCTTGGTCGGCCGCCGCGCGCACTATTGGAAGCGCCCCAGCCTCGGCCGACTGAGAGATCAGGCGAATGGGGCTCGTCACCATCAGAGTCCGCCTCGTCGGCGCCTGAGCCCGCTCTCCGCTCCGAGCGTAGCCGGGGTGAGCTACCACCGATATCAAGCGGGATCCGCCAGACTCCGCGCGTCGGGAGAGCTCCAACCCGAAAACCAAATTCGCCAGTTTGCTGGCCGCGTACGCTCTGGAGGAGCGATACCGCGCCTCCATGCCCGTCGGGTCTTGTGGAATTCGGCCCCAGCGAGCTAGCAGGCTGGTCACCATCACCACCCGGGCTGCGGGTGCCCGGAGCAGCGCCGGCATCAGGGTGGCGGCGAGGGCGAAGTGCCCCAAGTGGTTCACGCCCCAGTGCATTTCGAACCCGTCCATAGTGCGTCCCGGTCCGACCATGATCGCGGCCGCGTTGCAGACCAGACCATCAACGCTGTCCATATCGAGCTCATCGACAAATGCCCGCACTGACTCCAAGCGTGCTAGATCCAGGCTGAGGACGCGCGGGGTCGCTGCAGGATGACGCGTCCGAATGGTGTCGGCCACCTTTTGGCCAGCCTCAAGATCTCGAACAGCCAAGACGACGTCCGCTCCCAGGTCCGCGAGTGACACCGCCACCTCAAAACCCAACCCGCGGTTTGCCCCAGTGACAACATACGTGCGGCGGTCGAGGCGCATCAGTCCACCGGGAGCGCCAGTTCTAGCCGGCTCCATCGCAGGCGTACGCATGAGGCAAATCCTCGCCGCGAAACGAATTTGGCTATTCGTGGTGCGGGCCGGAGAACCGAACTCTAACGAGGGCCCGCCCCAAGATCCTAGACCCCGGCCGCCCGCCCACGCCAGAGGCTCAGGCTCATATGACCTCGAACCGTGGCGACAGAAGCCATCGGGTCGCCGACTCCTGGCTGGGCATCTCGTCTAAGACCGATCACAGCGCGTGCGTTTTCTTCCTGGCTACGCCGCCCTGGCCTGGAAAGCCCATCCCTGACTGCCGATCACGACCGCAGGTGCCTTACAATCACCCCGCACCGAGTGGTCGGCGGCCATGTCGCGGGAGTAGCTCAGTTGGTAGAGCGCTAGCCTTCCAAGCTGGATGTCGCGAGTTCGAGTCTCGTCTCCCGCTCCACCCTCCATTCTTCGGGCTGGTGTGAGTTCAATTAGAGCGGTTCAGTTTTAGCTATAGCTGGGGTATGAGACCTGTAAATGGGCATCAAATTGTGTGGGGCTACCGCTGCTAAGCATTGCGCTTCTGCACAAAACCGATATAATAAGGCTACCGCTCTACCGAACCCCAAAAGAGGTCCTTCGCCGTGGCCACCATCTCGGTTGTCTCACCCCCCACCACCTCGTCCCTGGAAGTACTGGTCGAGGACTACCTGGCCTCCTGCCGCGCTCGCGGCCTCGCCCCCTCCACCATCAATCAGGCATACCGCTACAGCCTGGTCGACGTCTTCCTCCCCTGGTGCCGCCTCCACGAGATCACCAGCACCTCCCAGCTCGACCAGCGCACCCTCGACCGCTTCACCGGAGAGCTGTTGAGCGAGCCCGGCAAGCGCGGTCAGCTCCGC
>DATLQZ010000099.1:0-1131 GCA_035534915.1 Candidatus Dormiibacterota bacterium
GGTGACCTGCGGGTGAGAATCGCACTGCCCGGGGAACCCCTCCAGATCTATCTGGGGAATCCCGGTCCGCCACGATGCCCGTGGCGGCGTAACGACTGCATGTGTGGGCTCTGTGTCATGGGATCGCATCCGGGGCATTACGGCTGCGGCACCGCAGAGCGTGGGACAGTCTGAGCTGCACCGATGGCAAAGGTGCAGAGCCATCCAGAAATGAGATGGCCCGCCGCATAGCGGTGAGTAACAAACTCTGTCGAGGACATTTCAGCATTGGCGAATTTGCTTTTGCTGCAAGAGTTCATGCTCAACGAGGAGGCTTCCCACCTGGGGGCCACCTCCATCGCCGTGGCTGCCCCCGCAGCCCCGACCCTCACCGCGAGGGCCGCGAACTCCGGTGAGACCGCCCTGTCCGGCATCACCACGAACGTGTTCGTTGAGGTCAATTAGGCCCCTCCGCAAGGCGACTTGCGGATGTGAACCGCACCGTAACGGTGAACCCCTCCTGTGCACGGGGGGAATACCGTGGAAACCTCGCGCTCCGGGGTTCCGTAGAGAGCAAACGTGTGGCACCTGTCATGGAACCTGCCCCGAGCGCATCGGGGGCAGCGGGCCGCAGGTGATGTTGTGCTCCGATCTGCACCAATGGTAACGATGCAGAGTGGCGCAGAAATGACGCCACCTTCCGCCGGAATGGCGGAAAGCAACAAGATGCACCGCGAACACCTTCTTCGGTGAGACGGCCGCCGGCTCGTCCACCTCCGTCGCCTGGTCCTCGGGCCAGGTCGTGGATGTCCAGATCGCCCCGGTCCCCGGCGCGATGTGGTACAACCTCTACGCCACGACGGGCGCATCGGCGGGCACCTACCACCTTCAGGACGCCAACGTGGGCGGGCTGTACTTCACCCTCCAGGGCGCCCTGAACACCACCGCAGCAGTCGCTCCCACGGTCGATTCCGGCACCTCGTCCGCGAACGACCAGGAGGGCCTGTTCTCCGTCCTGTCCGGCGCCTCGGCCACGGGCGGCTCCGCCGTCTACCCGGCCAACTGGAAGGCCGGCTACTTCACCCAGTCCACGGGCGACACGCTCAAGACCTCGGTCCTGAACACGGCGCTCCAGAACCTGTGGGATGGCAC
>DATLQZ010000100.1:0-10686 GCA_035534915.1 Candidatus Dormiibacterota bacterium
CCGGCACAGCGCCCTCGGAATGCTGACGCCGGTAGACTACGAGAACCTCCACGACGAGTCCGCCACCGTTGCCTAGCTCTCATATAGCGGGTCCAAGAGACGGGGGCCACATCAGCTGGCTTAACAAATGGGGTCCCGTCATGACCACCGCCCGGATGCTCATTCACGCGCACTCTGGATGCGATAAGCCGCTAACAGAACTTTCAGATGCGTTCATGTGCCTTCAGTGGCTACGACGATACGCCGCGCAGGAAGAAGCCATATCAAATAGCGAGATGGCAAAAGTGGTATCCGCGATGAGCGAGTTGAATCGCCATATCGATAGTTTTCGCGCCGGCGAGGGGCCAACGATCGATGTGCTGGTTGAGGAAATACGCCATATATGGATGCCCCGGTTGTCAATCTATGAACTGGGCATTTGACATATTCGAAGAGCTAATGTAGTTTGTAAAGATGGATGATATTGGAAATGAGCTTTGCCAACGCATGAGCGATACATTTGATGATTTTTGGGATGCGGAAAGCCGAAGTCGCCAAGAGGCTGCGGTTGCGCTAGTACCGGCGCTAGAGTCCACATTTGCTTTTTGGGACTATCTGCGAGATCGTGCGATCTCAAAACATCCGGATTCCGAAGATCAAATCAGTGATCAATGGGCGAAAACCAAGGGCCAACTGTATGGATACTTTACCTCTGGAGCTCTAGCCCGAGAGAAGGTGAACAGAACTTCAATGACAGCCGCAACATAGGCTGCATACGGATCTGGGTTCTACTCCTACGCCGTATTCTATGATTGTCCTTCCTTGGTCGAAGGAGCCCGGATCTTCGGCACTAAGCGGGTCACAAGTGCCATCTCTGCGGCTTCCCAGCCGCCTCCCGCTCGTGAACGCGCTTGGCACGCTCTATTGCACTCTCCCAAGCTGAGCGACGGAGGACACGCCTACTTGGGAATACAATTACCTGGTACCCCAGCACTTGGCTCACATGCTGGGAGGCTGCGCGGTTCATACGGCGGTCCGTAATCGCCCCCGTGACGAACAAGCCAAGCAGTGCGATGGTGGCAGCGATCATTGGCGGCCAGAGTACAGCCGGTCCCCTGCGCTCCAGCCAGATCCCCAACACAAAGCACACACCAGCGGCGATTGGGGTGGCTCTGAGTCCAACCCATCCTAGGACCGCAAGCCGAGCCGCCTCTGGGCCAATCAGGGGTTCTAGCTCGAGCCGCTCCTTGGCATGCCACGAGTCTCGGAGTTTCACCAACAAGCCACCGCCCCAGCAGATCCGAGGACCAGGTCCAAAGCAGCACCGTTCAGCCCCAAGAACGCTCCAAAGAACCCAAGAGCGGGACCCCCAAGACTAAATCCCACCCCGGCAAGACCAAGGCCGCCACCAAGGCAGGCCGCCGCGTCTCCGGCAAAGCACGCCGGATAATCTGCGAGGCCCGCCGCTGTGCCGGTCACAAAGGCTGCGCGGAAAAGTGTGAAGCCGCTAAGCCCTGCCACCGTGGCGTCTGCGGCCGCCCCTACGCCAAGGGGGATGGACGCCACGCCCAACGCGATACCGATGTCGGTCCGGGCTAGGCGTCTGTCGTCAGGAACCTGAAATGGGTGGGGTTGTCCCCGTGGGTCGCCATTACGACGGCTATGTCGGTCGATCACTCGTACCCCACGCCTCCCATCACCTACTCCCCACCGCTCGCTGGGTTCCTCGTTCCACGTTGGATCTCCTTCTGCCAAGCCCAGATGCGAATGCCGCCCGACTTGACCTTGACGGGAAGGCCCGCTCTTTGTGACAGGAATGCGCTGGCGGCCGCCCCGGCTCGATTGTCGAGTCGTTGACCGCGAACGACACAGTACACCGCAAATGCCACTAAGGCACCGATGCCCCCCCAGAGAGCCGGTTGATGGAGGACACTCGACGCTATGGCGAGAGCAGGCGCTGTTGGGAAGGCTGCCAAGTAGCCCGCCTTGAACCACCGACTTGCGCGATAGGCGAATGCCGCCGCCTCTTCGCCGACCAAGCCGGCAATCTGGATGCGCTTTGGGGACGCTGGCAGTTCCGTCATTCGATGTCTCAGCACCCCACCAGCGACCCAAAGAGGGCGCGCCAGTTCATCTGCGCACTGGCGGATCCCGCGTCCCAACCGAGAGCGCCTGCTCCCAGTGCGAAGGACCCCCCCAGGAAGCCGAGACCCTCTACGCCAAACACCGGCAAAAACCCGATCCCGGAAGCCGCACCGCCGAGGGCTGCGCCGATACACGCAAGATGGTGTCCACCGAGACACTCCATCAGATCAAGCGAAGCCCCTAGCCCGCCGGTAACCGCACCGAGGGTACCCGCAGCCCCGGCCGACAGCCCGAACGCACCAACCTCAAGAACGGCTCCTCCACTTAGAATGGCCGCGCCAGCACCCAGGGCAATGCCTATCCCAGTGACTGCCTGATTCGTGCTCAGGGTCGTTGTGCATCCACCACCGCCGTTGTTGTTGCCTATGGGGTTCCTAAGGCAGAGGTTCAACGGCGTGTACTGCGGCGCAGCGCTTGCCGACTGGCAGGCAGAGGTATTGCCGTAGCTGCAAAGCTGAGCTGCGGTGTCGCTCAACGCCCCGGTCGGATCAGCACTGTTCAGCGGGTTATTCCCGCCGTACTGGTACGGGGTAAGAGTTAAACTGGAGAGTTGGTCCCTTGTCAGAAACTGGACGGTGGAGGGGGCGTAGGGGCTTGCGTGGAGGTAATAGAGTCCGTATTGATAGTCCATGTATTGGCCATTATGCAGCAAGTGAGCTTCACCATCCACTTGAGTGGGGTGTGATCCGATCAACCCGTGTAGTCGATGCCTTACCTTGGTTGTATGCCCGGGAAACATAAACTTTATAGGACTGATCGACGAGCCAAGTCAGGCTGCAAGACTTGCGCATCGAGCCCTGTAGCTATCCTGTCATCACCCGGTCAACTTCGTTTTGCCACACTGCAATTCGAATACCGCCCGACTTGACTCTGACGGGTCGCTGCAAGCGCGTGGAGAGGTGTCGACTCGCCGCTTGACCAGCTTGTCGGTCAAGGGCGAGCCCTGGAACGCCAACAACCAAGGCCCCCACACCAACGCCAAGCCATAAACCCGGTTGTTTCGAAATGGCTTCTCCCAAAATGAGTACTATCGCGCCGATCACCCCAAGTGCACCGAAACGTAGCCATCGTGTGGACTGGTAGACCAGTCGAGCGGCGTCATCTCCTACCAAGGCCGCGATCTGCGCTTTCCTTGGTGACCGCGACGCATCTGAACCCTTTGTCAGCACCAAAGTCCTCCAAGTAGAGCGCCCAAGTCCCAACCTAGACCACTGGCACCAAGCGCGAATGATCCGCCGAAAACCGCCATCCCAAGTAAGTAGTCGTCGTAATGGTTGGTGGCATATCGAAGCTCACGTTCCTGTTAGGAGCCTCAGTCCAGATGAGTCACGGCACTATTCGCCGCGTTGCTGCTCCTTACTCCTTAGGCGATTACCACGCCGAATCTCTCGAACACATACCGCTACCATCAACAGTCCCGCGTATCCGACTCCCAAGGCAACGCCGAGAGACACGATTCCAAGGAGTCCGGTAAGGAGCGCCCCGATCAAGATCGCCCCTCCGAAAAATGCGCAGTATGTAAATGCTCTGATCGCGAGGCTGTAGTCCCTCTGGTCTTTCACATCAGCATCCTCCCGGGCCGCCTGCGGTAGCACTGTAACCCCACCATACCCCGGCTCCGGCGATACCAATGGTGGGGGCAAAGATGAACGGAAGGGTGATGGCCACGTGTATCGCGTCAAACGCGTCCCACCCCCCTGCTGAGTAGTCCGCCACAATGCTGGGCAGCACGAGGTCGCCAATTCCAAACGTGGCAACTGTGCCGGCCACAGTTGCGACAGTGGCGCCGATGAGCTGTGCGCCTTGGCTCCCACTCAGTACCGTGCCACATCCACTGTTGCGGTTCGAGTTCCACCCAGCACCGAAGGGATTGCGAAGGCAGAGGTTCAAGGGCGTGTATTGCGGCGCAGCGCTTGCCGACTGGCAGGCAGAGGTATTGCCGTAGCTGCAAAGCTGAGCTGCGGTGTCGCTCAACGCCCCGGTCGGATCAGCACTGTTCAGCGGGTTATTAGCAGCGTACTGGTACGGGGTCAGGGTCAGGCTGGAGAGTGGGTCCGGCGTCAAGAACTGGAAGGTCACGGGATCGTAGTACCTGGCTTGCAGGTAGTAGAGCCCCGACTCCTGATCCTGGTACTGGCCCTGCCACAGGAAGGGGTTGGGGACTCCTGACGTAGCGGAGGTCAGGTTACCCCACGGATCGTAGGTATAGGTGGCGGCAACCGCCCCGGTGGAGGTGGTGAGCAACCGGGTGCTCCCCATCCTGCCGTGGATGTAGTAGAGGATGGTGGTTCCGCTAACCTGCTCCAAGGGCAACCCACCGGGCCCCATCACGTAGAGGGTGGTGCCGTCCTGGATCAGCTGCGGCAAACCCTGGGCGGTGTTCCAGGTGTAGGCTTCTGCGGTCCCGTTCACCGTCTTGGACGTCCGCAGGCCATCGCCGTTGTAGGTGTAAGTGGCAGTTACCAAGGGGCTGTTGTAGCTCACCATCTGGGCTGCCTGGTTGTAACCGTACGAGGTTGTTCCTCCGGCCGGCGGGGCAGTCTGAGTGCGCTGCCCCTGCTGGTCGTAGGTGTAGGTGGTCGTGCCCGCGGTCAGCTTGTTGCCAGTCAATTCTCCGGCGGCATCATAGCTCAAGGTTTGCTGATTGGTGCCGGTGGTGACGCTGGCCAGCTGCCCAGCCGAGTCGTAGCCGTAGTTGGTCGTAGAGGCTGGGACGGCATAGCTGGCTACCTGGGAGACGGCAGTGTAACCATAGCTGGCCGGCGTGGTGGGATAGTTAGCCGCCGTGACTCGGTTCAGGGAGTCGTAGGAGTAGGGCACGGTCATGAGCGGGGTCGTCCCCACACTCGCAGCCATCTGGGTCGTCCGATTGGCTGCGTCATAGGTGTTCTGGACTGCTACGCCGTTGGCCAGCTTCTCGGTCAGCAGGTTACCATTGGGGCCGTAGCTGAAGCTCGTGGTGTTGCCCGACCAGTCGGTTACCGTCGCCATGAGGCTGTCCGCGTTGTAGGAGTATCCGACCGTTTGGCCCCCGGGGTAGGTGATCCCGGTCACATTACCTCCGAGATCGTATGCGTATCGAACCGTTGCGCCCGCACCATTGGTCTCCTGGGTCAGGCGCCCCAGAGCGTCGTACACATAGGAAGTCGTACCCGTACCGTGGGTCATGCTCAGCCGCTGGCCGGTCGCGTCGTAGGCGTAGGTGACGTTTGGGGTGGTCCCGTCGCTGTACGACACACTGGTCAGCTCGTGCGCCGCGTCATAGGCGTAGGTGGTCACCTGGCCCTGCGGGTCAGTCATGGTCAGCAGATCCCCGCTCCCATCGTAAGTGTACTTGGTGACCCTGCCGAGTGGATCCGTGGCGCTCACCCTCTGGTTGAGAGCGTTATATGCGTAGCTGGTTGTGGCCCCGGCTCCGTTGGTCTGCGAGATGACGTTCCCGTTGCCGTCGTATCCAGTGCTCGTGGTCTGGACCACCTGCCCCGAGGCACTGGTCACCGTCACCTTTACCGGCTCGTTAGCTGCATCGTACGTGGTGGAAGTGACGACCCCGCCCGGGTCGGTCGTGCTCACCAGATTCTGGTTTCCGTCGTAGTTGTAGCTGGTCACGTTCCCCAGGGGGTCTGTTTGCGTCAACAGATTACCCAGCGGATTATAAGTGTAACTCGTGGTATATGCGACCGGGTCGCCGCCGCTGACGTTGCCTTTTGGACTCACCATCGTCAGTTTATCACCGATCTTATTGTACGTATAGGTCGTTGTGTAGCCGGTCGCGTTGGTGGTACTCGCCAAGTCGCCATAGTTGTCATAGGTGTACGTGATGGTGTTCCCGTCTGGATTCGTCATGCTGGCCGGCAGACCCGGGTTGTCGTTTCCACTGTAGGAGTACGTCGTTACCTGACTCTGGCCGGTGCTGGCAAGCGGTGTGGACGTAGACAGAAGGTTGCCATGGGAGTCGTAGGTGTTCGTCGTGGTCACCCCGGCCGCATTCGTTGTCGTCAGGACCTCGTTGAGCCCGTTGTAGGAGTAGAAGGTTGTTCGGCCCATCGGATCCGTCCTGGTTAGTGTGTTCCCGGCGTTGTCGTAGGTGTAAGTGGTGGTATTACCGTTCGGATCGCTCACTGACGTGAGCCCCATTGTGATGGGGTCATACGCGTAGGTCGTTGTCGCAGCCTGGGAAGTGCTGTAGGCGTTGGTCTGTTGGGTCAAGAGACCATTGTTAAACAAGAAGTAGGTCTCGTTGCCATTGGGGTTGGTCTCCAGAGTCGCTGTCTGGCCGGTCCCCGGTAGGGTGTAGGCGAATGTGGTCTGATGGCCCAAGGGGTTGCTTTGGGTCACCACTTGCCCAGCAGAGTTGTACGTATTGGTCGTGACCCCTCCACCCGGATTCTCGATCGTGAGCAGGTCATTGTTTGCGTTGTACGTGTAGTAGGTGTGGCCACCGGCCTGGTTGGTGACTTCAGCCAAGTCGCCGGCACTGTTGTACGAATAGGTTATGAACTGACCCGCTGGGTCGGTGATCTGGGCGATGTGGCTGCCGGTCCACGACAGAGTCAGGGTCCGCCCCGAGGTATCGGTCACTGTCGTGAGGTTTCCGCCTGTGTAGCCAAACGTCGTCGTGTTGCCATTACGGTCACTCTCGGAGGAAAGTTGACCGCTGGAGTTGAAGTCAAAGGTGGCTCCATCCCACCTTGAATACCTCCAGCTCCCGCCGGAGTTCTGGGTCAGGGTGGAGCTATTGTAATCGGGCGCAGTCTAAGCCCCACTAGTCAGTGTAAAGGTTACCGGTGACCCTGTCTCATCAGTGATGGTCACCACAGAGTTCCCACTGTTCTCAGCGAGACTCATCCCAAGGTTCGAAGTCCAGCCGTAGCCGAACGGGCCGGCAGTGGCGGCAGAGAGCGAGTTGTAGCTACGGCTGACCGTGAGATTCATACCCCGACCCGGGACATTGATATCAGTTGCGGACTCGTACAGGTCCCCAGAGGCCATGTTGACTGGGTCGACACAGTGGTAAGGGTGCAGCGTCGGCGACGAGGCACTGGAGTTCCCTATACCGACCTCCGCAAGGAAATAGGCGAGCTCTGCGGGCGAGATCGTGCCGCCCGTGGATGTAAAGCCCAGTAGGGAGCCGGCGTTGGTCCGGAGCTGCAAAAACAGAACACCGGAGGTCGCATATTGCCCGCAGTAGACCGACCCCTGCCCCTCGGTCGCCTCGCATGTACCGCTATTGCCTTGGTCCACTCCGCTGTATAGGAGCGGAGACCCAGTGGGCGTGTCGCTTAGCGTCTCGTAGGTATTGCTGGCACCGTTCGGCGGTGCCGGTATGCCGTTGGCTAGGAAGAAGAGCGCAAAAGAACTGGTCCAATAGCCGAGAGGGGAGCTTACGACCGCCATCGCACTAGTCGCTGTTTCCCCGTCTGCCACCTCTGAGACGGTATAGTCTTCCTTCCCATACTGGAGATAGATTGGGACGTAGCCTATCGATCCTGTGAGGACTCCGTTGGTGTCGGTGGCGGCGACGCTCTGCCCGGTGTTCAGGTCATTGGCTCGGAAGGCCGCCGTCGTGCATGTTGGGGTTAGTGCTCCACCGGCGTCTACACAGTACTGGTCAGTCGCCTCCGAGTGGAAGGGACTGATGTACAGGCCGCCGAGGTTATCGGCGAGAGTAGAGGAGATGACTGGAATAGCATTCCAATAGACGTTGGTGGTCGCAGTGTCACTGCCGCCTCCGCTGCTCGCGGTCCATGTCGCGGAGTACTGGACCCCTCCGGAGTTCGTTGGGTTGAGGGGATCGATAAAGGTGGTAGAGCACTTGATCGCAGCATCGCAGGTGAGATGTACCGCACCCCCCGACCCCCGCAGGACGATGGTCCCCTGCGACGGCGCGGTGGCGGTGAGCGTGATCGTGGCATTGCCGAACGGTCCATAGCCAGAGCTTGCTAGGGCAGTCGACCCGACGGACAGAACGGTTAGCATCAACTGCGCGGAGGCCGTCTCGGCGGTCGGGGTGGTGGAGTCCGTCACCTGGACTTCGAAGTTGGACGTTCCCGCTGCCGCTGGTTTGCCCGAGATTACCCCGCTGGACGAGAGGATGAGCCCTGCCGGAAGCGAGCCGGAGATCACCGTCCAAGAGTAGGGTGAGGATCCTCCAGTAGCCGAGAGACTCACAGAGTACCCAACGGCCACCGTGGCACCGGGTACCGATGCAGTCGTAACCGTCACAGCTTCCGAGACGGACAGGGAGAACGCCGCGGTGGCGGTGTCGGCCATTGGCGCGGTCGAGTCTGTGACTTGGACTCCGAAGCTGAACGTGCCCGCGGTGCTTGCCTGTCCGGCGATTACGCCGGCTGCGGAGAGACTGAGACCCGATGGCAGGGAACCCGCGGTTAGAGCCCAGGCATAGGGAGGCGTACCGCCGGTGGTACTCAGGTTCGTCGAGTACGGGGCTCCCACCGTTGTGCTGGGCAGCGAGGTGGCAGTGATCTTCAGCGCTGGCGGTTGGACCGACAGGGAAAGCGGTGCCGTGGCCGTCTCCGCGGTGGGGGTGGTTGAGTCCGTGACCTGAACAGTGAACCGTGACGTGCCAGCCACACTTGGCGTCCCGGAGATCACCCCGGTTGAACCAAGTCCGAGCCCAGGCGGCAGCGAGCCGGATGCCAGCGCCCACGAGTACGGTGAGGTACCGCCTGAAGCAGACAGCGTGGCTGAATACGCAACGCCCAACGCGGGATTGGCCAGCGAGGTGGTCGTAACTGCCAGAGGCCCTCGGGGCACGAAGTATCCGAAGGCGTCGATGAGCACGTCGACCTTGCCCGCATCATTGAATAGGGTGATCGAGCCGCTGCTGCTGAGGGTGGCCACGGTGAGGTTGGGTACCACCTGTCCGGCGAGCCAGTTCACGTCGGAGGCTAGAGGACGGACACCACCCGGGTAGACCGTAAGGTAACTCGGTGCGGTCGCATTGACAGCGGTTACGTTGGTCACGACCGCTGTCGCGGTGGACCCGATACCGTCCGACCCCGCCATCTGCTGCGACAGGGTCCCGCTCGGCCCGAGCGTCTGACCCGTCGCCCTCGTATCAAGCACTCGGATGGGACTGATGGGAACGAACAGGCTCGCGTTCGTTGGCGCAGTGCCACCACTGACGAAGTACCCGTCCACGTCAACCACCACGTCCACACTTCCGCCAGAGTTATAAAGGCTGATCTGGCCGGTGGATGGGTTCACCGGAACGAGCACCCGATTGGCCACTGTTTCGCCAGCGACCCAGTTCAAATTGGAGGCCATCGGCGTGCTGCTACCCTGGGGGTAGACGGTGAGATAACTGGCCGTGCTCGTGTCTGTCGCGGTGACGTTCATGAGTGCTGCCATGACCCCGGTGGTCGGAACGCCACCACGTCCAGCCACCTGAATGCTCAGAGTGCCTCCGGGACCAAGGGTGTCGCCACTGTACGGTTCTCCACTTCCCGGGCGCGTGTCGGCGATGCGAGCCGCAGTGAGGGGCACATATCTACCGGAAGTAGCATTCGATGCGACGGGCGCGAAGTATCCCTCCAGGTCAACCACTACGTCCGTACGGCCCGCGTCGTTGTAGAGCGTCACCTGCCCGTTGGCCCCGACTGGCACGATGACCGAGTTCGGAACCGTTTCCCCCTGAACCCAATTGAGATTGGACACAGAAGGTAGTGCCTCCCCAGCAGGGTAGACGGCAAGGAAACTGCTGCCAGTGGTGTTCGTGACGGTGACGTTTAGGTCCACAGCGATCGCGTCTGTTGGTACGGTGCCGCCGGTCACGGTCAGATTGAGAGAGCCGTTGGTCCCAAGAGTTTGCCCCGTGGTCCTGGTGTCCAGCAGCCGGGTTGAGGTCAGGGAGGTGTAAGCTCCGTTTGAGCCGCTCACCGGGGCCGAGGTGGCACTGCCCACATGAGCACGAGCCCCAACGCCGGGTTCAGTCGTCTGACCCGGTCCGAGAACCGCGGCTGCCGCCCCGGGGCTCGGGGTACCAGGGCTCTTCGCCGCAGCCAACGCGGACGTTCCGCCGAATGCCAGGCTTGCGCCCAGCGCAGCTCCGGTCAGCAGGGCTGCAAACCGTTGCGGTGAGGCTCGGCGTGCCATCAAGGCCTCCACCGATCGTGAAGGGGGTAGTTGACCTCAGGTGGCCATCACGTGCAGTTCCCAGGAGATCGTCCACCGACAGCCTGGGAGGCACTTTGTCCAACGCCCGCAGGCCGATGGATGCGGCGGCACATGACATCCCGATCCCTCCCAAAGCGCAGCATGGTGGCGCAGCGGCGATCATGACCCTGCCGGACCCAGCTCGTCAAGCGCCTGTCAGAGTCGAGTAAGGGACAAGTTTGTGGAGACCACTGGACGAAGGGATCAAACGCGGAGTCAAGTCCCGCGGAGTGGTGTAAAAGTGAATAGCTCTTGGGGTGATGGACATCAGGCAGCCAGCCCAGCGGTGAGAGGGTTGGTGAGGAGAGGGTCGGAGTTGGGGTCAAGTCGGGCCATGGACTGGAGTGAGAAGTGACAGCGGCCGTCCTGCCACTCGTCGTGCTG
>DATLQZ010000101.1:0-10628 GCA_035534915.1 Candidatus Dormiibacterota bacterium
CCCTTCTCCACCACCAACCGGGCCGCCCCTTCCAGGTTGGTCGACCAGTTCTTTCCCTGGTGCGTCCGAGCCGATCTGGCCATCACCGCCCAGCTCTGCTGAGGATCATCTCTGGGGAGTTTGAGATGCCCCTCAGCAACGGGACCCAGACTTACCGCCGCTGGGAGCAGAGGGGATGAAACACAAGGAGTTAGAACGGCCGGTCGCCGCGGAGTCGGAGGCTTCGGGGTGGCCCGCGATGAGTCAAGTCTGGTGCGAACCGTTCGCAAAGGGCAGACCCATCGGTCGTCTATTCGGTCTGGCTGACTCCTGAGGAGACCAGGGAGACCCAGCGGATCGCCGACGAAGCGGGCATTCCGGCGTCTGGTTCGGTGCACGACTGGACACTCCCGGGCCCCGCCGCCAAGCAGCTGAACTCGAGAGTCGAGGTGCTGGTTGAGGCGCTATCGCTCAACGGCGATCGGCTCCGCCTCCGCGGACCGCGGCTCTGGCTTCGGACAGTAGCCAGACGCGATCGCGCGTGCCATGGACTCTGACGAACCGGAGCGAGGCCCAAATTGGATCGCGGCTGGCTGCTTGGTACGCAGCCTGGTAGCGGCGGTGTTCCACCCAGGCCCACATGACGACGGACCGGTTGGGATCGAAGGAAAGAAGGTCGCGCCAGGTCTCGCGATTCCCATTCCACAGCTCCCGGCCGGTGATCAAGCGAGCTAGAGTACGCCTGAGAAGACGGGTCATCACAGTTCGGCGGGACGGATCGATCCAGACCACCGTGTCGGCTCGGCGCCAGACCAGGTCGCGAACTTGCGCGTAATTGCCGTCTATCACCCACGAAGAGGCCTCCAATCGCTCATTCACCCGTCGCCTGAATTCATCTAGTTCCAGATCAACCCAGTTCGACTGATGAATGATGGCGTCGAGCTCGGTGTGTTCGGAGTTGAGGATCAGAGCCAGCTCGGCAGCCAGCCGTGACTTCCCCGACCCCGAGTTGCCGACGACGGAGATTCTCCGCATCATCGCGTGGATCGTCCTTTGAGGCGATGAGCCGTTGAATCAGGTATACCCCTAGCCATCAACTTCTCGGGTCGATCCCGGTGGCCGGAGGCGCCGTTCGGCTCATTCGTCTTGCTTGGAAACCGGCCACTGAGCCCTTCGCCGGGACAGCCATCCCGCCGCTTCGGCTCAACCGGCCAGCGTCCAAGCCGTGATCGCCGCTGAACTTCCATCCGAATAGGTGATGCTGCCAGTGCCCGACTTGTCAATCGACCCCGTCGCCAGCGAGTCTCCCGATGGGAGACTGGTGATTCCTACCACCAAGCGACGGGTTGTGTCGTTGGTAACGGCGATCCTGAGTTGCTCGCCGTCGGCAGAATCGGTGAGGGTCCACGCGGTCGGCGGCGGCGGGAAGAGTACGAACGCACCAGCACTGCCGGTGGTGTTGAAGGAGATGTAGGGCCGCCCGCCCTGAACAACCAGGGCGGTCGGGCTCGGGTTCGTGAGCTTCATTGAACCCAGCGGGCCGGTGACGACCGTCGCACCGCTGCCAACGAAGTTCACCGGTCCGGCTTGGCTACTGTTAGCGACCGATAGTGTCAGCGGCGTCACACTTCCGAGCGCGACAGCCAGGGAGGAAAAGTCTTGAACGACGCCGCCGGAACAAGGGAAGCTGGTCACGGTTCCGGAGCCGGCTGAGGGAATCTGACAGACGAGCCCCAATTGCACGGGTGCGTGGGCGCCCGAGTCGGGGGTGAATATGCCAAGACCGTGTAGCTGAACCACAGCCCCACCGACCACAGCCGTTTCGTCGAGAGCGAGTGTTCCCAGCTCGGCACCGCCAATACCGTAATAGGCGGCCGTTTCCGAGACGACTATTTGGGAGGCCCCGCCGGCCAGACTGGACGCATGCGGGGTGGCGTCGGCCACGACAAAAGGCTGGGTGCATGCCGCGTCATAAAACACGGTTTCGACAGCTGCTGAGGCGCCCGTCCGAACGCTTCCCCCGCCAGGGAGCGCTGTACAGATTGAGGAACCACTCCCGGTTCCTCCGATCGACGCCCTGACGACGATCTGGAGCTGACTCGGGAGCACTGTGGAGGCTAAGGCGATTCCCAACCCCGTCTGCGCGAGAGCTCGTTCCGCTGTCAGGTCGAAGCTCGGAGTTTTGGGAACCGCGCTCGGGTGAGCCGCCTTCGGCTGAACCGTGCTCCCGCAGGCGGCGACAGCCAGAGCGACTCCCGCCGCCAGGACGATACGGCGGCCCCCACTAACGCTCCTTCTGCTCCGCAGCTGCTTGGCCACAAGTCCGACGATGTCGACTCCACCCTGCACCACTCGACCGCCAGCACGGAACAGACACAGTGCCCAGGCGGCCCGGGAACAGGTTTCTGGTCGCCGCATCCGGGTGTCCGCGAGATCATCCCTTAATTGTCGGAGACGGCAGCCGTCCGGGGCGTCCTGTGACCTGAGCACCAGCCAAGGTGAGGGCCAGTAGGGCCAGGAGAGCGCCCCCAATGGCCCTGCCGCCCCCGGTCCCGGCAGCGAGGTGAATCGGAACCAGAACGACACTGCCCAGTGCCAAGACCGCCGCCAAGCAGATCATGCCTAACCGGCGACCGCGGACGTCACTTTCCCCAATGCCCGCCATCGCCCCTAGCATCAGCAGGACCCACAGCGCCAAGCCCAGAATCGAGCCTCCGAGACGACCAGGGTGTGGCGCGAGGGAAGCCCATCCGCCGACAAGAAACTGGGCGATGTCTGCGCTCCCCAGCCCAGAGACAACCACGAGACTCCAGCGCAGGTACGGCCGCCCTGCGGCAACGCCCGCCGTTTGCCCGGGAGCCGTGGGCGGATAAGACCTACTCATCGGGACTAGAGCACCAAAGACCGATGCTCCCAAGCAGGCGACCGGGACCGCCTGATCCTGGTTCTAGAACAATCACGCTCCATCAGAACTTACCGTCGAATCGCTCAGTCTCGCCTCGAGCTCCAGCGTCCGCGAATACGCAGCCCAAACTGCATCCCCCACCACGGTCCGAAACCGTCCGCGCTCCAGCTGTGCCAGGGCTGCCGCCGAAGTCCCCCCCGGTGAGGTCACCATGTCCCTGAGTTCCGCCACGTGGCGATCGCTCTGGGCGGCGAATTCGGCCGATCCCAGAACGGTCCCCACGACCAAGCGTCGCGCCACATGCCTGGCGAAACCCAGGTGGACTGCGGCGTCGATCATGGCCTCCAAGAACAGGAAAGTGTAGGTGGGACCGGTGCCACTTACGGCTGTGGCCATCGCCACCAACGATTCATCCCCCACCTGAAACTCCTGGCCGAGCGCGGAAAGCAGCTGGCGCGTGGTCGCCACCCCGCGGTCATTCACCTCCGCTGTCCCGTACCACACCGTGATCCCCGATCCAATCTGCGCTGGGGTGTTCGGCATCGCCCGCACGATCGCAGGATGTTGCAGCCCCCGGCTAAGGACCGCAGTGGTGGCGCCGGCGACGATGCTGACCACAAGAGCCCCTGGTGCGATCCCGCCCGCGAGTTCCGGCATGACCCGGGCTAATACCTGGGGCTTGACCGCCAAGATGACCACGTCCGCCCCGGCGCTGGCTGCGACATTGGAATCGGTCACCTGAACCGTCAACTCCGCTGACAGCTGGTCACGTCTAGCTTTCCGTGGATGGCTACAGATGACCTGGGAGGGAGCGATCAACTGGCGACGAAGAAGGCCAGCCACCATCGCCTCCGCCATGGCTCCTGTCCCCACAACCCCCAAGCGGGCATCGTTCAGACCGGATCCCGATGACGGCTCCTGGCGTAGCCCGACGTCCCCGGAGGTAAGTGCTGCCATCGCTAAAGACTAAGGGGTGCGACCGGGCGCCCGGGACGATCGGCCCAACTGAAGGCACCGCCTCCGGCACGTGTCAGCGCGAAACCGCGAACTCCTCAGCCTCGTGGCGCCCGCGCCGGCGCAGGCGAGCCCTCATCGCTTGCTCCAAGGTCACCTTGCGAAGCCGCACCGACTTTGGGGTGACCTCGACACACTCGTCTTCCGCGATGAACTCGAGCGCTTGCTCCAGTGACAGCTGCCGAAACGGGCTTAGCCGCTCATACTCATCGGCCGTCGACGACCGCATGTTGCTGAGCTTCTTCTCCCGGGTCGGGTTGACGTCCATCTCGTCGGTACGGGCATTCTCCCCCACCACCATGCCCTCATAGAGTTCGGTGCCAGGGCCGATCAGAAGGACGCCCCGGTCCTGCAGAGACAGGAGCGCCTCGTTGGTAGAAATGCCTCGGCGGTCTGAGACCATCGAGCCATTTCGCCTCGTGCGAAGCTCGCCGTGCCAGGGCTCCCAACCATCAAACACGCTGTGGAGCACCCCGGTGCCCCTGGTCTCGACCAGGAACTCACTCCGGAACCCTACTAGCCCCCGAGCAGGGACTCGGTAGTCCATTCTTACCCAGCCGGTACCATGGTTGACGATCTCCTCCAACCGCCCCTGGCGAAGAGCCAGTAGCTGGGTGACGACGCCGAGGTAGTCCTCGGGCACGTCGACCGCCAGCCGCTCCATCGGCTCATGCAACAGGCCGTCTATCTCGCGAGTCACCACCTGGGGTTTGCCCACCGTGAGTTCAAAACCCTCCCGGCGCATCGTCTCCACCAGCACGGCCAGTTGGAGCTCCCCGCGCCCCTGCACCTCCCAGGTGTCGGGCCTAGAAAGAGGCAGGACCCTCAAGGACACATTCCCGACGAGCTCTTGGTCGAGGCGGTTCTTCACCATCCGGGCAGTCAGCTTGCTGCCCTCGGTGCCGGCCAGCGGAGAGGTGTTGATTCCCACAGTCATCGACAGGCTCGGCTCGTCGATCAGGATCGCGGCCAAAGGACGTGGGTCGTCGGGGTCAGCTAAGGTGTCCCCGATCGAAATGTCCGCGAACCCGGCCACCGCCACGATCTCTCCCGGCCCGGCGGAGTCTACATCAACGCGCTCCAGCGCCTTCGAGGCGTACAGCTCGGTGATCTTGGCTCGCACGATGGACCCATCCACCCGGCACCAAGCGACGCTCTCCCCTCGGCGCAAGGTGCCGTGGTGTACCCGGCAGATTGCCAGCCGCCCGACATACTCGGATGCGTCGAGGTTGGTTACCAAGGCCTGCAGCGGGTGAGCGGGGTCGAAACTGGGGGCTGGCACCGAACTCAACATCGTCTCGAAGAGCGGAGCGAGGTCCTCCCCAGGGCGGGCGGCGTCCAGAGTGGCCCAACCCTGGCGGGCACTGGCATAGAGGATGGGAAAATCGAGCTGACTCTCCGCGGCATCGAGGTCTAGAAAGAGGTCTTCCACCTCACGGACCACCTCAACCACGCGCGCATCAGCGCGGTCGACCTTGTTGATCACGACGATGACGGCCAGGCCAGCTTCCAGCGTCTTGCGCAGAACAAAGCGGGTCTGGGGCAGTGGGCCTTCCGAGGCGTCTACCAAAAGCAGCACCCCGTCCACCATCGCGAGCGCCCGTTCTACCTCCCCTCCGAAGTCGGCGTGCCCGGGGGTGTCAACTATGGTTATCTTGGTGCCGAGGTACTGAATCGCCGTGTGCTTGGCGAGAATGGTGATCCCCTTCTCGCGCTCCAGGTCCCCGGAGTCCAGCACCCGGTCGGTGAACTCCATATTCGCTCTAAATGCACCCGTCTGCCTGAGCATGGCGTCGACCAGCGTGGTCTTGCCATGGTCGACGTGAGCGATGATGGCTACGTTCCGAAGGTCGTTACGGATCTCCATTGCATATTCAGCATAGCCTGGGGAGCTGGCGCAACCTCGGCCCTCCCTCCTTCTTCGCCCCCTAGCGGTTCCGTCAAGGTTCCCTCACCTACCCCAGCGCTGGGCTCGGTTCGGGCCGATCCGGTGAGCCGAGAGGCAGGCGTGTCGATCTCTTGAGCAGCTCCGAGAACCACCAGGAGGTCGCCTCGTCCTATTCGATCGGAATCACTCGAGTTGGCCACCAACTGTCCAACTCGGCTCATCCGCGCCAGGCTCCGAGCACGTCAGTGGCTCAGAGGCTCGGCCTCCTTAAGGAGGCTGACTGGGCGACCCGGCTCTCTCGACCTCGCTCAGCACGCGGATACCGCTTCGTCCATAGCCACCGATGGTGAACTGATCACAGAGCGCGGCAATCCTAGCTTCCAACTGGCGGCCCCCTCCTCCAGGCGGCCAGTTCGCGCCCGCTCAGACCCTATCCGATTGTGGCCCAGGGCCAGGAGCCAGCTTGCGGATCGTCGCAGCCGCTCATGGGGCGATTCTTGCCCAAGACCGGATTGTGACGAACGGGACTGCCAAGTATCGTCGAGGATCGGCCAACGGTAACCGCCCAGCGGGGGCTACGTAGTGGTTCGCTGGTAACTAGCCGAGGCCGAAACCGCCGAGACATACGGCAGGGGACCGTTCGGCGCTAGACGCTGCCGCGAGACCCCCGCGACAACTCCGCCCGGTCCGCCTTGCCCGATGACCCTATGGTCTTGGTCCCGCGGCACCCTGCACCCCCTGCTAGTGCTCTGTTGGAATGCACCACCGGTCTGTACGCTGTGCCGTTCATGAGCAACCCTTCTTCTCGGACCGCAGGGGTGATCGGATACCTGCTAGAGCAGCCGACCCCAGGCGCGGGCTCGTGGGTCCCCACAAGTCTTCGGCGCCACCCCAAGGCAAATCTCGTTGTCGCAGCCGCCCTGATCGGGTTGGTCATCCGGCTAGCGACACTCATCGCCGCTGGCCACCTGACAGGGTCTTGGGAGTACGACGACGCTGTCTACTTCGGAAGCGCCATCCGCCTCGTCCATGGTGCCATCCCCTATCGCGACTTCGTCCTTATCCAACCGCCCGGGGTGCCGCTGCTGCTGGCCCCGATCGCACTGCTCTCCTATCCGTTGGGGACCCACGACGCCCTGGAGATAGCTCGGCTCGCGGTCTTGGTCGTCTCCTTCGCCAACGTCCTTCTCCTGGGGAGGCTGCTGCGGCACGGGTCGCCGCTCGTGATAGCTGTGGCCTGTTTGGGCTTGGCTTTGTACCCCGACGCAATCCTGGCCTCGAGCGCACTCCTGCTCGAGCCCTTCCTAAACCTCTTCTGTCTGATTGGGCTGGTGTTGATTTTCGAACGGGACCGTCTGAGCGACCTCCAGTCAAGGGTCTTCTGGAGCGGGGTCGCCTTCGGCATGGCGGGCACAATGAAGAGCTGGGCCATCCTACCGGTGGCAATTCTTTTCTTGATGCTCATCGGGCGCCGGCCCCTGCGCGCAGTCAGCTTCGTGCTCGGGAACGCTGCAGGACTCCTGGTCCTCTGCTTGCCCTTCTTGCTCATGGCGCCCGTGGCCTTCATCCACCAGGTCGCTGTCGACCAGTTGAGTCGCACTGGTCAGGCTGGCCTGCCCCTGATCGACCGCCTAGAGTTCATGACAAGCGTTTGGCCAGGTCTGGGGGTGCCCGGAGGACATCTCTACAAACTGCTGGCAGTAGGCTCAGCGCTAGCCATAGTCATTGTCGTTGGCGCCGCCTTTCTGTGGCGCTGGAACGCCGCGCCCCAAGCGACGCAGTCGGCTCGCCTTCCCCGCCTCCGCCCTTCGACCCTGGAGGCATTCGCGATCGTATCTGTTCTGGTCATAGGTGTGGCACTCTCCTGGCCGCCTGACTTCTTCTACCACTATGCGGCCTTCCTGGCTCCCTTCCTCGCCTTACTCCTGGGCCTGAGCGTGAGCCGTCTGGCCTTCTTCTGGCCCAAACAGGTGATGGCCCTGACTGCGATCGTCTGCCTTTTGGCCGGTCTGCACGCGCTCGCGATCCCGGTCCTTCTCCAGCGCGCCGCCGATCCATCGTCCGCAATCGCCGCGGTGATCCCAGCGGGATCTTGTGTTGTCACAGATGACAGTGAGTTCACGCTGAACGCCAACCGCTTTGTCTCCAGCTCACCCACCTGTCCGGCGATGGTCGACGCTCTGGGCACCACCATCTCCATATCGGGCAGCCAAGATCCGGCCAGTCCTCCCGCACAGGCAGCAGCACCGGTATGGCTCGGTATGTTCGAGCGGGCCGACTATCTGGTCCTCACCCCGCTCAGCTACCTGCGAATCCCCTGGAACTTATCCCTGGAGGCGTATATCCAGGCGCACTTCGCGCCGGTTCTTGACAGCCCTGTGCTGGTTCTCCAACGGGTCTCCCCCGGCTCACCGCACCCGCCATTCGCCTTGCCGTCACTTCCGGTGTCCGGCTGAGCGACGGGCCCTTGGACCAGTTGCCAACTCGGATCCCTCCTCAATCGCCAACTCACGTTATAGTTGCTCATGCAACGATCGTCTCAGGCAAACACAGGGCCGAGGGGCCATTCCAAAAGGAGAGACCAGTGCGCCGATCTGACCTAGGGCTCTTGACCCTGAGACTGACCACCGGCTCGGTTCTGGCCGCGCACGGACTTCCCAAGCTGTTCGGGGGCCCAGATCGGAGACCGCCTGCTCTTCTGTCTTCACTAATGGGATCCAACTACGCGCCCGCCTGGGAGAGGAGCGGCATCGCCGCTTTCGCGGGCCACCTGGAGAAGATGGGAGTACCCATGCCGGAGATGGCGGCGCGCGCCAGCGCCTTGGCAGAGCTCGGTGGTGGACTTGCCCTGGCATTGGGAGCCGCAACGCCTATGGCAAGCCTCGCCAGCGTTGTCAACATGGCGGTCGCAGTTCGGAAGGCGCACTGGAAGACTGGCCTGTATGGACAAGGCGGATATGAGTTCGCCCTCGTCCTGGGTGCCGCGGCGCTTGCGATTGGCCTGAGCGGGCCTGGCAGCATCTCCGTGGACCGCCTCTTCAAGCGGTAGGCGCGAGTCCGCGCCGGGGCGGGCTTGGGCGCCGACTCGGCTCAGAAGCCCCGTTGTGGGTCCTTTATGAACGCGACCTCGCCCCAGTTCGGGCACACCATCACATGCATCACGATGTTGTGCTCGGTCGCCTGAGTTAGGAGACTGTCCAGTCCCGCGCCAAGGAGCATGTCGGCTCCGAGCCCGAAGCCGCGCTGCCGACCGCCGGTGCGCAGAGTGCGGGGCCACGATATTCCATCTGGGTTTGGCAGCCGGCACAGCTGTGCGGGGGGAGTTGAGCGGCGGACTGGTTGGAACCCATCCCAGAACCGACCTAAAGAACTCAGTTTAGTCAGGACCGTGGGCTCTGTCTGCCACCAGCCCCACCAGGACGGCGGCTCCCGACCCGGACAGATCACGGGTAGCGGTCACCAAAGTGAGCGGTCCCGCTTTGAAAAGGCGCGCCAACTTCTCCAGCAGCTCCACGGCAGCCGGCTGGCAGAGCTCGGCTATGTACTTTTGCCTGAACTCCTCCCGCCGCCCCGGTTCATGGCCGTACCAACGCCGCAGGGGAGTGGACGGAGCCAACTGCTTCCACCAGAGGTCGACGAGCCCTGAATCCCGGCTGATCCCGCGCGGCCAGAGTCGGTCGACCAGAATTCTGGTTCCGTCGTCGGCACCGCGGACGTAGACTCGAGCCAGCATCGGACGGGTTCGACCACATGTCACCTCGGTGCCGACCTCCTTCTGGGGGACAGCGATTAGGTCAGCCACCTCGTCGTGCTCATTCTGGAGGAGCCAGGTACGGGCAACCCCCTCGTCCACCTGGCGGCACGTTCGCTGGCGATCACCGACGTCGTCCCAGTGCCACAGAGCCCAACCTTCGGCCCTTAACTGAAGCGCCTCATGCTCATCAGAGGTCCCCGTCGCGAACGAGACCCGGTTCCCGGCCCAACAGGTCGTCGCCTCCGAATACCACCGACCGCCGGCTGGCGGCGGCGTCCCTTCCGCCCTCTCGGACTCAGAGACTGGGTCGTTCACGTAGGGGACCACCGCTCCATCCTGCGCTCACCGCTCCGGCTTGGCAAGACCATGGTCTCTGCGGCCAGCCCGGGAGAATCCACAGCCCCGCCGAGTTTTCCATCCGCTGTCCCCGAACCCCTCTCCCCAATTACTACTACTACTTGTTCACTCGCCTTCGGCTCCCGCATGCTCCCATTAGCGACAGCCACTTGCGGCGCCGAAGGTTTTCACGGTCATGTCCCATACATTGGTGTAAGTAGCGTGGTCGAGATCGTGCCGAGAGTGGGCACGAAAAAGGCCACCGTGCAACCAACCCTCTTCACAGACCGGGAGACACGATGACCCCCAACAGCATGCCACTTGACGCCCTGCTTGGCTATATCTCGAACTCAGACCAGGACAGCCTGCGGGAGATCCTGGAGCACACCCTGCAAGCGCTCATCGAGGCGGAGGCGGCGGTAGTCCTGGGAGCCCAGCCCCATGAGCGGACGGAGAGCCGGGTGGGCCATCGCAACGGACACCGCTCCCGGCTCCTGGACACCAGGGTGGGCCGGCTGGAGCTGGAGATCCCCAAGCTGCGGCAGGGAAGCTTTCTCCCCAGCCTGTTGGAACCGAGGCGGCGCATCGAGCGGGCGCTGTGGGCAGTGATCCAGGAGGCATACGTCCACGGGGTCAGCACCCGCAAGGTTGACGACCTGGTGCAGGCGATGGGCGGCTGCCACGTCTCCAAGAGCGAGGTGAGCCGCATTTGCCAGGAGCTCGATGTGGAGCTGGCGCTGTTCCGGGACCGG
>DATLQZ010000102.1:0-2051 GCA_035534915.1 Candidatus Dormiibacterota bacterium
CACCCATCGCTCTCTCTGTTACACCTGGGGCCGCCACCGTCACCCACGACATTGGCCCAAGTTCGGACTCGCCCGTAATGCCATATACCGTAGTTAGCAGGGGTTATCGAGATTAGCGAGCATGCGGATAAACCTCGCATAGCTTGGTCCGAAGCTCACTTCAACACGATGCGCCATTCCCTCCTCCTCTCCCCTCTCCCCTGCTTCGGGATCGTCCGCACCTCACTGGCCCGAGGCTCCTCGGGGGTCAGCTCAATCCCGGCGGCTCAAACCTGCTGGGTGAGAGCCCCCTTCCACGTCTCCCTATGGACCTGCGCCACCTCTTGGAGGCAGAGTTCCAGATCGCAGCCGAGGGCACTGGCAAGGCTGAGCCCTGGAGCAACCGGAGCCACCTAAGGCCGAGTGGGAGGTGCCTTCCCGAGTCCAGCCATCGGGTTCACTCCGACTCGGCGACCCTCTTGATCGCTGCAAGGGTCGCTGGGATTCCCTGGTGGGCAGCCTCGGTTCGTTCGGCAATCTGCGCCGGAGCCTCGTCGCCGAATCGTTCCTCGAATCTGGCAATTCCACCTGGGAGGAACTCCCATGACTCAGTGACCTCAGTCCCCTCCTCCACGGGAGTGAAGGTGTAGCCCCAACGAATCCACGAGCCGCCTACCACAAACGCGAACTCTCGGCCTCGCTCCGCCGCCACGACCTCGGAACGTGTTTCCCACGCCCGTTCCGGGGTTTCATTGTGCCCAGTGAACCAGGCGCCAACTCGAGGAGCGTCACCGGCGTCCCACCAACAGGCCTTGCAGACGGGGCTCCATTCACCCATTCGGGTTACGTCAGAGATCATGTCGTAGACCACCTCCGTTGGACGGGAGATCACGATCGACTCCGAGTAGTTGAGATTTGCCACCCGCACATTATTCTGCCTGGAAGCGGTCTGCCCCCAATCGCCAGCTCCGGGTCGGGCCGTACCTGGGTCAACCGAGGGCGCTTGCTACAGCTAGTACAGCGAGCATGAAGTAACTTGCCGGTTGGCCTTGGCTAGGATCAGGCTGGGGTCGAGTCGCCCGACAAAATGGTTTGCGACTCGTCGGGAGGCAGAACTCTGGCTCACGAGTCAGCGCTTGGCATTTCCGGATTCCTCGCAGGCGTCTGGCGCCCTGGCTCCCGCCCGGTACAGCGGCCTGTGGGCCAAGTTCTCTGCCGTAGCCTCCCTAGTTCCGGTCTTCTATATGCCCCGCCTTTACGACCGGGGCAATGGCGGCTGGAACAGTCAGTGGTACAGTCCTTTGGGATTCTCCTGATATGTTCCTCACCATAATTCTGCCCAACGCCATCTTGCTTGCCTTCACCGTGGGCTTCATTTGGCTATTGGTCCGGCTGCTCCGCCGCCATCCAAGGCGGCTGTAGCGGAGGCAATAAGCCATGGCGAAAGCCCTGCGGTAACGTCCTTCGCCTGGGTCAAGACCCCAGACCAGATCCTAGCCAAGGCCAACCGGCAAGTTACTTCATGCTCACTGTACTAGTGCCTGCACACCCCGCTTAGATCCGCAGAGCCACTTCTCGGGACCAGTGATCCCGAGCCGGTTGGGTCAGCATCGACCGGAGCTGGTCGTACTTCCTGAGCTTGCTGGCCCTGGCCCAGTTGATGGCCCTGGTCGCCACCTTTATCCACACTATCCACAGGAGCGTCGGCAGCGGCTCCCGGAGCCAGACCAAGACTTCGGGCCTCCCCACGCCGCAAGCCGGGGTGGAGTCGGATGAAGATAGGCCGCAACCGGGGTCGCCTGACCGCCCTCTTCGCGGGGACGAGCGAGGATCTCAGAAAGCGCCACCCGGGCCTGGAAGACCGGTGCCACAACCACTGTTTCAAGCATGGATCTGCTGTACCAAGTTCATGTACATAGGTAAGTGACCGAGCACCCTACCCCTCCCCTCTTGGCCTCCCCGGCTTGCTGGCCCTGGGCATGGCGCCGGGGTCTCTCAGCCCCGTGGCCCACGCCTCCTGAGCCAGCTCGTGTCCTCTGAATCTCTCCCTGGTGACGTTGCCCACCTCCTGG
>DATLQZ010000103.1:0-2457 GCA_035534915.1 Candidatus Dormiibacterota bacterium
TTATTTTGTGGCGACCACTGGAACCACTGGCGTGACGGGCACCACCCGACTTTGCCAATTTGCTCCAGCCCTGTCGGCGACGTGCCCAACTCTTTATCCAAGTAGCTCCGGCCTGCCGGAAAACAGTCAGGGGGTCGTTTCGACCAACGGTGCGGAAATCGTGCCCACCGACTCTCACGCCACCAATCTGATGACCGTGTTCAAGATCTCCCACGCCACGGAGACCGCGCCGGCAACCGCCATCTTCGGGGTCATTGAGGGGGTGCCGGCGGCGGCACTCAACTACGCGGTATTCAACATTGACTGCGTCACCGACCAGCCGCTGAAGCTCTATCAGGACATCGAGTACTACGGCCCTTCCTGGCAAAAGGATTGGGGATGCTCAAATATTCAGGACGCCAACTTCAAGGGTGACCTGAAGTCGGTTTCGCCCAACCCCGTGCTCGCCCCCGGGTGGCTCAGCGCCAGCAGCGGGAGCGGAACGATCACGCCGGTCGCCGCCGGCCAAACAATTGTGGTCCCGGTGATCGACTGCATCCAGCATGGGTCGCAGTGCACGGAGCCCACCGATGCCGCGCTGGGCGAGCCAGCCTGCCCCGCCACCCTGCCGAGCGGGCTCCCGGTCTCCGGGCACGATGTGATGTGCGCGATTGGATTGATCGCCATCAAGGCCGACCAGGCCTGCACGACCGGGCACGACTGCACCGGCGTGATCGAGCCCTTCACATCAAATCAGACCGGTCTCCTCATCTGCCCCACTTCGCAGGAACCAAACTGCGGTAACGCCACCGGGTCGCAAGGCAACCCCTCCACCGTTGTTGAACTCTACAAATAGGCGGGTGCGCTGGCGACGACGACGGCTTGGTCAATCCCTGGTCGAGTTTGCGCTGGTGTTGCCTCTGCTGCTGCTGTTGGTGGCGGGTGGAGGTGATCTGGCCCGGGCCTACTTCGTTGGCATTCAGATGAGCGACGGAGCGCGTGAAGCCGCGCTTTATCTGGCAGCCAATCCTCCCTACACCAGCGCCAGTTATACGGCGGCGCTGCCCCCGTCGGGGACGTACACCGGCTGCCCCACCACCAGCGGGGGAGCAGAGGGACCGGCCGTGGACGCAGGATGCCAAGCCTTCGCGGGTAGTCTGCTCACCTGCCCCACCGGGGGGATATCCTGGTCGTTCACCCCCACTTCGCTTCCTACCCAGACACCCCCAAACACGCTGGGCGACTCCTTCACCGTTAAGGTGACGGCCGTCTGCAAAATGAACCTGATCCTAGCCTTGGTCGCACCCTCGGTGACAATCAGGTCGACCGGATCCGCGTCGGTGGTTCAGCCCTGATGAGGGCGGTGTGGCCGTGGGGCAGCTCACGGTCGAGGCCGACCGGCCCAACATGTCGACGCCGCCTGGGGCGGGGCGCCACGATCGTGGAATTCGCGCTGGTCGCGCCGCTTTTCTTTCTGATGGTCATGGGGATCATGGAGGGGGCCTGGTACGTCTTCGAAGTCTCGGCGATCAACAACAGCGCCCGCACAGCGGCTCGGTGGGAGGTGGCAGCTGCCAACTACCAGCCCGGCGTCACCCCGCTCCCAGACTGTGCGGCAACGCCAATCGTGAACGCGCCGCTGGTGGCCCCTGCCCAGGCCGCAGCTGGACCATTCGCATCGGCGATTACGACCTCGACCCTGCAAAACACCGCTTACGATCCCTCCGGATCCGCGGTCACTGGCTGTACCGTGACCATTACGGTCAATTTCACCCCATTGACCTCGCTGATTCGTTTGGGTTCGTCCACGATTTCGAGCACCTTTACCGCGAACCTTAACTAAACGGGAGCCTCCGGCGGAGAGGCAGCTGTAGCGTCCTCTGGCCCGGTGCGGCTCGGCGGCCGCGCCGCCGGCGCCACAGACCGGCCTGAGGTCGAGTGACGTGCGCAAGGTCGCAATTAGGGGTAAGTGCTCGGGCGGGATTTTAGAACAGGAGGTGCCCTGATTCATGGCGGGGTCGCGCCGTGCTGAGCTCACTGGATCCGGCCGCGCCGGGAGTAGCTGCGGTGGTGCAGGAGGGTAGCGACTCGGCCCGCGGTGACAGCGCTTGGTCAGGCTCGGCTTAGCATGGTCGCAACGGGCGAGTTCAGAGTTGGCCTGACCCGCCGCGCCTTCCCTCGGGGAGGCGCCGGCCGCCCAGCTGGAAGTGAAGATCGTGTTGACACCGCAAGCGTTTTGGAACTACCCTTCGATTTCGGGCCTGCCGGCGGGAAGCGAAGGCGACTCACAGGGCTGGGACCACGGGGTGCGCCACCGGCATAAGTTCGGCGGCGGGGAGGATGAGAGTGCAGGCAAGGCTAAGGTTGGGTCAGTCGCGCGGCTTGAGGGTCCTGCTCTGGGCCGCGCCCGCATTGCTGGCAATTCCCCTCGCCGGCGCGGTTCTGCCCGTCCAGGCAGCGTCGACCACTTGCCCGTCG
>DATLQZ010000104.1:0-3249 GCA_035534915.1 Candidatus Dormiibacterota bacterium
TCAAATCCGGGGGTACCGGGGATGGGATTCGAACCCATACGCTCTTGCGAGCTGCGGTTTTTAAGACCGCTGCGGCTACCATTACGCCACCCCGGCCTCCGGTGGCACCTCAATGGGTGTCTGCAGCAGGGTAGCCCCTTGCACCGGACCTTGTCGGGCTCAGTGGACAATCCGCCTGTGAGGATAGGCTCGAAGTTCACCAGCCGTCATCTGGCGCTGGCGATGTTGGCACTCCTGGTCGCGTGGCTGGTTCTGGTCGGAACTGGCGCCGGTCAGGAGTTTCCCAACGACTACGCCGCCTTCTACTCGATGGCGCGGGGCATGCGCCTGTATGGGCTCGGGATCAACTCCCAGCTCTATTCGGTCCACTTCCAGTATCTCCTGGAGAGCTTCATCAGGAACAGCGCCGGGGTTCCCCTGGCGATTCCTTTCGTCAATCCGCCGCTTGCCGCGTGGATCGTGATCCCATTCTCGTGGCTGCCGCTGCGGGCCTCCTTCCTGGCGTGGGACGCATGTCTGCTGATCGCGGCGGTCATCGGGCTTCGCTGGTTAGCTGACTGGAAGCCCAAGGTTGGGGGATTGGGCCTGGTGACGCTCGCGGTTGTCAGCTCCTATCCCGCCTATTTGGCCCTCGGCATGGGACAGTACGACCTGCTCTGGCCGCCCGCGGCCGCGTTGCTGGCGAGTTCCATGCTGTACCAGCAGCGGGTGCGATACGTCCCGCGAGCCGCGGTGGCGGCGCTGTTGCTGGCGATCAAGCCGGATCTGTTCCTGGCGTTTCTCATTCCGGCGATCGCGGGGAGGCGGCGCCCCCAGGTGAAGGTGGCCGCCCTGACTCTGCTCCTCATAGGCGGTGCCACCGCTTTCATCCTGGGCCCCACCGGACTCGCCCAGGCTGCGCACATTGAGCTCTACACAATTGGTCAGCGCTTTCCTCCGACACTGGACATGACGGTGACGGGACTCGCCTACAGGGTTCTCGGCCCCGGACCAGGCAGCGGCTGGGTGGGGTTGGCGGCGATCCCCCTGGCGCTCCTCGCTTTCGGTTACGCCTGGTGGCGGAACCCTCCGCAAACTCAGATCGACTGGTTCCTCTGCCTGGCCTCAACCTCCTGTCTTTCTCTGCTGATCGCGCCTCATGACTTGGTTCAGGGGCTGCTGCTCCTGGGGCCGGCGGCTATTCTGGTTGCCAAGGCCCTACGCTCCCGCGGGCGAAGCCTGGTGACCTTGGGGCTGTGGATCCTTGGCTTCGACCTGGCGACCGTGGTCGACATGACACCGCACCTGTATCTCCACTTCCGGATCACCCCGCTGCTGCTGCTGGCAGCGGTGCTGACCCTGTGGAGGGCTAGGCCCCACCTGGCAACGGTCGTCAATAGTCAGTCGGCCGCGGACCCGAGCGAGACTCCGAGTATCGGTTAGGCTGGGCTCGTCAACTCGTTGCGCCCGGAGGCATCCTCGGTTGAACCTTGTTCTGGTCCTCACCGCCGGCCCGCGCAGTGATGGCGCGGAGACGGTTCTGGCGCTGGCAACTGCCGCCGCGGAGCTGGGCCACCTCACATCGATCTTCCTGGCTGGCGACGGGGTGTTGAGCGCTGCGGCGCTGGCGGGCCGGTTCCCGGTCACCCTATGCGAAGCAGATCTGCGCTGGCGCCAGCCTCAGCCGGCGGAATTCGTCGGCGTCCGTCGCGGGAGCCTTGCGGATCTAGCGCGGATGGTTCGTGATGCTGACCAGGTGCTGAGGTTCTGATGGCTGGGCCCATCGAGGAAGTGGTGGTGCTGGCCCGCGGATCCCTGAGCGATGACAGCGGGGTTCTGGCGGTGAGGGTGGGACTGGCGATCCCGCTGGGAGGAGCCAGAGTGGTGCTCCTCCTCGTCGATACGGCCGCGGCCTTGGGCGTGGAGGGGGTGACTCCAGGCGGTCGCGGCGGTCAGCTGAGCCGGGAGATCGCCGCTTTGATCGAGGATGAGGAATCGCCGGTGATGGTGGAGGAGGAGTCCCTCTGGACCCTTGGTCTCTCCGACCGTACGCTCCGGCCGGGGGTCAAGCGGATCGACAGGAGCGTGGTGGAGGAGTGGTGCCGCAAGGCCCGCTGCTGCATTGTCCTCTGATGCCCTGCGGGAAACCCACCTAATCTCCCGTAGGGGAGATTGGAGGGCCTGGTCGACGGTGATCAGAGGCGCTGGGCGCACTTCGACCGTCGTCCTGCTACACGACGCCGTCCTGGAGACCGCCGAGACAGTAAGAGGTCATCTGGGGCTCGCCCCTTCCACTTTCCTGCCGATAAAAGTGGTCGCGATCCTGAAGGACGCGAAGCGGAGGTCGGTGGCGGACCGCTGGCCAACTATTGACTACCGTCAGGCGATCGAGCTGGTGGCCGACGCGGATCGGGTGGTGTCGTGGTGAGGATGGCAAGGAGGTGAGGCGGTACGACCAACTCGAAGACGAGGAGATCGAGCGCTATGGGCGCCAGTTGCTCCTGCCGGAGTTTCGAGAGGGAGAACAGCTGCGGCTGCTCAACAGTAGAGCGGTGCTGATCGGAGTTGGCGGCCTCGGGGGGCCGGCCGCGCTGCATTTGGCCGGATCCGGACTGGGAGCACTGCGCCTGGTCGACTCAGACCGCGTTGCCCTTGACAACCTTCATCGGCAGGTTGCCTTTCGCACTGCGGATATTGGAGAGCCGAAGACGAAAGTGATCTGCCGAGCCATCCAGGCACTCAACTCGCAGGTCAGTGTCGAGGAGCATCGCGGACCTCTGAACGCCGACAACATCGACTCCCTCCTGCTCGGGGCAGACGTGGTGCTGGAGTGCAGCGACGGTCCCGAGACCAAGTTCCTGGTCAACGACTGGTGCGTTCGCCACCGGCTACCACTGGTGATTGGAGGGGCTATCGGATGGCGAGGGCAGCTGACGGTCGTCAGTCCTGGAGGTCCCTGTTACAGGTGCCTGTTCAAGGCGCCGTCGGACGAGATGCTGCGATCTTGCCGTGAGGCGGGGGTGATTGGGCCACTGGTGGGGGTCATCGGCTCGCTCCAGGCACTGGAAGCCATCCGCCTGGTGCTGTGGCCGGAGCGATTCAAAAACCGGCTCGTCGACTTCGATGGTGAGTCCGGCCGCTGGAGAACGATCTCATTGGAGAGGGACGACCGCTGTCCCGTCCACGGGGAATAGGTGGCTCCCGGCCATAATTGGGCGATGCTCGAAGCAGCCATGGACCTAACAGTGCCCCTCAAAGGCCGCTACCTGC
>DATLQZ010000105.1:0-1169 GCA_035534915.1 Candidatus Dormiibacterota bacterium
TTGGGAAATACTGGTCCTTGCGGAATCAAATACCCCCTCTGACCTGGGCTTTCTTGCGCCCCCGGCACGACTCGAACGTGCGACGCACGGTTTAGGAAACCGACGCTCTATCCTCTGAGCTACGGGGGCTGGGACCGTAAACGCCCTGGTCAGAGGGTATTTCCGGCTGCCGACGCCCCAAGGACTCCGAGGGTTGGGCCGCGGTTGGGCCGCGGGACGACGGCGGGCGCTCAGGCTAGCGGCCGATCGGCCACGCTGGCCCCTGCCGAGAAGCAAGCCGCTACCCCGAGAGGCAACCGCGCTGAGTGGTCACCCCGCGGGCGCCGTTTACTGGTCTGGCAGTTCAGCGAGGGGCCACCCTCCCTCGCCAGAGTCCCCGATTGTGGGCCGGGCGAGGAACCGATGCGGCGGTCCCGGTCCATCACGCGAGAACAGCCGAGCCACAGCGGCCTAGTAAGCCATGACGACCATACGCGGAGCTGTCGCTTCTGCCGATCCTCCAAACCTCAGCGTCCTGATGACTCCCGCACAGGTCAGTGCCTATCTCGGCGTCCCGACCGGGACCCTCGCCAACTGGAGATACCAAGGGCACGGTCCGGCCTCCCTCCGAGTCGGGCGCCACATCCGCTACCGCGCCGAGGACATCGCCACGTGGGTAGACCAGCAGTCCGATGCTGCTGTCGGAGGGAATCCGCCTGGCCGGAGCAAAGCTCTCTCCGACCGAAGGATCCGCTTCGCGAGGCGGCAGTCTTGAACTCCTCGCCCCTCGACGACCTGGGGCTAAGCAGGACTTTCTGGGGCGTCCTCTCCCTCTCGTGCCGCGGGCTTGTGGTCCGCGTACCAGGAAAGACAGACGATGGCCCACGTTGAAAAGCGCCTCCGCGCCGGCACGCTCACGTGGCGAGCGCGCTACCGTGGGCCCGATGGACGCGAACTGTCGCGAAGCTTCAGGCGCAAGGTCGACGCCGACCAGTTCCTCACCCACACCGAAACCGAAAAGACGCAAGGGACCTGGATCGACCCAGCAAGAGGCGAAGTCCACCTGGGCGAGTGGGGCGAGCGCTGGTTGGCCACAACAACACACCTCAAACCCAAGACCGTGGTCGGCTACGACTCGCTTCTGCGCTCGCGCATATTGCCCACGTTCGAGCAAGTACCCATCGGAGCCA
>DATLQZ010000106.1:0-4131 GCA_035534915.1 Candidatus Dormiibacterota bacterium
AACCCCCAGGACCGCCGCGGCCGCCCGCTGCTCCACCTCACGGATACCCCGGAGCTCGCTGGCCGGGATGCTGGGGTCGGCAGACCCCTGGGCGCCGTCTGTGCAGATCACATAGTCGACCTGAACGCCGCTCGCCGTCCAGCCGGCGACAGTCCCGGCGCTGCCGAACTCGGCGTCGTCCGGGTGCGCCACAATCACGAGCGCGCGCTGAAAATTCTCTAGGGCTAAGTCACTCATGACTAGCCTTCAGGATACGGAATCGGCAAGGCTAACGCCGGAGCGCCCATCGCGCTTGCTCTGCATGAGGGACAGCCCTCGACGCGAAGGGCGGCGCGAGGCTGCCCGCGTGGGCATCCGGGGGCGCTCGGTTCAGAAACCAAACGGAGAGGCAACCGGGCGCGCCCCCAGATGGTGGGAGCAGGGGCGAGCACCCCTGTTCCAAAGGGCCGGGACCCGAGCGCGCCCGCAGTTCCACCGCCCTGATCGGGGCTGGAGGCCGGGCACAGCCCAAGGGGCAGCTGACGTTGAGAGCAGGCGGCGCGGGCAGGCCGTCGGTGGCGTCGTACGTCGTCAGGTCCTAGCGGACGGCGGGACTGCCGCAAGCGTCGTCGATCACGATCGTCTGGCCAGCTCCGTTCCAAGCGGTGGGAACGTCATATCTCGCCCTGATCTGGTTGGGCCCGTAGCAGGCGACTCCGAAGGCGGTCACGCACGCACTCGACGTGAAGGCAAATGAACTGGGCGCAGAGTTCGTCGCCAGCGCCAGCTTGGCGATCGAGTGCACTTGGTAGACGATCGTGCCTGCGCTGCGGTCAGCGCCCGCTCATCTCGCCAGCCCCCAGCGGCGAGCGCCAGGGGACCGGGGCCGGTTCAATCCCGGGCGCCGGTGCCAGCCGTCAGTGGAAGAGCCAGGGAAGCTTCAACCGAAGGCCCCCTTCTTTCAGCGCGTCGATTACATCGTCCGCCAGGACGCGTCCCATCGGCCTCCCTTGCCCATCTACCACCACAACCGATGAGGCTCGGGCCTCGGTCAGCCGCTCGACCACCTCGTCGAGAAACGCCTCGGGGTGGATGGTCACCGGACTCGTGTCGTTCAGCAGGTCGGAGAGCGGGGTGTCGTCCGCCGCCACCAGAACATCGAAAAGGGGCAGGTCCGCCCGGAGCCGACCCTCCGCGTCCAGGACGGCCACCGAGTCGATGTCCGCCCCGTGGGCTCGCTGCTCCCGCAGGTTTTCCCGGACCTGTGCCACCGTGTCATGTTCAGAGGCCCTGGCGAGGGTGGTCGTCATGAAGCCTCCGGCCATGGTCTCCGGGTACCCAAGCAGGTCGGTGAGCTGGCGGGCTGCGTCGGTGGGAAGGTGGGCGAGGATCGCGTCGGCCTCCGCGCGCTCCATGTCGCGGAGCACGTCGACCGCTTCGTCGGGTTCCATCGCTGCGACCATCTGCGCGGCCCGCTCCGGAGAGGCGTCCCGGAGGATGTCCTCTATCCGCTCAGCATCCATCTCCTCGAGCGCGTCGGCCACAGCGCCCGGGTCCAGTGCGGTCGTCAACTCGTCCCTGGCCGGTTGGTCCAGCTCCTCCAGCAGGTCGGCAAGCTCTCCCGGATGCAGCTGCCTCAGTCCCTCGTGTGGCACCTGGAGCCGGAGCTCGGATCCGGGCTCCCCAAATGGGTGGACTGCGGACCAGTCCACCAACTGCTGGCTGTCCGGCTGCCATGAGGCGACCACCCGGGCCCAGAGCGACCTGGGTCCTCCGGAGACCGCCACCAGCCGCATCCGGCCCAGGACCGGGGCCAGGAACAGGTCCTCCGCCCGCAGCACCTTGACTCCATCCACGTCGACCAATTGGCGCCCCAGGACATCCGAGACGAGGCGAAGCTCTCCCTCGCGTCGGATGAAGCCGGCAGCCTGAGTGCCTAGGTCCTTGACCACAACCGCCTGGGCATCCAGCCGCGCGACGCTGACGATGGGCTGGAAGATCTGCTCCTCGCCCCGCTGCAGCACCAACCCGGTCACCAGCGGATATGGGTCACTTCCGTTCCAGCGCACCACCAGGTCGACAAGGCGTCCGGCACCGCGACCACCTTCATCTACGGGCGAGAGAGACCGCAAGCGCGAGAGTGGCACCAGTGACGCCCGAACTGCCCGGGTCGTGAGCAGGCGACGTCGTCTGCGCGGGCGCGACGGCGAACGGGTCGGAAGGGTTGGCATTTCCTAAGCGGTCTAGACGGCGGTGGGGACCGAGCCCCGGTCTTCGCGCAAACTCACGCTGGTAGCATATAGGTGCGTTGCGGCGCAGTTTCCGATATCGGCCTTAACCCCCCCTTGAGGGGTCCAGCTGTTATCGATAGGCGAGGCATGGAGGTGAGCATGGACGGTTCCAGTAAACCGCCACAAGGTCGCCATCCCACTGCGCACGCCGTGAGCCTCTAAGCAAGACCCCGGCACCCCTCCCGGCGTGCGCCTGAGCACACGGTCCCCGTCGTACCCACGCCAGGAGGTCAGAGATGTCAGAGGAGCCGCGCCCGACCGCGCCCCCGCGGTCGGCGGTGGTGGATTCAGCCCACGAGGGCGAGATCCGCGGCGCCCTCGGCTCCATCCCCAGGTGGGACCAGGACCGGCCCCGGCCCTGGTCCCGCAAGCTCCTGACCCTGGCGGCCATCATGGGCCCGGGGCTCATTGTCATGGTCGGCGACAACGACGCCGGCGGCGTGTCCACCTACGCTCAGGCGGGCCAGAACTACGGGCCCAGCCTGCTGTGGGTGCTGGTCCTGTGCATCCCCACCCTCATAGTCGCCCAGGAGATGGTGGTGCGGCTGGGAGCTGTCACCGGGGTCGGCCACGCGCGGCTGATCAAGGAACGCTTTGGGAACTTCTGGGCGGCCTTCTCCGTGGGCGATCTGTTCCTCCTCAACTTCCTCACCCTGGTTACGGAGTTCATCGGAGTGGACCTGGGGTTGCGCTACTTCGGGATCACCCCGCTGGCCTCTGTCCCCATCGTCGCCATCGGGCTGTTAGCGATGGTCGCGACCGGCAACTTCCAGCGCTGGGAGCGCTTCATGTTCGTATTCATCATCACCAGCCTGCTGATGTTCCCGCTGGCCGTACTCTCGCACCCCAAAGCGGGACCTGTCCTCAAAGGGCTGGTCACGCCCTCGGTGCAGGGTGGCTTCACCTCCACCTCGGTGCTTTTCATCATCGCGGTGGTCGGCACCACCATCGCCCCCTGGCAGCTGTTCTTCCAGCAGTCGAACGTGATCGACAAGCGCATCACCACCCGGTGGCTCAAGTACGAGCTGGCGGACACCTCGATCGGGGCGGTGCTGACGACCGCGGGTGCCGGAGCGCTCATGGTGGCGACCGCCTTCGCCTTCTCCCACAGCAGCTTCGCTGGCCAGTTCGGCTCCGGGCTCACGGTCGCCGAGGGCCTCAGTCGACGGGCGGGCTCAGCCTCCGGGGCCATCTTCGCGGTGGTCCTGGTCAACGCCTCGGTGATCGGGGCGTCGGCCGTTACCCTCTCCACCTCCTACGCCCTGGGTGACAGCTTCGGGCTGAAGCACTCCCTCCACCGCAGCGTGCGGGACGCCAAGGGGTTCTACCTGTCGTTTGCCGCGATGATCGCGGTGGCTGCCGGCATCGTCCTGATCCCGGGGGCGCCGCTAGGACTCATGACGACCGGCGTCCAGGTTCTGGCGGGCGTCCTCCTCCCTTCGGCCATCGTCTTCCTCTTGCTCCTCTGCAACGACGCGGAGGTCTTGGGTCCGTGGGTCAACTCCGCCCGCCAGAATGTGGCGGCCACCATCATCGTCTCGGTGCTGGTGCTGCTCTCGTTGATCCTGACTGTGACCACGGTCTTTCCCCAGCTCCCGCTCGGGCCGTTCACCCTGACCGTGACGGTGCTGGGTGGGGCGGGACTGCTCTGGATGGGAGTGATGGCACGCCGCCGTCGGGGCCGAGACCATGAGCGCGAGCGGGCGGTGACCGGTGATCGCCAGGTTTGGAGGATGCCGCCGCTGTCCTCGCTGAAACCCCCCGTTTGGTCCCGAGGGCAGCGGATTGGGATGCTCGCGCTGCGCGGCTACCTGGTGCTGGCAGTGGTGCTGCTGGCGGTCAAGATAGCGCAGCTGGCGGT
>DATLQZ010000107.1:0-11163 GCA_035534915.1 Candidatus Dormiibacterota bacterium
GAAACGAGCGAGGGAGGTCGCGTTGCGGGCATCGGCGGCGGGCAGTAGGGGCAGGATATCTGACAACGGCACCAGGCGCATGTAGTAAAACAGCACTTTGGTCTGATCCACGTAGAAGCCGCCATCGGGGCTGCAGCTGTAGGCCCCGACCTGCAACGGTTTCGCGTTGTGGTGAACTGGCAGACCCGAGACCAGGTTCCGCACGGCTTCGGAAGCTGAGGTTGAGCTGCTGCCACAGGAAGTCAGCGCCAGAGTCGCCAGGACCACGAGACAGCCCGCCAGGCTACGGCGCCAACTGCGAATGGGCAAGGGGCTTCGCGAGCTCGCTTAGGTTGGCTCGAGGCTGGGCACTACGGAGGCGCTGACCAGGTCGGACCGCGTGAAGATCGAGCGGACCCGATACCCGGCGGCCTCCAGACGATCACGGCCCCCCTCTTCCCGGTCCAAGAGCGTGTAGATGGCAACTATCAACGCCCCCGTCGATGTCACCTTCTCAGCGGCACCGAGCAAAGATCCTCCGGTCGTGAGCGCATCATCGACGATCGCCACCCGCTCCCCGGCTGTCGGAGGAGGGCCGGCGAAAGGTCCCCCTGTCCCGTGGTCCTTCACGTCCTTGCGGACGATGAACGCGCCTATCTCGGGACCGCCGTCGCTGGCGCTGCACACCGCGACCGAGGCCACCATGGGGTCTGCCCCCAGCGTCGGCCCCCCGACCTTGGCCAGGAGGTCTTCGCGAGCCCAGCTCAGCATCTCCCTTCCGATCAGCAGGGCTCCTGTCGGATCCAGGGTCACCAGCCGACCATCGAAGTAGTAGCTGCTGCGGCGACCGCTGGTGAGCAGGAAATCCCCTTCGCGAAACGCGCGATCCTTCATCAAACGGAGGAGCCGCTGGCGGTCGCCGGCATTCATGGTCAACTGGGCTCTTCGGCCCGCCAGCGCAGGACCGGGGTGCGCGCGGCGGTCACCTCGTCCACTCGAGCCACGGGCGCGTTGTGCGGTGCGGTCCTCAGTGTCTCAGGATCGCTCTCCCCCTCGTCGAGGATCGAGATGACAATCTCGGCCAGCGCGTCGAGCGACCGCTTGGACTCGGTTTCGGTGGGCTCGAACATCATCGCCTCAGGCACCGTGATCGGGAAGTAAACAGTCGGCGGATACACCCCGTGGTCGATCATCCTCTTGGCGATGTCCAACGCCCTGAGCTCCGGGGACCGAGACCGCTTGGGGGTTGCCACGAACTCGTGGAAGCTGTCCGTGTCGACCGCGGTCGGCAGCCGATCAGCGAGTAGGTGGCGTAGGTAGCGGGCATTGAGAACGGCGTCGCGGGCGACCTGTCCGATCTCACCGCCGTAGGCCCGGATGTAGGCGTACGCGCGGACCAGCATTCCGAAGTTCCCGTAGAACGAGCGCACCCGTCCGATGCTCTCGGGGCGGGCATGGTCGAGGGAAAACCTCGTCCCGTCGGTCACCACGCGCGGCACCGGGAGGAACCTGGCCAACTCGGCACTGACCCCTACCGGTCCAGCCCCAGGGCCACCGCCGCCGTGAGGGGTCGAGAAGGTCTTGTGCAGATTGAGGTGCACGACGTCAAACCCCATGTCTCCCGGCCTGGCCACCCCGACCAACGCGTTGAGGTTCGCGCCGTCGTAGTAGACCAGCGCCCCGGCTTCATGCGCCAGCCTGGCCATCTCCTCAATGTTGCGCTCGAAGATGCCGAGCGTGTTCGGGTTTGTCAGCATGACCGCCGCCACCTCAGGACCCAGCTTCGAGGCCAGGTCCTCGAGGTCGACGGTGCCATCGGCGGCGCTGCGCACCGTGATAACCGAGAAGCCGCACTGGGCAGCGCTGGCCGGGTTGGTCCCGTGGGCGGTGTCGGGAATGATCACGGAGTGTCGGCCGTGGTCCTCCCGGCTGAGGTGGTACGCCTGGATCATGCGTAGGCCGGTCCACTCGCCATGCGCGCCCGCCGCCGGCTGCAGCGAGACCGAGCTCATCCCGGTGATCTGACAGAGGTACTGTTCCAGCCGCCACATCAGCTCCAACGCTCCCTGGATTGTGTCCACTGGCTGCCAGGGATGGAGGTCGCTGAGGCCCTCCAAGTTCGCGACCTGTTCATTGATCGCGGGGTTGTACTTCATGGTGCAGGAGCCCAAGGGATAGGCGCCCTGCTGCAGATTGTGGTTCCGCCGGGCGAGCCGGCCGAAATGCCGAGCCAGCTCTGGCTCGCTGACAGCGGGGATCACTGCGCGCTTTCGCCGCTTGAGGTCCCGCGGAAGGTCCTCGTCGATCCCCGGGGCCGCCACACCCGCCGCGGGGAGCCGGGGAGCCGTGCCCATCTCATCGCTCAGTTCGAAGACCAGCGGCTCATCACCCGCCCAGGTCGGGGCTGCGACGGTCACGACTGCGCCCCCACTGGCACCGCCGACAGGGTCAATTCCTCCACGGCAGCTACGTACCGCGAAATCGCCGCCGGGGAACTGGTCTCGGTGGCGCACACCAGCAGACATCTGGACTGCTCGCTGTCCACCCGGCCGAGCGGGAAGCCGGCGAGGATGCCCCGCTCCGCGAGTCTGGCGGCCCATGCCTCCGCGTCGCTGGGACACTCCAGCACGAACTCCCAAAGGAAGGTGCCTGCGTAGGGCAACCGGAACCCAGGCACGGCCGCGAGCCGCTGAGCCAGGTCGTGTGCCCTGCGGTAGGAGATGTCCGCCACCTCGCGGAGGCCGGCCGCCCCCATCTTCGCCAGATAGGCGGTCGCCGCCAGAGCCATGAGGGCGTGGTTGGTGCAGATGTTCGAGGTAGCTCGCTCCCGGCGGATGTGCTGCTCCCTGGTCTGAAGGGTGAGGCAGAAGGCCCTGGCTCCGCGGGCATCCTTGGTCATCCCCACCAGCCGCCCCGGGATCCTCCTGACCAGTTCCTGCCGACAGGCCAGAAGCCCGACGGTGGGTCCTCCCAACTGCGCTGGGATCCCCAGCTGCTGCCCTTCTCCGGCGGCCAAGTCTGCGCCAATGGCCCCCGGTGGCTCCAACACGGCAGCCGCGAGCGGGTCGGCAACGACCAGCGCCAGGGCCCCGGCGCCGTGCGCGAGCTCTACCAGCTCCCGGGCCGGCTCCACCAGCCCCAGGAAGTTCGGTTGAGACGCGATGACGACGGCGACGTCCCCACCCGCCAAAAGCTCCGCCGCAGCCGCCGAGTCCGTCACGCCGGCTCGGGCGGGGATCAAGACCAGATCGACGCCCCTGCCAGAGGCGTATGTCGTGAGCACTGCCAGAGTTTCCGGATGGAGGACCGAAGACGCCAGGATCCGGTGCCTGCCCGTGTGGGCCGCTGCCAGCAGGGCCCCCTCGGCGGTAGCGGTAGCCCCGTCGTACATCGAGGCGTTGGCAACGTCCAGGTCGTAGAGTTCCGCCACCATCGATTGGAACTCGAAGATCGTCTGGAGGTACCCCTGGCTAGCCTCGGCCTGGTAGGGAGTGTAGGCGGTGTAGAACTCCGGCCTGCCGATGGTCGCACGCACGATCGCCGGGATGAAGCGAGAGTAGATTCCCGCTCCCAGGAAGCAGTCCCACTGCCCCATCGGGCGGTTGGCCGCGGCGAGCCGCCGCATCTCGGCCGACAGCTCCCCCTCGCTGAGGGGGACCGGGAGATCGAGAGTTGGATTCTGAAGATGTCGCGGGATCTCGCGGAAGAGCTGGGCAGGATCGTCGAGCCCCAGCGCCGCGAGCATGTCGGCCCGATCACGGTCCGAATTGGGCAGGTAGGCCATCTATGTGAATCCCTTCGATTTGGCGGAATGAACCTCTCGCTTCTTCCTCAAAAGTCTAGTCCGAGCCGACCGATGGCCAAGTCTGCCCCGCCCCTGGGGCCGTGGTGATGAGCCCTCGGCCGGGGCGGCATGGGGGCACCGTCGCGTCAGTGCTGGTCGCTCTCCGCGTATGCCTTGTAGGACTCGGGATCCATAAGCCCTTCCGGGACTTCCCCTGCAACGCGAATTCTGATTAGCCAGCCGCCCTCGTACGGGTCCTGGTTAACCACCTCGGGCGCGGATTCCGCCGCGGTGTTGACCGCGATCACCTCGCCGGCTACCGGTGAATAGAGGTCACTGGCAGCCTTCACCGACTCGACCGCCCCGAGCCGAGCGCCCACCTCCAGGTGGTCCCCAACGGCGGGCAGCTCCAAAAAGATGACGTCGCCTAGCTGGGCCTGAGCATGGTCGGTGATCCCCACCAGCGCCTCCCCGTCATCCTGGAGGCGGACCCACTCATGGGTCTTGCTGAATCGATAACCGGTCAGTTCTGACACGTTCGGGTCCTCCTCTCTTGGGGTGCTCTATTCGGCAGGTCGCCGGTAGAACGGTAGCGGGACCACGGTGGCCCCCGCCCACTGATCAGGATCATGACGGGTTCTGATTCTTAGTTCGCGCCCCAAAGCAGCGGACTCGGGGCGGACGTAGCCCATCGCGATCCCCGTCCCGACTGTAAAGCCGAAGGAGCCGCTGGTCACGACCCCGACTTGGTCCTCACCCTCAAAGATCTGGTGGTGGGCACGAGCGATCTGTCTTGGGCCAAGCTGGAGTCCCACGAAAGCCTGGGCCGCCGATTCGGCTCGTGCGCTGAGGGTGTCGCGGCCCACGAAGTCACCTTTTCCAAGCTTCACCACCCATCCCAGCCCCGCGGTGATAGGGTCGGTCTGGTCGTCGATGTCCTGGCCGTAGAGGCGAAGGCCAGCTTCCAGCCGAAGTGTGTCCCGCGCCCCCAGGCCGGCGGGAAGCAGACCGAACTCGCGGCCCCGTTCCTGGATCGAATCCCAAAGCTGCGCCGCCCGGTCAGCCGGTCCGTAGAGCTCGAAGCCGTCCTCCCCGGTGTAGCCGGTACGAGACAAGCGCACGGCGACGCCGGCAACCCTTCCTGGACGGTGGTGGTAGTAGCGGAGGTCGGACGGCGATCCCCCCTCCACCAACGGATCCAGGATCTGGAGCGCAAGCGGTCCCTGGAGTGCCAGCAGGCAGGTCTCAGCCGACTGGTCCAGCAACTCCACCCCGGAACTCGGAAGCCGCTCCCTCATCCAGTCCAGGTCGGCATCATGTCGCGCGGCATTGATGACACACATGTAGCCTTCCTGGTCGCGGTACACGAGAAGGTCATCGACGATGCCCCCGTCCTCCTGACACATGACGCTGTAAAGGGCTCGCCCTGGGCTGAGTTTGGAGACGTCATTGGTTATCAGCCGCTGGAGGTACTCTTGGGCCCCGGGGCCGCTGACGCTGACCTCCCCCATGTGGGACACGTCGAAAAGTCCGGCGTGTCGACGGACCGCTTCGTGCTCCTCACGGATGCTGGTGTACTGCAGCGGCATCGAGTAGCCGGCAAAGGGGACCATGCGCGCCCCGAGACGTCGGTGGGTTGCCCCTAAGGGCACTTCCAGATCACTCACTCCTCTTCCATCTCCTCAATAGTCTCCAGCAGCTCCCGGTCATGCTGCGCGGCCGCCTCCGAGACCGCGCGCCGCAGCTGCCGGACGCGCTCCCCCGACCATCCCAGGCGGGTGGCCAGGTCCGCGTCAGATGGTGGCTCGCCAGCTTCGTGCCTGAGCTCTACTTCCAGCGCGAATAGCCTCTCGCCATCGCGAGCCCACCGCTCATCTTGGGCCCGGGCGCTGGACTCTTCCTCCAGCGTCGCGGCGATCGCGGCAGCCGCCGCCTGCCGCGCCCGGTCGCGGAACTCCTCTGGAGTCAGCGGCTGCTCGCGCGACAGCCCGTGGACAAGCTTCAAGAGCGCGGTGGTCCCCTCCTGAAAGAGATCGCCGGTCGAAGTCCCTGCCCGAGCTGCCGCGCCCGCCTCCTCCAGCACGATCCAAAGATGATGCTGGACCAGCTGTCGCCTGGGGTCCTCGTCCAGTCCCTCATAACCCACCGACGCGAGCAGCTTCGCGGTCGTTGCCGAATCCAGGGGCGAGAACCCACGAACCATCTCGACGACGGTCTCCAGTTCACCATCCGGGGGCGGCGGCTTGGCGGTGGCCACGGCCCGAGTATAGGCAGCTGCTCAGGGCCACCTGGAGGAGGTCCCGCCCCAGGTACGGCCTTAGACTCAAGCAGTGCCAGCGCGAGCCCTGCGGGTTCCCTCGGATCAAGATCTGGTGGTTTTCGGCGCCACCGGAGACCTCGCCCGCCGCAAGCTGCTTCCGGCCCTCTATGAGCTGAGCAGCCAGGGGCTCCTCCCCCGGAAGGGGGACGTCGTGGGCACCGCCACCGGTGACCTCGACGACGAAGGGTTCCGCGCCTTCGCCAAGGAGGCGGTCGTGGCCTTCGGGCGCAGCCAGTTCGACGAGCGTGCGTTCGGCGCTTTTGCCAGGCGGCTGCGCTACGTGCCGGCGGTCACCAATCCCGGCCCCAAGCTGGCCAAGGTGCTCAAGCTTCCCCGACGGATCGTGTATCTGGCGGTGCCACCTTCTTCCTTTTCACCGATATTGCAGGAGCTGAAGGATGCGGGCCTGGCCCGCGGCTCGTCGATCATCATCGAAAAGCCGTTCGGTCACGACCTCGCTTCTGCGAAGCAGCTCAACCAAGCGCTCCACCGGACCGTCCCGGAAGAGCGCATCTACAGGATCGACCACTATCTGGGCAAGGAGACGGTGCAGAACCTCCTGGTTTTTAGGTTCGGCAACACCTTGATTGAGAGGATTTGGAACCGCGATGTGGTCTCCCATGTGCAGTTGACCGTGGCCGAAGACATCGGAGTTGAGAATCGCGGACATCTATACGAGGAGACTGGTGCCCTTCGCGACATCATGCAGAACCATCTCTTTCAACTTCTTGCCCTGACCTGCATGTCGCCTCCCAGTTCTTTCGATCCGGAAGCGCTACGGGATGAGAAGGTGAAGGTGCTGCAGTCGATTCGGCCGGTGGCTCCGGCGGAGGTGGTCCGGGGCCAGTACACGCGCGGCTTGGTCAACGGAAAAACGATGCCGGGATACAGAGAGCTGGAGGGCGTTTCAGCCGACTCTGACACCGAGACTTACATCGCCCTCCGCCTGGCGGTTGACTCCTGGGCCTGGGCCGGCGTCCCGTTCTATCTGCGCTGTGGAAAGGCGCTTGTCACCCGGCGGACGGAGATCATGCTCTTCTGCCGAGATGTGCCATTGCACCTCTTTGAGGGAACCGGGATCGAGGCGCTGCAACCGAACCGGGTGACCATTCGAATTCAACCGGATGAGGGGATCTCGTTCTCCTTCGTGGCCAAGGAGCCCGGGCCCCTGGTCGTGGAACAAGGGGTGCGCATGGACTTCTCCTACGGGAAGTCATTCAAGACTGAGCCCGCCGAGGCGTACGAACGACTCCTCCACGACGCTCTGCTGGGAGATCACACCCTCTTCATCCGGCAGGATGAGACGGAGTTCGCCTGGCAGGCGCTGCAACCCGTGCTGGATGACATGCCCGCGATCAAGCTCTATCCCGCCGGCAGCGAGGGTCCCGCCGAGGCTCAGAACCTGCTGATCTCTGGAGCCTGGCACCGACTCGGGCACCACACCGAGGACTAACTCGGTACCCCGGCTCGGGCTGGCACCTGATCCGGCACCAGTTGATCCGCCTCGATCCAGCCCTCTTGGGCATCCGGTTCCTCGCCCGCCCTGACCTTGACCCAGCGCCCCCTCTGCCCGAGCGCAACCAGGGGTGACGCGGGTCGCACGGGACGTCCTCTCGGGGCCGAATGATCCGGCTCCATGAAGATCGGGTAGCCGGTGCCAGCCCAGCTCTGGACGACTGTGCAACGGCCTACCGGAATGGTGCGGTGGCGATACACGGTGGCGGCGTCGCGCTCTCCGCTCCCCAGGATGCGCAGGAGGTTGGTCGCCCGCATCGTGGCACTCCGTTCGCCAACCGCGGTGACAGTGACTCTGGTGCCGGAATCGATGGCCCGGCACTCAATCCGGATCCGGTTCTTCGGGTAGCGGACCTTGCTCCACTGTCCGAAGAACCCGTTGGCCAGATCCTGGACCACCTCAGCGGTGTGCTCGTCGACCACCCGAAAGCTGAAGGGCGGGAGCCCCAGGACCTGCTCCGCCACCGCAAACACCTCGCGGGGAGCCGCGAAGACCGTCGCGTCCCATCGATCGCTGCGTTTCCGGCCCAGATAGAGCATGGGGAGATTGTAGGGGAGCTCCCGATCGCAGCCGATCAGGTGAGCAGCGGGCGGCGCCGCAGCAGCCGGCGTTCGACGCGATGGGCAAGCGCGTCGGCGAGCGGAATCATAGGGGCCAGCAACAGGCCGCTGTTGGAAACCAGCCTTCCCCCCCACCTGGTCTTAAAGGTGGCATATCCGTGGGAGGGATCCTGGGGGTCGAAATCTCTGGGCACGCCCCACATGTCGTAGACCTGACAGCCTTCCCCAATGCCCCATTCGATCGCCGCCCAGTGGAGCGCATAGCTGGCCCGAGCCTCAGGACGGTTAGCGGAGGTTCCCCCGTACAGATATATCAGCCTCGGGCCGAAGGCGACGACCATGGCGGCAGCCAGCGCCACCCCTTCCTGACGAGCGATAAAGACTTCCGCCCGGAGGTTCTGCCTGGCCAGCTGGTAGTACTCCAGAGGCCGGGTTCGGAAGTTCTGTCGCTCCACGGTCTCCAGATGAAGCTGGTAGAACTCGACAGCCGCTGCAGCGGTGTGTTGCCGTTCCACGCTCACCCCCTGCCTCTCGGCGATCCGGATGTTGCGCCTGGTGGAGGGTGGCAACCCCGCAGACACCCGCAGCGGGTCGGCGTCTAGGTCGACCTCCCAAGAATTGCGATGCTGGATGTCGAAGTCCGCCGGATGGAGGTGGAGCTCCCGCCGCAGGTGGTCTGCGGCGGCGTCTCCCGCCGGCCACTCGGGGTCTACCCGGAGGGTGAACACGCGCCGCCGCCGCAAGTCCCGCGCCGCCCTGGCCAGCAGAGCCGCGGCGGCGCCAACTTCCCCCAAGGAGCTGAGGGCGGGCCCTCTAGGGGCATACGCCCACCCGATACCAAAGGGGCCCACTGGCCGGTGCAGGATTTGGATCGCACCGGCCCAGGCCCCGCTCTCAGGGACCTGCGCTATCAGGCGAAACACGGACCACCCGTACCGCCGGCGCAGCTCCCCCCATCCCCAAGACTGCATGAGTATCCCGCGGCACTGCGGGCCGACGAACTCGTCCCAGAGTGCCCGGTCAGGCTCGGTGGCTAGGCGCGTCACCACCGCGGAGGCGGGCGCGTTGGCGAGATCGCTCACCGGGAGATTATCGGACTCGCCTTCCAAGCCGTTTCCGAAGTAGGCGTACACTCAGGTGGCCATGCGCCGTTTGGCGATCGCAGGTGCCGCTCTGGTGGCCGGCTCGGCCTCCTTGGGGTTCCAAGCCCCAGCGCTGGCGAGTGGCCTAGCCAACGGTGCCCACCGGGTGGCCTCGGCGAGCGCGTTCCTGCCGCCGCAGCTTAACCTGCTGTCTGACCCCAACGTCGCCTTCGGATTGCTTCTGCTGGCGGTTCTCGGCCTCGGCCTGGAGCTGGTCCACCCGGGGGTACTGATCCCGGGTGTGATCGGATTGATTGCGGGAGGGCTGGCGGTGGCGAGCCTAATCGGGGCGCGGGTCGATTTGCTCGGACTGCTCGTGATCGGAGTCGCGATCGGGCTGTTCGTGGTTGACGTGATTGCCACCTCCCACGGCGCCCTGACGGTGGCCGGAGTGGCGGTGGCGATCGCCGGGGGCGTACTGATGTTCTGGGGTCGGCCGATCAGTCCGGTGGCCGTTGTGGGAATCCCGCTGAGCCTGGGCACTGTCTGGATTGTCCTCAGCAGGAGGGCTCTTCAAGTTCGGCACCGACCCTACTCGAAGCAGCCCCAGGAGCTGTTGGGAGAGACTGGGCTCGTCAGAGATGGTGGAAATGGTGTCGGCCTCGCGCTGGTAGCGGGGGAGCTGTGGCGCGTGGTCTCCCGCGACGCCGCTCCGATTCCGGCGGGGTCGGAGGTCGAGGTTCTCGCCCAGGACGGACTAACCCTGATTGTCCGTGTGACCGGTATCCCGGTCGAAACCGGGAGCAACGACGCTTACGCGAGGAGCGCCCTCGCTCCCGTGGGGCGGCCAAAAGGAGTGAACTCATGAACGGCGCTCTCGTGGCGATTCTGGTGGTGGTTGTGGTGATGGCGCTGCTTATCCTGATCGCCTTTGCGACCGGCTTTCGGGTCATCAACGAGTACGAGAGAGGAGTCGTCCTGCGCCTGGGCAGACTGATTGACGTTAAAGGACCCGGCCCGCGCCTGATCATCCCGTTCGGATTTGACCGGATGGTGAAAGTGGACCTTCGGGTGATGGTGCACGAGGTCCCACCCCAGGATGTGATCACCAGTGACAACGTGACCGTCCGTGTCACCGCGGTGGTGTTCTTCAGGGTGGTGGACGCGCGGGACTCCTACGTCAAGGTGCGGGACTATATGAGCACTATCTCCAAGACCGCCCAGACAACCCTGCGATCAATACTCGGCCAGTCGACGCTCGACGAATTGTTGAGTCGCCGAGACAAGGTCAATGCTGAACTCCAAACCGTCATCGACGAGCAGACCGAGCCCTGGGGCGTGAAGGTGACCGCCGTAGAGGTGAAGGATGTCGACCTCCCGCAGTCGATGCAGCGCGCAATGGCACTCCAAGCGGAAGCCGAGAGGGAGAAGCGCGCCAAGATCATCCGGGCCCAAGGCGAGTTCCAGGCAGCCCAGACCCTGGCGGACGCAGCCCGGGTCATCGGCACCCAGCCCGCCACCCTGCAATTGCGCTACCTGCAAACGCTGTCGGAGATCGGGGCCGATCAGAACACCGTGGTCGTTTTCCCAGTCCCTCTGGACATGTTTGAGCCGTTCTTTCAGATGAAAGGCAAGGAGTCTGCTAAGAATGGCCACAAGGCCTCAGCGGTGCCGCAGGCTCTCAGCGAAACCGGGCCTCTGGGGGCGCCCGTCAAGGGTGCCCAGTCTCAATCCTGAGACCCACCGCCGCCGGGGATGACCCCCCGGCGGCGAGCGGGCCAGGCGGACGCTTTCTCCTTTTGGGTTCGGGCGAGTTCCAGCCGTGGGTTGGGGCCACGGAGATCGCCGCGATGGCCGACGCCCGCGGCGACGGCTCGGTGGCGATCTTTACAACCGCCAGCGCCCCCGAGGGAGAGGCGGTG
>DATLQZ010000108.1:0-2400 GCA_035534915.1 Candidatus Dormiibacterota bacterium
CCAGGAAGGAGGCGGTCTGGACCACCCCGACAGCGAAAAACAGCACGCCCAATTCTCCAGGGCTGGCGTGGAACTGTGAGGTGAACCAGTAGGCCAGGAACGCCTGGACCACGAAACCCCCCGCAAGGGAGTCCAGAGCAAGCAGCGACGCCAGCCGAGCGACAACGGCTCGCGAGCCTCGCAAGCCCCCACTGCGCCCGCTGCGGCGATCTGGAGCGATGCGCCCCCGGCCCTGCGCTTCGACGGCTGGCGACAGCCTTGAGACGCAGAGCGCTCCAGCGGCTGCGGCCACCACAAGGACGAGGAAGAAGCGCTGGTCCACCGGGAGCCCCGGAATGAAGCGTCGTAACAGCCCGGGGGCGCCTAGCGCCAGCGCTCCCAACGCCCCGGCTCCCGCCGCCACCGCGTTGTAGAGGCCGAAACCCTGCAGACGGCGTCGCCCCTCCGGCTCGGCTGCGAGCATGGCCTGCTCGAGGGAAACGAACGGGCCTGAGCCCACGACCTCGGTCGAGACGGTGCCAGTCAGGGCGGCCAGCACGAGAAGCCACCAAGCATCGGCGTAGGCGAAGATAAGCCCGCTCGCACCAAGGAGGAGCGAGAATACGAGGTACATGCGACGGCGGCCGACGTTGTCCCCGAGCCGCGCGACCGCGACACTCGCCAAGGCGGTCCCACCCACAACCGCCGCTAGCACTCCGCCAGCCTCGACCCCAGATAGTCCGAGGCGGTCGAGCGTGGTTCCCAAGAGGAGCGCCGCGAGTCCGTATGCAAAGGCTCGCGTCCCCTGGGCCCACAGAATGCGCCGGACGTCTCCGCCATGCTGCGCCGTCTCATACGAAGCTGGCGTCCTCACGCCGGATCCTGCCATCCGGTCAAGTGGACCCGGCGCCGGTACTCGTAAAGCCCGTCGAAGATAGGCCCGGCCAGGGCCGAGACCTGCTCATCATCAAAAATGATGGAGAGGCCTCTGATCACGACGTCCAAGCCCGGTGCCACTGGCGCATCGTAGGCGTCATCGGCTAGGTCTGACTCATGCACTATGCGGGCGAGGTCCCAGAGCACCGGGTCGTCCAGGCCGAAATGCGAGAGCATGGTCTCGAAGCTGCAGGAGGACCGGTGATGGGACAGCTCCGCACTCGGCATGTCGAACGGTGTCACTTCTTCCGGCACATCGTCGGGATCGTCGACAAAGAGAAACGTAGCCTCGGAGTCGAGGAATGGGCGGATCAACCAGGCGCGGGCCGCCCGGTCGACGTGGTAACCACTCCGGGTCGCCCATCTCATTGGGACATCGCCACGGGGACGTCTCTCACCAGGGCCTCCCACCCCTTTAAGCTGCGGAACCCGGGTGACAGTCCGACCGACCCCTGGTATATTGGGGGCCACATGGCAGGGTTACGGAGCCTTAAAGTGCATATCCGGGCGACGCGGGAAGAGCTAATTCCGCTTGGCACCGCCGAGGACGCCTCCCGTAGTGGCCATACCGTTGCAATCCCTCCTCAAGGCCAGAGTTGGCCCGTCAAATTTACGACACTCTGAGGGAAAGGTCAAACGCGCAGCTTGACATGCTCATTTCTTCACACTGGAATGGGGAAGTTCAATGACGGATACAAAGGGAGTGACATCTGTGTGTTCACTAGCGGCTGACGCTGTCCAAACGAGCCACTCGCTGAGTCCACTAGTCGCTGCTGTAGCCGCTGATCGCCAGCATACGATTGACTTGCTCGCTCAATTAGTCGCAACGCCAAGCCCCAACCCTCCCGGCGACACGGTCGATGTCGCAAACCTTGTGGCCTCTGAGTTAAGGGGCATCGGGTTGGATGTCCATGAATACTTGCCCCGACAAAGTGGCCCCAATCTCGTAGTCCCCATGGACTTGGGGCGCCCCGGCCCGCACGTAATTCTGAACGCTCACCTAGACACCTTCCCTCCATCGAGTGGATTTGTAGGCCCTTACCAGCCACGCACGACTGAAGACCGGATCTACGGGTGTGGCGTCTCCGATATGAAAGCCGGAATTTCGATTACTGTAGCACTCGCTCGCGCAATCGCAGTCCATGCGTCTGATCTTTCGGGGCGCCTTACCCTGACGTACTCCTCCGACGAGGAAAGCGGCGGGGCCCTTGGCACCGCGTGGCTTCTCGACAATGTTCAGGAATTACAGGAAGCTGATGTTTGCTTTGTGCTCGACCAGTCAGGTCGCTACCAGATTGGCATTGCGGAAAAAGGCCAGTGCTGGATAAGATTGACTGCTCGGGGAGGGGGCGGACATGCGGCATACCGGCAAAACGCCAGTGCTATTGATTCCCTCATCGAGGCAATCTCGATCCTACGGTCCGCTTGCGAACTGCCACTGGCGCCAGCGCCTGACGGGGTCGTGGCGCCGGATCAAGCACGCAC
>DATLQZ010000109.1:0-13934 GCA_035534915.1 Candidatus Dormiibacterota bacterium
CCGAGGTGGAGCACGACGAGATCCGGACTCGCACGCTGAACGGCGCCCACGTGCTGGACCACGAGACGCGGCGGCGCCACCGGGACGGCCGCCTGATTGACGTGGCCATCTCCACGGTGCCGCTGCGCGATCCCGGAGGCCGGACCGTTGCCGTACTGGGAATCTTCAGGGACATCACCAAGCGGAAGGGGGTGGAGGCCGAGCTGATCCGCCAGGCCCAGCACGACGAACTCACCGGTCTCCTCAACCGGCGAGGCCTCACGGAGAGGATGGGCAGGCTCGCGGCACACCGCGACAGCACCCACGGGGCCATCGCCGTCCTCAATCTCGGCCGCCTCAAGGAGGTGAACGACTCTCTCGGCCTAGCCGTCGGGGACGAGGTGCTCCGCGTCTTCGCCAAGCGGCTCGCCCGGGCCGTTCGTCCCAGCGACGTGGTGGCCCGCTTGGACGGGGACACCTTCGTGGTCGCAATGTCAAGGATCCCCGCAGGGAAACTCGAGGCCACGGTCACCAGGGTTCTGGACCGGCTGGGCTCGCACTACCGGGTCGGCGGTCACGCACTGGACGTGGATGTGACCGCCGGCGCCGCCGCCTACGGGGACTTGGACGCTCCAGAGGAGGCGCTTCGCCGGGCTGCGGTCGCGCTGCACCAGGCCAAGCTCCAGCCCCACGGTCGCTTCCACATTCTCCAGGCCGCGGACGACCGAGCCTTCGTCGAGCGGATCGAGTTGGCGGTGCAACTCTCAGACGCGGCCGAGCGAGGGGAGTTGAGGCTTCACTTCCAGCCCATCGTCTCCGCCGCCTCCGGACTGGTCGTCGGCGCGGAGGCATTGGTCCGCTGGGAGCATCCCGAGCGGGGCCTGCTCGGCCCGGACCAGTTCATCCAACTGGCCGAGGAGACCGGAAGCATCGCCAAGATCGGGTGCTGGGTGCTCGACGAAGCCTGCCGGGCCCTGGCCGGCTGGGTGGCGGGCGATCCCACCGCAGCTCACTTGAGCGTTTCCGTTAATCTCTCGGTCGCGCAGCTGCAGGACCCCGACCTGGTGCTGCACGTGGCAGAGGCCGCCGCCAACTACGGCCTCTCCCCGGACCACCTCCACCTGGAGGTCACCGAGAGCGTCCTGAGCACGGACCCGGAGGTCGCGGCGGGGGTGTTGGATCAGCTGCACTCTCTCGGGGTCAAATTGGCCATTGACGACTTCGGGACGGGGAACTCATCCCTGACCGCCCTGAGCCGCTTCCCCTTCCAGGTCCTCAAGGTCGACCAGTCCTTCGTGAGCGGGATCGGGGTGCGGCCCGGGGACGAGACCATAGTGGTGGCCACCATCGGGCTCGCCCACGGGCTCGGGCTCACTGTGGTCGCAGAGGGTGTGGAGACCGAGGCGCAGCGGGAGTTCCTGGTCCAGCACGGCTGTGATGCGTTGCAGGGGTACCTGCTGGGGAGGCCGGAGCCCAGGTTGCCGGCCTCTGCGACCGAGGGATGTGCCCCGGCATGAGATCGAGGGGCCTATCTGTCCTCGATCAGCGCCAGCCAGACGACTCCACCGTAGGCTCGGGCCACGTGTCGGCGAGCGACGTCTTCGAGCGCGGCAACAAGACGGCCCACAAAGGCTCGGTCCCTGGGGAAGCGGCCATCCGAGGTGTAGACGAACCCAGGCACTGGCCGACCTTCGGCCTCCCGTCGCCGCCGAAGGATTTCGAAGTCGACGACATTGTTCGTGACCAGGATTCGCCCTTCGCTCAGGGCAGCTTCAAGCACATCATGGTCGTCGAGGGCCCGCAGAGTGGGCTGGGCGGCGGCGGCCTGGCAGTCGATGCCGCGGGCGACGAGGGCGGCGGCGATGAGTGGTGAGAACATCTCGTCCAGGAGCAGCGCGTCTGGCCGATCAGGCCGAGGGCTCATCTGCCAAGCAGATCGTGTTCGCGCTCCCAGCGGATGATGGCTTGGTCGGCTTCAGCTTGGGCGCGGCGGACGAACTCGTCCACCTCGGCTGGATAGTCGGCCCAATAGGCAAGGGCCGCTCGAACCTGTTGGGGAACGAGACCAGCGGTGTCGGCCACAAGAGCCACGATCTCATCGGCGTTGAACTCGGGCTCGGCATTTCGGGCGGACAGGATCGCGCCGATGACCTCCCATACGTCAGGGCCACCGATGAGGCGGGCCCGCCGCCCCGCCGGGCCATCGCGGAAGACGATGAACGGGTGCTCTTGCACACGGAGGGCCTCATCGACCAACCGATTGCTAGCGCCCGACAGCGACATGCCAGGGTGGGAGGCGACGAAGGCGTTGAGTCGATCTAGAACTCGGCCCTCGAAGCGGACGGAGGAAGGAGTGGCCATGCCTTACATTGTAGGCCCCTGTAGGCCGATGCGCGCCTCGGTCAGGTCCGGCACCTAGTGCCGGGCCTCATCGGCCCTTGCGCCGGCTGACGCCTCGCGTCAAGAACGAGCTGGTCCCATGGGCAAGAGAGCCTCAGTCCGTATTCCCGGTATGACTTCGGTCCACTCGCCACCCTTCCGACAGCTGCCAAGTGGGGAGCTCGGTCGGCCCGTTCAGCGTGATGACCCCCCTGGAGCTGGTAGGGACGCGAGGAACTCCTCCAGCATGTCGTTGAACGCCAGGGACGCATCGAGGTTGGCGACGTGGCCGGCACCTGGGATTTCTCGTGTGGCCGCACCGCTGAGCTGGCTGGCGAGCCCTCGTCCGAGCGGAGCGTTCAGTACGTCGTCTGCCCCCCACGCAACGATCGTCGGTCGGTTGAAGGCTCGACACTCGTTGACCACGTCGAAGAGGCTGGCCTCCCTCATCAGCGCAGCGAGTGATGCCGGGTCGAAGCCGGCAAGTGCCCGGCGAGCAGGGTCCCGGCTCGGGGGCGGCACCGACGCGACGATCTGCTCCACCACCTCCGAAGTTGCCTCGGTTGGCATCTCTGCCAGCTGATCGGTCATGGCGAGCTGTTGGGTACGGGCGTCGGCGGGGAGGGCGGCGAAACCTGCCACCACGACGAGCCCCGCTACCCGTTCCGGGTAGGAGAGGGCGAACCGGAGAGACACAAGGGCACCGAGGGAGAGGCCACAGAGCACCACCTGTCCGATGCCACGCTCGTCCAGTACCGACGACAGCGCGGTGACGGACCGGGCGATGGAGAACGGGCCGCTACTGTCGCCGAACCCGGGCAGGTCCGGCGCCAACACCCGTGCGCGACCCCCGAAATGATCGAACTGCGGTTGCCAACCGTCGGCGCCGGTCCCCATTCCGTGCACCAGCAGGAGGACTGGCGTACCTGCGAACCCCGAGTCCCGTACGGCAACCAGAGGCCCGGTCATCGAACCCCCAGTTCATATCGCCCCGATCCGTCGACCCCCTGCTGATCGCCAAAGGTGTCGGATGAGTTCTCGGCACGCAGAGGCATCCAGTCAAAGCTCGGCGCTTGGAACGGATTGCCGTTCGCGTCGAAGATCAAGCTTGGAACGCCGCGCCCTCCGGCCATGAAGCTGCTTCCCGTCTTGGTCATCAACGTCGCTTTCAACATGTCCTGGTACAAATCGCGATCCCACGGCTCGTATGGCGGAAGCCCTGACAGTCCACCTGGCGGCGAGGCGATGACGTCGCAGCCGTACGGCCCTTGTCCGAGCACGAGCTTGGCAGGATGGTGCTGCTTGAGTACAGTCAAGAAGAGTGCGTCGAGCTCGACGCACTGAAGGGGATGGAGCACCAGACCGGCTGCCGCCTTCACCTGCTGGAAGTTGCCGACGCCGAACGCACGGGCAGCTCCGAAGTCCTGGAGAAAGGCTGCGAGGTAGGTGTGGCTGCACCGGATGGTAAGAAAAGGCTGCTCGATGGCATCGCAATAGTCGAAGTTGGCTGGCGCCCGGTCGCTTGTCAGCGCGTCGAATATGAAGATTGACGCGGGGAACGGGTTCCAAGTGACCTGCCCAATCGCGCGACGCAAGAGCATGTGGTGCACGCGGAACTCGCGTAGAACCTCCGCGTTTGTGATCATCTCCTCGCTGAGCGGGTCGTGGCGATCACTCCGGAGCGTCAGCTCCCGAAAGAGCAGCCCATAGTAGATCTTGCCGAGCCATAAATACAGGACCTCGGGATCGAGGACTCGTACTGCGTCGGCGCCGTGTCGGAAAGCGGCGCTGACCTGCCTTTCGAGCTTGCCCAAGTGGAAGTGATTGCAATCGTGGCAACAGGTGATCGTTACCTGGCGGTAGGGAATAACGGTGCCATTGAGCAGCGTGAGGTTCCGATTCCAGAGTTCGAATTCCTTCTGCATCCACTTCGGGAAGACGTGCTCTGCGGTCCGAGCGTTCTCTGACACGGTATTCCCGCAGAGAAAGCACTTTGAGGGATCGAGCGCCTGAGCTAGGAACTCATCGCGCGCATGTACGGTCACACCATCATCCTACTTCAGGTGCAGATCTTTGGACATGCCCGTTCCAGCCTGATGAAATATTCAGTGGTGCATTCCCGACCGGCGAAATTGCATCCGCTCACGGCTCGTGAACTCAGTCCGACAGTCTCGGGGGCCCCCTAACAAGGCGCCATGCACCATTGCGTCAACTGCCATGTCCAGATGTCTGAGGTGAGACGTCACCACCCTGGAGCCATTCACGAATTATTCTCCGAGATCGGAATCAGCCCATTTCCCGCACCCCGGGGGTAGCTTTCACAGCGGGCGGGCCGGAATTTCACAGCTTTTGATCTCACCGATGCCAGTTTGGGTTCCATAGGGCAGCCTACCACGGGGGGCGATGACATATGAGGGACCGTCCGAGGATATCCAAGCCCCTCCTGGCGCCGCCAGCCATCGAGCCGCCTGATGCGTCCCTACCCAATGGCGGGCCGCAAGCCCGCCACGCTCGTGCAGCCTTTGGCGCCCATCTGCGCCGCCTGTCGGGAGGAGGGCCGGCCGGCGGGAGCCACTCTTCCCTGACCCAGAGCACTGCCGTCCATGCCGGAGGGGAATGGCATCCAGCGCACCTGTCGGGCCTCGCCCCACAGGGTCAAGAGAGACCGTGCTCGGGGTGGATGTGCAAATTGCCCCACCAGTCCTTGAGCAGGCCGGGCACCGAAGCTATTGGCGCCGCCGTGGATGTGGCGTATGGGTCGCGGGACGATCACCGGCAAGGCCGTGGACCCGGCTGGCTACCCACCGGCCATCCAAATCGCTGCGGGCGCCAAGGTCTCCCTCTGACGCGTTGCGCGATGGGGCGGGGGAAGTATAGCCTCTCCTCACGGCCCCACAACCCCAGCCGTTCTCGCAACCCTGTCCCGGGTGGCCGTTGGGTGGGGATCGCTACTTGGTCCGCCAGCATCCCGACACGGTGGCCGTGGTGGACCCCTTGGGTCGGCCCTCAGGCTTTAGTCTGAGGGCGTGAGCATGAGGGCGACAACTACCGACTCACCGTCCGCTGGATCGCGCATGCCGCCATGGCTGGTGGCCATCGAGGCTGCTTACCTTGGCCTCCTGCTTGCGGCCGGCGCGATCTACGCCACAGTTCCCCATCTTCGCCTTTTGCCGACTACCCTCGGTCCGTTCCCTCTCGGCGTGGCGTATTTCGGAGCCCTCGGAGCTGTAACTGCGGGCATCTTCGGGATTTATTTCCACAACGTAGGCTACCAGCCCAGCTATACCTACTGGTATGTGTTCCGGCCGATGACTGGCATAGTCCTCGGCCTAGTGGCTTACATGATCTTTGTGGTTGTGATCCAGTCGACCGGTACCGAACCACGGCGCGGTGGCGCTCTCATCTATTACCTTGTAGCGTTCCTCGTCGGTTACCGAGAACACGTCTTCCAAGACCTCATTCAACGCGCCGTCGACTTCCTCCTGGCACCAGGTACGAGTGCGAACACCACCGGCTCAAGTCCACCACTTGGTCCCAGGCGGCGAAGGCGGTGAACTTGTCGCTGATGGTACGGTTCAGGCTGAGGATCGTCATTGCGCTGCTGGAGGGGCTTCGGGGGGTCACGGACATAGCGCTAGACGCAGGGGCATCCAGGGTGGGTGCCTTCCAGAACCTGGCCAAGCTGAAGGAGGCCCGGCTGGTGACGCGCCAGGCTCTGGTAGCCCACGCCTCTTCCTCGGTGACGCGAAACCAACTCCGAGGCCTCGGCCGTTTCGTGCACTGCCCCCCGAACCCGACTGGCAAGCCGGCGGGCGTAGAGGCGAACCCCGCTGATCGGCCCAGATCATGAGCAACGTCTGGGCCGTCGTTATTGCCGCTCTGGGGGCTTCTGCGATTACCGGCCTCGCCTCCTTCGGCGTGGCATCGTGGAGCAGTAGACAAGCGGCCAAGGCGGTCCTGGAAGCTCAGAAGCGGGAGGCTTATCTCGGAGTGATGACTTCCTCAGTCCGCGTCATGTCACGGGCGCGGTCGTTGAGCCTTGCCATGACAGTCCGTTCTGGGGTAGGCGAGGGCGTGGATATCGCTCTCTACCACCGGAAGCCGCTAGATCCGCTTGACCTGCACACTTGGTTCTCGCAGGACTTTGATGCGCTTCATGACTCGGCGGGGCGGGTGTGGCTGCATGGCAGCCAGGAGGCGAGCCAGCTTACCGACGACATTCTCCTCCAGTGTGCCAGTCTCCTGGAGCTCGCCACATCCCTCCCACCACACCGTAGCTGGATTGACCGCCTGCGACGTATCCGCAGGGACTCCGAATTTGAGCAGCGATGGCTGGGTGAAGTTCGTACACTCGGGAAGCTCAGAGCCCAATTGGCTACCCAAGCACGTCGCGAGCTTGGACCTGAGCTAATCGCCGTGGGTAGTTGGCCATTCCCTGAACAGGCCATTGCCCGCCCTGACGGGGAGCCTAGTCCTAAATCGGATCCTTCAGACCCCCACGCTCTCTTATGACTTGGCCCAACTTGTGCGGAGGCAAGTGGTCTCGTCAAATCGCGTCTGACTGCCAGGCCAAGGCCGGTCCACGGCGCATCCAATGGTCAGGAGGGCTGATCTTGCGGACCCGTCAGCGGGATCTCTCCGAGGGCGGAAGCGAAAGGAAGGAGCGGCATTCTGCCAGGTGAACCGAAGGGGTCCCGTGCCTCCCCCACACCGCCCACGGGCAGCAGCCTCGGTCTTGTCCCGGTCCGTGATCAGCCATCTCTTGGCCGCTGGCTGATCACTCCCATCTGACCTGGAGGAGTACCAACGCAGCCAGGACCCTGCCTCGGACGGCTAGTCAGAGCAACGTTGAGGCTTGAGCACTTTGCTCCACCAGCCTCCGGCAGGGTAGCCTCCCAAACGCTCCCGCTGGCTGGCCACTGTGGCATCGTCATTTTCAGCGCGCCTTCGCGGAGGGCCGGCCACCTCTCTGCCCTTCCCAACGGTGCCTCCGAAGTCCATCAGGCCAGGTCGCCTTCACCTCCACCGACCCTGGCCGGGCCCGCCTGCCGTCCGCGATGCCCGCTGGCACGGCCCCAACCGGCTTACTCACTGATCTAGGTCTGAGGGGGCGCGTTAGCAGGCTGGTGGGGACGAGTGTGTGATCCGCACTGCCCCGGTTGGCTCGCTCCGAAGCGGAGTTTGGTAACGCTTGGTACCGGTGCAGGCTGAACTGGGCCACCCATTTCGCCGCCAGCAGGGTCTGCACATTCTGGCGAGCGCCATTGAGTGATTGGCCACCCCACCCGGGGTGGGGTGGTATGATCGTTTGCGGATGACATGATCGAGAGTTACAAACGAGACGCCCTGGTCCGGCTCAAGACGGTGCGCGGGCACCTGGATGCGGTGCTGAGCATGGTCGAGTCCGACCGTTACTGCCCTGAGTTGATGAAACAGATCGCGGCACTTCAAGCCTCGCTTGAGAAGGTCAACCGGCTCCTCCTGCGCAATCACCTCGAGACGTGTGTGTCCGAGGCGATCCAGACCGGCAAGGGCCGCGAGAAGATCGACGAGCTGATGGAGGCTCTCCGGTTCAACTCCAGCCTGACCGACTTCCGCCAGTTGGCAGATGTGCTCACACTCGAGCCCACGGCGGCGGATGCCGACGAGGTGCCGAGCGCCGCTCCACTAGAGGAGGTGGGGGGCCTCACGCGCCCTCGTCGGCAGAGATCCACATGACATCGTGGCACGACCAGCCAGACGGCCACGGCGAGGGGCGGGCTCGCCGTGGTAGTGATCCCCTCCGCCCTGCCACGGGGCTCATGCGGAGTCCGGGGCGAGCGCGCCCGGTCGCGTGGCGCAGCGACGACCGCCCCAGGCCGGAAGGTTGTGAACGCCGTAGGGGTGCCGATGTGGAGCCGCCCGGTCCGGCCCTTTATCGGCAGCCAATTGCTACTGGACCGAGGAGAGCGGAGCCGCGATCCAGGACGTTGGCGTAATGTTCGTTCTCGAGGGCGTGGCGCGCAGTCTCCAGGAAGCGTTCTTCATGTTCTGGGCGACTCTGTGGGCCCTGGTTCTGGGGTTCGGCCTTTCCGGAGCGGTGCAGGCCTTCATCTCGCGCGAGCAGATGCAGGGGATGCTCGGTGACCATCGGCCGCGGACCGTAGCGAAGGCATCCTTCTTCGGGGTCATCAGCTCGTCGTGCTCCTATGCCGCCAGCGCCCTCGCGAAGTCGCTGTTCTCCAAGGGTGCCGATTTCACGAGCGCCATGATCTTCATGATCGCGAGCACGAACTTGGTCGTCGAGCTTGGCATAGTCATGTGGTTGCTGATCGGCTGGCAGTTCGCCGTCGCCGAGTTCGTCGGCGGTGCGATCATGATCGTGCTGCTGGCCCTCGTGCTTCCCCGGGTCGTGCCTGCAGGGTGGCTTGCCCCGGCACGCGACAGGCTCAACGCGGGCGAGGCCCAGTACGGCGAGCACAGGGTGCCCGCAAACCCCGGAGAGGCACCGCTCAGCGCACCGAGACGCAGCCGTTTCCTCACCCGCGCGGGATGGTCGGACGCTGCCGGCTACACGATCAGCGACCTAACCATGCTGCGCAGGGAGATGGCCGCGGGCTACATCATCGCCGGGTTCCTCGCGATCCTGGTTCCAGAGGCGGTTTGGCGTGCCCTGTTCATCACAGGACACGGGTTCGGATCCAGCGTCGAGAACGTGGTCCTAGGACCTCTTGTCGCGGTCATCAGCTTTGTCTGCTCAGTGGGAAACGTCCCACTGGCAGCGGCTTTGTGGAAGGGCGGGATCAGCTTCGGTGGTGTCATCTCGTTCGTATTCGCCGACCTCATCACGCTGCCCCTGCTCCTGATCTACCGCAGGTACTACGGAATCAAGATCACCCTTCGCCTGCTGGCGGCATTCTGGGCGGTGATGAGCATCAGCGGGCTGATCACGGAATACCTGTTCAAGGCGGTGGGGCTCGTGCCCACGGGACATCCGACGAACATCGTCCCACTCGGTTTTCATCTCGACTACACGAGTGTGCTCAATGTCGTCGCCCTACTCGTGTTCGGTTATCTTTACTGGCTCTACCACAATCGGGACCGTCTCGGGGGCGGCGCCGGCTACGCCAAGGATGTCGTGTGCGGCATGCAGGTGCAGAAGTCGATGGCGCCCGCCACCGCCGTCCACGCGGGCACGGCGTTTTACTTCTGCTCAGACGGCTGCCACGACCGGTTCGTCGCCAATCCAACCCGATTCGCCGCCGGCGACGGTTCCGAGCCGATGACCACTTCCGAGGGTGGTGAGACTGAAGTCGGCGGAAACGAAACTACACGCGACCCGGTCTGTGGCATGACCGTAGACTCGGCCGCCGCAGCCGGGCATGCCGGCTACGCGGGCCGGGAGTACCACTTCTGCTCGACTGGCTGCCGGGATAGGTTCACCGATAGCCCCGAGGACTTCCTGGACCAAGGCAGTGCTCCGCCCGGTGGTCATCAACGCGGCCAAGCAAGCCGACACAGTCCATAAGGCGGAGCGGCTGGACGTGTCGACGCGCCGGGCGAGCCCCCAACCTCTGAGCTATTGCCGAGAGCTGATTCCCACTCCGGTTAGAGGCGCTGCATGCCTAAGGCGGGCCCGGGCTGAAAGGTGCTTACAGCGAGCCAGCCGCAGATCGCCATGTGGACGCGGACCGGAAGGGCAAGTGTGATGGGGGAGCGGCTGCCGCCCACGCCGACCGTGATAGCGGTCACCGCGGTGGCAGCGGTGGCACAGCTACCGCTGCCCGTAGCCGGCTCCTGGGGCCCCCAAGCGATGTTCACGACCGCGGTCCCTGGCACGGGTCCGCCAGAGGGGGCGGGAGCCACCCCAGCTTCCAGAACGATCCGCGATGCGATGGTCGCTGGCAACGGAGCGGTGCGCGCCTGATACGCGACTGGCTGCCCGCTGCTTCCTAGCAGGGTGATCTCGGGCTTGCCTTGAACAGCGCACGTCTGGGGCGAACTATCCGCGAAGGTCAGGACCCCAATAGTGGCCCCATCAGGGATACTCAGGATAGACCAGAATGCCGCCACGAGTTGGTGATCTACGCAGTCAGGCACCACCGTATGGCCTGTTCGCGGAGGGCCGTAGGTAGCCGCCCCGCATCCGGCCAAGAAGGTGACCACGAGAAGGGCAAGAAGCGGGGCGAGCCTCCCAGAAGGACGTTCGTGGCCCCTGATGCGACGCCTGGAACACGGCGAGTTCCAGAGGCGGAGGTGGTAGGTGAGGGTCAGCTCCCCCCCCCACGGCCAGCATCACCACCGTGGCAGTAAAGACGGCCGCGGCCAGTCCTAGGGTTCGCGGCTACAACACCGCAAGTGAACCCGCTGGGGAGGCCTGTCAGGTGGACACCGGGATTTCTGCTGTCCGCCTACCGGGACTTTCGGCGTCCGTCAGCCGGGACTTTTCTGTCCGCCCACCGGGACTATGACCTGTCCGCTCTCACCGGGGACGGACGCTGCGCTGGCGATGGCCATGGGGCACGTGATCCTGAAGGAGTTCTACGTCGACCGTCAGGTTCCGTATTTCCAGGCCTACCCCCGAAAGTTCACCGACCTGCCACTCCTGGTCACCCTCGACCAGCAGCCCGAGGGATTCGTTCCGGGACGCTTCCTGCGCGCATCCGACCTTGAGTCTGGAGCCCGCGTAGAGCTGCCAGACTGGAAGATGGTGGTGCTGGACGAGAGCACCGGGGCCCCGGCCGGTGTCGACGGCGAGCGGTGTCCCAATCGCGGCAGCCACGCAGGGGAGACCAGACGAGCCGCCGGGCGCCGGGGGGCAGGGGGCCCACGACGCCGAGGGGGTCGAAGACCCAGACGGTCCCCATCTGGGCGCGCCAAGCGGCAGTGGCATCGAGGACGTCGCGGCGGGTGGAGGTGACCAGGACCGCAATCTGAGGCTGCGCGCTCACCCAGCCCCGGTAGTCACGGCCGCAGCAGATCCGGAAGGGTGGCGGGGGGCTGGGCGGGGGGCCCGGGGGCAGCGGCCAGTGCCAGCCGTACCGCCACCAGAGCCGACAGGCGAGAGGGCGCAGCCGCCAGCCGATCAGAGTCAGGAGGATCCAGGTGATGATCTCGGAGATGTAGACGGTGTAGATCCACCAGCCGAGCAGGGCCAGCCAGGCGATGATCAGCAGCCAGCCGACGGCCCTGGTGACGACCGGCCCCCAGCGGCTGGCGAGGGATCTCACGGCAGGGTTGTCCGAGGTGGACGCGCCCGCGGCGCAGGCGGGGGATGCTCAGCCCGCTCGCGCGCTGCGGTCTGGACGAAGGCGCGCGAACTCCGGGATTGGGATGGGGTCGTCCCAGGGAGCGTCGGGCGGTGGGTGCCGGCCCTCGTGAGTGAGGCAGGGCTCCCAGTCGCGCTGCAGGCTGGCCACGCCCGATGCCCACCAGTCGGCGGCATCTCTCGGGTGGGCGTCAGGGGCGTAGGCGCGGACCTTCCACGCTTGGAGGGCGGCTAGCCGGTGGACCAGCCAACCATGGGTGTACCAGCAGCCCGGCGCCGGGACGTCCTGGTCCTTCAGCCAGGTGACGAAGGCCTGCAGGTCAGCGTACCGCTGGGTGAGCAGGTTGGCTGGGCAGCGCTCGAGGTCCCAGGGGGGTGGAGCAGGGGCGGCGGAACCAGTGGACCGAGGCATGGGGCCCCCATTGGCGGCTCTTGCAACGCTATGCCGGCGGCCCCTTCCCCGGTGGCAGGGGTTTACGCCGATCAGGGGTGGGGCGTCAAGCAGCTCCATCACTCCCAACTCCCTCCGCCAAGGCGGGTGGTGCATGGGTGGTCTCGCCTGTGGACCCAGACGACGCTAGCCGGGGCCGCGTCCGAGGCTTGCCACCTCCCCAGCCCTGGCGGTGGGCACGAGGATGGTGAGCGTGTCGCCATGCTTGAGTTCAGTTTGCCCGTTGGGGGTGAGCCGCTGCCTACCGCGCTGTAGCACCACCACGAGTGAGGCCTGAGGCCAGCGGACCTCGCAGACCCGCCGGCCTTCGTAGCCGACGGGAACGATCACATCCATCAGCCGATAGCCTTCGAGCGGGTTGCTCGCCTGAACAGCGTTGGGCACGGGACCCGCGGGCAACTGGGCAACCTCCTGTGTCTCGGCCTCGGTGACCACCTGTCCGAGGCGGGCGGCGAAAGCTCGCATGACATCCCGGTCTGATATCCAACCAACCATGGTCTGTCCGTCTGGGCCCATCACCGGAAGTCCCGACTGGCCGTAGATCGCGAGCTGGCGGAGCGCCTGATCCAGGGTCTCCTCTCCGAACAGAGCCTGGGGGCTCGCGCCGGCTGGACCGCCTGTCTCAAGCGCCCCGGCAGGTGCGGCGATCGGATCCGGAGATGACGATGAGACCGCCTCGGCCACCACAGGGGGCAGTCGTCTCATCACCTCCGAGACCCGCAGCTGCTGGAGCAGAGTGGCGGGCTTGGGACGGTCGATGTCGACCCCCCGGCGCAGCAGCTTGGTGGTGTAGATGGTCCCGTAGCTGAGACGCTGGGAGATGGCGGTGGCAACGGCGACCGCCAGCATCATGGGTAGGACCAGGGAGTAATCTCCCGTCATCTCCACAGCGGCGGCGATGGCGGTCAGGGGTGCCCTCGCCGCCGCCGCGAACACGGCTCCCATCCCGACCATGGCGTAAACTCCAGCCGCACCCGCACCAGAGCCCAGCAGGTGGTGGGCGATCAAGCCGTAGGCCATGCCCAGGGTGGCCCCAATGAAGAGAGACGGTGCGAATATCCCGCCCGAGCCGCCGATCCCCATAGTCAGGCTGCAAGCCACGATCTTGCCTGCGGCCAAGGCCACCAGGAACCAAAGCACATAGCCGCCCGTGACCGCCCTCTGGAGCACGGGGTAGCCCACTCCGTACATCTGAGGCAGTGCCAGTAGTAGCAGCCCCAGGGCCAGACCTCCTACCCCTGGCCGCAGCCACTCCGGCCGGCCCCGCCAGAGCCAGTTCCAGAAGTCCTCCATCCTGTAGAGGACCTTCTGAAAGGCGATCCCGACAACCCCCGCGGCCAATCCCAGGCCGATGCAGAGGAGGTACCCGGTGGTCGATGGCAGCACGAGATGGGGCAGGGTGAAGAAGGCGTGGGCGCCGAAGACAGCCTGTCCCACGGCGTCCGCCGCCACAGACGAGATGAGGACCGCCACGAAGGCCTCAGTGGAGATCTCCCGAAGGATCAACTCCAAGCCGAAGAAGACACCCGCCAGGGGCGCGTTGAAGGTGGCGCTGATCCCGGCTGCCGCCCCACAGGCCACCAGCAGCCTCATCCTGGTCTCGGCCATGCGGACGATCTGGCCGAAGGTCGATGCCAGCGCCGATCCGATCTGCACGATCGGGCCCTCGCGCCCGACCGATCCGCCACCGCCTATGCACAGCGCCGAGGCCAGGGCTTTGACGACGGTGACCTGGGGGCGGATGCGGCCACCTCTCTCCGCCACCGCCATCATCACCTCGGGGACTCCATGCCCCCTGGCCTCGGGGGCCCAGAGATAGATGATGGGCCCATAGATCAGACCGGCGATGACGGGCGCTAGGACTATGAACCAGATCCC
>DATLQZ010000110.1:0-2529 GCA_035534915.1 Candidatus Dormiibacterota bacterium
CTCCTGAACCCTCCAGCGAAACCGAGGAGGAGGATAGCCCGGTCCCGCAACCCGGACAGAGTGTCGAGCTCCATATGGTCGAGCATGGCCCGAAGGTCATCGGTGGCCAGGGCCGTCTTCTGGAAGCGCGGAGCCGTCCCGAGCACCCTCCTTATCCCGGCCAGGGTCTTCCTCACCGTCTCGTCCGACGTCGGTGATGGCAGATGAGAGAGCTTGTGGACTTCGGAGATCGCCGAGGCCCGCCGGTCTATGGTGGCGGCCGTGACCTCACCAGTCGAGGCGAGCCAGCTCAGATAGCCAGAGACAGTCTCGGGGGTGGCGGGCAGGCTGGCGAGCTGCCATGTACCTGCCCATTCCTGAAAGTCAGCGAAATCACTGCGGTAAGCCCGCAAGGTGTTCGGGGACCTGGAGGCACCAATGAACTTGACGCTGGCTCTGCTCAGCGCCCGATCGGGAGTTGGTGTGATGTGGAGGATGACACCCTGATCGGTCATGGGCTGGCCCGAGTATAGACCGGGCCAGCGATCGGGTCAGCAGCAACTAGTGCTAATGGACGTTATCGCTACTTGGAACGCGCGGTCTACAACCTGGTCCGGATGAGCAACCTGGCGGCGGTACCCACCTGATGCCAGGGAAAGATGGCCAGGAGGGGCTCCCACTCTGGTCCGCGGATGCCTCTCCAGGCCGGTTCGGAGACGCGAACCACCTTGCACTGGCCCCAAAACACCGCCGTCTACACGCCGTCCGCCGACTTCGCGCCTAGTTCAACACCCTGCTCGTGTCCCGTCACCGTGAAACCATTCACATTGGGGTGGGCGTCCGCCACCTCCTTGGGACCTCTACCGACGACGCGGGGCCACTTGTCAGGCCAGCCTCCAAAGGGAAGTGGGCCAGTTCAGAGCGGGATGAGAAGCGTGCCGCCGCCCGCGCGCTTGGCGTGGCGGTTGAACTGCACTACCTTGATGTCCCTTTCGAGGAGCTTCGCCGGCGACTGGCGGCATCAGGGGCCTCGAACCCAGACCTCAAGCTCTCGCCCCCAGAGCGACAAGCGTAGCTGCAGTGGCTGCCATCCGGCGGAGCGGTAGAGTCGGGATGCAGGGGACTCGGGAAGCGTAACCAGCCAGGCGCGTCCCATGTCGGCGATGAGGCGCTCGAGCAGCGCTCGACCGATTCCCTGACGCTGGGTCGCTGGCTCCACCATGACCTGAACGACCTCGAACGGATGGCCGGAGAGGAGCTCGTCGGCCCTTGCGCGGCCGACCGCGGCGACAACCGGGAAAATGGGTCTACTCATCCCCAACCGCCCCGTTTGCCTCTGTGCCGGCGGGCGCAATCTGACCGCTCTTTCACCGCGGCGTCGCGGCCCGCAAGCGCCCGCTGCCTCAGACTGTCACGCTGAGGCGCATTCATGTTATAGCCCGGCCATTCGATTGGACCGGCGGCGCTCACCGTGCCAGGCGGCATCGAGAATCGCTGTGATACCTGCAATGTCGAGCGGTCTTGGGTTGTTCCGGACTAGTCGGTCCACCGCTAAGGCCTGTTCAGCGAGTGCGGACAGATCGCCAAGGCTAACTCCGAGCTGGCGCAGCGAGTGAGGGATCCCTATGGAGTGGCAGAGTCCTGCCACCTCGTCAACGACGGCATCGGCTGTCCGCGTCGATGCTCCCTGCGAGTGTGTGAGGTTCATCGCTGCGGCCATATTGGCGAATGCCTCGCCGCATGCGGGGGCATTAAACTGCATGACGTAGGGAAGCAACACCCCGACACCGAGACCGTGAGGGGTCTGCGTGACCGCACCAACCGGATACTGGAGCGCGTGTGCGGCCGCCGTGCCTGCCACGCCGAACGCGAGACCAGCCAGCAAACTGCCATAGAGCATGCCGTCCCGGGCCTCCTCATCTTCACCGTCCTCGACCGCTCGAACTAGGTTGAGATGCAGCGCGGTGACCGCGCCCAGCGCAAACTGATCTGAAAGCTCGTTCTTACCAATAAACACGGGGCTGAGAGGGTTTGAGGCGTCGAACGGCCGTCGGATCGCCGTGTAGGCTTCGATCGCGTGCGCAAGCGCGTCTATGCCAGCGTAAGCCGTGACCTCCGGAGGGCAGCTATCGCTTAGTTGGGGATCACAAATGGCAAACTTTGGCACCAAATATCGGCTCGACACACCGACCTTTAGCAGGCGCGCGCTATCCAACACCACGGCTACGGGGGAAGCCTCCGACCCGGTTCCGGCAGTGGTTGGTATCGCAATTGTAGGTAGCGTTGGCCCAGGAACAAGGTTTTCGCCATAGTAAGTCTCGAGCAACGCGGGGTACGACAACAGCATGCTTACCACCTTGGCCAGATCTAGACTGCTGCCCCCGCCGATCCCAATGATTACGTCTGGAGCAAACGGTTGGGCAAGCTCCAGCGCGTCCGCTATGACGCTGACAGGAAGGTCGGGGAGGCAGTCAGAGAAGACCCCTACGGTCAAACCGGAGGCGCGCCGGAGCGAGTCCTGAAGTTTCGCGAACCCCGGCGTACCGGCAA
>DATLQZ010000111.1:0-157489 GCA_035534915.1 Candidatus Dormiibacterota bacterium
TGGGATGTCCATACCGAAGGGGACCTGGTGGTGGTCTTGACTGCACTTCCACTCGAGGAGGGCTGGGCGGTTCTGGGTCGCGAGGGAATCAGCGACCACATCATGGGTCTGGCGGAGAAGGGGTCGGACACTCTTCCCCCGCAGGGACTTGCCGGAGGCGGAGAGACCTCCTAGCCTGGGGTTCGCGGCGGCTCCTAACGCGCGCTGGCCCTCACCCCAGCCTCAGCGGCTTGCCCCTGTCCCCGGCGCCACTGGTCGAGCGCTGTCCCCGGCCGAACGCTGAGCTTCATGCGCCCAGCATGGTCCATCGGGCCAGGGGGCCCGTCCGAGGCACGTGATGGGCGCAGCACGACCAAGATGGTGGGCCGGAGGCGCTCATGCTGCGGCGGATCGACCTTCTATTGTGTGGGCGGACGGCTGCCCCCGTGGCGGGTAAGGTAGACTGCGGCTTCCGCGCGCCTGGCGACCTCGAGCTTCGCGAGGATGCCGGAGACGTAGTTTTTCACAGTCTTCTCCGCTAGGTGCAGCTCTGCACCGATCTCCCGGTTCGTGCGGCCCGCGGTAATCAGGGCGAGAATGCGCTCCTCCCGCGACGAGAGCCGCGCCAGCTTCTCGTCGCGTACGAGCTGGCGCGCGGAGCGCCACTGGTCCAGCACCACCTTGGTGACTGCAGGGTCGAGCATGCTTTGGCCGGCTCCGACGGCGCGGATAGCCTCGATAATCTCGCGGCTGCGGATCTCCTTTAGAAGATATCCCGCTGCACCCGCCATGATGGAGGCGAAGAGCGCCTCGTCGTCGGCGAAGGAGGTCAGCATCAGGACCTGAGTCGTGGCGTTGCGGGCGCGGATCTCTCGGGTAACTTCGATGCCGCTTCCCTCCCCCAAGCGGACATCCATCACCACTACATCAGGACGGCTGCGCTCCGCCTCTCGAATGGCGGACCGCTCGTCGTCTGCCTCAGCTACGACCTCGAACTCCGGAACCGCACTCAGCACCGCACGAAGCCCTTTGCGAACCAACTCGTGATCGTCGACGAGCATGATCCGCAGCCGCGCTGGGCGGGTGTCCAGGGTCTCATTCAAGAGGCAGAACCACTCGCACAATTGTCCCACCCTGGGGTTCGGAGCGGACCGAAATGGTCCCCCGCAGCCGGGCGGCGCGCTCTTCCATGTTGCGGAGTCCTTGCCCCGCAGGGCGCCTGGCGGAGGGGACGAAGCCCTCGCCATCGTCCTCGATGGTCAAAATTGCTCTGCCTCGGAGTCTGCGCAAGCTGATCTGACAGGAACTGGCCTTGGCGTGGCGGCTGACATTTGAGAGCGCCTCCCTGATCATCTGGACCAGATCCGGGGCGCGAGCGACCAAGCCATCGGCGACCCGGTCATCTACTTTGACCGTGGTGACTAGGCCGCTGCGCGCCTCAAATTCCATGGCAAGTAGTCGAACCGCGTCACCGAGCGGGCGGTCCGCCAGGATGTCCGGGCGCAAGCCGAAGATGTAGTTGCGGAGATCCCTCATGACTTGGTCCAAGGCGCCCACCGCTCGTTCGATGCTGAGCTCGACCTCCGCGGGCCCGGCAGCAAGGCTGATCGCCTGCAAACCCATACCGACTGCGAAGAGCGATTGGATGACCCCGTCATGGAGCTCCTTGGCGATCCGCTCACGCTCATCGAGGAGAACCAAGCGTTGTAGCTCCCCCTGCGCTCGGGCGTACTCGAGAGCCACGGCCGCCTGGGCAGCGAAACTCTCGATCATGCGAACCGCTTCTGCCGGCGCGGGGCGTTGCCCCGATCGGCCGATCACACTCAGCACCCCAAGGCATCCGTTCCGGCCGGTCAGGCCGACCAAGATAGCCGGTCCCCCGGGCGGTCGTTGCCTGTTCTGGGCAGCCCGCGGATGCACGGCCGGCGTAGTGGGAGTCACGATCGAGCGCCCGGTCCGTAGAACCTCATCGGCCTGGCTACCCGGCGGCAGCAGAGGTTGGCCGCCGAGTTGTGCCACCCCCTGACCAGAGGTGGCCTCAACGCGCAGGAGTCTGCCCGCGGCTTGCCCCGTGGGCAGGGCGATGAGGGCAGACTCGCCATCCAGCAGCTTGCGAGCACTTTCAGCCACCAAGCTCAGGGTCTGTGCGATCGGGGAGCCGGAGATGGTCGCATTGGTGATGGCTTGGGCAGCCGCCAGCCATCGCTCGCGGGACAGTGCCTCCTCGTAGAGGCTGGCATTGGCGATCGCCACCCCGGCCTGGCTGGCCAGCGTTGTCAGCGCGCGTTCGTCTTCGGCGTTGAACTCTGGTGCCCCTCTCTTCTCGGTGAGGTAGAGGTTGCCGAACACTCTGCCGCGCGCGATCACCGGTGCCCCCAGGAAGGATGTCATCGGCGGGTGCTGCGGTGGAAAGCCGACCGCTCGAGGGTCGGCAGAGATGTCGGCTAGGCGCAGCGGGTGCGCTTGGTCGAGGATGACCCCGAGGATGCCCCGGCCCGCGGGCAAGGCCCCGATGCGTCGCCGCTGGCGTTCGGAGAGCCCGTGGGTGATGAACTCGGCCATTGTGCCGTGCGGCCCCAGCACCCCCAATGCACCGTAGCGGGCGGAGGTCAGCGCGCACGCAGCCCCCACGATCCGTGTCAGGACCGCTGGCAGCGAAAGTTCGGAGGCCAGGGCGAGTCCGGTCTCCAGAAGCGCGTCGCGAGGATCGAGGGCATCTGTGGTCACCAGTGGTGGGCAGTATCTATCATCCCGCTCGGTCTGAGGTGCTCTCACCGAAGGGCCGAAGGTCCCGACAAATACAGGACCTTCGCCCCTAGTCCTCTCGGGTGGTTCCACCTACTGTTGGCTGTGGAACACGAGCGAGTACTGGATCGCCAGAAGGAGAACTAGGGCATGGCCTTGCCACTTCGGGAACTGCCGGTGCGGGATCTACCGAGTGAGCTCCGACCTCCGTCCCGCGAAGGGCAGGAGGAGCACTTCGGTCCCACCGACGTCCATCTCGACATATCGCGGGCACCCCTGGTTCGCCGAGCCTTGAAGAGCCGACCGTTTCAGTTCATGCTCATCCTGCCCAACCAGATCATTTTCTGGCTGGTGATCGTCACCGGGCTGGTGGGCATAGTCTCTCCGACGCGGAACTTCGCCACCGTCATCACCTGGTACATCTGGTTCTGCGCAGTCTTCCTCCTCATGGTTGGAATCGGCCGCGGTTGGTGCGCGATGTGCCCGTTCGGCGGTCTTGGGGAGTGGGTCCAAAGGCACACCTTCTGGAAGCGCCACGCGGTTCCCATCGGACTCAATCTGCGTTGGCCCCAAGCGCTGACCAAGTGGGCCCTGCTTCCCTCAGTCGTGATGTTCCTCGGCCTGACATGGTTCGAAGAGCACTTCAATATCGCCGCGCCGGGCGACCCTCGCTTCACCAGTTTCCTTGTCTTTTTCGTCATCGGGTCGGCGCTCCTGACCTTCTTGATCTTCGAGCGCCGCACGTTCTGCCGATACCTCTGCCCCCTGACCGCTCTCATTGGCACGGTAGGGTCCACAGGCATGGTTGCCGGTATGCGAACCCGGGATCGTGAGCGTTGCATCACCTGCCCGACGAAGGATTGCATGCGGGGCAGCGAGCGGGGCTATCCCTGCCCTTGGTACGAGTGGCCCGGCAGTGCCACCTCGAACCTGATGTGTGGTCTCTGCACTGAGTGCATAAAGAACTGCCCCTACGACAATGTCGGGATCTTCCTGCAGAAGCCCCTGACCTCGGTCATCGCTCCAGTGCGGCGGCGCATCGACGTAGCGTGGGGGGTCGCCATTCTATTTGGGCTGGTGATCTTCCAGCAGCTCAACGCGCTACCGTTCTATGCTCCACTCGACCTCTGGCTGAATCGCACCACGGGCTTCCCCGGCTATCCGAATCCCCTCGACTACTTGGGACTTATCGCGGTGGTCGCCTTGTTGGTTGGGGCGTACGCCTGGGTGGCTCGGGAGCTGTTGGCAAAGCGTAGCGTGGCCTTCGCGAAGTCGATCCGGCGAGTGCCGGGCAGGGCGGGCACATTCGCTGACTGGTTCGCACCGTTGGCCTATGGATTCATCCCTCTGATGGCCTCCGACTATCTCTCGCGCCAGTTGCCCCGTCTGTGGTACCACGGCGCGCGGATCATACCGGCACTCTCCGATCCATTTGGGTTCGGGTGGAACCTGTTCGGAACTGCCCATTCATCCCTTTACAGCTTTCAGATCTTGTCGCCGCGCGGGGTCGTCATCAGCCAGGTGATCGTCACCGCCATTGGCACCCTAGGGGCCGCCTACGCCACGTGGCGCATCGCCGGTCGCGATCTCGGGCCTTTGACTGTTCACTTGGGGCGACTGCGGGCGGTGAGTACGGCAGCTGTGTGCCTCTGCGGGCTCGGCGTGGCCGTGCTATACGTGACCATGGGGGGAGCGCCGTGATTGTTCTGAGCCGATCGCCATACCTTAGCGCGGGACCGATTTGATGACGACCCAGTCCCCGACCCGCGAAGTGTTCGCGCCGGTGCCACCCGCTGGCGAACATGCCTTCGTCCATGTTGACCCGGAGCGGTGCGTGGGGTGCCAGGAGTGCGTGGTCCGTTGCCCCACAGAAGCGTTGCGGTTGGACCACGAGAACTGGATTGCCCAGGCAGACGATCGTCTTTGCGTCGGCTGCCGCCAGTGTGAGCGGGTGTGCCCGTTCTCCGCGATTCGAGTCACCGGTCCGGTCGTCGTCGGACCGCGGCGGGAGGTGCCCGCAGTGTGCGAAGGCACCCTGCTGGGGAGCGTTCGCGAGGTGAAGCGAGGCTTGCACAGCTGGCGTGAGGCGGTGGCGGAAGCTGAACGCTGCCTTAGATGCCCAGATCCAACCTGCCTCGAGGGTTGTCCGGCCCACAACGACATCCGGGGGTTCATTGCCGCCGTCCGGGATCGTGACCTGGGCGCGGCCCACGCCATTCTGCGAGAGACCAGCGTGCTCCCTGATATCTGCAGCCGGGTCTGCGACCAGAGCGTGCAGTGTGAAGGGGCTTGCTCGTGGGCCCTCGCTGGCGGGGAGCCCGTTGCCATCGGCCAGCTTGAGAGGTTCATTGCTGACCGGGCTGACGTGCCGCCTTTGGAGAGGACCTCCAGCGATGGGCTGGGCCTATCGGTGACAGTGGTGGGGTCGGGACCGGCCGGGTGCGCCGCCGCCTGGGGGTTGCTCGCCGGCGGTGCCAGTGTGACGATGCTGGAGCAGGACGAGCGCCCCGGAGGGGTCCTGCGATGGGGGATTCCCGACTTCACCCTGCCAACGGCGATTGCGGAGCGACCCGTTGCGGCTCTCTTGGCGGCCGGACTGAATCTGCGCACTGGCACAACGGTGGGCCAGGACATCACTCTGGAGGCGTTGCTTCGCGAGAACGACGCCGTGATACTTGCCCAGGGAGCGTCCGTGGCCATCGTGCCACCGATTCCCGGTACCGAGCTGCCGGGGACTGAGGATGCCACCGTTTTCCTGGATCGGGCCAAGCGCGCGCTACTCGCCGGTGAACTGCTGCCGGAGATCGGCGCTGGCGCTAGAGTCCTGGTCATCGGCGGCGGCAACACGGCGATGGACGTGGCCCGTACGGTTCGGCGGCTCGGTGCCGACGCGATCGCCGTGGAGTGGATGGACGAGCGGTTCACCCGGGTCCGGCCGGACGAGCTCGCGGAGGCCCGGGAAGAGGGGGTCGACGTGCGCTTCTCCACTACCGTCCAGAGTCTGGAGGGCGACTCGATCGGGGTCTCCTCCGCGCTTCTCCAGCGGACCCGTCAGCGGCGTGTCGGAGACCGACCTCAGGTTCTGGCTGGGGCGCCTGAGCGCATTCCGGTCAACCGAGTGGTGTTCGCGCTGGGGTATCGAATCGCCAAGGATGTGGGTGGGGGAGTTGTCGAGCTACCACTCCCGCCGGTTGATCTTCGGCACGCCATTCCACCGCGCCGGTGGCTGGCCAGCGGCATCTTGGCGGGGGGCACGATCGGGGCTCAAGCGCTTGCTCGGGAGGTAACTTTGGCGGTGGCGGAATCGCCGGCACAGGGTGGTGGCTGGGGGCGTCTCCTGCGGCGCAGGCGGGCCGGGGGAAGAACCTCCAGGAAGAATTGGTGGACCTGGCTTTGGCGCCAACAGGCGGCAGTGGGGCTCGATGCGGCACAGGTCCCGAGAGGGGATCGCATCTGGGTTGTGGGCGACGCTTTGGTCGGTCCCGCGACCGTCGTCGGTGCGATGGCACAGGGCAGGGAAGCGGCGAGGGCGGTGCTCGAGACATGCCGACCCCGGACCCAGCAGAGCATGTGACCGAGACCGGAGGCGGACCGATTGGTCGGACCGGTCAGACGGAGCGGCGCGATCCCGTCAGCACCAGCCTGACCGGGACCATCGGTCAGGTGCTCCGTCCCCCTCTGAGGGATCGCCGGTTCTGGGCCATTCAGGTCCTGATCCTGGCTCTGGTAATCGGCCACCTTCTGTTGGACATCCACCCGGCGTGGCGACCGGCAGGGATGCCCGATTACCCTACGGTCGGCCTCTTTCTTCTGCCGGTAATCTACGCCGCCCTTAAGTTCGGGCTTGGTGGCGCCTGCGCTAGCGCCGCATGGGGAACTCTCCTGATGGTGCCCGACCTGTTTGTGGTCGATACCCGGGCCGACCTGTGGGCGGATGCCACGCTGCTGGTGTTGACCTGCATCGTCGCGGTGGCGGTTGGCCAGCGAGTCGAACGCGAGGCGCTGGCCAAGCGCCGCGCCGACGATGCCATTAGGGCGCACCGCGCGGCTGAGGCGCGCTTTCGAGCTCTGTTCGAGGCCAGTCCGGCACCCACTCTGGTCGCCGATAGCTCTGGCGCCTTGCGAGAGGCAAACCCGGCTGCGAAGACCCTCTTCGGCCCCCGGGTCGGTCGACGCCAGCTTGCCGATCTGGTCGGACAGGGGGTGTCTCGGCGGCTCCTAGCCCAAACTCCGCCGAAGCTGCTTCCCATAGACGGGCCGGGAGGCGCCAGACGTATGCTGCGCGCGATCTCAACGCTGGTGACCGATAGCGGCGGCGACCCGCTCCTGCAGATCATCCTCCAAGACGTGACCGAGGACGCGGAGCGCCAACGGCTAACCGAGTCATATGCGCTTCAGGTAGTCCACGTTCAGGAGGACGAGCGCCGGCGGATCGGCCAGGACATCCACGACGAGCCTTTGCAAACGCTGATCTATCTTTTGCGGCGCTTGGAGTCGATCTCAGACGAAGACGACCTCCCGCACGCCAGACGGAGCGACCTAAGTACTATCCGGGAGGCTCTGGTGGGTGTTGTTGTTCAACTTCGCCAGCTAGCAGACGGGCTCCGACCGCCGGTGCTGGACGACCTCGGACTGGGCGCGTCGCTGCGTCAGCTGGTGGCCGGGTTTGTCGAGCGCTCACCGGCTGAAATCAGTCTGCAGGTCGGTGGGGGCGCAGCAGAGCTCGGGTGGGATCGGAAGACGGACCTCTACCGGATCGTCCAGGAGGCGCTCCGCAATGCGGAGCGCCACGCCCAAGCCGCGCACGTGAAGGTGGAGGTGACGTTCTCCAAGCGGACGGTGCGCTTGAAGATCCAGGATGACGGGCGGGGCTTCGACCTCCACTCGGTGGTACCCGGACTAGGTCTGCGTGGCATGCAGGAGCGCGCCGCGCTTTCGAAAGGGCATCTCGAGGTCGAGTCGTCGCCTGGGCACGGTACCACGGTCCGCCTCTTGATGCCGCTGGCGGCCGCCCACGGGCCGGGAGAGGGGCGAGGGGAGCATCGACCTCAGCGGGTCAGACCAAGCGGAGGCGGGCACCTCCAGGTCAGAATGGCTCCTGAGGGGCAGCTGGAAGTTGACCCCGGTGAAGTTAGGGCAGATGTGGACCGCAGGATTGGGGACGAGCTGCTAACGGGGCGATCCGATCGGGTGACGCGCTCGGGCGTGCCTGGGTAGGTTGGTTGCGATGTTCCTTCGCTATTACTGCGAACTGCCAGCGGCGTACGAATTGATCGAGCCTCGGCTGATCGATCATCCCGAGGCCTGGCTGCCCGGTCTGGCGACGCGGGCGAATCGTCGTGGTGAGCTTCTCCTGGCCGAAGTCGGCTTCGACCTTGGTCACTACCGAGTTGGCAAGCAGGTGGAGATGTGCTTTCGGGCCCCGCTGCGTACACCCGGGCGTACGGTATTACCACTAAGCTGGGTGGCGACCGGACCGCAGGCGCTGTTCCCAGCCTTCGACGGAGAACTGGAGCTGGGTGCTCTGGGGAGGAGGTGTACCCAGCTCGTGATCAGCGTCAACTACCGCCCCCCCCTCGGGGCCGTCGGCCGCACCGTCGACCGGATGGCCCTCCACCGCTTCGCCGAAGCGACAATCAAGGACTTCCTGGATCGGACTGGCGAAGCCCTACGAAGGGCTGCGGCCGCGCCGACCCGGGTACGCCGGTCGGACCGGGCCGATGAGGCGGTCAGCCAGCAGTCCAACTGAGTTCAAGAGGGCGGGTCGAGGGCGACAGCTGCCTGGAGATCGGTCAGGGCTCAGGCGCTAGATTGCCGGAAGTTGACGCAATAATCGCTCGGCCAGAGTTGCCGTCGTGCACCAGTGGGGTGGCGAGCCTCCGCTCCGCAGCGAGGGACGAATGACGGGTGTCGGTCGCGAGCGCTGAGCATCCCTATTGGAAGAGGCGGATGGCGGATGCTCCCTGGTTCACGAAGGGGGCGTTGACGAGCCAGTCACCAGCATTGCCCTCCTCAAGCATCTGCACATGTACGTAGGTGGTGCCCTGGCCGGGAACCGTGACCGCGACTGTCGCATCCGCGGCGGAGGAATCCACCATCCTCACCGCCACCACCTTGAAAGTTGCCTTGGTCGCTTTCACCCCGTTGAAGAACGGGATAAATGAGGTCTGGGTCTCTGCCGCGTTGGTCAACAGGGTGTAGGCGTAGACCACCGAGTGGGCTTGCACGTCGGCAAGGAAGCCCTGGAGGGCCAGTCTTGGTGCCGCAGTGGGCGCCGCGCAGGCGCTAACTAACCCCCCTCCTATCAGGACGGCGGCTGCCGCCAGCAGGGAGCGACGGCGCAGCCCTCTAGCCGGTGACAACCACACGTCCCAGCATGCCCGGATGGAGGGTGCAGTAGTAGTCATAGGTGCCCGGGGCCAGGAACTTCACCGCCCACTTGAACCCCGCCCCCTTGGTTGGGGAGTTGACCAGCTCTTGATCCACCCACCATACGTTGTGCTGATCGAACTGATCGGTCCAGACCCACTCCACCACTGAGCCAACCGGGACGGTCAGGCTCTCGGGGACAAACTCGCCCACGGTGTTCACGTTGTGGTAGATGATCACTGTGTAGTCGGGGTTGGCGGGAGCCTGCGGCAGGACCTGAAGCGCCAACTTGCTGTTGGCCTGCTGAACATTCTGTCCCGGGGCGGTCAGGACGTGTGCCGAAGTGGGTTGCCCAAGGTCACCGAAGGCGCTGCACCCGGCGAGCAGGCCCGAGATGGCAAGCACGAGCAATCCGGTGGCCCACCTAGTTGAATGAGCGCCGACCGATCCTTTGGGGAGATGCCGTACCAGCATGGTGTCAGGATACCGGGCCGCGGGAGGAGACCGCCGGAGCTTTCTCGATGACGGAAGATGGAGCAGATGAGGAGACTGCGCGGGGACCTGCCCCGCACCCCGCGACAACGCGCCCTCGCTGCGGCCAAAGGACTCCGGGAGGCCTATCCGGCTGATTGCGCGCTGGTGCATGCCAATCCGCTGGAGCTGCTGGTGGCCACGATCCTATCCGCCCAGACCACCGATGCCAGGGTGAACCAGGTCACCCCCGAGCTGTTCGAGCGGATGAGGTGCGCCGCCGACTACGCCTCCGCCGCCCCGGCCCAGCTGGAAGCTCTCATCCACCCGACCGGTTTCTTTCGTGCGAAGTCCCGGTCACTCATTGGAATGGGGAAGGTCCTGGTCGAGGAGTTCGATGGGGAGGTACCTACGACCATGGCGGAGTTGATCAAGGTCCCTGGGGTCGGCCGCAAGACCGCCAATGTGATTCTTGGGGTCGCCTTTGGCATCCCTGGCTTCCCAGTCGACACCCACGTGGGCCGCCTGACCAACCTGCTCGGAATCGTCAAGACCCGGGACCCCGTGAAGATTGAGCGGGAGGTCTGTCGGATGCTGCCGTCTTCCGACTGGACGGCATTCAGCCTGCGGCTCATCGCTCACGGGCGTGGCGTCTGCGTAGCCAGAAGGCCCCGTTGCGGCGCGTGCATCTTCTGGCACTGGTGCCCTTCGTCTCAGGCACCGGGCGAGTTCGCCGTCGCGTCAGTCAGCGATCCTGAAAGCGTGGCGCCCGTCTCTCCCTGAAGGCGGCCCACCCCTCCTTGGCATCGTCGGAAGCCATGGATTCCCCTTGGGCTGCGCTTTCGAACGCCAGGGTGGCCTCAAAGCTGGTGCCGGACTCCGCGAGGTTGAGGGTTCGCTTCAGGTCCCTAACCACCGGCCCGGGAAGAGTCGCAACGTCGCCAGCCCACTCCAGCGCGACTTCCCGAAGTCGGTCGGCGCTGACCACCGCCGTTGCCAGTCCGAGTTCCTGTGCTCGCGCAGCAGTGAGCTGGTGGCCCAGGAACAGGATTTCGCGAGCAGCTGCCGTCCCCGCAATTCGGGTCAAGAGCCAGGTCCCGCCGCCGCCCGGGTGGATCCCGAGCCTCAGAAAGGGGGCGGCAAGCCGGGCGCCCTCAGCGAGGAGGCGCAGGTCACAACACAGGGCGAGATTGAGGCCTGCTCCGATGGCCGGCCCGTTCACCGCCGCGATCGTAGGGATCGGGAGGTCCCTGAGGTCCAGGAAGGCCCGATAGTAGTCGGAGAGCAGAGCCCGCCGATGGGCCGGGGTCTCAGCGTCGGCGGTCAGCGCCCCGAGGTCGGCGCCGGCGCAGAAGGCCGATCCGTTTCCGGTGATGACCAACGCTCTCACGGTGGGATCTGAGCGCACTTCGTCGAGCCGTGCTCGAAGCTCGGCCGCCAGCTCTCTGGTGAGAGCGTTGCGCTGATCTGGTCGATTCAGGGTTAGGAGGAGAACCCCAGATGCCGCGCGCTCAACCTGTACTCCCGGGCCGGACTCGACAGAACTCATGAGCGCAGGATAGCCAAGCTGGTGGCCGGCGCGCCCGGCTGCTGGATTTCTCCCGGTCCTGCCGCGTGATTCCCACGGTGTGCAGTGGCTCAGGCAAGCCTAGAATCGCTCCAACGCTGCTCGCCTTTTGGGCAGCTCCAACTGGAACTGAGGTGAGGGACTTGAACCAACCGGCACCGTACCTCCACTGGGGCTTCATCCTCATCTCCCTGCCCAACCTGGGAGTCATCCTGTTCATGATCGTGCTCTTCATCGCAGCACTGTTCCTGCCATTCCCCGGCCGCGCGCGGAGGCGGCGCAGCTATCAGGAGCAGGACCGTGAACCCTGAAGCCCTTCCTGGCCCCGATCCCGCCGAGAAGGAGGCGGTCAAGAGCTGGACTGTCTTCCTCCGAAGGCTGATCCAGCGTGAGCTGCCTATTGAGCACCTCCTTCCCGATCGGGAGCCGGCCTACGTCGGCTCCTGGGTCTACATCTTCGGAGTCGTCGCGATCGCCTCTTTGATCGTGGTGGTCGCCAGCGGGGTGGTGCTGGCTTTCTTCGGACCGCAGTGGTGGCAAGTCTCGCCCCAGGGCCATTTCATGAACAGCATCCATTTCTGGTCGGTCCAGATGTTCTTCATCTTCATGGTGCTCCACCTGTGGGGGCAGTACTTTGCCCAGGGGTGGAGGGACGGCCGGGCGGCCACCTGGATGGTCGGGGTCGTGATCTTCCTTATAAGCATCGTCACCGCCTTCACCGGGTACATCTCCCAGCAGAACTTCGACGCCCAGTGGATTGCGGTGAACGCGAAAGACGGGATCAACTCGACCGGCGCTGGCGCCTTCTTCAATGTCCTCAACTTCGGCCAGATGTACGGACTCCACATCGTGCTGTTCCCGCTTCTAGTCACTGCGCTGGTGGTGTTCCATGTGGTTCTGGTCCGGATGCGCGGGGTGGTTAAGCCACCCGACGGGTTGGCGTGATGAGGCGTCGGCCCCAGACCTCGCAGGTGGAGTACTACCACGGAGTGCCCACTTCTCCCTACGACCTGGTCAAGGAGATCTCCATCGTCTTGGTGGTGATGCTGGTGGTGGTCTTGGCCTTGGCGCTGATCATGTCGTCGCCAGATGTCCCTCCCGTGACGGTGCAGAGCTGGGCAAACACCCAACCGCTCGATTTCATCCAAACCGCGACTGGAGAGCTGCAGGGAACCACTATCAGCGCCGATTACGGGCCGCCTTACAACGTTGACGGAGACGGTGCCGATCCCGCTGATACGGGCGCTGCCGTGCAGACGTTGGGACCGCTCGCTCCCCAACTCTGGGCCGGTGTTCACCAACCGGTGAATGCGGCCCAGGCCTACGTCCTTGGCCCTCTGCAGCTGGACAGCGTCGGACGCCCGGCCCTCGCTCGGGCCTTTTCTAGCTACGAGTCGGCGCCGCTCACAGAGCGGCAGAGCTGGCTTAAGACCTACGCCACAGCGCTCCAGCACGCCCGGGTCTCCGGGCCGTTGGTGTCGGTGGCCGGCGGCGCTTACGGACCGATGAACTTGCTCATGCAGAGCCTGCTCGCGGACGCCCGCTCGGGCGCGCTCGACTCCCTGCTGATGCACAGTGGCCAGTTCTACGACATTAATTACACGGGCCCCCTTCTCTTCCTGGGGGACGGCAGCTACTTCCCCGGGCTGGCGGCTGCTCAGAATCTTTCTGGTTCCCAGTGGGGGATGATGAACGAGACCGGCAGCTACCCCGGGCAGTCCTGGCTCTGGCTCTACACCTTCTGGTACCAGATCCCGCCCTTCTCAGGGGCCCAGAACGCCGATCTGCTCGTCGTCCTGACCATGGGCTTCCTCTCCACGTTGCTGCTGCTGGTGCCCTTCATCCCCGGCCTGCGCGACCTGCCGCGATGGCTGGGTCTGCCCCGCCTCATCTGGCGCGAGCACTACCGTTTCGAGCGTGAGCACAGGGGCGGCGGCGACGGCCGAGGGCCCGGGTTAGGCGGTCCTCCAGTCGGCCGTTGATATACTCCGGTTCCGCTGGGTGAAGCCCGGCCGACCGCGAGGTGGAGATTGGCTGAGGGCACGGTTCGTGCGGTGATACTTGCGGCCGGGCGCGGGACCCGGATGGCCTCCCGACGCTCGAAGGTGCTGCACCCAGTGGGCGGGGTGCCCATGATCGAGCATCTCATTCGTGCCGCCGCCGAGGCTGTTGCCGACCAGCCATTGGTGGTCGTGTCGCCAGAGGACCTCGAGCTGCGACGCTTCTTGGAGGGAAAGGCTGAGATCGTGCTGCAGGAGGCGCCCCGAGGCACCGGGGACGCGCTGCTGGCCGCCCGCTCGGCGCTCGCGGGGCAGGGGGCAGCTCTGGTTCTGGCTGGTGACATGCCGCTGCTCACCTCCGAGAGCTTAAGGCAGGTTCTGGAAGTTTTTCAGCACTCCGCCATCGATGCCGCGCTGCTGGTGGCGGAGGTTGCCGACGCCAGCTCCTTCGGGCGGGTGGTAAGGGATGGGCAAGGGCGTCTGGCGAGAATCCTGGAGGCGGCCGATGAGGCAGACCGGCCGAAGTCGGCCGAGGTCAACTGCGGGGTGTACGTTTTCAGGCTGCCCCAGGTGTGGGGAGTTCTTGACTCCATACCGATCGACAACGCGCAGGCAGAGCGCTACTTGAGCTGGGCTCCGGAGAGGATGGTGGGAGGAGCGGAGCTGGTTTCGGCAGGGGACCCCACCGAGTCTCTGCAAGTCAATGATCGGATCCAACTCGCCGCGGCCGAGGCAGCCATGCGGCAACGGACACTCCACAGGCTGATGCGGTCCGGGGTGACCGTGATCGACCCCAGCTCAACCTGGGTGGACTGCGACGTCGAGGTGGGGCAGGACACCGTGATTCACCCCGGCACTGTGATCAGGGGGAGGTCGGTCATCGGGGCTGACTGCCAGCTCGGGCCGTTTGCCGAATTGGATGGCTGTCAGGTGGGTGCCGGTTCGCGGATCGGTCGTTCCAGTCTCCGCGGCTGTAAGCTTGAAACTGGCGTGGAGGTGGGCCCCTTCAACCGGGTTAGGGCCGGAACCGTGCTTGGAAGCCGGAGTCACCTGGGAACCTTCACCGAAGTCGTCCGCAGTCGCATCGGCGCCGGCAGCCAGGTGCCGCATCTTAGTTACGTTGGGGACGCTGAGCTGGGAGACGACGTGAACGTAGGCGCCGGCACAATAACCGCAAACTGGGATGGCCAGAGCAAGCAACGCACGGTGATCGAGCAGGGAGCCCGCCTGGGCAGCGACACCATCCTGGTTGCGCCGATCACGATTGGGCAAGGGGCCTACACCGCCGCGGGCTCGGTGTTGACGACAGATGTGCCGGCGGGCTCGCTGGCGGTCTCTCGATCACCGCAGAAGAACCTGGAAGGATGGGTCGCCCGTCGGCGCCCCGATTCGCGCCCTGTGACCGAAGTGGCGGGGGAGGAGGAGGAGTGAGGGGAGCCGATGGGCCGCTGATGCTGCTTTGCGGGACAGCCAACCCGGAGCTCGGGCGTCGGATCTCCGAAGAGGTCGGTGTCGCCCTGGCGCCCATGGAGATCACCAGATTCGCCGACGGTGAGTTCGACGTCAGGATCGGCGAGTCGGTGCGGGGCCACGACGTCTTCGTGATCCAACCGACCTGCCCTCCCGTCAATGACAACTACCTCGAGCTCTTCGTCATCCTGGATGCCCTTCGGCGCGCCAGCGCGGCTCGCATCAATGCGGTGCTGCCCTACTACGGATACCAGCGCAAAGAGAAGAAGACCAGGGCCCGAGACCCCATCTCCGCGAAGTTGATGGCAAACTTCCTGCAGGTCGCTGGGGCTGAGCGGATGATTGTCCTTGACCTTCACGCTGAGGCGATCCAGGGATTCTTCGACATCCCGGTCGATGCTCTGACCGCGAGCAAAATCCTGGCCGCCCACATCCGGTCTCGTCACGGAAGGCAGCCGATCGTGGTGGTCTCGCCAGACGTCGGCGGGACTGCCAGGGCGCGCGCGATAGCCCGGCTGCTGGAGTCCCCACTGGCCATCATCGACAAGCGGCGGCCACGCGATGACGATGTTGAGGTGCTCAACGTTATCGGTGACGTGAAGGACAGCAACTGTGTGGTGGTCGATGACCTGATCTCCACCGCCTCCACATTGGTGGGAGCCGCTCAGGCGCTGAAGGAGGAGGGGGCCAAGTCGGTGGATGTTCTGGCCACCCACGGGGTCCTGAGCAATGGCTCGCTGCAGCGGCTCACCGACGCCTTCGTCGACGAGGTGGTGGTGACCGACACGATCCCGCTATCGGCTGAGGCAGCCCGCAACCCGAAGGTGACTCAGGTCTCGGTTGCTCCTCTGATCGCGGAGGCAATCGTCCGCGTCCACGAGGGGAGATCTGTCTCAGCGCTGTTTCGGTGATCCCGCGCGACTGCTAAACTCGAGCTGAAGATGGGTTCTGGCTCACCCGCCGGTCGAAGACGCAGTTCCATTCCGGACTCCGTGCGTGAGCAGAGCCGGCAAGTCGGCGCCCATCGCTGGCGGGCGGAATCACTCCTTGCTCGTTTTCGTCGGGCGCCGTACAGCCTGGCGAGCGGCCTGGCGCGTAAATGACCCCTTGGCTACTTGCCGTTTTGGTCGTGGCCCTGGTGGTGGCGGCAGTTTCGGCGACGGCAGAGACCTCCTTGACCTCGGTTAATCGACTTCGCATCAGGGCTCGTTCAGAAGAGGGCGACCGGCGATCGATTCAGATTGAAGCACTGCACTCCAATCCCGGGGGTTATCTGGGCGCGATCCTGGTTGCCAATACCGTCGCGCTGGTGCTCGCCTCGTCGTCGGCGACGTTGCTCGCCGCCGAGCGCTTCGGCACCGGCGCTGCCTTCTGGTCTGCATTGGCTCTGGCCGTACTGGTACTGCTCTTCTGCGAGATCGGACCGAAGTCCTATGCCCTTCAGCATAACGAAGAGGTTGCCCGCATCGTGGCCCCCTCAGTCACCTTCGCGACCAGGGTCCTCGGGCCGCTGGTCAGGGTCTTGATCTGGATCACGTCGGGTCTCACCCGACTGCTGCCAGGAGAGGTGAGCAGACGCCCCCCGTTCCTGACCGAGGACGAGCTGAAGGCGCTCGTCTCAGCCAGCTCTGACGAAGGAGTGGTGGAGGAGGAGGAGCGGGAGATGATCCACGGGGTGCTGGAGATGACCGACAAGCCCGTCCGCGAAGTGATGGTCCCACGCGTCCAGATGGTGGCCCTGCCCAAGGATGCCTCCCTCGCCGAGGCGGTGCAGGTCGTGTTGGATCATGGTCACAGTCGCATCCCTGTCTACGACGACACCATCGACAACATAGTGGGCGTGGTCTATGCGAAGGACCTCCTGCGCGCTCGTGGGGGAGGTCTGGAGCCCGACGGCGTTGCGGCGCTGGCGCGTGCTGCCACCTTTGTGCCGGAGGCCAAGCGGCTGGGGGAACTGCTCCAGGAGATGCAGCGCGCTAAGGTCCACCTCGTGGTTGTCGTCGACGAATATGGTGGAACCGCTGGCCTGGTCACCATCGAGGATGTGCTGGAGGAGATCGTTGGACCGATTCGCGACGAGTACGACCTGGCCGAGCAGGAGGAAATTCAGGTGCTATCGCCGGTCGAGGCGGTGCTATCTGCTTCCGCCAGCCTGGACGACGTCAACGATGTCCTGCACCTGCGGCTGGAGGGCGAGGACTTTGACTCGGTCGGTGGACTGGTCTACTCCCTCCTGGGAAGGATCCCGTCGGTGGGAGACAGGGTCGACGCCGGTGACGGCGTCACCATCACCGTCGAGTCGATCGATCGGCAGGCAATCCAATCGGTGCGCCTGACCCGGGATAGGCCCTTTCAGATTGACCCCGAGGAGGGCTTCAGCACGGGTTTCCCGCCCACTCCATCCTCGACGGCAACTGCCTGACCCGTTTGCCCACCAGCTTCACCGACGAGGGGATTGTGCTGAGGCGCCGAACCTACGGTGACGCTGATCGGATCTTGGTGGTCCTCACCAGAGGCCACGGCAAGATGAGCATCCTGGCGAAGGGAGTGCGGCGGGCCAAGGCTCGCAACCAGGCGGGACTCGACCTGCTGGCAAGGTCCCAGCTGATGCTGATTCCCGGCAGGAACATGGCAACCCTCGCCCAAGCGCGACCTATGGATGGGGGTAGCGCCGCTGCGGATCTGGTCAGACTGGCGTGCGCAGGAGTGCTGGCGGAGCTTGTCGACGCCACAGTCGAGGAGGGCCGGCCTGAGCCGAGGGTCTACGACATCCTCGCTGAGGCGTCGGCACGACTGGCTCGCGCCGAGTCCGATCCACGGTTGGCGCTGGCGCTGGCCGCCTTTGCTCTGGCCGTCGCCGGTGGTTATCAGCCTGATCTCCACTCATGCATGGGCTGTGGAGATGCGTTGGCAAACCAGGATGGCGAATTCCTGCCTTCCCTCGGCGGGGTGGTTCAAGGGGACTGCATGGGCAGGGCAGCTGCATTGCCGTGCCAGGCCGCCACTCTGCGGGTGCTGCGCCGCATGGCAGTCGCCGATGAGGCGACAGTGGTTCGGCTGCGGTGGACACCTGCCCTCCGCGACGAGCTGGAGGCCATCCTCATTGCTCATCTGGAGCATCATTTGGACCGTCCGATGCGAGCCGCTAGAGTACTGGCGGAGGCACGTTGATCTCGCCTCAGCGGTAGTCGTTGACGGCGACCCCGGTCCGGGCCTAAGCGCTTGGGGCGCCGCGGATCAGTAGAGCTCAGTGGCCATCGCCGGCGATGACGCGTAAGGATCAGCCGGGTCGGTTGGTGGCGACTCCCTGGGCGACGGATGGGGCCTTGAAGCCAGGCCCCCTAGAGCTCCTGCCAGGTAGGTCAGGCGCCCGGCGGACAACTGACCCACAAGCCCAGCTAGGGAGTGGAGCCGGGCGGATCGAAACTGGGTGATCACCGACAGGCCGGCCGAGGTCGCCACCAAGCGCACTACGCGGCGGTCTAGGGGGTCACGAGCGCGCTCCGCCATCCCTGCCTTGATCAGGCGGTCCGCAGCCGCCGTGGCGGCGGGCCCGCTTATCCCCAGAGCGGTCGCGAAGGCTCGCATGGTGAGACCTTCATGGGGTAGGCAACTCAAGGCGGCCATCTGACGGTCCGACAGCCCACTGGCCGGTGCGGAGTGGATCACGGCCGCTATTTGGCTCTCGAGCCGGGAAAGCTCGATCCAGAGCGAGACCACTCCGTCGGTACTCAGCGCGGCCACGGCGGGCGGCTCGTTCTCGCCGCTGCCCTGGAGCACTTTGGTGCTATAGCTTTCCACGGGATATGCGGGCGTAGGAGCGATCTCTGAAGGCGCCACTGGATCTGCGCCGCCCTCAACGCCAGCTTCCGAAAGATCGCAGATCACGACACCACCGTTGTCAGCCCCCATGAGTGCTGTTTAAAATACCAGTCAGTGACGACATCCGTCGGTCCTTTGGCGTACCGACCAGCTCCGGCTGGCGCTGAGGAAGAGCTGTGGAGGCTGTGTGGTGGCTGTTGATACAAGGCCGATGACTGGCACTGAGAACCATCTCTTGGCATTTCTCCCGGACGCTGATCGCGAGGCGCTTGTGGCGAAACTCAGCCCGGTATTCCTGAACGTCAAGACCGTGCTTTTCGAACCTGGCCAAGTGGTGGACGCCGTCTACTTCCCGCTGGATGGGGTGGTCTCCTTGGTCACGCCGCTGGAAGATGGCGCCATCGTGGAGGTGGCGACGGTCGGCAACGAAGGTCTGGTCGGGGTACCGGTGGTCTTGGGAGGGAGTCTCGCTGTCCGCGCCATCTCTCAGGTGGCCGGCAGATGTCTCACCATGGAGACCGGCGGCTTTCTCTACGAGATGGAGCGTCGAGGATCTCTCGCCTCCATCGTTCAGAACTACTTGCAGGCCCTTTTCGGGCAAATCTCTCTGGCCGCGGCCTGCAACCGGCTGCACTCCAATGAGGAGCGGCTCAGCCGTTGGTTGCTGATGAGCCACGATCGAGTTGGTGCGGACCGGTTTTTGATCACTCACGAGTTCCTCAGCCAGATGCTCGGGTCGCGGCGAGCGACGGTCACCCTATCTGCGGGCATACTGCAGAAAGCTGGCCTCATCAGATATCAGCGCGGCCATGTGGAGATCGTCGACCGGCGGGGCCTGGAGCAGACCGCCTGCGAGTGCTACCGCGTCATCCAAGACGGGCTCGACCGAGTAGCTGCGACTGCGGGCCGCCGAACTTTCTGACTATGGTCCACTCTCGACTATCCGGGGCAGGCGCATCCGCGAGCCGAGTCATGGTCACCTCTTGGTGGCTCTATCCACAGTACGGACCGGGCTCTGGTCTCTGCGCCGCGGAGCGCCGGCTGTAGTCTGGCCCGAGACGAGCTCTAGGCGCGACCGACCCGCCGCCAACAGACAAGTTCGAGTCCGAGCGGCAGTGATGAGGGCTGGTGGGCCGCCTGCGCGCTGTGCGCACTCAGGAGCAACCATGTCTTGAGCCGGACCCCGTCGGGGTCCGGCGTGTCGGCAACTAGCCAGAGTTGACGGAACATACTCTCGACCAAGCTCTCGGTAGCCAACGGGTCGCCACCGGTGGATACCGAGAATCCCATGACAGCGGCCGCTGATCAGAGGCGAGCGCGCGAGCGGCGGAGCTCCCCACCTTCAGGTGGCGCACCAGTTCGGAATCGGCCTTCGTGAATCTGTGGGGGTCGTTGTCCCGTAGGGGTGCGCCCCTCTGCACCCATGACTGCTCGCCGAAATCCATGCAACGCAACCGAGCCCAGCCGCAAACCGCGTGGCGGCCTGCGGAAATAGGACCGGCTCACCTTAAGATGAGCCGGTCCTTGGGGGGAGTCAGATGGTCGCGGGATGCCTGGTGGGTGCGAGCCATTCAGGGGGCGCAGGCACTCCGCGTAGCTGCGTGAGTTTGAGGGCGGACAGAACGCTCATGGCAGCAGCCAGCAAAAAGGAGATGACGCTTGCCACCAAGGGGATCTGGCCGAAGGTCCACAACGCGTAGGCGTGGAGTAGACCGCGCCGCATGGTCTCGCCCTTGTTCGCGATGTGAAAGTAGATGTTCTGGGCGGACAGCCGTGGGGAGACCGTCCGCTTGGCGTAGCTGCAGCCTTGGACCAACAGCGGTCCAGCTGCGCCCAGCCCAGGGCCAGCATGACCACGGGTATTGAGAGGATCGGCTCGAAGGCTCGACACTGCACCAGGTTCCTCCGAGGAATATTCAGCGCCCAGAACGACGCTTGCATCGACGATTGACTTTGCTGCGTCGCATGATGACAGGGTGCCTCTCAGACGTCAGTCCGCCAGCGTACCTACCGGCCGATGGCTACGATGATGGTCAAAAATTCCCGCTGTTCCGCGTCCGCCGGACACTGCTGCTCGTCGCCCGAAGAGTGCCGGCGCGGTCTCTATCCGCTCGCTGCAACGGCCGATTGACTCGAAACTGTAGGTCACAAAGGCGGTGTCGGTCACGATGACGTAGCCGTGGCACCGACCAGGATTCGCGACCTGGCGCGCGATCCGGGAACAGGCGGTGGCGATTCGGGATGAACCCGGTCCAGTAACGCTGCTTGCCAGTCCAGCAGGGCACCGTGAGCGTAGGGCGTGTTCGCCGCAAGTAACGTGGCTGGGGGGAGGCGCGACCGACTTGCTGAGTTCGCCAACGACCTCCTGGCAACCGGTGTGAGGCGCGATACCGGTCCTCGCCGTGCACACCTCCAGTCAATCGAGGTAGTCGTTGACCATCCTCAGGCTTTGCCGGACTCGGTTCTGCGTGAGCTTGTCGCATGAACCCCCGGCGCGCTCCCCGGGTCACCCGGGGTTTGCCGATCAGCATTTCCATCACTCCATCGCCTTGCATGTCACCGAATGGCGGACTCGCTCCCGCGGTGGTAACGCCGGCGGCGGCGAGAAGTTTGCGCGGCTCGGCGTGGTCAGGAACTATCCCGATGTAGTTCGTCTGCGCGAATTGATTCGTTAGTTACTAGCACCATTAGTTGAACTATCGGACTCTGGAAGATATCGCGGCGGCGAACTGTCGCTATTACGTCCAGAAATGACGTAAAAGATGGAGGGACCTACGAGTCAGGATCAGACGGGCGGGGGGCGTGTGTGCTAGTGTCGGCATGCGTTTTGAAACGTACCCTATGAACGGAGGCCAGCGCCCATGTCGAGCGTGATGATCCCGGACAGGTGCTCCGAAGCTCAGCTGGCGAAACTCGCCGCTGGAGCGATCGTCGCTGGGCTCGACCCCGAGACCATGTACCGTGATTATCATCAGGCGATCCTTCGCTACGTACGCTGCCGCGTGGGGACGTTGGAGATTGCCGAAGACCTAGTCGCGGACGTGTTCCTCCGGGCAGTGGCGAAGGCCCCTGAGTACCGCGCTCTGCGGGACACTCCATTGCCCTGGCTTTACACGATCGCCGCTCGAAGGATCGCGGATCATTACCGGCGTGGACAGGCTGCCTGCAGGTTGGACGCGCGGCCGGACCTGGTCCGAGTTGATTCTGACCCTGCCGACGAGGTGGTGCTTAGGGCGATGGTGGCAGATGTCTGGCTGGCCTCGTTGGCTCTGCCGCTGACACAGCGCACAGCTCTCTGGCTTTGCTACGGCGAGGAGCTGGATATGGGTGAAATCGCAGTGGTTATGGGTAAGAGCACTGACGCGGCGAAGCTCCTCGTTCACCGCGCAAGACGAGGCGTCCGGTCCCGCCTCGAGTCAGGCGCGGCGCTGGAGGCGTAGACCAGGATTGGGCGTGGCGGGACGGGGGGCGGAGGACTCACCGACTAAATGGGACTTGAGTTGGGAAAGCAGGGAACGGGCGGTCGCTCTTCCCTGGAGTCGTTCCAGCCCTCAGTGGGAAGGCAACCCCGGGTGACCCGCTAGCAGAAGGTCCGGACGATGGTGCCACCGCTCGTAGAAGCGTCGGAAGTTCAGCTTGCTGAGTCGCTCCCGCTCGTCGGGCTCGGTGTCCTCCCAACCTCGGTGCTCGTGCATGACGGCGGACAGCTCCGGGAGCCTCATCTGGACCAGGCCGGCCGAGCGCAGGGTGAAGCAGAGGTGGAAGTCCAGCATCCGATAGAAGCGAAAGCGCTCATCCAGCAGCCCCAGCTCGGTGAATCGGTGTCGACGAACGGCCAGGCAGTATCCGTCGATTGCGTCCACCTCTCGCTCGTCGGAGTCGAAGAAGTCACGCATGTCAGAGCTGCGTGCGCCCCACCTTCCCACGGCTCCGACCCCAGGGTCAGCGAGAGCCTCAAGGATTGGGGAGAAGCAATCTCCCACCAGCTCCACCCCGGTATCGAGGATGAGCAACGCCTGTCCCAGGGCCGCCCTGATGGTGATGTTGCGCGCGGCTCCCTCGCCCAATTGGTGATCGGCGTGAAATACCCGTAGGTTGGGGTCGGAGCCCGCAGCCTCAGCCAGCACTGCGGCGCAGGCAGGGCCGGCGTCGTTGTCGACCACGAGAACCTCTACCCGATGTCCTGCCTGGTTGCGTCTCACTGAGTCGAGGCACCGCCTGAGGTCTTCCGGATACCCCGACGTCACGACGCTGACCGAGATGTCGAAGCTATCGGGCTCGCCCCGCATATCGACTACCTGCCGCGGGGACGAGACCAATCCGCGACGCAGGTCCGAAGCTGTCGCTCGGCGGTATGCGGTGGAGGCGTGGTTGTCTTCGGGAACGACCCTCGCAGCGAGCAGCGCTTCCCTTTCACGATCCGCCCCCGGGAACTCCCGAGCCGCCCGCTGCCGCTCGCGTGCGCCCGCGGAGATCACCCACGGCCCGTCTGCGGGGCGCTGCGAGGGCGGCTGATCGAGCCCGAGTCCAAGCAAGCTGTCCGCCTCCCTCAAGCCTAGCGCTCGCGTGGCCGGGGCAACTTGGTTGTCACCGGCAAACCGGAAGAGGTCGGCCAGAGCTCGGGGAAGGTTGAGGTCGTCCTCCAGCGCCGACTGGACCCGGGTCCGTACCTGCTCTGCCGCCTCAGGGTCGGCTCCCTCGGTCGGGCCCGACCCGACTCGCCGCAGCCGCTGGAGGCCCCGATCCGCGGCTTCCAGCGAAGAGAGGGTGAAGTTGAGCCTGGTGCGGTACCGCACGGTCGCGCAGAGGAAGCGGAATGAGAGGGGGTCAAAGCCACGCTGCACCAGGTCGTCGACGGTGTAGACGTTGCCGGAGGACTTGGCCATTTTGATCCCGTCGGCCAGCAGGTGCTGTCCGTGGACCCACTGCCGCACGAACTGCCGCCCGGTCGCCCCTTCGCTTTGGGCGCGCTCGTCCTCGTGGTGGGGGAATATGTTGTCAACCCCGCCCGTGTGGATATCGATCTGCTCTCCGAGATAGGCCATCGACATCGCCGAGCACTCGATGTGCCAGCCGGGGAAGCCCATGCCGTAGGCGCTGTCCCAGACCATCAGTTGTCGCCCCGGATCAGCCTCGCGCCAGAGGGTGAAGTCAGCTGGATGTCGTTTCGATGGATCCAGCTCCACCTCGACTCCTAGCTGAAGTTGCCCCATCGCGTTGCCCGAGAGATGGCCGTAGTCGGGGTAGGCAGCCGTGTCGAAATAGACGGTACCTCCAACTCGGTATGCGAGGCCCCGCCGCAGCAGACCATCGATCAGGATCAGCATCTGCGGGATGTGGTCGGTCGCTCGAGGGAAGACATCCGCCGGCTCGATTCCCATCGCCTTCTCGGCCCGGTGGAACTCCTCCTCGAACTCTCCAGCTATCTCCCGGGGGGTGCGCCCCGCAGCTAGAGCGGCCGCGATGACCTTGTCGCCGCCTCGCTCGGCCATCTCCTGGCGCATGTGGCCCACGTCGGTGATGTTCTTGACGTGCAACACATCCCAGCCCTGGGCCCTGGCGACTCGCTTTATCCAGTCGGCCATCAGATAGGACCGCAGGTTGCCGATATGGACCGAGCGATACACCGTCGGGCCACAGCTGTACATGGTCAGGCGACCCGTCTTGAGAGGCTCAATCTTGCGGATTTCACGAGAGAGGGTGTCGTAGAGTCGGAGCATCAATTGATGCTACCAGTGACTGGTCGCAGGGCCCCGACACCACCACCGTTGACTTGACCCGGGCCCTACCCAGGGTGGTGGCAGGCGGTGCAGACGGATATGGAGGGGAAGCGGGAGTGGTTGAGCAAGCGATGTCAACGCGGACTCTGGTCCTGATCGGCGGCAGCGAATGGATGCCGGGATGCGAGGCGCTGGACCTGTGGTGGGGCTCCAGAGCCGCACGCAAAGCCGTCACGGTGGTGACCACGGCAGCCCAGGATGGTCCGGAGCGAGCCATGAGACGGGCAGAGGGGTACTTCAGCTCCATCGGCTTCGCGGCAGATCACTGTCGGATCCAGACCGCCAAGGATGCCGAAGATCCGCGGCTGCTTGGTGTCCTCTCCCAAGCAACCGCGATATTCCTCTGTGGAGGAGACCCGAGTGCTGCGCGGCGGGTGCTGGTGGGCTCCCCGGCCGGGCGGCTGCTGCTGGACCGCTACCGGGAGGGAGTCCCTCTGGTCGGCTCCAGCGCGGGCGCCATGGTGCTGGCTGGGGCCTGCTTGGTGCCGAGCCAGCACTTCGCTGTCCAGCCCGGCCTGGGGATTGTGCCGCGGGTACTGGTGGTCCCCCACTGGAACTCAGCAGGTGCGGAATGGAGGCGGCGGGTTCACGAGCTGGTGGACCAATATGAAGTGCTGGCGGTTGATGAGCTGACTGGTGTGTGCTGGGACGGAACCAGTTGGAGCGTGCTCGGGGCTGGATCGGCCTGTGTCGCCACCTCCACGGCTGAGCTGGTGGCAGGAGGGGGGATACCCTCGCCACCGATAGAATGACCGAGTTCGTCTGAGTTCAGGCTCATCTGGCTCCCGGGCCGGGAGCTGCTGGAGGTCGTGATGGCTGAGCTGGTCCCCAACCGGCTGGAAACCCTGGTCTCGCTGTGCAAGCGCCGCGGCTTCGTGTACCAGAGCAGCGAGATCTACGGTGGCATCAACGCCGTCTACGACTTCGGTCCCCTGGGGGTTCGGCTGCGACGGAGGATACGCGACCTCTGGTGGCGGGAGATGGTGGAGCTTCGCGATGACGTGGAAGGGGTGGAGGCGGCGATCCTCATGAACCCGATGGTCTGGCAGGCCTCCGGGCATCTGTCCAATTTCAGCGACCCGCTGGTCGACTGCCTGGGGGAGTGCCACCAGCGTTGGCGTTCAGACCACCTAGAGGGGGATCGTTGTCCAAACTGCGGAGGTCCCCTAAGTGCGCCGCGGCAGTTCAACCTGATGTTCAAGACGTTCATCGGACCGGTCGAGGACGAGGGCTCGGTGGTCTACCTGCGGCCCGAGACAGCGCAGGGGATGTTTGTGAATTTCAAGAACATCTTGGGCAGCTCGCGCCAGCGCATCCCATTCGGCATTGCCCAGATCGGTCGCAGCTTTCGCAATGAGATTTCGACTGGTAACTTCATCTTCCGCCTCCGCGAGCTGGAAATGATGGAGATGGAGTGGTTCACCACCCCCGGTGACGATGCGCGGTGGTTCGAATACTGGTGTGAGCAGAGAATGGGGTGGCACCAGAGCTTGGGCCTCAGGCCAGAGCATCTGCGGCTGCGACCGCACGGTGAGGATGAGAAGGCTCACTACGCTCTCGCCTCCTCCGACATTGAGTACCTGTACCCGTGGGGGTGGGGGGAGTTGGAGGGAATCGCTCGGCGTGGCGACTTCGATTTGACGCGCCACCAGGAGGCCAGTGGCAAGGATCTCCAGTACACAGACCCGGCGACTGGGGCTCGCTTTCTGCCCTTCGTGGTAGAGCCGGCACTGGGGGTCGACCGCACCTTCCTGGCACTGCTGCTGGATGCCTACGCGGAGGAGGAGGTGCGAGGTGAGACCCGCGTCGTGCTGCATCTGAGCCCTCGAGTAGCACCGTTCCAGGTGGCGGTGCTACCGCTCTCCAAGAAGCAAGAGCTGACAGAGGTCGCGCGTAAGCTTGAGGGTGACCTCCGGAGCCACTTCGCGACCGACTATGACGACACCCAGTCGATTGGGAAGCGCTATCGGCGTCAGGATGAGATCGGCACTCCGCTGGCTGTCACCATCGACTTCGATACTCTCGAGGACCACGCGGCGACGCTTCGAGATCGTGACACGATGGAGCAGGTGCGGATCCCCCTGGATCGGCTTGCCGAAGTTTGCGCGGAGAGACTGAAGTGAGGATCGGGAAGCGGCTCCTGGCGTCCGGAGTTCGAGTTGCGATGGGCGGCACGCATGCATGGGGAGGAACCTTGAGGTGAGCGACCGCGGGGTCCTCGTGACAGGTGCATCCCGAGGAATTGGTCGGGCCACAGCTCTGGCGTTCGCCAGGCTCGGAGACAGGGTAGCGGTGCACCATCGCGACTCTGAGGAGCTGGCCGCTCAGCTGGTGGCGGAGCTGCCCGGAACTGGTCACCTGACCGTGGGGGGAGACCTGGCGGATCCCGAGATAGCCAAGGCGGTCGTTGATTTGGCGGTTGCGGGCCTGGGCAGGGTTGACGTTCTGGTCAACAACGCCGGCACCAGCATCCTTCACGACCTGACTCAGATGGACTTCGAGGAGTGGCGGGCTGCCTTCGACCGTACTATAGCTGTCAATCTCGCCGGCGCCGCCTACGTCAGCTACTTCGTGGCCCGGCAGATGATGGGAGCGGGGGGCAGGATAGTGAACGTCTCCTCCCGTGGCGCCTTTCGAGGCGAGCCGGGTCAGCCCGGTTACGGCGCCAGCAAGGCGGGGCTAAATGCGTTCGGCCAGTCGTTGGCACTGGCCCTTGGGGGATATGGGATCGCGGTCGCCACGGTAGCTCCAGGGTGGGTGGCAACGGACATGTCGAATGAGGAGCTGAAGCGTCCGCGAGGCGGCGCCATCCTGGAGCAGAGCCCCTTCCACCGGATCGCGGAGCCCGAGGAGGTAGCTGCTGCCATCGTGTTCCTCGCCTCGCCGGAGGCCACCTTCACCAGCGGCGCTATCCTCGATGTCAACGGCGCGTCATACCTCCGCAGCTGAACCAGGGGCAGGTACGGGCCAGCTCTGGGCCAGTTTTAGAACCCTGGGAAAAGGCTTCTCAACTCGTCGAGATCAACGCCGCCAGCCTTCGCCGGAGGGGTGTGGCCGCTATCAAGTCGACCATAGACGAGCCGGACCAGAGCCTCAGCCGGCAGGGTTAATGCAACCGCTCCGCTGCCACTCTCGCTCCCGCGCAGAAGCACTGTGTCACTGACCTCAAGGTGGAAGTGCCGCTCTGGGTCGCTCGTGGAGATGCCAAGCCGAAGCACCTTCGTCCCAGCCTTACCGGTCCTCGCCGCCAGCTCGGGAACGGTATCGATTAGGAGATTGACGGCGCTGGATCCCACGAGTGCCTTGGAGTCCAACGCCACTGCGATGTCCCAGGTGTGAATCGCGTGCTCGCTGAGTCGCATCCGCGCCAGCCCGGCCCAATCGAGGTCCCGACCGAAGAGGCTTAGGTGAAACCGCCTCTGGTCCTCCGCGCCGGTCTGCTCCAAACGCGTCAGGAGTTCCGCATCCCCGCGGATCGCGTCGCGGGCCTGGGCCTCCGGCGTGCGCGCATTCCAGCTGTCCCAGATGGGTTGGAACTGCTCACGACCGGGGGCTGCCTCATCACTGAGACCGGCTTTCAGGAAGAGTTGGAAGATCTCGGCCTGGGAACCCAGATGGGAAAGTACGTCTGCGATCGACCACTCGGTGGCATACGACGTCGAGCGGAGCGCTCCGCTCGACAGGTCGCTGCTCACACTCCGCAGCCGCTGATGCGAATCGCGCAGCGCCGAGATCCAGGGTGTCGGATCGGTTGCCATGGCGTTCCTCCAAAGTCGAGTTTCAGGGAAGGGTGGATAAGCTGGCGGTTGGCGCAATCGACCGTGAGTCGAAGGTCTTAAGGTCGTTCGGCGCCGAGCGCTGGACCGGGCCAGCTCTCCTCCATCTCAGGGACGGACGAAGCGAGCCCTGACCGTGGTCACGACCGTGCGAGACGCCATGCCCATCGGGCTCCAGGTCATGGTGAGCCTGGTCCGGTCCAGCGCGATCTCCGCTGTCAAACCGATTGACTCGGTTCCGGCTCCCTCGACGGTCGCCTTGAATTCGAGGGGAGTGCTCACCCCAGCTGCGGTGAGCAGACCGGAGCAGGCGAGGGTCTTGATCCCGGTCGGTCGCGCGGAGGTCAAGCTCAGCTCCACCCCAGGGTGCTCCGCGGCCTTGAAGAAATCGGCGGACCGAAGGTGTACGTCTCGCTTGGCGTTCTGGGTGTCCACCGAGGCGGCCTGCAAGGTCACCTGCCCGGAGATGGCGCTGTCTGGGCCGATCGCAATCTCTCCTGTCGCACCAGCCAGGGAGCCTTTCACGGTCATCGCTCCCCAGAAGTGCTTGACCTGAAAGTTCGCACTGGTCGCCGCGGGGTCCACCACCCACCGTCCGGCGGCGGAGGCATCAGCGAGCCACGCTGCGACGTCGACGGGTGCCCCAGTTTGTAACTCGGTTTGGTTCAATCCCATTGCTTACTCCAACTTGAATCTGTTTGGGAGGCTCCGGTATATATGGAGGGTCTCCTCCGGAAAAGTTTATCAGGAAATGGAGGGTGTCCTCCGAATGGGCTAGAGTGGCGTGGTGCCCAGCGGTCCAGACCCGAGTCGAACCAACTCGCCGGAGCGGACGCCACCTAGTAAGCGTTTGCGACTTGATGCGCAGCGCAACCGTGCCGCCATCCTGGTCGCCGCCGAGGAGGTGTTCGCGGAGCAGGGCCTGGATGCCCCGTTGGAGGAGGTAGCCGCTCGCGCCGGAGTCGGAATCGCCACCCTGTACCGCCGCTTTCCCAAACGCGAACAGTTGGTGGCGGCGGCGCTCGTCGAGACCATCCGCCAGTACGCTCAGAGGGCGGAGGAAGCGCTGGCGGAACCCGACCCGTGGGCAGCCCTCGTGAGCCTAGTGGAGGAGGTCTGTTCGCTCCAGGCTAGAGACCTGGGACTTGGCGACCTCCTGACCATGGTGCTGCCGGCTGATAAGCAGGTGGAGAGGTTGCGCCAGGTGGCCAATGACCACGTGGTGAAGTTGGTTGAGCGCGCCAAGGCTGCGGGACAACTCCGTCCCGACTTTGTGGGGGAGGACCTTCTGCTTCTGATGATCGCCAACTCCGCGATCGCTCACATCACCGGTCAGGATGCCCGCGCGGCGTCACCCCGCTTCGTCGCTTTGATGTTGGAGGCGTTTCGAGCCGATGGCAGGGGCGCCCTGCCGGAGCCGCCGACCGGCGACGCTATGGAGAAGGCGATGCGGCGCATGGCCCTGGAGCGGGGATGTGGCGAGTGAGCGCGGAGGAGGGCCGCTCATGGGCCGGCGAACCGATCGGGATTACGGAGGCGGGCCGACGCCAGTCCGGTCGAATTCCGCCGGCGCTATAGCAAGCATTCAGACATATCGCCAGTCTTCTGGTGGGGCCGACCGCTCAGAGTGCGAACTCGTGGTGGATTGCCACCACCGCCTCCGTGAGTTCATCTGCCAGCACCGCTGCGGAGACGCTGAGCTCGGATGATCCTTGGGAGATCGCCACGACGTTTATGTGACGCTCCGCCAGTGCGCCGAACAGGCGAGCCGCGATGCCCGGGGTGCCGCGCATCGCCTCACCAACTACGACGACTATTCCGACTCGGGGGGTCTCGTCAATAGACCCCAGACCACTCGCCGATGACTCGAGATCGCGAAGGCGCTCCAGATGGGCTCCCATCCGCAGGCCGTGCTGGCCATCCACGGCGAAGCAGAAGACGTTGTCCGCGGACGACTGGGTCACCATGAGGGTTGGCACCCGCTCTTCGTCGAGCGCCCGCAGGACCGACGTGGCCACCTTGGTGAAGGAGACTCCGTCGGCCCCTCCGACGGTGAACAGTCGGGCGTCGGAGGTGTGGGCGATGGCCCTTACTCCCGGCGCGTTCCGCACCCCCGGCGCGATCGTGGTGCCGTCCCGCTCGGGCGCCAGCGTGTTGCGTATTCGGACCGGGACGCCGAAGCGATGGGGCAGCTCCATGGAGTTGGGGTGGAGCACCTTGGCGCCGAAGAAGGCAAGCTCGATTGCCTCGCGATATGAGAGCTCGGGGATCACCCGGGCGTGCGGCACCAGCCGCGGGTCGGCAGTCATGACTCCGTCCACATCGGTCCAGATCCAGATCTCGTCCGCGGGCAGCAGAGTCCCCAGTATCGTCGCCGTGTAGTCGGAGCCGCCCCGTCCCAGGGTGGTGCACTGTCCTTCCGCCGTCTCCGCCCTGAAGCCGGTGACGACCGGAATGATCCCTACTTCCAACATCGGCTTGAGGGTTGACTGGATCCTGTCCCGGCTGGGGTTGAGCAGGGGCGCCGCCTGCCCGAAGTGGTCATCGGTGACTATCAGCAGGGCGGAATCGACCGATTCGGCCGGCAGCCCCAGAGCCCTCAGCGAAGAGGCAACCAAAACGGCCGCCATCAGCTCGCCAAGGCTGGAGATTGAGTCCATCTCCTGGGCAGTCACCAGTCCGCGCCGCGAGATACCGTCGCATACCCCCCGCAGCGTCGCCAGATGGGTCAGGAGGTGGGATCGAACCTGCTCGGCCTCCAGCTCGGGAGCCACGGCCTGGGCGCAGTGGAGGTGATCCTGTTCCAGCTGGTCCGCCAGTGCCCTCCATCTTCCGATCTCGCCCTGTGAGGCGGCGCGGGCCGCCTCCACCAGTGTGTCGGTGGTCTCGCCCATGGCGGATACCACCACCAGAAGCGGCCCGGCCGCCCGCCGGTCTCGGATTATCTGAGAGACCCTGGCGATGCGCTCGGCAGACCCCAGGGACGTTCCGCCAAACTTCATGACCTTGGTCCCAGCGGTCATCCCCGCGACCCCATGACTTGGATGCCTCCCTCAGCCCGCCAGCCCTTGCCGACGATGGCCTGGAGGGGCCCCCTCCTCGCCAGGGAGACCGCAGCGGGCAGCTCGGATCCGGCTCCTGCGGCGACCAGATGCGCCTGGTCAGGTCGACTGGGGCCGGAGGCGCTGACGGTTCTCAACGTCCGCGCCTCCGGCCGACGGACTGGGATCTCGTCCCTCGACTCATGCTACCCCGGCAGGCTCGTTCAGAAGGCTCTCGAATGCATTCAGCCGAGGCGCCAGGGCCTTCGTGGCCGGGAATGTCTGGCTGATGGCGTCGGTGGTCTTCAGCCCATTTCCGGTGATGCACAGGACCGTGGTCTGGTCGGGCGAGATAGTCCCTTGCGCAAACAACTTGGCCGCGCTGGCGACGGTGACCCCAGCCGCGGTCTCCCCGAAGACCCCCTCTCTTTCCGCCAGCAGACGGATTCCGGCAACGATCTCGTCGTCAGTAGCGGACTCAGCCCCGCCGCCGCTGTCCTTGATCACCTGGAGCGCCCGGTGCCCGTCGGCGGGGTCTCCGATGGCGAGAGAGTGGCAGATGGTGTTCGGCCTCTCTGGCACTATGTCGAGCGACCCCCGCCGAGCGGCGTTGGCGATGGGCGCGCATCCGGATGCCTGCGCACCGAACAGCCGAACCTGGTGGTCCGCCACCAATCCGAGCTGCACCAGCTCACGGAATCCCTTGGCGATTCGGCCGATCTGGGCTCCTCCCGCCATGGGCACAACGACGTTGTCTGGCAGGCGCCAGCCCAACTGCTCAGCTATTTCGTAGGCGACTGTCTTTGAACCCTCGGCGTAATAGGCGCGCAGGTTGATGTTCACGAATCCCCACGCGTGGGCCTCTGCGATCTCTACGCACAGCCGATTCACCTGGTCGTAGGTCCCATGAACCCGCACCAGCTTGGCTCCGTAGACTGCCGTTGCCAGCAGTTTGGCGGGCTCCAAGTCGGCTGGGACCAGGATCCACGCCTGCAGCCCCATCCGAGCCGCCTGAGCCGCCACTGCATTGGCCAGGTTGCCGGTCGAGGCGCAGCCGACAACCGTGAAGCCGAAGGCTCTGGCCTGAGACAGCGCCACTGCCACAACCCGGTCTTTGAACGAGAGGGTGGGAAAACAGACCGAGTCATTCTTGAGGTGCAGCTTGTCAGCGCCCCATTGGGAACCCAGCTCGGGGGCGTGCACCAATGGGGTGAAACCCACCGGCAACCCAGAGCGATGCTCTGCCGCGACCGGAAGCAATTCGGCGTACCGCCAAATGTTGGTCGGTCTGCTCTCGATCTTGGCGCGGGTCAGGAGGCTGCGGATGGTTTTGAGGTCGTAAGCTACCTCAAGGGGAGTGAAGCACTCCTCACAGAAGGTGATCGGCGCGTTGCCGTAGGGACGGTCACAGCGGGGACATTGCAGCTGAAAGAGGTCGGACATTGCTTTGGGTGCTCCTTTGCAGGTGGAGTGGAAGGGAATGGTTCGAGCGGGGCATTCAGGTGCGCGAGCGAGCAGTCACCTGAAGTAGTTACCGGGGGAGCACCAGCGCTGAGGCGCTAGAGCTTGGTTCGCGTGTCCCCCGTGCCACGCCGGCGCATTCGCCGACCCACCGAGCAACTGACCACGGCCATCCCGACCGTCCGTTCGTTTTTGGACGCGCCCTCTCGATGCGAGACGGGCAGGCCTTCACCCAAAGTCAGCATGCCAACACTCTAGCGCGAAATGACCAGGCTGCGCCACCAGGCCGCCTCGCGAACCCCATACCTGGGACACTCATTGCCTAACTATGCAGAGATTTCGAGTCGGCGTCTTAGGCGCTACGGGGGCGGTGGGGCAGTATCTCGTCGGCCTGCTGGCCGAGCATCCGTGGTTTGTCCTCACCGAGGTGGTGGCCTCTGACAGATCCGCTGGCCGTCCTTATGCCCAGGCTGTCAGATGGAGAATGCCTACCGCCATTCCGGAGGCCGCCCGCGATCTCACGGTCAAGGATCTTCAATCGGAGCTGGACTGCGACCTGCTCCTCTCCGCCCTGGATACGGGTGTGGCTGAGGTTGCTGAGGAGCCGTTTGCGAGGGCAGGATTTCCTGTCATCAGCAACTCTCGCAATCACCGCATGGACCCGGACGTCCCTTTGGTCATCCCTGAGGTGAACCCTGGCCACCTCGATGCCATCTCAAGCCAGCGCCGAGGCCGAGGGTGGGAAAGAGGACTGCTTCTGACCAACCCAAACTGCTCCACGATCGGGCTGGCGATGGCGCTCAAGCCTCTTCAGGACCGGTTCGGGCTTGCTGCGGTGCAGGTGACCACCATGCAGGCCATCTCCGGCGCCGGCCTAGACGGGATCTCGGCGGCCGCGATCCACGACAACGTAATCCCCCACATCGCGGGGGAGGAGGAGAAGCTGGAGGCTGAGCCGAAGAAGATTCTGGGCAGCTTCGACGGCGCGGCGTTTCGGTCGGCGGAGATCGCCATCAGCGCCCACTGCAACCGGGTGCCGGTTCTGGACGGCCATATGGAGTCGATCTCGGTCAGCCTCCGGTCCGAGGCCAACTCCCAGGAGGTGGCGGATGCCTTTCGGGAGTTTCGGGCCGATCAGTTGGTCCGCGATCTGCCGTCAGCTCCCATCCATCCGATATTGCTCACCGCGGATGAGTTCAGGCCGCAGCCGCGGCTGGACCGAGGCGTTGCGGCGGGGATGTCCGTGGTGGTCGGGCGGGTGAGGCCGTGCGCGGTGCTGGACTGGAAGTTCACCGCGCTGGTGCACAACATGGTACGGGGGGCCGCCGGAGCCGCCATCCTCAACGCCGAGTTGCTGGTGGCAGGAGGCTGGCTTGACACGGTCTGAGCCCTCCGACCCGACCGCATGACTCCGGCTATCCGAGTTCAGCCACCAGCGGGGCGTGGTCGCTGGGACGCGCTCCGGCGCGCTCCTGGCGATCCACCCAGATCCGGGTGAGGCGAGCTGCGATTGGGGCGCTGGCCAGCAGCAGGTCGATGCGCATCCCGAGTCCACGCCGGAAGAAGCCCTGGCGATAGTCCCAGAAGGTGAAGCCCGGGTCGTCCCTGGTGATCGCCAGGTCCACCAGCCCCTCTGCGATCACCGCCTGCAGGGCAGCCCGCTCCTCAGCGGTGACGTGAGTAGCTCCCACGAATGCCTCGGGGTCGAAAACATCCCGATCGGTGGGAGCCACGTTGAAGTCGCCCCCCACCAGCAGGTCTCCATGAGCTAGGTCATTGGCCACGACCTGGCTCAATTCCTGAAGCCAGGCCAGTTTGTAGGTGAAAAACGGGTGCCCAATCTCGCGCCCGTTGGGGATGTAGACGCTGGCCAACCGGACTCCCCCGCAGTCAGCGGAGATGAACCTAGGCTCCGGAAGCCCCGTGGGGGCCGGGGTGCTGAGTCCGCGCACCACTCCTTCGATCCCGACACGGGAGATGATCGCCACCCCGTTCCACCTGCCGTCGCCGTGGTGAGCTGATTCGTACCCCATCGCGGCGAGGGCGTCCCTTGGGAAGGAGGAGTCTGAGCACTTTGTCTCCTGAATCAGGAGGACCTCCGGATGCTCCTGTTCCAACCAGCCCAGGACCCGCGGCAACCGCGCGGTCAAGGAGTTCACGTTCCAGGTTGCGATCAGCAGTGGTGGTTCACCTCAAACGCCGAAGCACTGTCATCAGCCTGTCGCGGGAACCCTCTCTCCGGCGAACTGCTCGAAGTAGAGTTTCGCGTAGGCTCCCTCCTGGGCCAGGAGCTCGGTGTGGCTGCCGCGCTCGATGATCCGGCCGTGGTCCATCATGAGGATCTGGTCGGCCGCCAGGATGGTCGAGAGGCGGTGTGCAATTGCGATGGTGGTCCGGCCCGTCATCAGCAGCTCGAGGGCGCCTTGAACCTCTCGCTCGCTGTGCGTGTCCAGCGCACTCGTGGCCTCGTCCAGGATCAGGACCTTGGGGTCCTTGAGGATCGCGCGGGCGAGGGCGACCCGTTGCTTCTCGCCGCCGCTCAAACGATAGCCCCGCTCCCCGCTCAGGGTGTCGTATCCGTCCGGCAGCTCCATGATCCGGTCGTGGATTGACGCCGCCCGCGCGGCCGCCTGCAACTCCTCGTCGCTGGCATCCGCTTTGCCCACGAGAAGGTTCTCGCGGATGGTTCCGTGAAAGAGGAATGTCTCCTGAGTCACCACGGCGATGGAGTCGCGAATGGTCTCCTGAGTCAGGTCGCGAAGGTCACGGCCGTCGAGAGTCACCCGCCCCCGGTCGACGTCGTAAAGGCGGGCGGCCAGATAGGTGAGAGTGCTCTTTCCGGCGCCGCTGTGCCCTACCAGAGCGACCAGTTGGCCCGGGTCAGCCTTGAAGCTCACGTTGTCGACCGCAGGGCGCGGGGTGTCCGGCTCGTAGCGGAAGGCGACGTCCTGGAAGGCGACCTCCCCTCGGATCCTCTGAGCGGGGATGGCAAGCGCCCCCGGCCGGTCCTGGATCTCCACTTTCTCATCTAGGTACTGGAAGATGCGGTCAAACAGCGCCAGTGCTCCCTGGAGCTCGACCTGGACGTTGAGCAGCTGTCCAATGGGGAAGAACAGCTGCGATTGGAAGGTAGTGAAGGCAACCAGTGTCCCCACCGAAACTCCGCCGTTCCTGCCCGCGTGCAAGAACAGCGCCGCCACCAGGTAGACGGCGGCGGGCAGGATGGAGAAGAAGGTGGAGATGAAGCCGAAGAACCAGCGCCCCACCATCTGCTGTCGGATCATGAGATTGGTGAGCCGTCCGGTCTCGTCAACGTACCGCTTGTGAGTCACCTTCTCGCGCCCGAAGACTTTGCTGAGGAGCACCCCACTCACCGAGAGAGTCTCCTCAGCAATCGCCGAGAGGTCCGCCAGGGTGGCCTGGGTGTCCGCGCTGACCTTGCGACGCACCTCGCCAACCCTTGTGGTTACCACCAAGAAAACTGGCATCATAACGACTGAGATGAGGGTCAGCTGCCAACTTAGGACGGCCATTCCAGTCAGCGTGGCTGCGGTTCGGGTCAGGTTGGAGACGATGCTGGTGGCGGTGTTGGTGATCACCGAGTCCACCCCTCCGACGTCATTGGTAAGTCGCGACTGGATCTCACCGGTCCTGGTTCCGGTGAAAAAGCGCAGCGGCAGGCTCTGCAGGTGTGAGTAGAGGGCGACCCGGAGGTCCTGCATCATTCGCTGGCCCACCACCGCGTTGAGGTAGGTCTGCCAGACGCCGAGCCCGGTGCTGATGACCGGGGTTACCACCATGATCCCGACGAAGATTAGAAGCAGCCTGGTCTTGTGCTCGAGGATCCCCTGGTCGATGATCAACTTCAGCATCACCGGGTTGACGATTCCCAGGGCCGCGACCACGACCAGGATTGCGAGCACCCCAACCACCTTGCGCCGGTAGGGGCGGAAGAGCTTGACGACCCTGAGCAGGGTGCTGCGGCTGATGGGAGTCTTCACCGCCGGCTTCTGGTAGCCGCCCAGCAAGTGCCGGGAGCCGCCGCCGCCCATGTGTATTGCCATCTGCCCGATGCTTCCCTCAGTGGAGCAGGTCCAACCGTCTCCCTGTGGGCGCGGCGGTCCTGTCGAGTCCACCGGAACTCTGCCCGATCTTAATCGACGTATGCTCGCAGCTCCTAGCATGCTCGTAAACTCCGGAGTGCAGAATCCAGGGAAGGAGGCATCCACCGATGGCAAAGACCGCGGTAAAGACTCGTCCCAACCCAGGCAAACGGACGCCTCCAAAGTTCATCTACGACTTCCAGGAGGGAGCGGGGGAGATGCGTTCGCTGCTGGGAGGCAAGGGCGCAGGTGTAGCTGAGATGACCAGGGCGGGGCTCCCGGTCCCACCAGGTTTCACAATCACCACCGAAGCCTGCCTGGCGTATCTGGATGCCGGCCGTGAGTTTCCCGAAGGGCTGCTGGAGGCGGTCAAGCGGCACTTGGAAGCGCTCGAGGGGCAGAGCGGCAAGCGTCTCGGTGACTCGGAGAACCCACTCCTGGTCTCGGTGAGGTCAGGGGCCGCATTCTCCATGCCGGGGATGATGGACACCGTGCTCAACCTCGGTCTTAATCGAGCGACCCTGGAGGGCCTGGCTCGCAAGACCGGCGATCGGCGCTTCGCGATGGACTCTTATCGGCGCTTCATTCAGATGTATGGGCGGATAGTGCTCGGGTTGGAGCCCGAGTTGTTCGAATCCGAGATGGAGCTGGGCAAGGCGGCAGCTGGTGTCGAGAGCGACGCCGACCTCGGCGCCGATGCGCTGGAGCAGCTAGCCGATAAGTTCCGCGAGATAGTGCAGGAGCAGACGGGACAGCAGTTCCCTGAAGACCCCTGGGACCAGCTGACCAAGGCGATCGCCGCGGTCTTCGACTCCTGGAATGGCAAACGCGCCATCGCCTACCGTGATTTCAACAATATCCCGCACACTCTGGGCACCGCGGTCAACGTCCAGGCGATGGTCTTCGGGAATATGGGGAACGAATCCGGCACCGGGGTGGCCTTCACCCGTGACCCGGCCACCGGCGACCGCCGCATCTTTGGAGAATACCTTCTCAACGCCCAAGGCGAGGATGTGGTGGCCGGAATCCGTACTCCCCTACCGATCGACACGCTCGAGAGGGCCCTTCCAGAGGTCTACCGGAGCTTCGCGGAGATCGCAGAGCGGCTGGAGCTGCACTACCGGGACGTCCAGGACATGGAGTTCACGATCGAGCAGGGACGCCTGTTCATGCTCCAGACCAGAACCGCCAAGAGAACGGCTGCGGCGGCGGTCAAGATCGCCGTGGACATGCTGTCGGAGAAGCTGATCACCAGGGACGAGGCGTTGCGGCGGGTAGAGCCCGAACAGGTGGACCATCTCCTGCATCGCGCCATTGACCCTGGAGCTCAGGTGAAGGTGCTGGCGACGGGGTTGGCCGCATCTCCCGGCGCGGCGACCGGAGAGGCGGTCTTTGACGCCGACCGAGCCGAGGCGATGGCCAAGGAAGGCAAGAAGGTGATCCTGGTTCGAGTGGAGACCAATCCTGACGACGTGCATGGCATGATCGCAGCCGAAGGCGTCCTGACCTCCCGAGGTGGGCGTACCTCCCATGCGGCGGTCGTGGCCCGGGGCATGGGCAAGCCCTGCGTAGCTGGCACCGAAGCCCTCCAAGTGGATCTCGCCAAGCGCCGTTTCGAGGCCGGGGGAGTGGTGGTCAAGGAGGGCGATGTCTTCACCATCGACGGCACCACCGGACGTGTTATCGAAGGCGCCGTCCCTACGGTGGAGGCCGGGGTTTCCGGCGATTTGGAGAAGCTTCTGCAGACAGCCGACCGGGTCCGCCGTCTAAAGGTCTATGCCAACGCGGACACGCCGGAGGATGCCCTGAGAGCGCGCCAATTCGGTGCCCAGGGAATCGGGCTGTGCCGTACTGAGCACATGTTCATGCAGCAGGAACGGCTGCCCCACGTGCAGCGGATGATCCTGGCGCAGGAGAAGGAGGAGCGGGAGGCCGCCCTTGCCGAGCTGCTGCCCTTCCAGCGCGAGGACTTCCTGGGCATCCTCGAGGCGATGCAGGGGCTGCCGGTGATCATCCGGCTTATTGACCCTCCCCTGCACGAGTTCCTCCCCAGCCACGACGAGCTGTTGGTGACCGTCACCAAGCTGAGAGATGCCAAGAAGGCGGGTAAGAAGCTGGAGCGGGCGGAACGGATGCTCAAAGCCGTGGAGGAGCTCCGCGAGCAGAACCCCATGCTGGGGCTCCGCGGTTGCCGGCTGGGCCTGCTTTTTCCCGAGATCATCGAGATGCAGGTTCGCGCGATCGCGGAGGCTGCGTCCGAGCTGCGCCGCCGACGTGTCAGGGCACTTCCCGAGATCATGGTCCCATTGGTTGGGGCCGCCGAGGAGCTCCGTCGCTCCCGGCTGATGATCGAGCGGACGCTGAAGCAGGTCGCGAAGGAGCAGGGAATCCGCTTCGACGTGAAGGTTGGCACGATGATCGAGGTTCCCCGGGCGGCGCTCACCGCCGGCGAGGTGGCCGAGCACGCGCAATTCTTCTCGTTCGGAACCAATGACCTAACCCAGATGACGTATGGAGTTTCCCGGGACGACGCTGAGGGGAAGTTCCTCCGTCAGTACGTTAGTGAGGGCATCCTGCCGGCCAATCCCTTCGAGCATTTGGATCCCGCTGGCGTGGGCCGTCTCATGAGCTTCGCGGTGCAGGAGGGACGTGAGGCACGCCCTAACCTCGAGGTGGGCATTTGTGGCGAGCACGGGGGTGATGCGCAGTCGATCGCGATCTGCGAGAGGCTGGGACTCGACTACGTCTCTTGCTCTCCATTCAGGGTGCCAGGAGCGCGGCTGGCGGCGGCCCAAGCCCGGTTGGAGCTGGGGGAGAACAAGGACGTCTGACAGTCAACACCGGGTCTGTGGTCCTCGGGGCAAAGACAGCCGCGGCCGTTAGTCTTGTTGAGCTAGGGTCCGAGCAGGCCCCGCTCGGGAGGTGGCGATCGTCGGTGTGGTTGCGGTTGGCGGTGCCTACGTTCTTGCCCGGCGATGACTACCTGTCGGGGCGATCGCCGAGCACGTACAACCTGACGATGGACTGCGCCACCGGTCTGGCGGCGGGCCGGTTGGGTCCGCCTATCTCAGTGATCACAACCTCCCAGACCTGGGTGCTGCGTCCGGCATGGATCGGCCGAGCAACCGCCTGGACCTCTCCCTTCTCAATGGCGCGCAGAAAGCTGGTGTGGTTCTCGAGTCCGACCACCGGGCTGCCACTGTTAATGCTGGCTCCGACGGAGGCAGCGGTCTCGGAGATGGCCGCCCAAACCCCGCCGTGAACCACTCCGTAGGGTTGCAGATGGTGCGGGCCGATTGCCAGCGTGAGCACCACCTCGTCGGCAGTGGCTGAGACGATCTGGGTTCCCAGTGCGCCATCCAGACCGGACTCCAACTTCCGCAGCGGCGGGCCGGAAGAGCTCGGAAGTCTCAAAGCTGCAGCGACTTGGGGACCAGGAACTCCTCAATCCCGTAGCGACCGAACTCGCGGCCGTGGCCGGACTGCTTCACCCCCCCGAATGGGGCCGAGGTGCTGAAGGCACCTCCATTGACCTCAACTGTTCCAGCGCGCAGGCGCCTAGCGAAAACCAGGGCACGTTCCCGGTCGGCGGACCAGACCGCCGCCGCCAGCCCATAAGCGGTGCCATTGGCGATCTCCACCGCCTCGTCCTCACTGTCATAGGCGATTATCGACAGGACTGGGCCGAAGATCTCCTCTTGCGCGATGGTCATGTTGGGGGTCACGTGATCAAAAATCGTCGCCTTAACGTAGTATCCGCGCTCGAGCCCATCCGGCTGATCTGCGCCGCCCACCACCAGCCGCGCCCCCTCCGAAAGACCCTGGTGGATGTACCCGCGCACCCGTTCCTGCTGGGTCTGCGAAGCCAGTGGGCCTAGCCGGGTCGCCTCATCCAGCGGGTCACCAAGAGTCAATTTGCTGGCAGTGGCGACGGCTGCCTCAACCGCCTGCGCGGCCAGGCGCGCTGGGACCAGTAGCCGGGTGAGGGCGGTGCAGGTTTGACCAGAATTGAGAAAGGCGTTGTAGACGGCGAACTTGGCCGCCGTCGCCGCGTCGGCATCCTCCAGCACCAAGCTCGCTGACTTGCCGCCCAGCTCCATGGTCACCGGCTTGACGGACGCCGCTGCCAGTTCGGAGATGCGTCGGCCAGCCCTGGTCGAGCCGGTGAAGGAGACCTTGTCAACCCTGGAATGCCGCACCAGCGCTTCTCCGGCCGTCACGCCTCTGCCCGTCAGAACATTGAACACCCCCGGGGGCAATCCCGTGTCTACCGTCAGCTCCGCGAGCATCAAGGCGGTCAGCGGTGCGACTTCGCTTGCCTTCAGCACCACTGTCGACCCGGCGCCGAGAGCGGCAGCCACCTTGGCAACCACCTGCTGAAGGGGGTAATTCCAGGGCGTGATGGCCGCCACCACCCCGACGGGCTCTTTGACGACAAGACAGTTGCCGACCTGCTCCTCGAACTGGTAGCTCCGCAACGACTCCGCGATGTGGCCAGTGATGGTAATCGGATTTCCCACCTGAACCGCTCGTGATTGACGGATCGGAGTACCCACCTCTCGGGAGATCGTCTGGGCGAACTCTTCCGCGCGATCTTTGATCGCCTCCTGGAGCCGATCCAGATGCGCTGCCCGCTCAGCGGGAGGAGTGGCCGCCCACTGGGAGAGCGCCCTGGCCGCGGAGTCAACCGCCGCATCCACATCCTCTATGTCGGCATCGGGCACCTTCGCCAACAGAGCACCACTGGCGGCTTCCATGACTGGAATCGCTTCATCCCCGTGCGCCGCGCGGAACTCCCCGTCCACGAAGATCCGCAGGCGGTTCTCATCAGGGGTGCGAATCCCGAGCTTCCCGGAGCTGGTCAAACGGTCGCCTTCGCGGGTGCGGTTGCTTGAGCGCCGGTGGCTCTTCCCAGCGCCTTGACGAGAGCTTCAACTGAGGGGTGGTCACCGAGGCTCGAGTTGATGTGGGTGAGGAGGACCCGGCCGGGCGGCTCTACCACCAGCGCCGCCCCCAACTGCAAGGCGTCGCCTTGCAGACCCTCCTGCCTCACGTGAAGCTTCCGGGCGTTCCACCAGCCGTCCAGGAGGCCCCTGCCGAGCAGTCTCAGCGGAGACCGGTGGGCTCCCAGAGCTCGGTAACTGGTTCGGTCCGGATCGGTCACCACGCTAGCTCCGGGAGTCTTCAGTTGCTGGAAACGCATCGCCTGCTCGGGGCTACCGTTGCCGATGAACAGGAGGCTGCCGCCGGCCGACTGAAGGCGGGGTAGGGCCGCCATTAATACGGCCGCCTGCTCCAAGCAATACATGCACCCGAAGTGCCGCAGCCAGACCGCCACAGTGGGCCCGTCGCTCCAAAGGCTGGACAGCTTCACCCGCTCACCGCGGGGGTTCAGCACCTCGATCTCGCCCAAAGTCGTAACGGTACTTCTCATAGGCGCATCGTAGCAAGTGGCCCTCGACGAGACGGCTCAGAAGACACATAATGGCGGAAAAGAGGGGGAGGTGCCATGGTCCCTGCCGTAGCCGTACTGGGCGCTCCAGCAATGTCCGCAGTTGAATTGCCGGGAGCACCCCTCCCACAGTTTGGCCGTCTCGCGGGACTCACGCCTTGACCGCACAGCGGCAGCCGGCCCCGTGGCTGCCACCGGGGGCGATCCGGGCGGTGGGACGGATCTCTCACAAGGAGCGGAGCCGTCGGGCCGCGGCCAGGCAGCGCCGACTCCCCTGGGAGGCTCGACGCTCGCAGCTCCTCGAAGCCTGTCTGAACGCCTTCGTCGCCAGAGGCCTCGAGATGACCACAATGAACACTATCGCTGCCCAAGCCGGGGTGAGCAAGCCGTTGGTCTACCGACACTTTCATAATCGGTATGAGGCCCTGTTGGCGGTCGTCGAGCAGCAGAGCCAGGCGCTGCTGGACCTCCTGGGGCTGGACGGAGCAGGAGTGGCTACCAACGATTTTGAGTCTCTGATAGCCGGCTTTTTGCGCTTCGCCCGAGAATCGCCGAGCGGGTTCCGCCTGCTGTTCCAGCTGGTGGACGCCAGCTCAGGACCCGCCAAGCGACGATTGGAGGGATTGCGAGCGGAGCTTGGCGAAGCGCTCACCAAGGCGATGCTCGCGGGAGTCCCGAGTCCCGGTGAAATCGGTTGGGCGGTAGCCGGCTCGGGACTGGGGCAGCTCATGGTTTCGATCTTGGTGGGAGTCGCCGGTGGTCTTTCGCGTGGCGAGGACCCCGCTCTGGTGGCTCGGACTCTGCATCGGCTGTTGCAACCGGACTGGGTGATTGCCGCCCTCCAGCCCCCGGTGGAAGAGCGGGCGGTGCCGCTGGGACTCCCCTTCGACCGGGCCTGACAGTTGATCCCCTTCTCCGACCCACCCCGATACGATGGGGAGAGTCCGCTCCCATCACTGCGAACTTTCCGGTTCCTGCGTTGATGGGCAGATCAATCGGTTCAACTGGAGACCGCTCTGCCGAACATTGATCTTGTCGCACCGGAGCTAGTTGGGCCCACACGTCTGACGGGCGGCCCGAGCTCCGGGAAGAGCTGGCTGCTAGCCCGTTGTGCGGCCGACTGGATCGCTTCGGGGGGCAGCCCTCGCCGCCTTGTGATCGTCACCCGCAGCCACGCCGGCGTCCGGCAGATGTCGGATCGGATCGAGGCGCTGCTGCCAGATGCCCACGTGCCTCCGGTTCTGCTCACCCATGAGGGTCTCGCCAAGCTTGTGCTGCGGGAGACAGGGCAGCCAGAGCGATCGATAGTGGCCGCCAATGGGATCGCCGAATGGACCGCCATGAGCGCGGCGCTCACACAGTCTCTGCCTCTGCTTGACAGGCTCCGGCCGCTGGCCGAGGACCCTGGTTGCATCGAGGACCTGCTCGCTTTCACTTCGGCGGTCAAGCAGGCGCTGGTCGGTCCCGGTCTGCTGGCGGGCAGGCTCCTGGCGGAGGTCGGCGTCCTGGCCGAGCTAGCGGTGGTTGTGGCCAGCTACCAAGGGGTCCTTGAGCGGATGGGGGCACGTGACAGCAGGGATCTGGTGGCCGAGGCCGTCGGAGCCCTCCAGACAAACTCCGAACTACTTTGCGAATGGGCCGACTGGTTGCTGGTCGACGAGGCAGAGGACTTGAGCCCGGCCCAGTGGCATCTCATCCAGCAACTGGGAAACCGGCTATCCCAGCCCCGGCGTCTGCTTTTGGCCGGGGACCCCAGAGTTGCCCTCCCGGCACTCGCCGGCCCCTCCGCCCGCTCCTTCGAGGAGCTGTTCCCCCAGCAGATGCGACCTACCGAGTGGGTGCTGGAGGAGGGAGCCTCCAGTTGGGGCAGGTGGGTCGCTGGGGCTCTCGAGCTGCAGCCCTCTCGACTTCCCCCAGAGGCGCTCACGGTCGCTGCCCCCGGAGAGGTGGAGTCGACTCCGGCCAGCGGCAGGATCTGGGCGGCATCGGATGAGACGGATGAGGCTTTTGCGATCGCCCGTGAGATCCAGCGCGCTCGGCTAGCCGGGGAGGTCTCCTACGACGAGGTTGGAATCCTGCTCTGGGATCAGGCTTCCCAGTTCGGCCAGATAGCGGAGGCGCTGCGAGCGATTGGAGTTCCGTTCCGGAGCGAGCGCCAGAAGTGGCAGGGCAGCGTCGCAGTCCGTGTCATCCTGCTCTGGCTCGAAGCGCTCCTTGCCCCCGGATCAGATTTGGCGGTCCTCCCCATCCTCGTCGAGGGTCCCAGCTCGTCCGAACCAGCGGAAGTCTGGAAGCTGCGCCAAGAGGCGGCTCGGCACCAGCGGTCTATTTCCGATGCCCTGCTTCGGCTGGCGGCGAGCGCTTCTGACAGCTCCACCGCTGCACCGATGGTCCGACTGGCGCTGCTTTGGCAGAGCGTGCGCAATGTAGTGACCGGCTACCGCCCTGCCCAGCTCTCAGGCGCGGACTTTGCGGCCTTGCTCTCCGAAATCGAACTGGGCACTGGGCTCTCCCAGTTGGCTCTAGGCGATGGTGACACCGCATCCGCCATCGCCAACCTGAGTTTGGCAGTGGACGAAGCGGTCGAGACGATGGAGCGGATCGGAGAGCCAGTGGCAACTCTCTCGCATTGGGTGCGCCTCCTTAGGGTCGGCATGCGCCGCTCTGGTTGGACAGATGAGGGTGCGCCCGCAGGCGGATTCCCGGAGGTGTCCGTCCTGTCCGTTTTGCGGTCCAAGGGTCGGCAGTGGCGGCGAGTCTTCCTGCCCGGGTCAGTGGACGGCATAGTTCCCGACTCTCGAGCGAAGCTGGGAATGCTCGGTTTTCAGGAGACCGAGCGCCTTGTGGAATTGGTCCCCGAGCTAGAGGATGTGATGACGGCACCTGGTCAGGCCAGGGAGCGCGCGCGGAGTCTGGTATTCACAGCCTTGACCCGCAGCAGTGAGCAGATCACTGTGTCCTGGGTACGGCGCGCCGGGGAGCGCGACTGTCAGCCTTCTCCCGTCCTGGCTCAGCTGTCGGCTGCGGGACTAGCCCAGGGGCCTGCGCCCAGCGCCTTTCCCGTAACGCGCGCGGACTGCGTCGCTCTTGGTGCCGCCACCTGCGACAGAAATACACTCGCTGACTACTCTGCGGAATGGCCCTCCTTCGCGGAGCAGACCGAGAGCCTGGCGGCCTGCCTAGAGCCCTGGGACCCTGTGGCGGGATCGGAAGCTCTGATGAGATCCGACCTGAGCGCCACCTCAGTTCGTGCCTGGCTGGCCTGCCCGCGGTTGCACTACTACGGCCTGCTGCGGCCAAGGCAGACAGATTCCGCCCCTTTGGTCCTGGGGATAGCAGCGCACCGACTGCTCGAGATCGCCCACAGTCGCGCTCTCGGGTCCACCAAGGAGGTGGGTTCCTTTATATCCGCAGCGCAGGAGATTGTCACTCAGGAGCTGATGCCAGAGGTGCGCAGCCGCCTGGTGGACCATCTCCTCGCCCTCTTCGTGGAGCTTTGGCTTGGGCAGATGATCGTTCGCTGGGCGAACCTGATCGTGGGTCCGGATGGAACCGGCACTCAGCTGGCCAGTGAGGTTCGTTTCCGCCTCGATCGGGGACTTCTCAGACTGAGCGGCAAGGTGGATGCTCTGTGGCGCCATCACGACGGGTCTCTTGAGGTGGTCGACTTCAAGACCTCCTCCTCCGATCTTCCGACCGGCCCCGCCCTCGCTCGACAGCTGTTCGGAACCGAGGAGGAAGGCCCCAGCGACTGGCAGCTGCCACTCTATGTGATGGCGGCCCGATCCGGGGCCTTTTCGGAGCTGGTCGGCGGTGACCTTCCCGGGCTAGCCCGCAACTGGTACGTCGGCGCGGATCCGGGCCGGCAAACGGCCTTGGTGGCTAGGGGCTTTCGGCTCGGTGCCCCGGCTGACGCCCCTTCCCGCGGGATGTATGGTCTTAGCTGGGACCAGCTCGACCGACTCGAGTCCGAGTTGCAAAAGCAGGCAGAGCTGATCCTTGCAGGGCAGTTTCCAGCAGCGCCCCGACACAGCGGGCACACCTGCCGCGACCACCGCGGTTGCCCCCTCGAGAGCTGCTGTGATGGCGAGGGGACGGTCGGCGCGCAAGTGAGGGTCCCGGGGCCGAAGCCTTGAGCAGGGAGCTCCAAGAGAGGCTGATTGCCCAGCTGACGGCGGCGCAGCAGGAGGTGGTGGGCGAAAGGGGGCGAGGTCCTATCAAGGTGATTGCCGCCGCTGGCAGCGGCAAGACAACCACGATGGCTGCCCTGTACGCCCTGGCTGTTCTGGACGGGCTGCTGCCAACTCAGATCCTCGCCGTCACCTTCACCGAGCGAGCGGCCGAAGAACTAAGGCAACGGATATCGGCCACCTTGGCGGAGGTTGACAGCGCTGGTGCTGGGCGAGGACCTGCCTTGCTGGATGGTGCCTGGATCGGAACCTTCCACCATGTGGCACGACGCCTCATCGCCGAGCAGGCATACGCCGCCGGGGTGCCTCGGGATCTCCGCACGCTGGACGATCTCGAGGCGAGGATGGAACTTGAGCGCGCCGCTCGAACCGTTCGCGATGAGCTGCCTCGCAAACTGCATAGCCAAGCCCTCTTCCCTCTCAATCTGCATCCGCGGGGGCTGCTGGCGATTTCGGACGGGGTGATCGACGCGGTGTCGCGACTGCGATCGACCGAGCTGTCACCGGCGGTTTGTCGCCGCCTTTCGGAAGCGGCATATCGGCGTTTCGCCGCCGCCGGAGACCCCGAGGAGGAGCTCAGCTGGCATCGTCTGGCGCTGGAGGTGACGTTGGCGGTGTGGGAGGAGTACGAGGCTACCCTCTCATCTCAGCGATGCCTCGACTTCGACGGCCTGTTGCGGCTGGCGCTGTCTGCCTTGACCCAGTCCCGGGGGCTCGGCGCCTGGTGCCACGCAAATTTTCAACTTGTCATCGTCGACGAGTTCCAGGACACCAGCGCCATCCAGAGCGCCCTGTTGGACCAGGTGGTGGGGAGCCGGCCCCAGAAGCTGTTCGTGGTGGGCGATGCCAGGCAGTCGATTTTCGCCTTTCGTGACGCCAAGCCAGGAATCATGGAAGCCGCCCCCGGACGTTCTCTACGGCTGTTTCGAAATCACCGCTCGCGCTGGCCGATCCTCGCTGCGGCCGACCATGTGATTCGGGCGGACCAGCAGTTCGCCGCTGATCTCCCGATGGAGGTCGCTCGCCAGGAGGCTCAAGCTCTTCCTGTACTTCTGGGATTGGCCCCCGATCCTGACCGGGAGGCCGAGGGCATCGCCGAGTTTCTGGAGTTGTGTCACTGCGAGGGCGTCCCAGGGCCGGACGGGGAGCTGCGGAAGGTGGGCTACGAGGAGATGGCGGTCCTGGCCTACACGTTCTCGAAGTTGGGGGCTCCTCTGGAGGATGCGCTGAGACGCCGGGGAGTTCCGTTTCGGACGGCGACCGGCGGCCTGCTCCGAAGGCCGGAGATTAAGGACGCACTTGCGCTCCTTAGGCTGATCGTTGACCCCGATGATGACTTGGCCTGGATCCGGGTGCTGCAGAGCGCCTGGATCAGGGTTAGCGACTCCCAGATGCTGCGAGTTTGCGCTCCCGGGGGTGTCGAGAATCGGCCGATCTGCGAGCGGGTGGAGGCCAGCCTGAGCGGGGGTGGATGGGACCCAGACGTTGCTGTCAGGGTTAGCCGGCTACTCTCGACCGCCAGAGAGCTGCACGAGGCATCCAAGGTGAGGGCGGCGCCGCAGTTGGTGCCAGAGGCTATCGCGGCAAGCGGTCTTTTGGCGTATCACGAGGCGTGGGCGCTCGTGGAACCAGAGGAGGGGGGTAGGGCGCTGGCGGCGCTGCGATCACTAAATCGGGTTGCGATCTCCAGCCAGGCGAACGGCTCTTGGCTGGGGCTGGGTGGTTTCCTGGAGAGGCTCGGCACGATGGCGAAGTTGAGCGGGCGAGCTGAACCGCCGCCGCCAGGTGATCGGGCTGTGGTCACCCTGAGCACCATCCACCGCGCCAAGGGACTGGAGTGGTCCGTGGTGGTGCTGGCGGACTGTCGGTCGCACCACCAACGGGGCCGCCCCGCCGTGGTGTGGGACCGGGGTGAGGCTTGCTTGGAGATGCCGGCAGTGGCGGGCAAAAACACCGCGGCAGGTGAGCGCTGGAAGGCCACCGCGGACGCTAGGGTGGCCCTTGAAGAGCACCGTCGGTTGGTGTACGTGGCGATGACCCGGGCCCGAGATCTACTTCTGGTCTCCACCACTCGGTCCAGGGCAACTGTTGCGGCGGATTCGGTCGAGGAACTCTCGGCTCAGCTCTGGGCTGGCGCCGCAGCTAAAGGGGAGTTTGCTGAACTAGTGAAGGCGCTGGGAGCAGGCGAGGAGTGGGTTGGGGCTCTTCCGGGATTCCCCGATTCGGTGCAGCTTCCGTGGGTTCAGGGGCCAGAGGTCTCGCTGCCAGGTCGTTCCGAAGTCGCGGCGGACCGGGCCCTAAGGCAGGCTGATTCTCGGCGGCTGGCAACCAAGTGGGAGCAGATTGAGGCTTTGGAGATTGGCTCCGTTGCGCGGCGGCCGCTGTCATCGGCACGGCTCAGCTTCAGCGGGCTTCGGCTGCTCGAACTCTGTCCCCGCCAATACTGGTTCCAACACGTTGCACACTTTCAGTCCCGCAGCCGGGGCGGCAACTCCGAGGACGCGGCAGCGGGGGAGTTTGGCGGCCACGACGGTCGCGCTGCAAGGTCTCGGGAGCTGGGCTCGCTGGTCCATGCGGTGCTTGAGCGTGCCCATCGGATCCACCCGGATGCCGTCCCATCCACGTCCGAGGTGGAGTCTATTGCGGGGCGACTGGGGCAGGGTCTGTCTGACTCTGAGCTGCAACCGGCGCTGGAGTTGCTGCGTGGCTATTGCACGACGGCGGTGGCTGGGCTGCCCACAGTGGCCACCGAGCTACCTTTCTTCTGGCGGGGCTGGGCTGGGATTGGAGTCCCCCCGCTGGTGGGAGTGGTCGACCGGGTTGCGGTGCTGGAAGACGGCGCCCGGCTGGTGCTGGACTACAAGACCAACTACTCTCTGAACAGCGAGCAGCTTGTGGCCTATTCCCACCAGCTGCGCCTTTACGCGATGGCACTGGACGCGGCCGCTGACCCGTCCGCGGCACCAACCCAGGCGGCGCTGGTGGTGCTCAGGACCCGGCAGCTCATTCCCGTGGACTGCAGCGCCGAGGCGCGTCAGCGTAGCCGCGAGTGGGGCGCATCATTGGCGGGCCATTTGGCGGGAGGAGGCGAATTCTCGGCGTTGGGCCACCCCAACAGACCCTGCTCAGACTGTCCGTTCGAACCTATCTGCCCAGAACGACGAACTCGCCCGCAGGTAGCTGCGGAGAGGACCCAGGACAGCTGACCGGCGGGCGGCCGTCTGGGTCCGCGGGTCAGGAGCCCAGCCGAAAGAGCTGGGGTAGTTTCATCGCGAGCCCCATATCCCCTTTGACCTTGAGTTTGCCGGTCATGAAAGCCATGGTCCCGTCCAGCCGGCCGGAGATCAACTTGACGAAGTTCTCGTCTCCGATCGTGATGGTGATGTTCGGGCTTTGGGAGTCGCCCTTCTGAACCACGCAGGCTCCGTCCTTTATCTCAACGAACCAGCGACCGCCCTGCTCGCCAGAGATATCCCACTGGAAGGTTGCAGTCACTCCCTGTGCCTTCTCCGCCTGGAAGGCAGACGGGATCCGGTCCATGATCTCTTGCGGAGTCAACTCTGTCTCAGCCATCTTGAGGTCTCCTCAACCCTCACCGAAGGTGGGGTGGTCGAACGAATACTGCTTGCCTGAGGTGGTGTCGGTCGATGAATGCCGGCTCCGCACCGGCTTGGGTGAGAGGGAGGATCGGACTCAATCATCCCCGAAGGTCCCCGTGCGGCGGGACGAAGGGTCGCTGATCCGTAACGACAACGCCGGGTGACAGCGGGTTCGCCGAGGCCCTTTGCCACTGTCGCTCGCGGCTGCTGCTCCTCTTTTCACGGCATCCGGTGGCAGCCAGGGCTCAACTCTTAGTCGGCGGCCGCATCCGCGCGTTGCCCTGCTCAAGCAGGGTGAAGGGCCAGCGCTTGGGCTTGCGGAGGTAGCCCAGGTTGGGAGCCAGCCGGGACGGCTCGAAGCCGAACCCAGTCGCGACCGAGTCGCGCGCAGTGATGTTGGGCTTGACCAGCATGTCAAGTTGCTGTGGTGTCACCAGCGGATGGGGCATGATCTTATCCATCAGGATTGCCCCTGGCCGGATGAGGCGTGGGTCCAGATGCAGGGGGCGGCGCTTGGTTATCCCGAACCACTCCTTCCCAGTGGCCGCAGCCACGTCAATCGTGATCTGCTCCAGCGTGAGATGTTCCGGTCCCCCGATCTCGTAGATGTGCCCGTTTCGGTCCTCATCCTCGACGGCTGCTCGGAGGCACCGCGCCACATCGTCGGCCGCGATGGGTTGGAAGATGGCGGTGCCGTCGCCGGGCACGACCAGGAATGGTGCGGGCAGGCTGATCGCCTTGGCGAGGAGGCTGAAGAAGCCATCGCGTTCCCCGAAGATAACCGAGGAACGCAGGACGACCCACTCCAGTCCGCTACCCCTGATCCACTGCTCGCCCTGCCACTTGCTGAACAGGTAGGGAAAGTTGGGATCGGGGTCCGCGCCGATGGCTGACAGTTGGACCAAGCGGCGAACTCCCGCACGTTGAGCGGCCTCCACCACATGGGCAGTGCCTCGGGAGTTGACCGAGTCGAAGGTCTGGACCCCCTGGTTGCGGATCACCGCGACCAGGTTGACCACCACGTCGGCGTCTTGGAACGCCTCCTCCAGGCCAGCCCCGGTAAGGACATCGCCGAAGGTGGGAGCCAGTCCAGAGGGAAGGGTGCTCGGGCGCGTCCCGCGCCCGAGTACCCGAATCTCGTGCCCCGACTCCAGCAGCAGGGGAACCAGATGAGAACCGACGAAACCGGTCCCGCCGGTCACCGCTACTCGCATCGGACGCCTCCCTCTGACAAGAGTCGGCTTAGCGCTTGGCGGGGCGACGGCGGGGGGCGGTCTTGCCGGCTACGGAGCTTTTGAGAGCTGTCGCCGGGTAGAAGCGAACCTTCTGGGTCGCGGGCACCCGGACCATCTCCTGGGTCTGAGGGTTGCGGCGCATGCCCGCCGCAGTCTCGCGGAGCTTCCACCTGCCGAATCCGGCAATGGCGACCTCCTCTCCTGCCTCCAGCCTTTGGCCGATCAGGTCGAAGATGAGCTTCAGAGTGTCGTCAGCCATGGCGAAGTTCTGAAAGATGGACTCACTGGTTCCGTCCTCGTATTGAACGACGACCTTGCTTTGTAGGGTTTTGGCCAACTCGCGACGGTTCATAGACAAGCCTCCCTGCTACTGCGGAGTTGAACGTTATCCGCTTTATGTAAGGGATTTTAGACAGATGAGGGGGTGACTTGCAGGGTTTTGATCTCGTTTGTGGGGTGGGCTTGCTCGCTGCCGAGACCGCGGATGCGATTTGCGTTAGCGAACAGAAGTTCGTATAATCGAGCCGAGCCTCACTCCCTGCTCTGGCGATCTGCTTCGGGGTGCTCTGATGGCCTTCTGGTGGGACTTGATTTGCCTTTGGACGTTCCCGGTCACGGTGGCGGCAGCGCTGGCACCGCCTCTTTGGAGCTTGCCATGGCGGCGCTGGGTCGTCGCTACGGTCGGGTGGTGGTGCGTGCCGGTGGGAATCCGAGCCGGGGAGGGCTGCAGACGGGGATCGGATCTCTGGATGCGCTCTTTCCAGAGGCGGGCCTGCCTCGGGGTCGACTGAGCTGGATCAGAGGGGAGTCTGGGGCAGGGAACTTTGATCTCGGCCTGGCGCTGTTGGCTCGGCTGTCACTTGCCCTGCCTGTGGCTGTAGTCGACTTCGACCATAGGGTGGACCCCGGTGATGTGGCGGACTATGGCGGGGAATTGGGGCACTGCTGGGTGGTGCGGCCCAGGACCCTGGAACAGGGCTGGGCCGCCGCGCGCTCGCTGCTCAAAGCGGGAGTTGAGTTCTGCCTGCTGCAGGCGGCCAAGTGGCCCCCTGTGGGCCGGGCCATTCCTGCCTTGTTGTTGGCAGCGCTGGAGGAGGGCAGCGGGGTTGCGGTGATGGGAGGAGGGCTGACGGTGCCTCTGGAGGTGGGGGGGAGGCTGAGTGTCGAGCTCTCATGCCGGCGTGTGGGGTGGTCGATGGCGCACGGGGATGTGGCCGGAGTCCTGATACATCTTCTGGTTGCGCGCAGCCGAATGTCTCCTTCGGGGAGGGGCTGTGAGCTTCGGATCGACTTCCCCAGGCCGTACCCAAGGACAGCTGGGATTGTGGATCTGGGGATGCTCAGCTCCTCTGGACTGAGCGACTCCAATCCCTGGACGACTCCTCTTGCAGTGGCGGAGAGATGAACCAGCAGGTGCGGCTGGCCTGTGTCAGCTTCCCCCATCTCGCTCTCATTCTTGCCTGGCGGACTCACCCTGAGCTCGCTGCAGAGGCCGTGCTGGTGGGTTCCTTAGACCGTGGTGGGCGGGGGGTGGTGCTGGCCGCCTCTGCGGCGGCTCAGGCGATGGGTGCCCACATCGGCCAGGACCTGCGGCAGGCGGAGCTTGCCTGCCCTGAGGCAGTGCGGCTGAGCGCCGATCCCATCCGGATAGATCAGTTGCGAGAGCAGCTGCGCATGGCGTTGTACGAATGCAGCCCCTTGGTGGAGCTGACCACGGATAGTCAGGTCTACCTGGATCTTGGAGGGCGCGACGCCCGCTGGGCGACCGAGGCGGCTCGTGCCTCTCACCTCGGCCGTTCGGTGCAGCAGGTGCTGGGATACCCACCTGCGGTGGGCATCGGGCAGTCCCGCTTTGTAGCCCTCGTTGCCTCCTCTAAGGCCGGTCCTGGTCGGGTTCGGATGGTGCCCTACGGTGCCGTTGCCGAATTCCTGGCCGACTGGCCGGTGAGCATGCTTCCGCTCCCACCCAGGACAGTGGAGAGACTGCAAGGATTCGGGTTGCAAAGCTGTGGTGACTGCCTCTCGATCCCTCTTCCCGACCTGCAGCGGCAGCTTGGGGCTGACGGGCTCACCCTGCATCGACTCTGCCTGGGGCAGGACACTGCTTTGATCAGCCCTTGGCGGGAAATCCCGCCCTGTGGGGTGCGAAGAGTTCTGGCAGGAGTGGTCGAGGACTCAGAGTCGCTGCGTTTCGGAGCCGCTGAGCTGGCGGAGCGGCTCGCTGCCGAACTCTCCTCCCTGGGTAGAGCCAGCGGGCGTTTGCGACTGCTGCTCATGGACGAGGATGCGACCGAGGGCGTTGTGACAGCCGCTCAGCCAGGCGTCTTCTGGGATGAGATAACGCCCCCAGCTCCGGTGGCCACCGCAGAGGAGTTGTTGCCACCCATTCTCAGCCTGTTTGCCCGGGCGCGCTGCCGGGCCTTGGTGATCGAGATCCACGCCCTGGACCTGACCCAGCCCCCAGCCGCACAGTCGCTGCTATGGGCAGTTGGGGGAGCCCGGAGCGCTGACATAGGGCGAGCAGCGGCCAGGCTAGCCCAGCGGTTTGGGCCAGAGCTGGTCTGGCGGGTTGAGGTTCGCGCCGGACACCCAGGGGATATTCCTGAGGAGCGGTTGGTCTGGAGCCCTGGATGAGGCGCTTGATGGTCAAGACAGAGAGCTCGCTGCCTGCGGTGGTCGACCTCGGTGACGGACCCCTGCTGGTGGTGTCGCTGACCGAGCATTGGGTTGTTGAGGTTGGCTGGTGGCGCACGCCACCGGCGCGCTGGGAGCGACGCATCTACTGGCGGGTCCTGCTCGAGGATGGGAGGTGCGTGGATGTCTATTGGGATGGGGGGCGGCGCCGCTGGCGGCTGGCTCGGCTTTGGGGGTGACGGCTGCGCGACGCGACTGGCGAGAACCATCCTCACTCTCGCTCCAGGGATTCCTTAAGCAACATCTGCTAGCTTGAGTTCATGGCTCAGAATAAGCCGTCTGCCAGCCCCAGGGGTGGAGCTGGCAGAGGCGGCAACCAACCCCGCAAGCCCGCCCAGTGGCGCTCTGTCCAGTTTCTCCTGCCCTTGGGGGTCTTTCTGGCGCTGAATGTGCTCTTTGCGAACGTCTTCTTTCCCCCCTCCCAGACCAAGAGCATCACCATTCCGTACAACGTCTTCATCTCCCAGGTGAAGAGCGGCGATGTGACCAGCATCACCAGCACCGGTGACACCATCCAGGGGACCTTCCGCCAGGCGACCGGGGTCACCGCCACCAGCAAGAACAAGGCGAAGGATTTCAGCACTCAGCTGCCCAGCTTCGCCGGGGGCCAGCTCGAGACGCTGCTGCAGCAGCACAACGTCACCATAAACGCCAACAACCCCAATCCTCCAGCCAACGTGTTGGTGGTGATCCTGGAGAGCTTCGGGCCTACCCTCCTTTTCCTTCTGATCTTTCTGTGGTTCATGCGGCGGACCGCGGCGGCAGCCGGCGGCGGCCTGTTCAGTCTGGGCCGCTCCCAGGCCCGGCTCTACGACCCGGAGCGACCGGCCACCACCTTCCAGGACGTAGCGGGGATCGAGGAGGCGAAGGAGGAACTAGAGGAGATAGTCGACTTCCTGCGCCAACCGGCCAAGTATCAGCGGCTGGGCGGGACCGTCCCCAAGGGCGTCCTGCTGGTCGGGCTTCCTGGCACCGGAAAGACGCTACTGGCCCGCGCGGTAGCCGGCGAGGCGGGAGTTCCCTTCTTCAGTATCTCGGCGTCCGAATTCATCGAGATGGTGGTAGGGGTGGGCGCCTCCCGGGTCCGTGACCTCTTCTCCAAGGCCCGGGAGGCGGCCCCGGCGATCATTTTCGTCGACGAGCTCGACGCCATCGGCCGCAGCCGCAGCGCCGGCCCCAGCTTCGGGGGCCACGACGAGCGAGAGCAAACTCTCAACCAGATCCTGACCGAGATGGACGGCTTCGACTCGCGAGAGGGGGTCATCGTGCTCGCGGCAACCAACCGGGCGGATGTTCTCGACGCCGCGCTGCTCCGGCCCGGTCGCTTTGACCGTCGGGTCTCTGTGCTGCCCCCGGATCGGGTGGGGCGGGCGGCCATCCTGAAGATTCACACCAGGGGGGTGCCTCTGGGGGACGACATCAATCTGGACAACCTCGCCTCGCAAACCCCAGGGCTGGTGGGCGCGGAGCTGCGCAACCTGGTCAATGAGGCGGCCCTGCTCGCAGCCCGCAAGGAACGGGCGGCAGTCACCATGAGCGACTTCACAGAGGCGCTGGAAAAGGTCCTGCTCGGGGCCGCCCGGCGCATCGTGCTGTCCGAGGAGGATCGGCAGCGGACGGCCTACCACGAGAGCGGGCATGCTCTGCTGGGTCTGCTCATCCCCGCCGCTGATCCGGTCCGCAGGGTTTCGATAGTTCCTCGCGGCCGGGCGCTGGGGGTGACCGTCCAGTCGCCGGTGGACGACCGCCAGAACTACCCGGAGACATACCTCAGGGCCAGGATCGTGGGGGCGCTCGGGGGCCGGGCTGCCGAAAAGCTCATTTACGATGTGGTCACGACCGGGGCGGAGAGCGATCTGCAGCAGGTGACTCAGATCGCGCGGCAGATGGTCGTGCGGTGGGGTATGAGTCCCAAGGTGGGACCGCTCAACCTTGTTGACGAAGGCGATCAGGGGGTCATGATGATCTCCCAGCGTCCCTACAGCGAGACCACCGCCGAGGTGATTGACTCCGAGGTTCGCCGGATAGTGGAGGAGTGCTTCGCGGAGGCGCTGAGGCTGATTGACGCGAACCGCGACAAGCTGGTGGCGCTAACCACTGCCTTGCTCCGGGAGGAGTCGCTAAACGAGGAGGAGATCCTCCAGGTGACGGGACTGCCGCCCAAGCCGGTCTCTCTGGGGCCCGCTCCGCGTGACCTCAATGGGCGGTTGGCGGAACCTGAGCCCAGCCCCGCAGTGGTGTCGGCTGGCTGATTCACGAGCCGAGCCAGGTAGGATCGGTGCTCCCGGCAATGTCAATCTGAGGTGCTGTAGCCCTGGCTCCCGTTCGCTTCATCCACTCCGCTGACTGGCAGCTCGGCATGTGGCGCGAGCAGCTGAGCGAGGAGGCTCAGGCTCGCTTCGGGTCTGCACGCATCGATGGGATCCGCCGCATCGGGCAGCTCGCACTCGAGGTGGGGGCTCAATTCGTGGTGGTCGCGGGCGATGTCTTCGAGTCCAATCACCTCGATCGCAGCGTGATCAGACGATCCTTGGACGCGATGGGCGAGGCCCAGGTACCAATCTACCTCCTGCCGGGGAACCACGATCCGCTGCAGCCAGGTGGAGTCTTCAACTCCAAACTGTTCCGAGAGGAGAGTCCGGAGAACGTGCATGTTCTCCGCGACACCGGTCCGGTCCACCCACTTCCGGGGGTGGAGTTGGTTGGTGTCCCGTGGTTGTCAAAGCGGCCCGCCCACGATCCTGTCGGCGATCTGTGCGCTGCATTGCAGCCGGTTGGAGGATGGCGAATCGTGGTCGCCCACGGCGCGGTGGACGTGGCGAGCCCGGCGCCGGATAACCCAGAGTTGATTAGGGTCGGAATCGCAGAGCAGGCGATACGCCAGGGGCGTCTGCATTACCTGGCGCTGGGCGATCGGCACTCAACCACTTCTGTCGGCAGCAGCGGGGCTATCTGGTACTCGGGGGCCCACGAGCCGACCCGGTTCAGCGAGGTCGATCCCGGCAACATCCTGGTGGTGGAGCTGGGGGAGGGGAGCCCCGTGGTGGCTGCTCGGCGGGTTGGCACCTGGGCGTTTACGAACGCCCAGTTCACGCTCGCGGGCCCGCAGGACCTGGCGGCGGTGTTTGGCTGGCTGGAGGACCAACCAGCGAAGGATAGGACCCTGGTCCGTTTGACCCTGGTGGGGACCCTCTCGATTCAGGCGATGGCGGAGATGGAAGCTCGCCTCGAGGAGGCCCGCGAGCTCTTTGCCGCCGTACGTCTCTCCTCGCTCAGTGATCTTGCGCTGGCTCCGGACGAGTCCGACTTCTCCGGGCTGAACCTCTCTGGCTTCGCGGCGACGGCTGCGGACAAGTTGAGAGCGCGGGCCGAGACTGGTGATCAGGCGGCGGCCGATGCCCTCGCGCTGTTGTTCCGTCTGGCTAGGTCCGCATCTTGAGAGTGCTGCGGATCGCGATAGCGAATTACCGGGGAGTTGTCCGAGCCGCAGTCGACCTCGAACCTGTCGGGGTCACCGTGATCGAGGGTCCCAATGGCTCCGGGAAGAGCTCTTTGGCGGAGGCTCTGGCCACGGTGCTGACCACCCCGGAGACCTCCAAAAGCCAATCCATTCGCGCCATTCAGCCGGTCGGGCAGGACGTGGCGTCTGACATTGAGGTCGAGGTCGAGACCGGTGAGTACCGCTTCATCCTCGCCAAGTCGTACAACCGGCGGGCGACGGCGAACCTGACTGTGTTGGCGCCCCATCCGGAGAGCCGCGTGGGCGGCGAGGCTCATGACCGGGCCATCGAGATTCTGGACCAGACCGGCGTTGACCGCCAACTGATGCGGGCGCTTTGGGTGCGCCAGGGAATGGAGATGGCGCAGGTGGCGCTGCGCGAGTGTCCCTCCCTCGGTCGAGCATTGGATATGGCGGCCGGCTCCGTCCCGGCCGGAGAGGCTGAGCAGACGGTGCTGGAAAGTGCGCGCCAGGAGTACCTGCGGTACTGGACTCCGGGTGGCGCCGAGGCTAAACGGATGGGGGACTTGCGAAGGGGCGTGGAGAGCGCCAGGTCCGATGTCGAGGCAGCTCGACTGAAGGAAGTCGAATTGGAGGAGCAGATCTCGCGCAGCGAGCGGTCATTGCGCGCCTTGACTTTGCTGCGGGAGCAGACCGGAGAGCTCCAGGTCGCCGCGACCTTGCACGCGCAGAGTCTGCAGGAGGTCGAGGGGCTCGCCGCTGAGGTGGAGCTGAGGCGTCAGCACTTTGCCACCGCGGCCGCCGAGGCCGGCCTAGCCCATGCCCGCCAACAGGCAAGGGAGGCGCTTGTCAGGGCCGTGGTTGAGGCCGAGACCAGGCTGCAGGCATCACTCAGCACCCTGGTCCTGATGGAGGAGCAAGAGGTACCGCAACGGCAGCGGTACCTGGAGGCTGAGGAGGCGCTGCGGTTGGCGGGTGTCGCCTCCGATGAGGCGGCGACCCGGCTTCGCGTCCGAGCCGGCGACGAGGCGGTTCTCCACCAACAGCAAGAGCTGGCTAGGTTGCGGCAACGCATGCAGGCAGTGAGCGCAGCGGTCCGAAGGCGGGCAGCGGCTCAGGCAGTCGTCGGCGCATCCAAGGTCTCGGAAGGCAGCCTTGAGCTACTGCGGGAGCAGGAGGGCAAGGTTCGAGAGGGGGCCGCTCGACTGGCCGCAGCCGGGGCTTCCGTTCGGTTCACCGCCACCCAAACTGTGGCCATTGGCCGGGGCGAGGAGGTGAGCGAGCTCTTCGCAGGACAGACCCGGAGCTTTACTATTGCCGACTCCGTCGGGCGCTTCAAGGTCGGTGACTTGGTGGAGCTTGAAGTTGAGCCGGGGACCGGGGCTGCGGGGGAACGGGAGCGGCAGAGAGATCTTGTTGCCGAACGCGACCAAATGCTCCGCGACCTTGGGGTCAAGAGCCTGCAGGAGGCGGCGCTCAAGCTCGGGGAACGGCAACGGGCCGAACGGCATCTGGAGGAGGCCGGCTTGGAGTTGGGGTCCAATCTGGCCGGGTTGAGCATGGATGAACTGCAGGATCTGACAGCGGCCAAGGAAGCCGAGATTCAGCTGCAGACGAGCTCCCGAAGTTGGCGAGAGGCGGCTCCGGTGACAGCCGAGAGCGCCCGCGAGCTCGTTCTGAATGCGGAGCTAGAAGACGAGCGAGCCCGCGAAGAGAGGGACCGAACTGAGCGGCGGCGGGATGCCCTCCGCGATCCTCACCAGCAGGCGCGGCTGAGTGTTCAGGCCGCCAGGGCCGCGGTAAACCACGACCGGGAGGAGAGCGAGCGGTCTGGGGTGGCGCTGGAACAAGCCCGTTTCTTGGAGACAGACGACTCCCTCGCTGCCCGCGCCGCGGAATCGAGCGAGGCGGCGAAGTCCGCGGAGGTCCAGTGTTCCAATCTCGCGCACCGATTGGAGGCGCTGGAACCGCGAGTCGTGCGCGACCTCGCCGAGAACTCCGCCAAAGCGATGCGACGCCTCCAGGAGGACATCCACACCGAGGAGGGCGCGGGGATGCGGGCAGACGCCCAGGTCGAGGCGTTGGCCCCGGTCGGCCTCTTCGACATGAGGGAGTCACGGACCAGAGAGCTGGAGCGCAAAGCTTCGGACTTTGAGCGTGAGGAGCGGCTCGCGGTGGCGGCGCGCACACTTCTGGAGAGCTTGGAGCGGGCCCGCTCGGAGGCACAGCGGAGCTACCTTGAGCCACTGCGACAGCAGATTGAGGCGCGGGGCATGGTCGTGTTCGGGTCCGAGTTTGAAGTTCGGCTGGATGCGGAAAGCCTGCAGGTGGCCACCTGTCGTATCGACAACAGCTGGCTGGAATGGGACAAGCTGTCAACCGGCACCCAGGAGCAGTTGGCGATCATCGTCAGACTCTCGGCGGCTTTCCTCGCTGCCCCAGGGGGTGGTGTGCCCCTCATCATCGACGACGCCCTCGGGTATGCCGACGAGGAGCGCTTGGAGCGAATGTGCGTGGTCCTAGGGCGGGCCGGACCGGATGTCCAGGTGATCGTGCTGACCTGCATGCCCCGGCGTTACCAGCAGATTGGGGGTGCTCGGACGGTGGGCCTGAGCAAGACAGCGCACCAAGCTCCAGCGAGCGGCTGAGGTGAGCTAGCTCGGTCCCCGGCAGCCGGCAGCCGCATCTGAGAGTTCCAACCAGGGTTCACTCGGCGGTGCCTTAAGGGGCCGGCAAGTGGGTCGCAGGACCACTGGAGGGTGTTACTAGGCTGAGAGGACTCCAGACCTCGGACATCATGGGCACGCAGGGCGTGGAGCTGGATCATCCCGGCGGCCAGTGATGCCTCCTTCCGGTCCGGACGGCGCAGGTGAACGCTGTGTTCGGGGGACTAGGATCCTGAGCCCGCCGAGCGCTCACCCAGCGAGGTTGAGGCACCTTGGGCCGTCTCGTCGCTCGGACTTGCTATACAGACCAATACCAGCTAGCCATGCGGATGCCCCTCGAGTCCACCTCCTCAACTCCGAGGGCATGTGGCGAGCCTTGCGTGCCGCGATTCTGAGCTGTCGTTCCTCATCGTAAGCGTACACCTGTTTGTATCATGGTCCGGTGGCAGAGCCAGGATTCGGTGAGTGTTGGGCGCGATCCTACTTCTCGTTCCTTGAGGGCTCCCGCTCCCCAGAAGCGATGGTGGTACGCGCCTCCGAGCTTGGAATGACCGCCATAGGGCTGGTAGACCGGGGCGGTCTATATGGCGCGGTGAGGCTGGTGAGAGCGACTGAACGGGCTGGAATAGGCGCGATGGTGGGAGCGGAGCTGGATCTGACAGCCGGCGGTCGGTTGGCGGTCATGGCACTGGACCGATCCTCTTACCAACAGCTCTGCCGCGCGGTCAGCTGCGCGCAGCTAGCTGGGGTGAAGGGAGCCTCACGGCTGACGCTATCAGGGTTGGAGCGGGTCTTGACTGAGGCCGCGGGCGGGACCGCAGCATTTGAGGTGCGAGACGCGGCCATTCCGGACAGATTGAGAGAGCGCCTTCGTCATGGGCTCGACAGGGAGCCAGGTGTTCTTCACGCTGTCGAGCCGGGGGAGCTGGATCGCTGCACGGTTCTGGCAGGGGGACCCCATAGTCCCATCAGCCTGGCCCTGCGGCGCGGAGATCGGCAGGCAGCAGACCAGGCAGCACTGAGCCTGTCCGCGGCCTTTCCTGGCGACCAGTTCCGCCTTTGCCTGCAGCACCATCTTGAGCCTGGCGACAGCTGGCTGGCGGCTGAAACCGTCGCCTGTGCGGAGCGCACAGGGGTTGGCCTGGTGGCGTCTGGCTCCCCACGCTACGCTCGACCTCAGGATGGACGTCTGCTGGATGTGCTGTCCGCCATCCGGCACGGCTGCACGCTGGAGGAGACGGCGGCCCGAGGTCTGCTGGCATCAAACCACGAGCGCTGGATGCGAGGGGAGGCGGAGCTGAGCGAGCTGCTGCCGTATCCCAAGGCCTTTGCGGGAGCGCAGGAGCTGGCGAGCCGGGCTGAGCTGAGGCTGGACTTCCGGCACAGTCGTTTTCCAGGCTTTCGGGTGCCCGGCGGGGAGAGCCCCGACATCTATCTGGAGCAGCTGTGCCGGAGGGCGCTTCCCGGTAAGTATCCAGTAGCGTCCGTCGAGGTCGAGGAACGGCTGCGGCATGAGCTTCAGGTCATCTCCCGTTGCCGACTCGCGGAGTTCTTCCTGATCGTGTTTGAGCTGATGGACTTCGCCCGCTCTGAGGGAATCCCAGCCCAGGGCAGAGGATCTGCGGCCGACAGCCTGGTCGCCTATCTGCTGAGGATCACCAGGGTCGATCCCATCGCCCACCATCTGCTCTTCGAGCGATTTCTGCATGAGGAGATGGAGGGAACTCCAGATATCGATATCGACATCTCCTCGGCCCACAGGGAGCGGCTGATTCAGCATGTCTACGACACCTATGGGGAGTCCTGTACGGGGATGGTCTGCACCGTGATCACGTTCCGGCTGCGAATGGCAATTCGGCAGGTAGGAGCGGCATTTGGGATACCGCTGGCGTGGGTGGAACGACTTGGGCGGGCGATTGAGCGAGGCGACCCCGACGACCGGCGAACCCTGCTGGAGCGGGTGCTCGGGGTGGCTGGCGAGGATCCCGACCAGATGATGCGCTCTGTGCCCTGGCGGCAGTTCGCCGAGATGGTGGAGCAGGTGGTCGGGGTCCCGCGCCACCTCTCCATTCACGTTGGGGGAATGCTGGTGACGGGAGAGCCGCTATGGGACATGGCCCCGCTCGAGAGAGCCTCGATGGATGGCCGGGTCGTGGTGCAGTTCGACAAGGACGACATCGAAGAACTCGGCCTCATCAAGATCGACCTGCTCGGGCTGCGGACCCTTTCAGTGGTGGAGGAAACCCTCTCCGAATTGGAGCGGGTGAGCGGGGTGAGGCCGGATCTGGAGGGTCTCGACTTGGCGGATCCAGAGGTCTACGCGATGTGTGCGAGGGCCGACACCATCGGGGTCTTTCAGGTCGAGTCCCGGGCCCAGCAGCAGACCCTGCCGCGTGCCAACCCACGGGAGTTCAACGACTTGGTCGTGGCGGTGGCGATCATCCGACCCGGCCCGATTCAGGGGCACGCGGTTCACCCCTACCTGCGCCGTCGCCAGGGTAAGGAGCCGGTCAGCTACCTCCATCCGCTGCTGGAGCCCATCCTGCGCGACACCCTGGGGGTCATCCTCTACCAGGAGCAGATCATGGAGATAGCGATGCAGGTGGCGGGCTTCACCGCCGGCCAGTCGGATCGTTTCCGGCGCGCCATGAACCGTCACCGCTCGCGGGTGGAGATGGCTTCGCTGGAGCATGATTTCCTCCTTGGCTGCACTCTAAAAGGGGTTTCGGGTGCGGTGGCCGCCAGGTTGTTCGAGGCGGTGCGGGGATTTGCTGAGTTCGGGTTCTGTCGTAGCCACGCAGCCGCCTTTGCGCGCACCGTCTATGAAACCGCCTGGCTCAAGCTCCACCACCCAGCCGCCTATCTGGTGGGGTTGTTGAATCATCAGCCGATGGGTTTCTATCACCCGTCGGTGCTGGTCGAGGAGGCTCGCCGGAACGGAGTTGTGGTGCTGCCGGTGGACGTCAACCAGAGCCGGGGCCGATGTCGTCTGGAGACCGATGCGGTGCGGCTCGGATTCAATTACGTGAAGGGGGTTGGGGAGGAGCTGAGGACGAAGCTGGATCAGGAGCGAGAGAGTGGTGCGTACTCATCGCCGGAGGACTTCTGGCGGCGCACCGGGGTATCCCCAAAAGTCCTCGACTCGCTGGTCATAGTCGGTGCGTTCGACAGCTTCGGAGAGCCCAGAAGGAAGCTGCTGTGGCGACTCAAGCCGGTGGAGGAGGCGCTTGCCACCATGCGCATGGAGCAAGATGTGCCAGTCCAGGGCGAGCTGCTGCCCCTGCCAGCTCTGCCGCCGGCGCTTCCCGAGCTGTCCCAGCGAGAGCGGGTTCAGGCTGACTATCGAGTGATGGAATTGACGACCGGCCCCCATCCGGTTGAGCTGTTACGTCTTGGACTGAACCGCTTGGGGGTGGTGAGGTTGGCCCACGCGCGGTCTGCATCAGCGGGCAGTAGGCTGCTGGTGGCCGGTTTGGTGATCACCAGGCAGGCACCCCCGTCAGCGCAGGGGATGCGCTTTTTCACCCTGGCTGACGAAAGTGGTCATCTGGACCTGGTTTTCTCTCCGCAGGTCTATCGCGAAAACCGTTCGCTGGCCAGTCATGAGTCATTGCTGTTGGCGCTGGGAAGGCTCAGGTCAGCGGACGGGGTTGCCAGCTTGATGGTGGAGAGGCTCCTTCCCCTCCCCGGATCCACGGAGGGAGCCGACGGGGGGGAGCTCGTGCCATCTGCCACATCTCACGACTACCACTGACTCCAGGGGAGCGGGAGCTATACGACAGCTCCCGGTCGCTCCGGTCGCTCCGGCCGCCTGCCCATCCTGGACGCCAAAGTCCCCGCAGCCGCCACCATGACGATCCCGTACACGCCTCCGACGGCGCTGGAACGGGGATCTACCGCGACGGAGACTGCGATCGCCACCCCGAACTCCCGGATCCCGATCGGGAAGCCAACGGCGGTGGCCTGGCGGTGGTGCAGCCGCAAAACCCGCCCCAGCCCGAAACCAGCCGCCCCTCCGCCGGCGAGGAGGGCCAGGACCAGGGGCAGGACAGTAAAGATCGAGGTCGACAGGAGGACCCCGCGGGCGCTGGCAGTACCGGCCAGAACGACCAGCACCAAGCAGAATGCGCTGAAGTCGAGGAAGTGATGGCGCCACCGCGCCAGATGGGGGACTCGGGCCCTGAGCGCCACCCCAACTATGAGGGGCAGCAGGACGGAGAGGGCGAGCTCGATAGCGAGCGACGAGGGGTTGACCCGCACTGTCGAGCCCAGGCCGACGGAAAGCCAAAAGGGAGTCAGAACGATCGAGAGCGCCAGGGACCCACCCATGCAGGCGGTGGCGATGGCGGTATCTCCGCCTGCGATCGTGGCCATGAGCCCGCTGGTGATCTCCGCCGGTGCGACCGCGCAGATCAGGATTCCCGTCGCGACCGTGGAATTCGGAGCCATGAGGTGGAGCAACAGACCAAGCGCAGGCAGAACCGTCCACTGAACTGCCAACGTCAGGGCCACCAGATTTACCTTGCGCGCCGCCGCCCTAAGCTCCCCTGGGGTGAGGTTTAGTGCCACTCCCAAGACTTGGCCGCCAAGGAAGACAGGGACCAAAGGGTTGAGTACGGCGGTGCTCTCTGGCAAGAGAACCCCAACCAGCGCTGCGAGCAGCACCCAGGCCAGGAGGGAGTGCCGAATGGGCAGAAGCAGTCGGGCTGGGTGGTGGGAGCCGCGGCTCAGATTTGGCACTCTCTCAAGTTAGCGGAGTGGCCTGCTCCGGACCCGCCTCTCTCCCCTGCCGTAGCGCTGGCTGCCGAGCAGTGGCGTGTAGGTGCGCCGCTGCTTTCATCTCCGGTGAGCAGTTCAGTTTGGCACGGGAAGAAACCAGCGAGCGGATCGGTGCTGTTGCGAGCTTCAGCGAAGAGGGCGCGAGGGGCGATCGTCGCCCTCCGGGAGACGATCCTACGCACGTCTTCCGCTCAGCCCGTGCCGGCTGCCGCCCTTGACGTAGCGGCTGGCCACAACACATCCGCCCACTGTCGCTCTGCCTTGAGCAGGGCGTGGATGGGCTCGGGTGGACGTTGCAGATCTCCGTCCATGACGCAGACCAGTCGCCCATGAGCAAGCGAAATGCCGAGCACAACCGAAGTGCTCAGACCGCCGGCGCGATGAGCCGCCGGGCGGTGCACGAAGCGGACCCGACCGTCCTTCGCCGCGGTCCCCCGCGGAAGGCGGGGGTGTCATCGTCGCTGTCATCGACGAAAACTACCTCGAAGGAGACCTCGGCCAGCGAGGCACGAAGCCGCTGTAGGAGCAGCGGTACGTTGCCAGCCTCGTTCCGAGTCGGGACAATTACCTACAGCTCGATGGAGGGGGGCTGCGGGCGGGACCGTCGACGCGGCAGCTGGTGCAGTCTAGACCTCGACTGTCCCCAGACTCCGAGCCGTAACCGGATCGTTCATGCCGACCGTCGCCCCGGCCATCGGGCCAGTGCCAGGCGTGGATCGAAGCGCCCCTCTCCGAGGATTTCACTGCCTGCAAGCAGCACCGGTACACGGTCACCGTACGTCCGCCTTAGCTCAGGGTCTTGGTCGATATCGAACTCCTGGAGCGTGAGCTCTCGCTCCGCCACCAGCTGGGCCAGCGGACCTCTGACGGCCTCGCAAAGGTGGCAGTGGCGTCGGCTCAGCAGCACCAAACGCTCAGCCGTCACCTTTGACACCCCAACTCTCCAGAGTGAAGAGGTACCGCCGCTTCCACAGCAGAAAGCAGCCCCCGCATAGGAGCCACCCCGCTCCTTCGAGCAGGACGCCAGGCAGCGTGGCCCTGGCGACCTGGCTTCCCGACACGGCCGCCACGGTGTAGACCGGGACCCGGGCTACGGCCAGGAGCACGACGGCTACCACGAGATCCATCGCCATCAATACCACCCGGCGCTCGCGCCTCAAGGTGCTGCGAAGCCGTGACGTGGAGACCCGCTCCAAGCTGGGCAGACCGATCGTGGGCTCGGGGCTGACGTTCAGCAGCCGACGCCAGCCCATCAGGGCCAGGCCACCTGCCAGCACGGCCGGCGCCAAGGCGGGCCATGGCGCACCCTGCCTCAGGAAGTTCTCCCACCCACCAAGCACCGCGCCTGCCTCATAACGGGTGGTGAAGTAAGTCTGCAGCCAGTAGGACACACCAGCCAGCGCCAATCCCAAGGTGGCCACTAGCCCCCAGAAAAGGAGCCGCCAACGATGTTTAGAGAGCTCCGCGCTAGCGCGATACAGCACCGCCAACCAGGCGCTGTCCCATCGTGTTGACTTGCCCTTGGGGGCGGGCGTGCTGGCCATCGCCACCGAGTGTATTCCGGTTTGCAGGGCGGCTCCGGGGGCCAAGGTGGCGCCCGGGTCGGACGCACCGGCGGTGCGGCAAGTCAGCGGCCCGGAGGGCCTCGCCGGACGGCCGCAGCGACGCCCTCAAGGGCTGATGGGGTGGGCTCGAATCCCTGCAAAATCCAGGTGACTCCCGCCTCATCCATCCGCTCGACGGTCGCCGACGTGACCCCGGCTTGCACGCCTGTGCTGAAGGGCCAGGTGACGACCAGGTCGAAACCATCGTCGGCTCCACGTTGTTCCAGCTCGCGGTGGATCTCAAGCAGCTCCGCCTGCTCCGGTGGTTGTCGGGCGGTCGCTGGCGGGAAGATCGGGAAGAAGCCCTGGACTTTGGCGGCGCGTTCGAGTGGGCGCCGCCTTGGCCATCGACCGGCTGCCCAGAGTGGAAGCGGCTGTTGGATGGGCAGCGGGAGAAATGGGCTGGTGCTCACTCGGATGTCGCCTTCGTCCAGGACGGTGGGCCGTCCCGTCAGCAGCTGCTGCAGGAGCGCAAGGGACTGGTCGAGCAGTCGCCCTCGGGCTCGTGCGTCAACTACCTCTCCGAAGCCGCTGAACTCTTGCCACCCGTCATCGCCGAGGCCAACTCCGACCACCAAGCGCCCGCGCGAGAGGAGGTCAAGAGTCGCGATCTGACGTGCCATCACCCACGGCCGCCGCCGGGAAAGGGGGGTCACCATCGCTCCCAGGCGGATCCGCGTGGTGGCGCAGGCAATCCCCGCCATGGTGATCCAGGGGTCAGCGATTGGTGTTCCGTCGCCGGCGAGCATGTGGTCCCAAAGGAATAGTCCATCCCACCCAGCCTCCTCGGCGTCGACGCCAATGCTGACCAGGCGCTCCGGGTCGGCCAGGGCGTAGAAGGGCGGCACGAACAGGCCGAATTTCATGCCGGATAGCATGACGGTTTGGTTTGGCTCACGCTGGCTCTTGCCGTGGCTCAGGCGCGGCTCGGAATAGGTAATGGGCCGGACTGTGTAGATCGTCTTGACGTGGACTACCCGCGGCATGGTGGCCCTGCGGGCACCGGGATCCGGGAGTCCATCTGTGTGGCGTGCTTAGAATCGAACAAATGGGTCCAACCCCGGAAGGCGAGCGCAGCCCGGGCACGACCCTGCGGGTCGTGACCTACAACATTCTGGCCGGTGGCGGCGAGCGCTGGTCGGCGATCTCAGAGGTTCTGGCCACCATCGGCGCCGATGTCGTCGCTGTCCAAGAGGTTGAGGACCCAGCCCCCTTGAGCGCGGTGGCCAGTGAACTGGGCTACCAGCTGCTTTTTGGTGAGGCGCCGAAATTTCGCCATCAGGCGGTGCTCTCGCGCTTGCCTGTACTGGCATGGCAGAACCACCAGGACCCAGCGGCGTGGCCGCGGAATTCCCTGGAGGTCGAGCTCGAGCTTCCGAGCGGCGCGGTCTTTCCGCGGATTCGGGTACACACCGTGCATCTGACCGCAGCCTTCCAACGTCGCGGCCGAGGCGAGCCAGATCGTCTTCGCGAGCTGGTCGCGGTCAGGAGCCGGGCCGACCACGAGCCGAGGTTGCCACATCTTGTCTTGGGGGACTTCAATTCCCTGGCTCCGGGGGATGGAATCCGAGCCACTGACTTCCTGGGGCAGCTCTCCCAGTGGCGCAGAAGCGGAGTTCTGGAGGAGGTGGGGGCGATCGGCCGGGTTCCCTCAGGGCTGGCTTCAATGCGCTGGTGGCGGGACCCACAGGCGGAGGTGTCCGAGATCTCCGAGGTGGCCAGGGCTGGGATCCCCCGACTTCCGTGGCTCGTCCACCCGCTCATCGAGCTGGTCCCCAGGGGTGAGACGACCGACGCTGTCGTCGGCGCTCTGCTGCCGAGGGCGGCTGTGCGCAGCATGGGGGACGCTGGCTACGTCGACTGCCTGCGCCGGACGCACCCCCGCGCCGATAGCTTCACCTGTCCAACCTATCTTCCGGCGGTACGAATCGACTACGTCTTTGCCACGCCAGATCTGGCCGCGCAACTCGTCAGTTGCGAAGTGGCAGCTCGTACAGGGACCCTCGGAGAGGTCGCCCGCAGGGCCAGCGACCACTTCCCCGTGGTGGCCGACTTCAAGCTAACGTGTAAGCAACTCTAAGCGGGACGTAGCCGAGCGCCCTGGGACCGAAGCCGCGCCCGAGGGCCGACCGCCGTGGGACGGACGTTGCAGTGGAAGCCGCGGCCGAGGGGCACCCACCTGGGAAGGTGCCTGGGTGGGGTGGGGTCGCGCATTGGTGTACTGGCTGGATGCCGAGGTGACATCGACCTTGGGGGACACCCTCCTTCGGACACCGGCCGTTGACCGCGACAGCCGTGGTCGGGGAGATGACCCGGCGTCGTGAGGGCACCGGGTGGGTGTGTGATTGGGCCCTTGGGCCCAACCTGGGCTGGGCGGCGCAGGCAGCGCACGACCGGAGTGGCTTGGGCGCTGCGGACCGCAAGCTCGCCTGACCGGCGGTGCTGGTGAACTGCTTGCTGGGAGAAGAGGCCCTGCGATCACAGAGGCGCCGGGCGGCGTGGTCCCGGTCCGCAGAGAGTGCGCAATGCGCGCAGTGCACCCAGTGGTATCCACCATGCAGTCGCTCCGCTGAGCTGTAGCGCCGCAGACGGTGCTGGCACCGCAGGCAGATGGCTGAGGTCCCCCGGGGGAGGGATGGTGACCACCGCGCAGCCTGCTTTGGCGCCGAGGTGGTGCAGGGCTTGTTGGAACTGGCCGCGCGCACTTGCTGAGATGCGACCGTTGAGCTCGCGGCCTAGGGCAGCGAGGTCTTCGACATAGATGACGGTAGCCCCCAGGCAGAGCGCCTGATCCAAATCCCAGTGCGCGGCCGGGCCCAGGCGAGGCCCATGTCCCAGCTGGCACTGGCGGGCACGGAGGGCTTGGTGGTGAGCGCGCCAGCTGCGCAGCTTGGCATCCAGAGGGTGTGGGGCGTAATTGGCTCCTAACTGGCAGCAGCTCAGGCCCCTGGACTGAGCTGCTGGGGGGCATCTCTCCGAGATCTCCATATACTCGAGGGAGTGACAGCGGTAGGAAACCAGGTGGCTGTGCCAGCGGCGAGGTATGCCCTGCTGGGGGGCTCGGGAACTGGGACCCAGGGTTCCCCTGAGGGCGACGCTCGGGTGGAGTTGGTGAGTCGCGACCAGGTGTACCCCACTGGCTTTGGAGACACCCCGCCCGTAACCCACTTCCGCATTGATGACGACACCGGCCAGGATCGATCGGTGCTGTTTGTCCGGCCCCACGACGCGGCGCCGGCGAGGGGGCGAGGGCCACAGAGCCTGGCCCTCTTTTGGCTCTTTCGGGAAGCTGGCGTCCAACGGATCGTGGCCGAATCGGGCACAGCCAGCATCACTCAGCACTTTCACCCCAGGGACCTCATAATCCCTCACGACTTTCTCGACTTCACCAGGCAGCACGGCGGCCAGCTCATGCCCGGCGCGATGGTGTCAATGCGCGACCCCTTCTGTCCGGATATCAGGGAGGCGCTGTGGCAGCGATCCCGTAAGTTTGCCGCCGACAAGGCGACCAGGGTCTTCAATAGGGCGGTTCACGCGACTGTGGAGGGGCCCCGGCTGGAGACCGCCGCCGAGGTCGCTGCTCTGGCGCGCTTGGGAGGCGACATCATTAGCCAGGCGGTGACTCCAGAGGTCTATCTCGCCCGCGAGATCGGGGCCTGTTTCGCGACGGTGCAGATGGTCCTGAATTATGCCGAGGGCGTCCGACCGGAATGGGACTTTGAACTTCTCCGCGCCATCGTTCGCGAGGGGGCCGAGGAGTTGGGTGGTGTCGCACTCGACGCCTTGTTGGCCCTGCCAGTTGAGCCCAGCTGCAGCTGCGCCCGCTATCGGGAGCCGGCTGCGCGGGGCGACGTGGCGACCGCGGTCGCTTCGTGACCGACCCGGTGCTTCGTGGGAAAACCGGGGATTCGCCACCGACCCGCAAACAGCTACCGACCCCAGGATGCCCAGAGCCCGTGGCGATCCGGTCGATGTTCACCGGAATTGCCCATCGGTACGACCTTCTGAATCTCGTGCTCAGCTTGGGCCAAGACAGACGCTGGCGGCGCCGCGCCGCGCAGCTGACCAGGGCGCAATCGGGAGACAGAGTCCTTGACCTCTGCTGCGGTACGGGAGCCATTGCCGCGCTCCTGCGTCGCCGCGTCGGGCCGCAGGGCACCGTGGTTGGAATCGACCTCACCGAGGCGATGATCAACTGTGCCAAAGCCAAGGTGTTGGGAGTTCAGTTTCAGGTGGGGGACGCCTGTGACCTCTCTTTTGAGGATCGCTCCTTCGACGGTACGACGATGGCGTTCGGCCTGCGTAACATCGCGCAGCACCAGCTCGCTCTGGGTGAGGTGCTGCGCATCCTGCGGCCCGGAGGGCGAGCGGTCATTCTCGAGTTCAGCACCGTCGCTCGCCCCCTACGCCCCTTCTACCGCATCTACAACCGACTGGTGATTCCGGTCGTGGCGCGGGCTCTGCTGGGCAGGGCTGGCGCCTACCAGTACCTGACTGACTCGATCGCTGCGTTCCCGCCCCCATTGGTGGTGTCGCGATGGCTCCGCGACGCCGGCTTCGAGCGGGTCAGGTACCAGCGGATGAGCCTTGGAATTGTGGCCATTCATGTGGCGACCAAACCGAAGGGCTGAAGGCGCAGGCGGTGCGTCAGATGGTGGCCAGAGAGCGAGGTGAGCACAGGAAGACCGGTATCCCGGAGTCGGTTAGAGTGACTCCGGCAGCGTGCGGGAGCGCGCGTAGCCGGAGGCATTGGGAGGCGGTAGGCCGATGATTCGCACTCTGATCGTGGCGGACGCGCTCAATGCGGCGGCGCTCGAGCCTTGGGTGGGGTATCTCTCCAGCACCGGGGCGGTCGCGGCCGAGGTCGCCACCGACACTCGCTGTTTGAGCCGCCTGGAGGGCTTCGACGTGGTGGTGGCGCACGCTCCCGACGCCCGGCTCGCTGCCGAGGAGGAGGCAGGACTCTGCGATTTTGTGGCCGGCGGGGGCGGCTTCGTCGGCCTGCACTGCACCAGCGCGCGCTGGACTGGCGCCCGCTACAGAGCGATGGTTGGGGCTAGTTCGGAGGAGAGGCTCCCGCGGAGTGAACTGGTTGCCGAACTTCATCACACCGAACACGACACCATCCGCCGGATGTCGGGACCGATCACCGTCGAGGACTCCTGTTACGGGCAGTTTGATACATCGCCGGACGCGACGGTCCTGCTGAGCACGACCTGGAGGTCACGCCCCATTCCCGTCGCCTATGCGCGTCCATTTGGTAAGGGACGGGTCTTTTACTGCGGCCTGGGAGAGTCAACGTCCGGCTGGAGCCATCCTGATCTACAGGCCTTCCTCTACCGCGGACTGCGTCATGCGGCGGGCCGCGAGGAGAGAAGGTCAGTAGGGGTGGGGATGTTGGGTTTCGGCGCGATCGGCCCCGAGCACACTCGAGCCATCCGCAGGGTGGCAGGGCTGGAGCTGGTCGGGATCTGTGACCGAAGTGAGCGGAGGCTGGCGGCTGCGCTGGGGGAAGTGCCCGGCACCAAGACTGTCACCGAGCTTGAGGAGCTCCTAGCCCTTCCCGCGATGGATGTTGTCGTCATCTCCACCCCGCCCAACACGCATGGCCCGCTGGGACTGCGAGCGCTCGAGGCAGGAAAGCACGTGGTGATAGAGAAGCCCTTCTGCCTGTCGGGAGCAGAGGCCGATCGCATGTTGGCGGCGGCGGAGCGCGCTGGAGCCACTCTCACGGTCTACCAGAATCGGCGCTGGGACCCGGACTATCTGGCCCTGCGGCGGTTGGTCAGCGAGGGCGCTGTTGGCGACATTTTCCATCTTGAGGCGTTTGTCGGAGGCTTCAATCACCCATGCCACTTCTGGCATTCCGACGCCGCGATCAGCGGTGGGGTCATCTACGACTGGGGATCGCACTACCTGGACTGGATTCTGGAATTGCTTCCGTCATCGGTCGTGCGCGTCTCCGCGAGTCGCCAGAACCGGGTGTGGCACGACGTCACCAATGACGATCACTTTGATCTGAGATTGACCTTTGACGACGGTGCGGAGGCCCAGTTCATCCACTCCGACATCGCCGCGGCGCGGAAGCCCAAGTGGTACATCCTGGGGACCCGCGGCGCAGTGGTGGGGAACTGGAGAGAGGCCTCCTTCTCCACCCGCCGGCCCAACGGGGTCTTTGAGGAGCAGCTTCCGGTCGCTGATCTGCAATGCGAGCTTCACCTGCTGCGGCCCGCCGGACGGGGGCAGAGCCATGACGAGCGGATCGTCCTCCCCGCGCCTCCACCGGAGGCCTTCTACCGCAATCTCGCGGGCCACCTCCTCGCCGACGAGCCACTGGCTGTCGCCCCTGAGTCCGCTCGCCGCAACATTGCGGTCATGGAGGCAGCGACCGAGTCGGCAGCGTCAGGCAGGCCCGTCGAGGTCAGGGTTTGAGCGACCCCCCGTTGCGCTGGGGCATCCTGGGAGCAGCCAGAATAGCCCGCCAGGCGGTGGTTCCCGCGATCAGGGCGGCGGGTGGCCAGGTCGCGGTCCTCGGCAGTCGTGACCGATCGCGCGGGCTGGCCATGGCCGCAGAATTGGGAATTCCCACGGTGGTCGAGGGGTACGAGTCGGTTCTCGAGAGCGCCCTGGATTGCGTTTACATCGCCCTGCCTAACTCCCTTCATTGGGAGTGGACGCTGGCGGCCCTCAATCGCGGACTGCACGTTCTTTGCGAAAAGCCGCTGGCGCTGACCCCCCGCCAAGCTGCCGAGATGGGAGCGGTGGCACGAGGACGGAGGCTGGTGCTGGCGGAGGCGGTGATGTATCGGTACCACCCCAGGTGGGCAAGGCTCATCGCGATGGTTCGCGGTGGTGCCCTCGGTCAGGTTCGACAGATCTCGGGAACCTTCGCGTTCACCCTTCGCCCGCCGCCTGACATTCGCTGGGACCCCGCCCTGGGGGGCGGGGCGCTACTGGACGTGGGCTCCTATTTGGTCAACGCCGCGCGCTGGATCAGCGGGCAGGAGCCGGACCGCGTCGCGGCGCTCGGGGTGCTTCGACATGGCGTGGATGAGGCGGCCGACGTGGTCCTACAGTTCTTGGGGACGGACCAAGTTGCGCCCACCATGGCGGCCCTCAGCTGTGGATTTGGGACGGCAGAGTCACAGTGGCTCAGGGTAGAAGGCACCGTGGGATCCGTCCTTCTCGAGCGGCCGTTCACCGCCTGGCATCGCGATGCTCTTCCCATCCTTTGGGAGTCCGGGTCAAGTCGCTTCGAACAGGTCCCCTGCCCTGCTGGCGATCCCTATGAAGCGATGGTGCGAGCCTTTGAGGTGTCGGTCCGCGAAGGTGCTCCCACAGCGACTGGACCCGACGATGGAGCGGCGAATCTGGCCGTCCTTGAGGCCTGTCTCAAGAGTCTCAAGACAGGGCGACTCGAGCCGGTCGTTGACTTCCGAGGCTAATCCGGCAGCTCGAGCGCACCATCACCAAGGTCACTAGGCCAGGGGAGGGTCCATGTGGCTTGAGCTCTCGAACGCAGCTGCTGTTGAGAGCGGGAGAGCCGGCGGTCTTGGGCCAGGAGACTTGGACCAGGCTCCCGGGCAGCGCCCCGGAAATGGTGGCCCGAAGAACGCCGGTTGAGAGCTGGAAGGACATCGAGGTCAATCGGCCCGGGGCGCTGCGAATGAACGGCTGAGACAGAACGTGCAACCATGGGGCATCGACGGGGCCGCCGTTCTGCCTCACTCCCCAGCCTTCAGAGTCATCCCACTCCCACCATGCCCACCCCGCCAGGTGGGTATTGGATAGGGCGATCTCATCCTCGGCCCACTGCGTAGCCAGCGGCTGGGTGCGATTGATGCCGACCTCTCCAACCCAATAGGGAGCTGGCAGCTGTCGCGCCTCTCCGAGGGCCTGGTTCCACTCATCTTTCAACGGTGCGGCGCTCCCCTTGAACGGGCTTCCCAGGAGGCTGCCGGCGTACAGATGGGTGGAGTACACAAGGTCCGCAGCGTGAAGCGGGGTGATGGCGGTGGGGTATTCGCCGAAGAGGTCGCCTTCAACGATGAACAGGTGATTGGGGTCTACTGCGGAGAGGGTCTTGATCCCGGTGGCGTAGAAGGGCCACAGTAGTCTGGTGGCGAAGATACCTGGTGGGATGGGAAGGGGGTGCGGCTCGTTGTAAAGGTCGTAGCCCGCCAAGTTCGAGTTGCCGCGGAAGCGCTGGGCCACGAAGGCCCACGCCTGCCAGTAAAGCGCCTGCCAGTTGGGATAGAGCCAGAAATAGGCGAGAGCTGCGTTGACGGCTGGTGATAGATGGCGCTGCCACGCGGCTGGCAGACCGGGCAGGTGCAGATTGGGGATTCCTGGTACGCGGAGCCAGGCGGGAGCCCCGCTGCCACCGAATCCAACGCCGAAGTCCTCCGTGTGCATGTCCAGGACGGCGTAGAGGTGGTGGGCGGCGCAGACCGAGACCATAGCAGAGATCTCATCCAAGTAGGTTGTGCTGAAATGGCCCGGCTGCGGCTCTAGTAGGGACCACGAGATCGGAATCCGGACCACGTCGAATCCCTCTGCCTCCATGAGCAGAGCGTCGGCGTTGGAGAGGGCAGGAGGCAGGGGATTGGCCCCGGTCTCCAGCAGGGCAGCATCATTGAAGCCGCGGAGGATCACCGTCTGGCCCTGGGAGTTGGTGATGAGGCCGGAGCTGACTTCTAACCACGGCAGGCCGGACGCCGGTGGCCGGTCCGGGGTCACCAGCACCGCCAGCGCCCTTGTGGGTAGGACTGTCAGCGCCGTCACGCCGAGAATAGTCGCCAAGAGACACGCGGGGACCGCCAGTCGGCCGCCGCGCTCTATTGGAGCAGGCAGCTGCCGCCGCGCCATTTCCGACTTGAGGAGTAGTCTCCGTCGAGAATCTCCCCGAGGATGCTAGCCCTGGTTTGGGCAGTCACTCTGATCCCACTCCTGTGTGCGGACCGCCCTGGAAGGCTATCACGCCATCCAGAAAGCGGCCGGTGTGGGCGTCCACCAGCACCAAGTACAGATCGATCTGCCCTGGAGCGGGCAGGTTTCCTGAGGCGTCGGGATTGGCTTGGAGTAGCACCACCCAGCACAGGCGAGGTTGCGCACCGAGGCTGCTTCCGGCTGCCGTGACCTCGGCGAGAACTACCTGCTCCACGCGGTCCTGGCGACCTTGGCGTTGTGCGACTGCCACCGCCTGGCCCCTTCGAATCGCTGCGGTTCCAGCTGGTTCGTTGAGAGTCAAACCGCTTCCCTGCATCACTGCCACTGTCTCGGGGAGGAGCCCCAGCCCATTGGGCTGGGGGGATGGCGCCATCGCCAACAGTGAGAGAACTGCGATCAGGATGGCCGCGAGTGCGAACAGGACGCCGGAGGCGGTGCGAGACGGTTGCTGAGAGGAGCGCGAAGCTGACATATTGCAGGACCATGATCGCGATTGCGCGGTGGGCTCAGGGCGCCCCAACTCGACGGTAGTTTCGAGCTTGGTCGGCTGCGGTAGGGTAGGGGTAGCGGGCGGGCCGCGACAGCGCAGCCCCCGACTGTCCAAAACGGAGGTTTCGAGAGTTCATGGCCAAGACCGTTGGAATCGACCTGGGTACTACCAACTCGGTGGTCGCTGTGATGGAGGCCGGGGAGCCGGTCGTAATTCCCAACACTGAGGGTGGGCGGACCACTCCTTCTGTGGTGGCGTTCTCCAAAGGGGGGGAACGGCTGGTCGGCCAGTTGGCGCGTCGCCAGGCCGCCGTCAACCCCGAGAACACTGTCTACTCGATCAAGCGCTTCATGGGGAGGCTCTTCAACGAAGTCGAGGGCGAGCGCAAAATCGTTCCCTACCAGGTCATGTCGGGCAAGGACGGACGCGCGGAGGTAGATGTCGACGGCACCAACTACACCCCCGAGCAGATCTCGGCCATGATCTTGCAGAAGCTCAAGGCGGACGCGGAGGCCTACCTCGGCGAGAAGGTAACCGACGCCGTGATCACGGTGCCCGCCTACTTCAACGACGCCCAGCGCCAGGCGACCAAGAACGCCGGGCAGATCGCTGGCCTCAACGTCCTGCGGATCATCAACGAGCCGACGGCCGCGGCCCTGGCTTATGGGCTCGACCGGAAGGAGTCGGAGAAGATCTTGGTTTTTGACTTGGGAGGTGGCACCTTCGACGTCTCCATCCTGGAGGTGGGAGAGGGCGTCTTCGAAGTCAAGTCGACCAATGGAGACACGCATCTCGGCGGTGATGACTATGACCGTCGGATCGTCGATTGGATGGCGGAGGAGTTCAAGCGAGACCAGGGGATTGACCTGAAGTCCGATCGGCAAGCGCTGCAACGGCTGACGGAGGCGGCGGAGAAGGCGAAGATCGAGCTCTCCCAGCTGGTCGAGACCCAGATCAACCTGCCATTCGTGACAGCTGATCAGAACGGCCCTAAGCATCTGGATCTGAAATTCTCAAGAGCCAAGTTCGAGCAGCTGACAGCCGACCTCACTGACCGTTGCAAGGGTCCTTTCGAGAACGCCTTGAAGGACGCCCACATGAAGATCGAGGAACTCGATGAGGTCATTCTGGTCGGTGGCTCGACCCGGATGCCGGTGATCCAAGAGCTCGTCAAGGGGATGACGGGCAAGGACGCCCACCGAGGGGTGAACCCCGACGAGGTGGTCGCTGTCGGAGCGGCGATCCAGGGCGGTGTCCTCAAGGGCGAGGTCAAGGACGTCCTGTTGTTGGACGTGACCCCGCTGTCGCTGGGGATCATGACCGAAGGCGAGGTGAACACCAAGCTGATCGAGCGCAACAGCACCATTCCCACGAGCAAGAGCCAGGTCTTCTCGACCGCGGCCGACAGTCAGTCATCCGTTGAGATCGTGGTGCTTCAGGGCGAGCGTCCGATGGCCCGCGACAACCGGACTTTGGGGCGGTTCATGCTCGACGGGATCCCGCCTGCGCCGCGCGGTCTGCCCCAGATTGAGGTGACCTTCGACATCGACGCGAACGGCATCCTTAACGTGACCGCGAAGGATCGGGGCACGGGCCGGGTACAGAAGGTGACCATCACTGGGTCCACCACCCTCCAGAAGGAGGAGGTGGAGCGCATGGTCAAGGAGGCGGAAGCCAATGCCGAGGACGACCGTCGCAAGGCCGAGGACATCGCCTTGCGCAATCGCTGCGACTCGTTGGTGTACAACTCCGAAAAGACCTTGCGCGAGCATGGCGACAAGGTCCCGGCCGAGCTGAAGGATGAGATCAACCAGAAGATCGAGGCGCTTAAGGCGGCGGTGGCTGCCCAGAACAGCGTCGACATGCAGAGCCGTGAGCACGACCTGTCCGAGGCCATCCAGAAAGTTGGCGAAGCTCTCTACGCCCAGGCTTCGCCAGGCGACGAACCCGAGGATGGACACCCAGGAGAGGACATCCCGCCAGCAGCTGGCTCTACCGATGGGGCGGCGGGAGCCGACGGCGATGTCGTCGACGCCGAATTCAAGGAAGTGTGAGCAAAAGCCGGCCGGCTGCTCGGCTCCTAGCCGGTGCGGCCGCCCTGGCTGCTGTTGGCTCCATCCCTGTGGTCCTGCGGGAGCTGCGCCGCTCATCTGTGGGCCCATCCGAACAGGAGGTTGAGTCTGTCATTGATCGTGGGCTGGGTCGGTTCGGCGTTCATGGGCAGCACACCTATGTGGGGACGTCCCAAGGACGAGTCCACCTGCTGGTGGCCGGTGGGGGTGCGCACACGGTCATGCTCCTGCCCGGCCTGGGGGCCAGCGCAGGCAGCTACCCTGGTCTCATCGCCAACCTCGCCAGGAATCGCCGGGTGGTTGCCCTCGACCTGCCTGGTACAGGGCTGAGCGATCCCATTCAGTTCACCGGTCATCCTCGGCCCGCCTGGACGCAGTTGATCCGAGAGGTTGGGGATCAGCTGGGGCTCGCGAGCTTCCATCTCTGTGGGCACTCTCTGGGTGGGCTGGCTGCCGGGGCTTTTGCGGTGGACAGCCCGGATCGGGTCTCTGCGCTGGTGCTGTTGGCACCGGTTGGGCTGGCAGCCAAGCCTCCGCTAATGTGGCGAGCCGCGCTGTTACCCGGCCTGGCCGATGTGGTGTTCAGCCTAGATCTCCTGATGATGGGAAGACAATCAGCGCGGGGTGCATCCGACGTTCGCGGTCTTCCGCGGGGTCCGGTCGAGGTCGGGCCGGATGCTGACGGGTATCGGTTTCTGGTCACTCGGCGCTTCACGACGGGCTTCGACCTGATGGCATTCAAGCGCCTGCTCGACCTCTCTGGCTTCCGGGCGGACTCGTTCCTGCTGCCGGCGCTTGGGCTGATGTCGGGAAGGGCGATGGTGGTCTTCGGCGACCACGACACCAAGGTGCCGGTCGCCCCAGCGCAGCTTCAGCTGCAGCACTACCCTGGCTTAGAGCTGCGCGTGGTGGCGGGGTGGACGCACCTGTTCCCGTTCGTCAAGCCGTTTGAGACAGCGGAGTTGGTAGACGGATGGCTCACCGACTGCGAACAGCGAATGGCCCCCCGGAACTGAGTTAGCGGTTGTGGCCGGGCCCGTCTGGTGAGGCGCTTCCGGAGTTCGGCTGCGCCATGCTGGCGGTCGGTGGCCAGCGCCCGACGCCGAGATTGAAGCGATTCTCAATGGTTGGCTAGGTGACCTGGGCGTCTCTGGGGTGCATCACTTCTTCAAAACCGGTGTGGGGCGAATTCATGCGCTTGAAGTAGGAGTTAGGGAGCGCCTGAGGGGACCCCGACAGTCGGTCCAGATCACCGCCAGCTGGACCCACCTCCGCAGCCCAAGCTTCGTGGACCCCTGTCAGCGGGCCCGCCACCCACTTCCCGTCCTCCCCGTTACGTGCGGGGTGCGCGGACCTTGAATTCGGCACAGGCTGGATCCCGCAACGTCGCCCGAACCCCAAAGGGCGTGTCGTCCGGACCCGTCACCACCGTCCCTCCGAGGGCACCCACCTTCTCTAGGGTGGCGGCGACGTCGCGGACATGCCAGTACACCGACCACCTGCCGCCGACACCCGGCGGGAGGAACTGTGATGCGTCCATGACGCCAGACAGATCCGAGTCTCCGGATGCGGAGCGCAGCGTGGTGGAGGTGATCTGATGCTCCCCAGCCGTCGAGGCCGTCACGACGCCGAGCACCGCTCGGTAAAAGTCGACGGCGCGACCGTGATCTCGCGTCTGGAGTTCGAACCAGCTGGGCGCTCCCGGTTCGTCCAACGCAGTGAAACCCGGGAAGGTCCCCGGTTGCCAAAGGCCGAAGTTCGCCCCGGTGGGGTCTAGAAGGACTGCCTGCACACCGAGGTCCGCAACGGGCATCGCGGGGCTCAGAAGCGTGGCGCCGGCTCGCTCAGCGGCGGCGATGGTCGCGGTCACGTCCGCACAGGCGAAGTAGACGCTCCAGTTGTCCGTGGCTTTGCTGTCGCCCATGTCGCCCATGGCGCCGGCGATGGGCACGCCACCCCGCGTGAACATGAAGTAGCCCCCAAACTCCGGGCTCGGATCCTGTGGCTCCCACCCGAACAGGCCCGCATAGAACCGCCGACTTCCTTCGACGTCCGAGGTCCAGAGATCCACCCAGCAAGGGGCTCCAAGCGGGGGGTTGCTTCGCGTGGTCATGGCCAACTCCTGTGAGCGAGCGCCAGCTTCCGGGAACTCCGGCGGCGCGTCCCCGTCAGCTTCTTGGGGCGACGATGGTACGTCACACTCCCGTGGAAGGCAAGCGAGAGTTCTCCCGGGCTACGACCCCAGGCGGCGCAGAAGTCGTCGGCGCCGGCCAAGACCTCCGTCGTTAGCGCCTCTGCCCCGGGACCTGAGGCGCGTCGGGCGGAAAGGGTCCGCAACAGTGACTAGAGCTGCTAAGCGAGCCTGAGTGATATGTGACACGTGGTGGCATGGCATTGTTGCGACTCAAGGCGGCGGCGGAGGTGCTGGGGGTGCACCCGGTGACGTTGAGGCGTTGGGCTGACGAGGGCCCGGTGCCGGTGGTACGCCCGGGCCGGGAACGGAGGTTCCGTACCGAGGAGCTGGAGCGGTTCTTGAGCCAGGCGCCAAAGGACATACCTCCGTCCACTGGAAATGGCAGGCGTCTGCCCGAGGTGGCGTCGCGGGCTCGTGCACTCATCCCGCTGCAGCCTTGGTTGGGCGAATCTGGGGCAGGGTATATCCAGAGTGAGCGAAGCAGTCGCTCTGGAGGATGACATGCGTCTCGACAAATTCACTCAGCGCAGCCAGGAAGCCCTTGAAGAGGCCACCCAGTTGGCCACACGCTACCAGCACCCGGAAATAGATCCAGAACATCTTCTGCTCGCGCTTTTGGAGCAGCCCGACGGAACGGTGAGGCCCCTCCTGCGCCAGACCGAGGTTGACCCCGACCAGGTACGTGCGAGGTTGACGGCAGATTTAGAGTCGAGGCCGCGACAGGAGGGCGCCGCTCCCTTGCCCTCCAGAACCCTGGAGCAGCTCTTGCGCCAGGCGTGGGAGGAGATGGAGCGGACGCAGGATGAGTACTGCAGCACTGAGCACCTTCTGCTGGCGCTCGCGTCCCGCAGCGGTGGTCCTGCCGCGGGAATCTTGAAGAGTGCCGGGGCCAGCCGAGAGCGGCTCCTAGCTGCGCTCTCGGCTCTGCGCCAGGGGCAACGGGTGACGGACCCAAACCCGGAGACGAAGTTCCAGGTTCTCGACCGTTATGCGGTTGACCTCACTCAGAGAGCACGAGAAGGCAAGCTGGACCCGGTGATCGGCAGGGACGAGGAGATCCGGCGGACCATGCAGGTGCTGGCGCGGCGGACCAAGAACAACCCCCTTTTGATTGGGGATCCAGGCGTGGGCAAGACGGCCATAGCCGAGGGCTTGGCGCAGCGCATTGCCAGCGGCGACGTTCCCGAGACCTTGAAGAATCGGCGCCTGGTTGCACTTGATCTCGGGATGCTGGTCGCCGGCACCAAGTTCAGGGGTGAATTCGAAGACCGGTTGAAAGCACTGCTGAAGGAGGTCACAGCATCTGATGGCCGAGTCATCCTGTTCATAGACGAACTGCATACCCTCATCGGGGCAGGGGCGGCCGAGGGCTCGATGGACGCCAGCAACATGCTCAAGCCGGCGCTCGCCCGAGGGGAGCTGCGGGCGATCGGGGCCACCACCTTCGATGAGTACCGCAAGCACATAGAGAAGGACCCCGCCCTGGAGCGGCGGTTCCAGCCGGTCTATGTAGGCGAGCCGTCAGTGGAGGACACGATCAGCGTCCTCCGAGGGCTCAAAGAGCGGTATGAGGTTCATCACGGTGTTCGCATCAAGGATGCGGCGCTGGTGTCTGCGGCAGTGCTTTCTTCACGCTACATTTCGGGAAGATTTCTACCCGACAAAGCGATTGACCTAGTTGATGAGGCGGCGGCCCGACTGCGCATGGAGATCGACTCGATGCCGGTCGAGCTGGACACCGTGGAAAGGGAGGTGCGCCAGCTCGAGATTGAGCGTGAGGCACTTCGCAAGGAGACGGACCACGCCTCAAAGGAGAGGCTGCAGTCGCTGGAGCGCGAGCTGGCAGACCTGCAGGAGCAGGCGGTGGGTCTGCGCCAGCGTTGGGAGCAGGAGAAGGGTCAGATAGCCGGCATTCGCCAGATCAAAGAGGAGATCGAGCGGACAACATTTGAAGCGGAGCGGGCGGAGAGAATGGCGGACTTCGGGAAGGCCGCCGAGCTTAGATATGGGCGGCTAAGCGAACTCCGGCGCCAGTTGGAAGGCCAACAACAGGTGCTCGGCCACAGCGGCGACGGGACCCCCCTGCTGAAGGAGGAAGTGGGGGAGGAGGACATCGCAGAGGTGGTGTCGCGGTGGACCGGTATCCCTGTGCAGCGGATGTTGGAAGGCGAACTCCACAAGCTAGTGGCGATGGAGTCGCGGCTGCACGAGCGGGTGGTGGGGCAGGATGAGGCCATAACTGCGGTCGCCAGTGCCGTCCGGCTGGCGCGAGCGGGGCTCAACGATCCCCGCAGACCGATGGGATCCTTCATCTTTCTTGGACCCACCGGCGTCGGCAAGACTGAGGTGGCGAGAGCGTTGGCCGACTTCCTGTTCGACAGCGAGGACGCGATGGTTCGCCTCGACATGAGCGAGTACATGGAGAAGCACTCAGTAGCTCGCCTAGTCGGGGCGCCGCCGGGCTATGTAGGTTATGAGGAAGGGGGGTATCTCACCGAGGCGGTGAGGCGTCGGCCGTATGCCGTCGTGCTCCTCGATGAGATTGAAAAGGCTCATCCGGATGTCTTCAACATCTTATTGCAGCTCTTGGACGATGGCAGGTTGACCGACGGCAAGGGGCGCACGGTCGACTTCCGCAACTGCGTTGTCATCATGACCAGCAATCTGGGTAGCCCCACGATTGCCTCACTGCCGGACCACCCCAGCCCGGCCGCCGAACAGGCGGCTCGGGAGCAGGTGATGGCTGAGGTGCGCCATCACTTCCGTCCAGAGTTCCTCAACAGAGTCGATGACATCATCCTGTTCCACCGTTTGGACCTGGTCCAGATAGAGCGGATAGTTGCGGTGCAGCTCCAGCAGTTGGAAGAGAGACTGGAAGCTCGCCGATTGGCGCTGCGCGTCATGCCCGCGGCCGTGCGATGCCTGGCTGAGCAGGGTTACGATCCCGTTTACGGCGCTCGGCCACTACGTCGGGTAATCCAGCGCCAGCTGGGTGACAGGATCGCCTTGGGGGTTCTGGATGGTTCATACCGCGATGGCGACACCTTGGTGGTCAGTTCAGTCGACGATCGCCTGGTGATTGAACGCAAGAATGCTGGGACGGAGGTGGCGGGGAAGCAGGAGAGTCCTCCGGAGCTGGTCGACTCGACCCAGGACGAGGTGGTAGATGTGAAAGCGGAGGTCCTCTAGGAACCAGTCGGCGGCTCTACCAGGCCGCCTCGGTCCTCTGGGAGGCTAGTCGCAGTGCGTCCAAAACGGCCTCGGTTCGAGAGGCCAGCCCAGGGGACACCCGGATGGATTCGAGGCGCTTACCAGCCATGACGAGCTCGCATTGAGTCGCCACGAGGTGCAACTTCACACTTGGCTTGGCGGTATACCCAGTCAGACCCTCGCCCGCCTGGGCCCGCAGCGCCCGGGGCGAAAGCTCCCCAGCTCCGACCTGGAAGCCAACGGCGGTCGGTCGCAGCCGGAACTGGTATGCGCGCCGCCCGGCTCGAGCGCACGCCTCGCAGCGCCCGTGGGGCTCATCGGGCATCTCCGCGCGCTTCAGGCACACCCGGCACATCACGGCCAGTGTAGGCCAGGCGAGTCTGCGCCAACAAGAGATCGGTGGTGGGGCAGCGCTCGTCGCTGACGACGGACCGCCGCTCAGCGGTCTGGTACAACCAGGGTGTGTGGAGTGGACCGGTGAGGGCGGAAGGTGGTGGGGCTCGTCCTGGTCACCCCAAGAGCGGTCCACGAGGAGCTACCTCTAGACGGAGAGCAGCGCAAAGGCAACTCCTGAGTGGGTTGGGCCTCCTCGGGTTGGCAGCCATCCTCGGAGTTGGTCTGTCCGGCCACCCTGATTGGTTCGACATCTGGGGATTGCTGCTGATCCGAGTCTCCCCCCAGTCCAGCGCCTACCATTTTCTGGTTTCCCTGGGATCGCCGCCGGTGCTTCTCGTCGGGATCATCGGTGCTGCCGTGCTCGCCCTGCGCCGCGACCGCCGCCGAGCGCTCGCCTGCGTCCTTGGCCCGGCGCTGGCCATTCTGGTCACCGATCAGATCGCGAAACCGCTGGTCGACCGGCAGCTGGTGATCGGGCACCCCTCCTTCCCCTCCGGGACCTTGGCGGCAGTGTCGGCCGTGGCTACGGCGGTGGTGTTGGCCCTACCGCCAAGCGCTAGGGTCTTGGCGGTGTTATGCGGCGCTCTTGCGGAGCTACTGGTCGGTGCTGCTGTGATCGGACTTGGTTGGCACTACCCGACCGATGTGGTTGGAGGGGTTCTGGTGGGAACAGGATGCGTCCTGCTCGTCGATGCGCTGGCCCATGTGCCCAGACGGCCCAGAAGACCTATTCCCGGGGTTGCGGCCGAAGTTCGAACGCTGCGGAGGTGAGCGGCCTTTAGCGGGACTCCGCCCGAACTGATCCTGGGGGCTCAGTCTGCCGCTGCGATCGGTTTCGGTGTGCACCGAAGAGGCATTTGACCAGACCGGCGGTACCCAAGGCCGAAAGCGGTCAGACTCCCTATTGGGCGCGGCCAGCTATCTGGCGCCGACACCTGTCCCGCGTCAGTGGTTCAGGATAGGGGGAGCGGACCGGCGGTGTTGGTGGCGGCGCAGCTGCACTCTATTCCAGAACTGCCGCGAGATCGGAGAGAGCGGCCACGATGGCTTGGCGCTTGGATGGGGCCATCGCTGCCAGTCGATCCTCCAAAATCGCGGCACGGGCTCGCCTCAGACGCCGCAGTAGCCGTAGCCCGGAGGGGGTGACTTCGACCAGCGCTGCCCGGCGGTCCTGAGGGTCAGGCTGGCGTTTTACCAGTTCCTCCACCTCGAGTCGTTGGAGCTTAGGGGTGATGGTGGAGTTATCTACTCCAAAGGAGGTCGCTAGGTCCGACGGATGGCAGGGCCCACAGCTGGCGATGCGGACCAGCAGCCAGACATGGGACAGCGGCAGGGAAGATTGGGCATCGCGCATGACCGCCGTCTGCACGTCGTGCCGAGTCGCCCAGCGGACCAGATAGGTGAGCGAGTCCTCAAGTCGCCTGCCCGAGTCCGACAAGGACGCCTCGACGCCGAGCGGCTGGCTCAAGGGGACGCCCCTGCTTCGCTTTCCAGGAGGCCCTCGGTCACCGCTGTGGGTCTCTGAACTGTACCCTGGCCGCAGTCTGGTCCATCGCTTGGCCGGAGCCGAGTTGGGGACGAGCGGCCGCCGCTGGGACAGCGCCCCGGGCTAGGACTTTCGGCTCCTCGTGGATGTACTTTCCCCCTCGCAGCAGACTGGCAACGCCAGCGAGAACACAGGCAGCGATCGCGAAGTCAAAGGCGGCTCGGAGACCCGTCATGAACGGAGGTGAGATCAGCTGTGGGAAGAAGGCCCGGCCCGTCAGATAGGCGGCTTTGGCGGGGGTAAGGTGGGGGAGCACCGGACCCAGCAAGGTCCCGACAGGGTTGTAGCCCAGGAATGCGGCAAAGAGGCTGCCAACAGCCGGTAGGTGTGCCACCTTCTCCGCATACACGGTGGGTACTCCCTGGGCCACGAGCCCGTGATAGAGCGTGTGAGGGAGGCTTGCAGACAGCCCGACGATGATCAAAGTGAAGAAGATTCCGATCGACAGCACCATGGCGGAGTTCTGGAAGGTCGCCGCCATGCCCGCTCCGGCGCCGCGCTGGTCGGGGGGCAGGCTGTTCATGATCCCCGCCTGGTTCGGAGATGCGAAAAGGCCGCTGGACAGTCCGTAGGCGAAGAGCAGAGTGGCGAAGAGGACGTAGTTGAAGTCCGCGGGAAGTAGCTGAAATATGCCGAAGATGACCGCCGACCCGAACACCCCTACGGTGGCGAAGAGACGGGACCCATAGCGGTCGGAGAGAATCCCAGCCAGCGGTCCGGCGACCAAGAACCCCACCGTGAGCGGCAGGAGGTAGATCCCTGCCCAAAGTGGGGTCTCGCTGAAGCTGTAGCCATGCCGAGGCAGCCAGATGCCCTGCAGCCAGATGATCAAGATGAACATCAGGCCCCCGCGGGCCAGTGATGCGAATAGGCCAGCGGCGTTGCCAGCGGCGAAGGCGCGGATCCGAAACAGGGGTATCCGGAACATCGGCTGGTCGACTTTGGTCTCGATCCAGGTGAAGACCGCCAGGCCGAGCACCCCTCCGATCAGGGCCCCGAGCACCCAGGGGTTGGTCCAACCCATGGTGTCCTTGCCATAGGGCAAGATCCCATAGGTGATACCGACCAAGACCGAGACCAGTCCGGCGGCGAAGAAGAGGTTTCCCCACCAGTCGATGGTCGAGGGCTGTCGCAGCCCAGTGTCATGGAGCTTGAGGTAGGCCCAAACGGTCCCAAACAGGCCAAATGGGACGGAGACCAGGAACACCAGGTGCCAGGAGACCGGCCCCAGGACCCCCCCCAGCACCAGGCCGATGAACGATCCCGCGATCGCCGCCACCATGTTGGTGCCGAGCGCAAGTCCGCGTTGATTGCTGGGAAAGGCATCGGTCAGGATCGCGGATGAGTTGGCCCAAAGGAACGCTCCTCCCACGCCCTGCAGGATGCGCATGACTATCAGGTACAGTGCTGCTCCTGATCCGGTCCCCCAAGTGATCGAGAGCAGGATCGAAAAGATGGTGAAGATGGCGAAGCCGAGGTTGTACATGCGCACCCGGCCGTACATGTCACCGATCCGGCCCAGGCTGACCACGAGGACGGCAGTAACCACCATGTAGCCCATCAAGAGCCAGAGGAAGTAGGGGGTGTTCCCGGGTGTGAGAGGGTTGAGCTTGATTCCCCTGAAGATGTCGGGAAGGGCGATCAACACAATTGAGGAGTTGATGGTAGCCATCAGGATCCCGAGGGTGGTGTTGGAGAGCGCGATCCATTTGTAGTGGGGCCCCAGCGGGCGCCCCGTCGCGCTCACCAATCCCGCCGCCGCAGTTCCCTGACGCATGGTTGACCACCTCCCAAATCGCAAGTAGTTGGTTGGTACATACTAACCAAGCTGAGTACCGCATCTAGGCTCTCCAACCTGGATTGGCGCCGATACTCGGGCGCATCTGAGGTCGGGGCGGCGACTGCAGGCGACTCCAGCTGCCCTGGGACGCTAAGGCCCTCGTTGGCGCGCGGTGATGAAGGTCTGCCATTCCGGAAAGGCTCAGACCTAGGAATCCTCCTCGGAGCAGGTGGAAGTGGCCGCGTAGCCATCTGGGGAGCCATGGGGACGCGTTTGTCGGTGCCCGGCTACCAGTACAGAGGGCGCGGATTTGGCCTGAACAGAATATCCTGGCGGCAGGATGGAAGAGCTGCAGGTACCCCGCAAAGGATGGCGCCGGCACCAACGCCTCCTCATCGGAGGTTTGGCGGCAGTGCTGCTGCTGGGCGGCGGGACGACCGGAGTCGTGATGGCGTCGAAGCCCGCGCCGCCGGTCGTGCCACACGCCGCCATATCGATCCCCGGAGATTCGGCTGCGGTTGCGCCCGCGGCGGTGATTGGGGTCCAGTTGAAACATGCGCGGCTGATCAAGGTCTCTGTTCTAACCTCTGGCGGCAAAACGCTTGCAGGGCACCTGACCCCGGTCGGCTGGCAGTCGGATCAGCCGATGCCGTGGGCCACGAAGATTGTGATGACCGTGACGGCGAGAGGAGGTAGCCCCCGAAAAACCGTCGTCCAGACGGCTGCGTGGACCACTGCCATCCAGCCGCTGCCGACCGAGTCGATTGGGTTGACCATCTCCCCTGGGAACGGTGAGCAGGTCGGGATGGGCGCCGCCTGGGTTATCCAGTTCTCCCAGCCCATACCAGCCGCGGATCAGCAGGCGGTGCTGCGGCATCTCACGACCCAGGAGTCGATCGCCGACCCGGTCGGGTGGCACTGGTGGTCGTCCACTGAGGTGGATGGCCGTCCGGAGCAGTTCTGGCCAATTGGCGAGCAGGCGAGCCTGACGGTGAACCTGGATGGGTTGGTCATCAACGGCTACCGGCTGGAAGGTACCACCGCCAACCGCCAGTTCCTGGTCATAAATCAGCACCTGACGAAGGTCAGCGCCGTCACCCATCAGGAGCAGATTTACAACGGGACCCAGCTGATCAATACCTTTCCGGTCAGCCTCGGCCGCGCAGGTTTTCCCACGATCTCGGGCACTTTGGTCGTCCTCTTCAAGACTCCGGTCGTATTCATGAACTCCGCCACCATCGGCTACCCTGGACTTTACGCTCAGAATGTTTACGAAGATGTAGCGATAAGCACCGACGGTTACTATATTCACTCTGCCAATTGGGACATCTACGATCACGGCGTGGCCAACGTTTCTCACGGTTGCGTAGAGCAGAATCCCAACGATGCGACGTGGTTCTACAATTGGTCGGTGCCGGGCGACGTGGTCGAGATTTCCGGTACGACCCTGCAGGCCAGTGAGGCGGACGGGGAGGGGGACTGGAACATACCCTGGACCGCCTTTCAGACCGCCTGAGCGGTGGTCCGTCCGCAGGGAGCCGCTGCCCCTGGGGAGTGGCCGGCCGGTCCGAGCAGTCGGGGACTGAATCTAACGGCAAGACCATGCCCATGGTCGTAATGTTGGGATTCCTCTTGAGAACGCCACCGTCGCCACCGTGAGTTCGCCAGCGATTTGTCCGTCACGGCGCGTCTGTCTCGGACTCGTCACCGGTCTGGATTGTCATTGCCAGGACATTGTCGCCGGCGCCCCAGGGCGCTACTCCAGGCGTCCGCCCAGTGGCCCTGACTCAGAGCACGGACCACCACCCAAGGGCGCGCGACCTCGGCCGCTCCCGCTCAACTGTTAGGGTCCTGCGGCGTGTCGCTCAACCACTTCGGCGACATGCTGGTCGACAACGGCAGACCGGCTGCCCTATCCTGATGGCGCCTGAGCTGTTGGGGTCTACCAGTGCCGGAGCCCTGATCGCTGGCGGCGCTAGCCAGTACCGATGGTAACTCTAAGAGGCGATATAGATGCCAACTCCATTCTTCGGCTACCACATTTCGTCGTTCACCTTCCCCGGGGTGGCTGCAGCCGACCTGTTCGAGCATGTCGTCGGATTGGCAGTCGCAGCTGAGGACGCTGGGTTCGACATGGTCACGGTGATGGACCACTTCTACCAGATCGCCAACATCGGCCCGGAGACGGAGCCGATGTTGGAGGCCTATACGACCCTTGGGGCTCTTTCGCAGCGGACGCGCAGGGTCGCTCTCAGCGCGCTGGTCACCGGGGTCACCTACCGGAACCCGGCGCTGCTGGCCAAGCAGGTCACGACCTTGGACATACTGTCGGGCGGGCGCGCAATCCTCGGCCTGGGGGCCGCTTGGAACGAGGACGAGCATCACGGCTACGGGTTTGAGTTTCCGTCCGTTGGCAGGCGCCTGGACCGACTGGCCGAGGCGCTGCAAATCGCGCGCAAGCTGTTCACCGAGGAGAGGCCCAGCTTTTCCGGGAAGTACTACACCATCGACCGCGCGCTCAACGTGCCGAGGCCAGTCCAAGTGGGCGGTCCCAGGATCATGGTCGGTGGCGGTGGTGAACAGCGCACGCTGAGGCTGGTCGCGCGCTACGCGGACATCTCCAACTGGTTCGGTACGGCTGAGGACATGCGGCGCAAAGGTGATCTGCTGGAGCGGTACTGCGCTGAGGTTGATCGTGACCCGAGCGAGATTCTGCGGACTGCGATGGCCCCCCTGCTCTTGGTCACCAGCCGGCAGGAGGCGGATGAGCTTAGTCAGCGGATTCCCCCTGAGCGGCTCCGAAGTCTTGGGGCCCCGATGACGCCGGAGCAGGCCGCAGCGGCCCTGGGCCCCTACCTGGCGGTGGGGATCCGCGGGTTCACCTTCTCCAATGCGAATCTCCATAGTCCGGAGCTGATCGCTGCCGCCGGTGAACTCAAGGCCTTGTTGAGTTGAGTATTTAGCTCGGATGGGACCTTCGCTGCGGGAAGGTGGGACACTGGGACCCGTGGTTGCCGACTTCGAATTGGAACGTGGTTTTTCGGTGATGTTGGCGGCGAGCTTTCGTCCCCAGGTCCGAACACTTCCGCTGAAGCGGGAGGTGGCCGCCTTCGTGGATGACCTACTGGGGCTGCTGTTCCCGCAGCTGGCCGAGGAACCTGTGGGCACCGCCGACGAGATTGAGGCGCGGTTGCATCTGGTCCGCTGTGACCTTGCCAAGTTGCTGGGGCCGATCATTGAGGGACCGCGAGCCGAGGAGATTTCGCGCGCGTTCGCGCGCGAGCTGCCGAACCTACACTCTCGGATTGCGTTGGATGCGGACGCCATCGTGGCAGGTGACCCGGCCGCCGAGAGTCTGGACGAGGTGGTGGCGGCATATCCCGGCTTCCTGGCGATCGCCGCCCATCGTGTCGCCCATCAGATTCTTCAGCTCGGCGTGCCGGTGCTGCCCCGGCTGGTGTCCGAAGTGGCCCACACTCGGACTGGGATCGACATTCATCCCGGGGCGTCGATTGGCAATTCCTTTTGCATTGACCACGGGACTGGGATCGTGGTCGGCGAAACGGCTGTTATTGGCGACTTTGTGAAGATCTACCAGGGAGTGACTCTGGGGGCGCTGAGCGTTGCGAAGTCCGCGGCCGGCAGCAAGCGCCATCCCACGATCGAAGACAGGGTTGTCATCTACGCCAACGCGACCGTTTTGGGCGGCGACACTGTGGTGGGGCACGACAGTGTCGTTGGTGGCAACGTGTGGCTTACCAGCAGCGTGCCTCCGTATTCTCTCGTCTACCACGCCAGCCAGGTGCGGGTGAGAAGCGTCACTGAAGACCAGGAGCCCGTGGACTTCGTGATCTGACCAGCGTAATCATCAAGTTAGTAAGCGCGGAGGGACGCACCATGAGAGCCAACAGCATTCTCGAGACGATCGGCCGCACCCCGGTGGTGAGGGTTAACCACCTGTTCGACCCCCGGGTAGAGGTGTGGTTCAAGCAGGAGAGGGTGAACCCGGGTGGCAGCATCAAAGACCGCATCGCTCTGGCGATGATCGAGGACGCGGAAAGCCGTGGTATCTTGACCGCTGAATCCGTGATCGTCGAGCCGACCTCCGGAAACACCGGGATCGGACTTGCCCTGGTCGCGGCCGTCAAGGGATACCGGCTCATCCTGGTCATGCCCGAGTCGTTTTCGATTGAGCGGCGCAAGCTGATGGCCGCCTACGGCGCCCAGCTCGACCTCACTCCCCGGGAGCTGGGTATGAAGGGGGCGATCGCCAGGGCTCAGGAGCTAGTGGCAGAAACCGAAGGGGCGTGGATGCCGATGCAGTTCGACAATCTAGCCAACGTGGAGGTCCACCGCCGGACCACCGCCGCGGAGATCGCGGCGGACTTCCCCGACGGCTTGGACTACCTGGTCACCGGGGTGGGCACTGGGGGCCATATTACCGGGTGCGCCGAGGTCCTCAAGCAGCTGTGGCCGGCGCTCAAGGTCTATGCCGTGGAGCCCACCCTGTCGCCGGTCCTATCCGGGGGCCAGCCTGGTCCCCATCCAATTCAAGGTATTGGCGCTGGCTTCATTCCGGGTGTGATGAGGACCGAGCTTCTGGATGGAGTGCTGCAGGTCGCACCAGCTGACGCCTTCATGTTCACCAGACGCTCTGCGCTTGAGGAGGGGGTTCTGATGGGAGTGTCATCAGGCGCCTCCTTGGCGGCAGTCTCATCGCTGGTCCCCGAGATGGCAGACGGAGCTCGGGTGCTGACCTTCACCTATGACAGTGGCGAGAGGTATCTCTCGGTTGAAGCGCTGTTCGGCTGATGTCGCGATCGCGGCAGCCCACCGGGGCAACGAAGGGTTGCCCGATGTGGCGGCCCCGCGCCCTCGCAGCCGGGTTTCCGGTCGTCAGTCGGACTTGTGTGGGCCGCCAGGCCCGTGTAGGTGATCAACGTGTCGGCCCCGGTCAGTCGAGGCGGCCTGGCCCGGAAATGCCCCGTGCGGGTCGCTTCCCAGTAGGTGTGAGCGGACGTGCTGTAGATGACTCCGCATCGCCATCTGGGCCTTGGCGGGGTCGCGCTCCGTCAGCGCCTTCACCACGGCCCGATGGTCACTCCGATAGAGCTCGCGGCGCTCCTCGGTCGAGTTGCGGTGCTTGAGCCCGCCCCACACCGGTTGGGTCCTAGCGTCAGCGATCATCTCGCCAATCCGGATCAGAAAGCTGTTGTGTGTGGCAATGACCAAGCTACGGTGGAGCGCCGTGTCCCACGCCTCCCACTCGAGGTAGTCACTGGCGGAATCCCCTCCACGCAGGCACCGTTCCATCTCCGCAAAGTCGGCACCGGTCGCGGCCATGACCGCCAATGGCAGCATCTCAGGCTCGAATAACGCTCGGACCGTCATGATCTCGATGGGGCTGGTCTCCAACCCACCATCGGACTCTCGGGGGGCGTACCCGGAGGACGGCTTCATGAACGTCCCTCGGCCAACCTGGCGGACCAGGCGCCCTTCTGCCTCCATGTAGCCAAGAGCGCGTCTAACAGCGGTCCTGCCCACGCCAGTGATTTCGACCAGCTCGCGCTCGGTGGGTAGCCGCGAACCCGGACCCAACCCGCGCTCCGCGATGGCGCGCTCGATGGCGTCAGAGACGATTTCTACGCTTCCCAATCCAGACAGCATGGAGTTGCTTACGGATCCTACCACTGTAGTGGGGTCGATTGGTAGTCTTGGTTAGCGCCGAGAGACGATTGGTGTCGTCCCTGTGGGAAGCCGCTTGACAAGTGACCGGTGCCCCCTTAGGATGACCCCGATCATGACCAAACGGACCAAAGCCCTTAGTTGTAACCGATTGGTCGCATTGGTTCGGCAATGAAGATAGTCCGTTACCGCACCGATCGAGACGCTGCTCTCGGGGTTCTGCGGGAGGATGGTCGGTCCGTGACCGGTATAGACGCGGCGCTGGGAATTGAGACCGGAGGGGAGATCTGTCAGTTGCTGGATCAATGGCAGCCAGGATTCCGTGCGCGGCTCGAGGGCAACGACGCTGAAGAGGTTGTCCCGGCCGGGGAGCTGGAGCTTCTGGCGCCGTGCGCTCCACTTCGACGCAACGTGTTCTGCGTGGGGAAGAACTACCGGGAGCACGCTTTGGAGTTTGAGCGGAGCGGATTTGACGCCAGCGACTCCGGGCGGACCCAGGCTGCTCCGGGCGCTGAGCTCCCAGTGATCTTCACCAAGGCCACGACCTCGGTGGTGGGGCCAGGGGAGGGAATCTGTGCCCACACCGCGTTGACCCAGGCGCTGGACTACGAGGCGGAGCTGGCGGTCGTGATTGGTACCGGAGGCCGGGGGATTACCAGAGAGGCGGCCTGGCAGCATGTTTTCGGCTACACCATCCTGAACGACATCACCGCCCGCGATCTGCAGCAGGGGCACAAACAGTGGTTTATCGGAAAGTCGCTGGATACCTTTTGCCCCCTGGGGCCTTGGCTCGTGACGGCAGACGAGATTCAGCCCCAGAACCTTGCCATCCGGTCGTGGGTTAACGGCGAGGTGCGTCAGGACGCGAACACCAGCGACCTGATCTTTGATATTCCGACCCTCATCGCCACGATCTCGGCCGGCATCACCCTGCTGCCTGGGGACGTAATCGCCACGGGGACTCCGAGTGGCGTGGGGTTGGGCTTCGACCCGCCTCGCTTCCTCAAGCCGGGCGACGTAGTGACGGTAGAGATCGAGGGTTTGGGTCGGCTGACGAATCCGGTGGTCGTTCAGTCGTGACTTGCCGTCGCCGATACGCCCCGGCGGCAGAGACTTCAAAGAGCTACGAATCAGCTTTCGCGGCGATGCCGGGAAGGCGGCGGCCTGCTCGGGCACACAGCGGCCTCAGCACGAGGAGGCACCCTGCCTCTCGTGCTCTTTAGCGATGACAGAGTTAGGAGGAAGACAGATGACCACGCGCAAGCTGACGATGCTGGGCGCTCTAGCCGCACTCAGCGCCCTGGTGGCAGCCTGCGGCTCGACGACCACATCATCTAGCAAGGGGCCCCTCGTGGTTGGTGGGGTGATCGCCATCACCGGCACCAGCAGCTTCGAGGGGTCGAACCAGTCCGAGGGGCTGTTGCCGGCGATTTATGAGATCAACCACAACGGCGGCGTCATGGGACACCAGCTGGCCTACAAGGGGGTGGACACGAGGGGCGACCCGGCCGATGCCCTGCCCGCGGTGCAGCAGATGCTCGCCACTACCAGCAACTTGGTGGCCGTGGCAGGTCCCGGGACGGCCTCCGCGCCGACGATCGTGCCCGTGCTGAACTCAGCGCACATTCCGATGATGGCCGTGGCCGGGGAGTCCGCGTACAACCGCAGCCCATACAGCTACTTCTGGCGGCTCTTCCCGCCGGACTCGGCCAACGGCACCGCCATGGCGCTTTGGGCCAAGCAAAAGGGATACACTCGCGTGGCAGCCGTGTTCGGCTCGGACGCTGGCTCGCAGGGCGACCTCCCTGGCGTGCTGGCCAGCCTGCAGGCTCTTCACGTGAACGTCGTTGCCAACATCTCACTCACTCCGGACCAGAGCTCGTACCAATCGTCGGTCAACCAGCTGATCGCCGCTCACCCGGACGTGATCATGACCGAGTCTGACGCCGGCACTGCCGGCACTTTCTTCGGCGAGCTGAAGTCCTTGGGTGGCCTGGTTCCGATCATCGGGACAGAGGCGACCTACACCACGCCGTGGTTGACAGCAGTCCAGGGCGCTCTGGGCGGCAGCGACTTCCACAATTACTTCAGCGCCATGATCGCTGCTCCTTCGAAGGTCACCGCCGCGGTCACCGCTTGGAACAACGCGGTGAAGGATGATCACGCCCAGCTGCCGGTGTCAGTGCAGTCGGCGCAGAACAATCCGTTTGCTGTCACCTACTACGACGGCATGATCGCCACGGCGCTTGCCATGGTGGCTGCGAAAAGCACCAACCCGGTCGACTTCAACAGCTACATCGCCAAGGTGTGCAACCCGGGCTCGGGCAAGACCGTCGTTTACACCTTTGCCCAGGGTGTCAAGGCCCTCAATGCGGGCAAGCAGATCCAGTACTTCGGCGCCACCGGGCTCATCAACTTCGACAAGTACCACAACTCCTACGGCAACCAGGAGGCCGTCACCAGTTCTGCCTCGGGCAACACGATCTCGCTGGGACAGATCACCGTGGCCGCCATCCAGGCGGTGGTGGTAAAGGGGGTCGCCTAACTTGCTCTCCCAGCTGCTCGCGTCCGCAGCGGACGGGATCGTATTGGCGGCGATCATCGCTGTGGCAGCGATGGGATTCACCCTCCAATTCGGGTTGACCAATGTGCTCAATTTGAGCTTTGGATCGGTGATGACCATCGGGGGCTTCACGGCCTATCTCGCCAACGTGGCGGGACTGAGCGCGTGGCTGGGAATGCTCCTGGGCGGGGTGGCGGGCGGGCTCGCCACCATCGCCCTGGGGCGCGGGGTGTTGCGCCTCTACGCACGTCGGCGGACTCAGCTCTTCGAAATGATGATGGTGACCCTGGGGATGTCCTTGGTCATTGATTACGGACTGCAGTCGATCTCGCAGAATGCGATTTACGGATACACTGTCCTGCAGGCGTCGCCCGTCCGGCTGGGGCCGATAGTACTGACCCCAATCCAACTATTCATCGTTGGCTTGGCGATTGTGATCTTGGTGGTCGTTGAGGCCGCGCTGAAGTTCACCAAATTGGGGAAGGCTCTGCGCGCCACTGCCGTGGAACCCAGCCTGGCGCGCTCATGCGGAATCCAGACCGGCCGGGTGGTTCTCATCACCTGGACCATCAGCGGATTTCTCTGTGGGCTGGCTGGGGTTGTCTACATCATCAGCACTCAGAGCGTGGCTTACTCCACCGGGGAGCTCTTCTTGCCGCTGATCATCGCGGCCGCGATCCTCGGCGGGGTCGGCTCACTCCGAGGCGCTGTCGTGGCAGCCGTGGTGATGGGGGTAGTCACCGAAGTGGTGGCGGGCTTCGGTGGTGCCGCTTACAGCACCGTGGCGGGCTTCGCAATCTTGGTGGTCGTGCTGCTGCTGCGGCCGGGAAGCGTATCGGGAGGTGCCGAGGATCGGCAGTTGGTGCTTTGACAGAGCCACTTGCAAGTCGTCGGGCAAGCGATCAGTGTCGCGTGCTGGCACCGCTGCCGAGATACCGCCGCCACGAGGGGGATGTGAAGTGAGCGTATGGGTCTTCTACATATCGACATTAGTCATCTACTTCGGCGTCGACCTGCTAGCCGGGATCGCGCTCAATTTGCAGTTCGGTTATGCCGGAGTCGTGAACTTTGGCTTCATCGTATTCCAAGCCGCCGGAGCCTACGTAGCCGCTGTAGTCGTGCTCGGTCCGAGCGGTGGGGTGGCCTCCTTCCAGCAGTACATTCTCGGCTCCAGGCTGCCGTTCCCCTTAGACCTGGTGGCGGCCGCTGTCGCAGGGGCGGTGGTATCCCTGGTAATTGGTCTGTTCAGCCTGCGCCGGATGCGGCGGGACTACCAAGCTGCGGTCCTGCTGATCGTTTCGCTGATCGCCATCCAGGTGGTGTCGGCTGACGTTCCGCTCTTCAACGGCTCCAATGGGCTGACCGGGGTTGCCTGGCCCCTCGGACAGATTCTGGGCGTCACGGCGACCGGCGCTCCGTTGATCTACGCGGCATGGACCCTGGTCATCGCGGCGATCGTATTCGTCGCCGTCTACTGGCTCTCCAAATCCCCTTGGGGCAGATCCCTCAGAGCTATGCGGGACCATGAGGACGCGGCCTCGGCGATGGGCCTCAACATCACCGCTTTGCGACTCCAGGTTTTCGTGCTCGGTGGGGCCATCGCGGGGCTCAGTGGCGGCCTACTGGTGGAGTACATCGGCGCCTGGTCTCCGGGGGCGTGGGGCTACGCGGAGACCTTTGTCATCTTCACTGCGATCTTCGTGGGCGGGGTGGGTAACTACCGCGGCGTGATCATAGGGGTCCTGCTCGTCCCCGTAATCTTCCTGGAACTGCCGAGATTTCTACCTGCGGTCGGCTATCCGGGGCTGATCGACTCGTTGCAATGGGTGACGATCGGGCTCGCCTGGATGCTGTGCCTCCTCTTCCGGCCGCGAGGCATCCTCCCGGAGAAGCGAATGAAGGTGACTAAGCCGGGGGGCGCGTCTGTATCGGCATCGGCTCCAGCCGAGGGTGGCGCCTAAATGTCGAATACAGGGGAGCAACTGGCCACTTCAGACGGGTCCCAGTCGCCGATCGTAGGTGCGGGTAGTGGGCTTGCGCCAGCGAGCAGCTCCGACACCGGTCCGGTTTTGGTCGCCCGAGATGTGGTGGTCAGCTATGGAGGCGTTCACGCGGTGGACAAGGTCTCGATCAGCGTCGCGCGCGGGGAGATCGTGGGGATCATCGGTCCTAATGGAGCCGGCAAGTCATCCTTCTTGGGGGCGTTGGGGGGCCAGGTCAAACGGAGTGGTGGCGAGATCAGTCTGCAGGGCCGGGACATCGGCTCGCTCCTGCCTCACCAGCGCGCCCGCTTGGGGCTGGCCCGTACCTTCCAGACCACAAGCGAGTTTGCCAAGATGACCGTCTTCGAGAATCTGGTCACCTCCGGAGAGGGTGACTCTGGGGCGTCGCTAAAGGCCGTCGTGCTTCATCCGCGACAGACGGCGCAGCGCGAGCGTGAGATGACGAATCGGGCCTGGGGCATTCTCCAGCGGTTCGAGATGGAGCACACGGTGAATCTTTATGGAAGGGAGTTGAGTGGTGGCCAGCGCCGCTTGGTCGAGATCATGCGCTGCCTGATGAGGCACCCAGCCGTGCTTCTTTTGGATGAGCCCATGGTCGGCGTGGCACCGCACCTGACCGGCAAGCTTATCGAGGACCTTCGTGCCATCAGACGGGACGGCCTTGGCATCGTCATCGTCGAGCATGCTCTGGAGGTGGTCCGGCAACTCTGCGATCGGGTTGTGGTGATGGCTTTTGGGAAGGTGATCGCGCAGGGCAGTTTCGAGGAGGTGGTCCAGGATGCTTCCGTCCAGGCCGCCTACCTCTCCTAGGTGGTGAGTCGTGGCCGCCGGGCAAGGGGGGCTTGACCGTGACCGACCGTGAGGAACCTTTTCTGATCGCCACCGGCCTGACCGCCGGCTACAGCCAGGTACCGGTTGTGCGTGGGGTGTCACTTCAGGTCGGCCTGGGCGAGATCGTGGTAGTGGTCGGCCCCAACGGTGCCGGCAAGAGCACTCTGGTTAAGTCCATCACGGGGGAGCTGGAACTGCTCGAAGGCGGTCTTCAGCTGGGTGGAATCGACATCAGCACGCTCCGAGAGGATGACCGGATGGGCCGAGGTATGGGGTATGTCCCTCAGCTGCGCGACGTGTTTCCGACGCTGACTGTCATGGAGAACCTGGAGATGGGCGGGTTCCGGCTCAACAAACAGCAGACTACTGATCGTGTGGCAGCGGTTATGGAGACCTTCCCCGCCCTGGCGCCTCTCACCAAGCGAATTGCCCGGAGCATGAGTGGTGGCGAGCAGAAGATGCTTGGGATCGGCCGGGCCCTGATGGCGGATCCCAAGTTCCTAATTCTCGACGAGCCGACTGCAAACCTGGCCCCTCAAGTGGCGAACCATGTGCTTCGGGATATCGTCGCCTCCCTGGCGAAGGAGGGAAGGGCGGTCCTGCTCATCGAGCAGCGGGTGGCGCTGGCGTTGGAGGTGGCCAGTTGGGGCTATGTCCTTACCGATGGACAGGTGCGTTTGGAGCGCAGCGCCCCCGAGCTAGCTGCCATGAGTGACCTAGGGAGTCTGTTTCTCGGTATGTCGACCGCCACCAGTCCGGCCCCTCAGGCGCACTAGCCTTGTCGACCAAGGGAGCCATCGATCACGGTCTCCTCATCGATGGCGGGTCGGTTGGGGGGCACGACGCCCCGCTGGATGTCGTCAACCCCGCGACGGGAAGCCGCATTGCCCGGGTCCAATGCGCCGACGCTGAGGACATTGACCAGGCCGTGCGGTCTGCTCGCCGCGCCTTCGAGTCCGGTGTGTGGAGCCGGATGCCCATTCACTCGCGGGCCCTGGTTCTGCAGCGGTTCGCCTCCTCTATTGAGGAGCACTTGGGCGATCTATATCAGTTGGAGACCAGCAACAACGGTCGCCCCCTGACGGAGACCAGAGCTCAGATCTCTAGGCTCCCGGAATGGTACCGCTACAACGCGGCCCTGCTCCTGGCCGACCGCACCTCGGTGGTACCGATGGTGGGGCCCTACCACTCCTACCTGCAGCGATTCCCCGTCGGTGTGGCGGCCATACTATCGTCCTTTAACCATCCGCTCATGATCGCCTCGAAGAGCCTGGCCCCCGCGCTGGCGACCGGTAACTCGGTGGTGCTTAAGCCATCGGAGCGGACCCCGCTGACGGCCCTCCTCTTGGGCCGACTCGCGCTGGAGGCGGGAGTTCCTCCTGGGGTACTCAACGTCACTCCCGGGAGAGGACAGCCGGCTGGGACGGCGCTGACTGAGCATTCCATGGTGGCCAAGATCTCCTTCACAGGCGGCACCATCGTCGGGCGCAAGGTGGCGGTTGCGGCTGCGAGCCGGTTCGCCAAGTGCACAGTAGAGCTGGGTGGAAAGACACCGGTGATCGTCTTCGACGACACCCCGGTGGAGATCGCCGCGCGCGGGGCGGCTTTCGGAGCCTTCATCGGGGCGGGTCAGACCTGCATTGCGGGGAGTCGCTTTCTGGTGCAGCGGTCAATGTACGACGATTTCGTCGCGGCGTTCGCCCAGGTGGCGCAGGCGATTCGCGTTGGAGATCCAGCGGCGGCGTCCACCCAGCTAGGCCCAGTGATCTGTGCCGAGGCCCGCGATCGGATCCTGGAGTACGTGGCTCTTGGGCAGCAGGAGGGGTGTCGGCTGGTGGCCGGGGGTGGCGTTGCTTCGGTCGCTGGGTGTGAGGGTGGATTCTTCGTTCAACCGACCGTCCTGGCCGACGCCGACAACGCCATGCGTGTCGCCCGCGAGGAGATTTTCGGCCCCGTTGCCGTCGTCATGAGTTTCGACAGTGAGGAGGAGGCACTTCGAATGGCCAATGACTCCCAATACGGTTTGGGTTCGGCCGTCTGGACTAAGGACGTGGCCCGGGCTCACAGGGTGGCATCTCAACTGGAGTTCGGGCTGGTGTGGGTCAATGACCACCATCGGCTCGACCCATCCTCCCCATGGGGGGGGGTCCGGGATAGTGGGACCGGAAGAGAGGGGGGATGGGAATCCTTCCACGACTTCACGAATCTGCGTTCGGTCACCATCCGGACCGCGTCCGAAGCTGTGGACTGGTACGGCAGCGTTGGTACGGAGCGGCTCAACTGATGGCGGGTGGACTCGAGATTCGACAGGACGACGAGGTGGTGGTGGTCACGCTGGATCGGCCGCCGGACAATGCGTTCACAGTTGACATGTGCCGGACTTTGTCGGAGCTTCTCGAGAGCCCGCCGGCTGGCGCCCGTCTGATCAGGCTGCGCGGAAGCCATGGGGTCTTCTGCCGGGGACGAGACCGCAGTGCGAATGGGACTGAGGCTGCCCTGGCAACCGTCGACGCCCTCGCCAGCGCCACCAGGGGACTTTCGGAGACCTCTCTGGTAACAGTGGCGGAGGTCGATGGCGACGCTGCTGGTTTTGGGGTGGGCCTGGTCGCCCAGTGCGACGTCTCGGTGGCTACTAGCGGTTCACGATTCTGGTTTCCGGAGGTAACTCACGGACTAGCCCCTGCGTTGGTGCTCAGCTGGCTGCCACGGGTAGTTGGTAGGAGAGATGCCTTCTGGCTGACCGCGACCGGCGGGCAGTTGATGGCTGTCGATGCTCAACGAATCGGGCTCCTTAATTTTGTCGAGGCAAGCGATGGGCTGGCGACTCGCGTCAATGCCGTGATCGCGTCCCTTCTTCAGTACTCGGCGGAGGTGCATGCAGAGATCAAACGCGACCTGCGGGACTTCGACGAGGTGGGTCAGGCAGCCGCATACCGCATGGCTCGAGACCGTCTGCTATTGGCTTCCGTCACAGATGGAACCTAGCTCCGCGCTGCGGAGAATATGCGCGGCTAGGTGAAGTGGCACTACCGAAGCAGACAGGTCCCCAAGCTGGACTCATCGAGTAGAACCGAAGAGGACAGAAATGGCAGGAGCGACGAGACGGAACTTCACCGCTGAGTTCAAGGCTGAGGCGGGGGTGGCCGCCCTGAGGGGCGCCAAGACACTGGTCGAGATTGCCCAGACCTATGGGACCCATCCGACCAAGGTCACCCAGTGGAAGGGCTGGCTGGAGAAGGATGCGCCCCGTGTTCGAGAGCCCCGAGAGGAAGGCAGGGCCTCGAGTGGATGTGGATGCCCTGTATCGCAAGATCGGTCAGGTCGAGATGGAGAGGGATTTTTTAGCGTCGCGGCCAGGGATCATCGCAGCTCTGCAGAGAGGAAGCCGATGATCCAGCGGAACTCCCCCAAGGTCTCGGTGGCCCAGCAATGTGGTCGCTTGGGGTAAGCCGCTCCAGTCTCTACCTGAAGCCATCGGTGGCAGCCGACCCCCGGCTTCCCCTCGCCAGCGTCATTGACCGGATCTATTTGGAGCCCTCCTGCATGTGGTCGCGGCAGATGCCCCGAGCGCTGCTGGCACATGGGCTGGGTCTAGCGGCTCATGCAGCTGTGGACTTGCCCCACATGCGGTGACCTTGGGCGCAAAGTCCACATCCTGAACGGCTTCCTCAACTCCTGTCCGGCCTGTCAGACCAACGGGAGAGTCTTCGCTGACGGGCGTCTCTCCCGTCTCCTGGAGGTAGGGCTCAGCTGGGGGCGCGGGTCGGTGGGTGGCCGGTCGGAGTCCGGCAGGCAGCCGGATCCGCGATCACGGGGTCCCGGGGATCGCTCTGATCCGCAGATGCGTCACCGGGCCACCACAAGGTGGCCATCTGACTTGGGGCGTCGCCTCGGTGGGTACGGAGTAAATCTCTGAGCTCCTCCTCGCGGCTCGGCCCAAGGCACAACCGCTTCCGGATCCACGCGATGGCCTCTGGTTCCAATCCCGCTGCGAGCGGCCCGGGACCTGCCCATCTCTCGATGTGCACTTCCTGCCCAACTTGCTCCCGGATCACCTGCAAGGCATCCTCAGCGGTCGGTGACGTCGGCCGCTCAAGCTGCCAGAAGTACTTCCACAGCCAATTCAGCGACGCTTGCGGGTGATTCTCGGTCAACTCCATGACCACGCGGCGCCGTGCCTTCTGGGTCAACGTCAACACGAACGTGTCGAGGGCAGAGATGTTGTAGGCGACGTTCGCGCAGACGACCACGTCCGCTGCGGCAACCTGACTGGCGACTTCGGGCCAGTGCCCCTCAATCGTGGTCACTTTCACTCGTCGTCCCGCCAATTGCACAAGCTGCTGCAACATCGCCGGGCTCTGGTCCACAGCCACGAGCGACCTGGCTGTGGCTGCCACCGGGAGGCTGGCCGCGCCCCCGCCCGCTCCTACGTCCAGGAGTGCGCCGCCGAGGGGCAGCTGAGCACCGACCCTGAGGTGAGTTGGGGTGAGGGAGGCGGAGAGAGAACGCTGGGCCGCGGCCGCAAACACCCAGGGGGGCAGATCCCAAGGTGACTCCGGCGCCTGCGCCAAAATCTCCTCCGGAATCGCCCAATCAGCCAGAGCCGAACTCCACCTCTCGGCGGCACGCATCCTTCGATTGTCCGCCTCCTGACGCTGACGATGTTGGCGGAGGGGATAGAAGCGGTCCCGGGAGCGTGGCCCTGGTTAGCGCGTCAAGTTCACGTAGGGGGACCGGGGAGGAGCCATGGCGACATCTCGAAGGGAAAAGCCGTTGCGCCAGCGAGGAGTGAGAACATCACCCCGAATGGACGATGGCCCAGCGGCTCGCTCGCGACATCCCGTTTTTGCGAGGTGCTATTCGGCACTAGCCCCCCTGGGAGAGTTGGCCGGTGGAGCCTCCCTTCGTGCTGAGCTGCTGGCAGGGCTCTCTGGGGTGGTGGTCGAGGTCGGCGCAGGTAGTGGCCTGAACTTCGCCCACTACCCGAAGGGCGTGACGTCGGTGATAGCGGTGGAGCCGGAGCCGCACCTGAGACATGTGGCGGTGCGGGCCGCCGGAAGGGCTCCGGTCCCGATCTCCGTGCGAGACGCCAGAGCTGAGAGCCTCCCGCTGGCGGACGGGTCCGTCGAGGCCGGCGTCACCGCGCTCGTCCTTTGTTCGGTAGATGATCCCGGGTCGGCTCTGGGGGAGCTTCACCGGGTGATCAAAGTTGGAGGTGAGCTGCGCTTCTACGAACACATCCGTGGGGGCCGACTGGGTGGAGCGTTGCAAGACACAGTCGACCCAGCCTGGTCGCTGCTGGCAGGCGGTTGTCATCTGAACCGAGACACACAAGCTGAGATGGTCAACGCGGGATTTGTGATCACCCAACTCCGGCGGGTACCGACCCGCCTCATCGGGGTTCGCCTACCCGGTCCGGCCGTCATCGTCGGACGTGCGCGGCGCTCCTGACCTCGGAACTAGGAGCTGCCACACGTGGCTACCCGATCTCACAGCTTCCGGATTGCGAGAAGGGATTCGAGAGCATCACTGGCTAGGGCATCCCCCTCGCCGTGGCGGTGATGGTTCCAGCTAACCCATTCCCTCACGGGGACGCCCGTCCCCACATCCATCGAACGGGCTGCCCGATCTCTCCATTGTCAATGCGGCAACCCGAGCCGCCGAGAGCTCGAAGACCAAATCTCCGCTGGTCAGCACGGCGAATTGCGTCCCTTCCCCCTTGAGCTCCGATGAACCGCAGGCGCTGCCGCCGACTGTGGCTGGCCCGGTGCCCCTGTGGTCGCCACTGAACTCCTGCGCCAGATTCACGAACATCGCGCCTGGCTCTACTTCAGGGTCGCTGGCGCTCCGTGTGGCCGTCCGGTTGCCGAACGGATCGTCCTAGGAGGCCGCCGCGTGGGTGAAGGGCATTACTGCTGGCTCCCAGTCGACCTTCCGCTCCGAGGGAGCGAATCCGCGGCCAGTCTGTCCGGTCGATCGGTCCCAACCAACAGACCTCGCGGCGGTATCGCCTTGGCTCGATGGCCCGAAGGTGTCGCGCTGCTGAAGCAACTAACCCTGCCTGCCAGCTAGATCAATACCCTGGACATGGGGCTGGAGGATAGGGGCGTTTCGGTGACCTAGGTCGGTGACCTAGGTCGGTGACCTAGGGTAGAACGCGCAGACTCGGCATCACTAACTGAACGAAGCAGGTCCGCATCCCCCGCCCGCCATGACTGAGAGTATATTCTGGGCGATGCCTCGTCCTCACGACGGTCGGCACGTCGGGCGAAGGACCGCCAGGACGGTTCGTCGGGCTGGCTGCTGCGGCCTCGAGGCGCTCACCTGCTGCCTCTTCCTGGGAACCGCGGGCGTTGGGCTTATCGCGCTCGTGGTGCGGATTGTGTTCTTCATGTAGCAGCTGGCGTTACCGGATTGGTGGTTCGGGGGCTGGTCAGGGGTGGCCCGAGGATTGGATCCGGTAGATGACGCCGCTGCCCCAGTCCGCGACCAGCATGGCCCCCTCTGGGGCATTGACCACGCTGATCGGGTGCTGAAAGCCGGAGGCGAAGACGCTCACCTGGGAGATGGGGGCCGAGCCGTTCACTCCGAGTACCACCCGGACCACCACGTGGCCGGTGTCGCTGTAAGAGAAGTTGCTGCCCCACTCCGTGATGAAGAGGTTGCCGCGATAGGGCGAAGGATAGCTGGACCCCAGGTAGAACGCCATTCCGGCAGGAGCGGCGTGAGGTGCCAGATACGCCGCCGGCGGGGTCACACCTTGGCATTGGCCTTGAACTGCCAGCAGGCGTGCGTCGGGCCAGCAGCGGGGCCAGCCGTAGTCGGCCCCCGGCTTGATGGCGACCACCATGTCGGCGGGCTCAGGGTCGCTGGCGCTGCCCAGGTTGTCCTGTCCATTGACGTCGGCGTACAGCTGACCGGTGCTCGGTTGCACGGCGAGCCCGTAGGGGTTGCGCAGGCCGCTGGCATAGACCTCAAGACCGGTCCCGTTTGGGTTGAGCGAAAGGATCGCCGCACTCTCAGCGCTGGTTTCTGCACACACGTTGCAGGTCGCGCCGCTACCAAGGTAGAGCCTCCCATTCGGAGCCACCACGACGCTGTCCTGCTGGTGTTCACCATACGGGAGTCCCGATAGGATCGTGTCGCGAGCACCAGCAGCGCTGCCGGTCAGGGCGATGCTATCCAGCTGCCCCTGCGCCGAGACGAAGAGGGTCGACCCGAGCCACGCCAATCCCAGGGGGGATGGATAGCCAGCGGCGAATTGGACGGGAGAGTCAGACTTGGGAGTGACGGTCACGATCTCACCACCCTGCTCCGCTACATAGAGGCGTCCGTCTGGTCCGAATGCCATAGCGGTCGGGCTTTTGAGGCCCCGGGCGTACACCTGGGCGACAAAACCGGTCGGTACCTGGACGTTAGGGGCGGCAGGAAACTCTCCCAACGCCGGACTGCGGGATCCGGATGATGTAGGGGAGGCACCAGTTGAAGGGGAGACGGTCGGATTCCGCTCAGTCTCTGGCGGCGAGGAGCAAGCGGCCAACGCTAAGGCCACCACCGCGAGGCTGGCTGCCCGAGTCATCGGATTGGCCATCCTCATGGCGAGCTGTGCCAATACTGCTGTGTCATCTCTCCTTCTCGGGGCGCCTGTGGCCCTGCCCCAGCCCCATCCCGGACGCGCGGTCACAATGCCTCTTCTGCGATCTTTGAAACGCCTTCCCTTCGGCGGTGGTTACGACCTGAGGGCGTCGGTGGTGACGAGGGTGTCCGCCAGGTTGATTTCGACCACCCTGCTGCTGGGAGGGTGTGAGGTCTCCCCTTGGGTTTGGAGCACGGGAGTCCCGTGCCGCCAGCAGAATCACCTTGGTCGACCCGGTCCTGCAGTTGGCGCGAGGATTAGACGAGCCTGACGATCTTCTGTTCGCGGCTGGGGAAATCTATGTCGGCGAGGTCATTCCGAAGTCTTGCGCCACAGTGTGCTAACTCACCTTGACCTTGGCATCGGGCTCCTGCAGAGGATCACCGACATTGGTTACGCCAGCAGCCCCTAGGCGACAGCTGCCCGAGCCGGCGTCGAAATGACCGGGGGCATCGGTAGGGGTCAACCGATCCCCCCGGCTGCCCAATGTGGGGGGCCTGCGATCATTGCCGCGGTCGCCCCATTGGGAACGCCGCTGGTGAGGGCACCGAAGTCGAGCCAAGCCTCTAATCCGGCGCCGACCATCCCAAGCGCGGCCATCGCGCTGACCGCTACCGCTCGGCCTGGCAACTGCATCAAGCTTCCTCCAAAGGGCGATGGGAGCGCCTTCCTCTCTCAATCGACCATTCGGGGCTGGAAAGAACTGTGAGCCAGCAATGGTTGTCAGGTTTCTCACGCCCAACCGGAATCCCCGTAGCGGGGCGCGCTCAGGTCGGCGATACTGGGGAGCGCCCGAAGGGGCGCGGCGGACTGGACCCACTGAGGAGGCGCTGTGAGCGGACTAGAAGTTGTCTCGTTGGCCCCGGATCCTGAGCGATATGCATGGACGTTCGGTGGGGCGGAGCCGGTAGCCAGGATTCGACCTGGGACCGTGATCCAGCTCTTCACTGAGGACTGCTTCGCGGGCAGAGTGCGTAGCGAGCGCGACCTGGTGTCGGAGGTCTGCGAGTTTCCATTCCTCAACCCCCAGACCGGCCCCTTCTACATTGAGGGAGCGGTGCCTGGAGACACGGTGGCCGTGCACTTCATCTCGATCGAGCCGGCCCGGGACTGGGCCGCCTCGACCACGGTTCCGCTGTTTGGCGCCCTGAGCGCCACCCACTTCACTGCCCTGCTCCACGATCCGTTGCCGGAGGTGGTATGGATCTGGGAACTCGACCGGGTTGCGCGGAGCTGTCGTTTTCGCGCCCACTCCGGAGACTTCACCGTGGATCTCCCGATGGAACCGATGCACGGTACGGTAGGGGTTGCCCCGGCCAACCTCGAGGTGCGCTCGGCCCTGGTGCCGGACGCCTTTGGAGGAAATATGGACACCCCGGAGATGCGAGCGGGAGTCACCTGCTACCTCGGAGTGAACGTTCCCGGGGCGCTGCTTTCATTGGGGGACGGGCACGCTCGGCAGGGGGAGGGCGAGACCTGCGGGGTGGCGGTGGAAACGGCGATGAACACCGTGATCGCGGTTGAATTGCTTAAGGATCGGCCGTGCCCCTGGCCCCGCATCGAGTCCGAGAGCCATATCATCTCCACCGGGTCGGTGCGGCCATTGGAGGACGCCTTCCGAATCGCTCAGGCCGACCTGGTCCACTGGTTGGCCGAGGACTATGGCCTGGAGACTCTGGACGCGTATCAGCTGGTGACTCAGGCAGTCCTCAGCCCCTTGGCCAATGTCTGCGACACCAACTACACTTCGATTGCGAAATTTCCCAAGCGCTACCTTCCCCGCGGTGAGGCGATGGGCGGGGTAGACCAACACCTTCGGGAGATCTCGGCCGAATATCTAAGAATGCACGGGTAGTGCGAACTTCGTGGGTTGTTGCAGCCCAACTGACCGTCCTTTCATACGGTCCGGGGTTTGGTGCGAGCGGTGAACAAGGAGTGGCGTAATGAAGGGTGATCTGCGTGCGGAGACGATCTGGCTCGACGGTCACGGCGGGGACCGGATCGAGGCCTACCTGGCCGAGCCGTTGGACCAACGTCCCACCGGCGCCATGGTGGTGATCCACCATATGCCTGGATACGACGAAGGGACCAAGGAAATCACTAGAAAGTTCGCGGCTGAGGGTTACCTAGCCCTCTGTCCCAACCTATACACGAGGGAGGCTCCGGGAGCCAGCGCCGACGATGCGGCAGCCACAGCCAGGGCCCAAGGGGGCGTCCCCGACGAAAGGCTGGTCGGTGACGTCGGCGGGTGTGTCAAATTCTTGCGTGACCTGCCGCACTCAAATGGCAAGGTGGGTGTCATCGGGTATTGCTCCGGTGGACGCCAGTCCTTCCTGGCAGCGTGCAAACTTTCGCTTCAGGCTGCCATTGACTGCTACGGCGCCTTTGTAGTGGGGCAGCCCCCGGAGGGCTTCCCGCTCAAGGTCCGCCCGCTCTCAGATCTTGCAGACCAGCTCGCCTGCCCCCTGCTGGGCCTGTTCGGAGCGGAGGACCAGCATCCGAGCTCAGCCGAGGTCCAAGAGCTTGACGACCTTCTGTCTGGGCATGGCAAATCGCATGAATTCCGGAGCTACCAGGGTGCGGGGCACGCCTTCTTTGCGGTCGACCGCCCGAGCTACCGTCCCGAGGCCGCCAAGGACGGCTGGTCCCGAATCTGGCAATTCCTCGCCGTGAACCTGGCTGCGTGAGGGGATCGAGATGTGCACCTACCGTACGGAGCGAGTGATCGTGGAAGGTAGCGGCAAGGGGCCCGACGGTTGGTTCGAGCTGAAGTCAGCGACGGTGTACTTCGACCACCCAGTGAGTGCACCGATGGAGCACTCACTGAACATCGACTTCATCAACCCGGGGATGGGGCCGTCCGCGCGGGTCGCCGTCGAGCTCGGCCGTGACTCCGCGCTCGCGCTCGCTCGCGCCATTAACCTTTTGGTCGGGGAGGCGCCGGTCTCCTAGCGGCGGGGAGGGGGGATTGGATCGTCGGCTTTCCCGCATTTTGGGTATCCGTTCTGTCGTCAACGACTCCTTCGAGGGCAGCCGGGACTGAGAGACCTGACCGTACGGTGTCGGTCTCGATCAGTCGTCTGACAACCCGAACGAGCCACGGTGAGCCGATCATCTCGTGACTCCATACTCGGGGGTCCATGGAGGGGATCAAAGTTTGTGACTCATCAACGAGATGATGGCTGAGCGCGGGCGTTTCAGGGCCCTGGCGCCACTTAGGGTCCGTGACTTTGCGTTCTTCTGGAGCGGGCGGTCAGCATCGTCCGCTGGGGACGGCATTTTCACGGTCGCCCTGGCGCTGCTGGCACTGCAGCTCGATCCCAACCCGGTAGGTTTGGCCTACGTCCTGGCGGCGCGCCTGGTGCCCTCGGCGCTTCTGGCACTGGTCGGCGGAGCGGTGGTGGATCGGGTCTCTAGGCGCTCTGCACTTCTGGCCGCCGACATCGTCCTCGGTGTGGTGGTCGCCGCGGTCGCGATCTTGCTCGCCACCCGCACCCTGGGGTTCTCCGAGCTCCTGGTTATGGCCGCGGTCTTCGGAGCGGCGGACGCCTTCAGCGGGCCGGCCGGTTCTGCCTATCTGCCCGAACTGCTCCCATCACCGCTGCTGGTCGCGGGCAATGCCCTCAACTCCACCAGTGACCAGCTCGCGCAGGGCTTTCTTGGTCCCGCCGTGGGAGGGGCTGCCGTGGCGGCAATCGGCTTGGCGTGGGCCTTCGGTCTCGACGCCGCGAGCTTCGCCATCTCTGCCGGGTGTCTCTTTGCGATGCACGCACGATCCCGTCCGCCTCCGTCCAACCGGTCGTTTCTATCAGACGTCAGGCAGGGTGTCGACTACATCAGATCTCGGAGATGGCTGTGGCTCTTGTTGGTCGCGGCCGGAGTGGCCAACTTCGCCGGACTCGCGCCACTGGGTGTCCTGATCCCCTTGCTGGTGCGCCAGGTCCTGCACGGCAGCCCGGTCGGGCTGGGACTGGTATTTGCCGCTGGCGGAGTGGCCGGGGTGGTGGCGTCACTCTTGGCCGGGCATCTCGGCCCTCCCAGGCGCCTCATGCTGACCATGTGGTCAGCCTACGGGGCAGCGGCTATCGCGGTGGCTGCGATGGCATTCTCTCCGGACCTGGTCACCGTGGCGGTGCTGGAAGCACTCAGTGTCGGCCTCATCGTTTACGCGGATGTCCTTTACTTTTCCATGATGCAGCAGATGGTGCAGGTAGACCTGCTCGGCCGGGTGTCATCGGTCGCCTCGCTTATGGTCACAGTAGGTATGCCCGCCGGTCTGCTGGTGGCGGGTGTAGGGGCCTCTATCTGGGGCACCCGGATCGCCTTGCTTTTGAGCGGCCTGATGTCGGCGGTCTGTGCACTTGTGGTGCTGGTTCCGGGGGCCCGCCCCGGTGAGGCTCGCTAGCCGGAAGCTGCCAACCTGGAGTGTCGGGGTGGGCTGGTTTCCCCCGGCCCCCCTGTCGCTCAGGTGGTGCGGTCGGCTTTCCTCATTCGGCGCGGCCCGGCTCTCAGGTCGAGCTGGAGGGTGGAACGGCCAGAGTCGTTGGGGCAGGTGTGCGTGGATTGGGTGGTGGTTGCTGGCGTTGTCACGGTCGCGGCGCTGGTTGTGGCGGGCGTCACCGCGGCTGCTGTCACCGTGGGCAAGGTGGTGGCGCCCACGCCGAGCCATGCTGCGGCACCTGCTCCCAGCGTGGGGACCCCGGAAGTCGGTCCCGTCACGATCAGTCTCTTCGCCTTGGGCTGTAGCATCCGCATTCCTCCCGGCCGGCTTGGGCCGCCTGACTAGACCAGCCACCTATTGGAACGGTTCACGACCACTGTCATTCAGTCCAACACCAGGGCTGGGAGCCGCGCAAGGGGGGCCGGTAGGGTGATGGGAGAAGGGGTCCAGGCGCTGCCTGGCTGACTCCAGCAACCCAGCGCCAATCTGTCCGGTTAGGTCAGCTCCCGCGATGGGCCTCGTCCATCGCCATGAGCGCGACTTGGAGTGAGAGCCGGGACTCCACCGAGTCCAAGTCTACGGCCAAGATGCGCTCGATTCGGGCAAGCCGGGTGTAGAGGGTGGGGCGGCTCAGGCCGAGCGACGCAGCAGCGCTCGCCTTGTTGCCGGCGTGATCGAGCACAGCCCTGAGCGTGGGCATGAGCTCTCCCCTGGAACGCCGATCGGCAGCCAGCAGCGGCCCCAGCTCGCGCTGGCAAAACATCTCCAGGCGTGGGTCATCGCGGAGAAGGTGGAGGAGCCCGCGGACCCGAACATCGGGCAGCTGATAGAAGGGTTTTGGGGTTGGGTGACGGAGTGAATCCAACACCTGCTCAGCCTCGGCCAGTGACCTGCGGACCTCCCGCAGCGAAGCCACGCTCGAACCGAAGGCGATGACCACGTCGGGGTCACCGCTGACGGTGACCCCGACGTGGATGGCCCCCGCCAATCGGGTCATGCGGGGCAGAGGGTCTGACCCCACTGGAAACGCGGCCACCAGCAGCACCGTGCTTGCCGATATTGGGCCGACCAGGCAGCTCACCCTGGAGTTGCGAGCCGCCGCGCTAACCCGGTGTCCCAGATCTCTGACGCCGGCCTCGCTGGCCATACTCAGCTCTGGTCCATTCACGGCCGGGCGAACGCACCCGGCGACAAACTCCTGACCTTCGGAGCCCAGCCCCAGCGCTGCGGCCCGGGCGCGCAGGGCCGAAGCGGTCTGGCTCCCCGCTATCAGGTCAGCCAGGAAAGATCTCTGGGCCTGCATCTCCAGGGTCTCCCGGTCGCGCTCCACCAACCTGTTGAGCGCCAGCCCGACCGCGGCTTGGTCGAGAACGGTGCGACTGCGAAGCGAGGGGTCGGCAGTCGGCTCTAACATTGCCAGAAGCGCCCACGTCTCACCGCGAGCTCCGACTGACGTGACAAGCCATGTGGGTGGGCCTGGGATGGAGCGGGTTCGGCCGGAGACTGGAATCCCGTCCGCCACATCTCGCCAACTGGCTAGGGTGGCGGCGGAGTCGACATCGCCGGTCTCAATCGCCATGACTTCGCGACCGCGGCTCGAGAGCAGCACCGGTCGATGCGCCATCTGGGCTGCTCGGCGGACTATGTCGGCGGCGGAGGCTCCCTCCACGGCCAACTCCGTGAACGTCTCGTGGATCTCCTGGCTCGCCTGAAGCGCCGCCAGCTGGGCGTTGATGATGAAGCTGTGCGCCTCTTCGGTCACCTTCACGAATTTGACCTCACGCCGCAGCAGAATCAGGGGAAAGTCGGCGCGGTCGGCGGCACGTGTCATTGGGTGCGGGACGCGCTCGAACCGCCTGCCGGCTTCCACCACCAGCCCGGCCGCCCGGACCGCGGCCAGGCTCTCGACGTAGCGGGCGAGAGCCTGGCCAGAGGCATCCAGAGCGATCCCGGTTGTGAGCAGCAGCTCTCCTCCGGTCAAGAGGTGAGCGATGTCGCCGAGCTCGCTGACGTGCACCCACCGCACCTGCCGATCCAAGCCGGTCTTGCCAGCCACGATCTCGGGTCGACCTAGTGACAGTTCAGGGAGAGCCAGGATTTCTGCGACCGTGGGGGACTCCATCTCTTTCGAAACTCCGATCCTCAGCGGCAGGTGAAAGTTGGTAGGCAGTCGGACATGGCAGCGGGTGGCGGCGGGGGCGGCATTGGAACAGTCTACCTTACACCATGTAATACACCGACCCGTTAAAGCTACACCTTGACTCTTGACAACGAGGCGGCTCCAAGCGACGATCAGCGTTGAACCAGGTAGCTGACGCAGTGCGTACTGTAGTGGTGGTACCGAGGTATCGACTCAGGAGGCTTGCAGGTGACTCAGCTCGTCAATCCAACATCAGCGGCTGGGCCAGGCCTCAGCCATCCCGGCCTACCGGTCATTCCTCACTTCGTGTCCGGTAAGAGGGAGGAGGGAAGGTCGGATCGCCGCGGACTGGTCTTCAACCCCGCCCTGGGGGTGGCCGCGAAGGAGGTTCCCTTGGCAACCGCCGCAGAGGTGGACCGGGTGGTTCTGTCAGCGCTGGCAGCGGGGGAGGTCTGGGGAAACTTCAGTCTCTCCCGCCGATCGGAGGTGATGTTCTCGTTTCGCGAGCTGTTGGTCAGGCACCGGGAGGAGCTGGCTGCCCTGATCACCGAAGAGCACGGCAAGGTGCGCTCGGACGCGTTGGGTGAGGTTGCACGGGGCACCGAGAACGTTGAATTCGCGTGCGGGCTCACACATCTCCTCAAGGGTGGGCACAGTCTGGACGCGTCGACCGGGGTCGACGTCCACGAACAGCGCCAGCCCGTCGGGGTGGTGGCGGGGATCACGCCCTTCAATTTTCCCGTCATGGTTCCTCTTTGGATGCTGAGCAACGCCATCGCCTGTGGTAACTCCTTCATCCTCAAGCCGAGTGAGAAGGACCCCAGCGCTGCGGTCTTGCTGGCAGAGCTGTTCCTGGAGGCGGGCCTTCCGCCCGGGGTTCTGAACGTGGTCCACGGAGACCAGGTTGCGGTAGGAAGACTGTTGGAACACCCGGATGTGGCCGCGATCAGCTTTGTCGGTTCGACCCCCATCGCCCGCTCCATCTACTCGAGGGCGGCTGCTGCCGGCAAGCGGGTCCAGGCGCTGGGCGGTGCCAAAAACCATATGGTGGTGCTGCCCGACGCAGACTTAGATCTCACCGCAGATGCGGCGGTCTCTGCCGCGTACGGCTCAGCCGGAGAGCGGTGCATGGCCGTCTCGGTGGTGGTGGCGGTGGGGGCGGTCGCCGATCCTCTGGTTGCAGCCATAGCCAGTCGCATCCGCGCTCTCGCCATTGGGCCTGGAGACGACCCCCGGTCAGAGATGGGCCCACTCGTGACCGAGCAGCATCGCGATCGAGTCGCATCGTACGTCGACATCGGACGGGAGGAGGGGGCCCGGGTGGTGGTGGATGGTCGAGAGCGGCAGTTCCAGGGTCAGGGGTTCTTCCTGGGAGCGTCTCTGCTGGACGCGGTGCGCCCGGGGATGAGGGTGTACGAGGACGAGATCTTCGGACCTGTGCTGGGGGTTGTCAGGGTGGACACCTACGAAGAGGCGCTGCGGGTCGTCAACGAGAACACCTACGGCAATGGGGTCGCCATATTCACCAGGGATGGGGGGGCCGCCCGCACCTTCTCCCGGGATGTGGAGGCGGGGATGGTTGGCGTAAACGTCCCAATTCCGGTTCCAGTTGGCTTCTACTCGTTTGGCGGCTGGAAGCAGTCCCTGTTCGGCGACACCCACATGTATGGGCCGGAAGGGATTCACTTCTACACGAGGACCAAAGTCATCACCACCAGGTGGCCCGACCCCAGTTCCAGCCAGGTCGATCTGGGGTTCCCAAGGACCAGATGATGGGGGAGAGCGAGGGACAGGTGCGGCGGGATGACAGCGAGCATGTCTTCCACTCCTGGTCGGCACAGCGAGACTTGAATTCGTTGCCAATAGAGGGTGCAGCCGGCTGCTTCTTCTGGGATTATCAGGGTCACCGCTACCTCGACTTCGCCTCCCAGTTGGTATACGCCAACTTGGGGCATCAGCACCCAGCGCTGCTGGACGCGATCAAGAAGCAGGCCGCTACCCTGTGCACCGTCGGACCGTCGTTCGCGAATGCCGCCAGGGGTGAGCTCGCCCGTCTCATTGCGGAGCGAGCTCCCGGCGACCTCAACCATGTCTTCTTCACCAACGGTGGCACCGAGGCCAACGAGCACGCGATTAGAATGGCCCGCCTGCATACCGGACGGGTGAAGGTACTGAGTGCTTACCGGAGCTACCATGGCGCCACCGCCGCCTCTATCGCCGCGACCGGAGAGCCTCGCAGATGGGGCAGCGAACCAGGGATGCCGGGGATCGTGCACTTCCTCGGACCCTACCGGTATCGGTCGTCATTCGGGGCCCAAACGGATGAGCAGGAAGCCCATCTGGCCCTTGCGCATCTCCGGCAGGTTCTGGAGTTTGAGGGTCCCCAAAGTGTGGCGGCGATCCTGCTCGAGACTGTCGTTGGCACGAACGGGGTCCTGGTGCCGCCGGCAGGCTACCTGGCTGGAGTCAGACAGCTCTGCGACGAGTTTGGGATCGTCATGATCTGCGACGAGGTCATGGTCGGCTTCGGTCGGATTGGCGAGTGGTTCGCGGTGCAGGCCTGGGGGGTAGTGCCGGACCTGATCACCTTCGCAAAAGGGGTTAACTCCGGATACGTCCCCCTCGGCGGGGTGGTGATCTCCGAGCGGATCCGTGCCACCTTCATGGATCGTCCGTACCCGGGTGGCCTCACCTACTCGGGACACCCCTTGGCGTGCGCTGTTGGTGTGGCCAGCATTCGGTTTTTTGAACACACCGACCTTCTAGCTCATGTGCGCGAGATGGGGGAGACCGTAGTGGGGCCCGCGCTCGAGCAGATCGCCGCCCGTCACCCGAGTGTCGGAGAGGTCCGCGGCCGCGGCCTCATGTGGGCCGTTGAGCTGGTCCGGGACCGGGATACCAAAGAGATGATGGTCCCGTTCAACGCGAGCGGCCAGGAGAACCAGCCGATGGCAAGGCTCGCCCTGCGCTGTCGGGAGCTTGGCGTCTGGCCGTTCACGCACTTCAACCGGCTGCACATCGCGCCACCGCTGGTGATAAGCCGCACGGAGCTGCAGCAAGGCTTGGAGGCTGTGGACCAAGCACTCCTGGTGGCCGACGCGTATTGCTCGAAGTCGGGGGTCCGCACAGCCGAACCAATCTTTGTCTAATCAGGGGCTATCTTGCGCTCAGGTAGTCCTCGCGCTCGGGAGCAGCCAGAGGAGTGCCTGGGCCATCAGATGCAACATGACCATGGGCGTGGTGGCGATCGAGCTTTGGTCGAGCGAGCATCTCCATTCCGGCGGTTAGCAAGGCATCTTCCGCTTTGTGTCCCACCTCTCCGTGCTCCAAGCGACCAGATGACTCCCTCGCTCTGTTACCCCCAGCAACAGGTTGCGTATCGCATCCCACAGTTCCCCGCGGCCTGAAGTTTCGACAGCGTGGAGGGCGGCGGCTCCGGCTCGACGAACTTGGGGTCGGCTTCTCGCTGGTCCGAGACGGCTGCGAGGCGCTTTATCCCGGCTGGGGAAATAGAGCGGCATTCCACTTGAGCAGCCGGTCGAAATCCGATTGGTCTGGCCGGGCACCGTAGCCAGCTATATCCATTGCTACCCATGTCGCGACCGGGGGCGGGCTCTGGGTCGCGACAGCGCTGGGCAACCGGCGGACTTTCGACCGCGGTGTTCACCCTATGTGTGAGTCTGAGGCACACTCTGGTGGGAACGAGCCTATTGTTGCCAGCCCACCACGTCAACAACCAGGTCGGCCCGGCCCTGCGGCAGGTAGAAGTCCAAGGCGCCATCGGATCCCAGGGTGGCCGTCACCCCACTGGCCACTGTTTCTCCTGCCGCCCAGTTGAGGTTGGAAGTGAACGGTCGCGGTACGCCGTCCGGATAAACGGCCAGGTAGTCGGGCGCGTTGGTGTCGGTCACCGTCACGTTGAGGACAATAGCGGTAGCCGAGAGAGGCACGCCCCCAACGCCGGTCACCTGGAGAACAAAGACGGTGCCACCCTGGAGGGTGTGCCCGGTACAGGCATCGGTGAGGCCCGAACTTGACGTCGGCCGCGTGTCGCAAATGCGATAGGGAACCATGGGTACGAAATAACTCGCCCCCGTTGGCGAGGAGGGTGGGCTCGCGTAATAGCCGGCAACGTCGACGACCACGTCGGTGCCGCCATTAGCGTTGTAGATGTTTACCGTGCCGTTGCTACCGACCGCCGCTATCACCCCATTGGGGATTGTCTGGCCAGCTGAGAAATTCACGTTGGACGCCAGTGGCTGCGGTTGTCCGGCCGGCCATACGGCGAGCCAGCTGGGCGCTGTCGCGTTCGTAGCCGTGACTGTCAGGGCAACCGCGATCACGCCTGTAGCAGGTACCCCTCCCGAGGCCGTCCCAGATGGGTTGGTGCCGGTAACCTGGATAGTCAAGGTGCCACCGGGTCCAACCGTGCGGCCCTGGCATTGGGCATTGGCACCTGTGAGGTTGGAAGGATTGCCCGCCCGGGTATCGCAGACTCGGTACGGGGAGAGCGGTACATAGGGCCCGCCGCTCGCTGAAGTTGAGTCCATCCATCCCTCAACGTCGACAACCACGTCGGCCTGCCCATTGGAGTTGTACAGGCTGATGGTGCCCCCTGGGCCCAAGGCAACGGTCACCAGGTTCGCCACGGTCTGTCCCGGGGACCAGTTGACGCTTGAGGAAAGTGGCATTGAGCCTCCCGCGGGCCACACGGCGAGCCAGCTCGGGGCGGTGGTGTCGGTCGAAGTGATGTTGAGAACGACTGCCGTAGCACTGGCGGGGACCCCTCCGGAAGTCGTCCCCGAAGGATTGGTCCCGCCCACTTGGATGTTGAGCTGGCTGCCAGGACCGAAGGTCTGTCCCGCACACTGGGCGTTGACGCCCGCGAGATTGGATGGGTTTCCGGCCCTGGTGTCGCAAATGCGGTATGGCGTCAGCGGGTTGTAGGTGGCCGGGTTCGGGGCAGTCGGAACGATGGCTGCGGATTGCGGGGACGGCGGACCGGTCCCGACGGCGTTGACTCCCGCAACGGTGAACGTGTAGGAGGTGCCGTTGGTCAGGCCAACGGCGGTGTACGTCGGGTACACGGATCCGGTGTCTATTGGAGTCTGCGCAACCCCCCCGACGTACGGGGTGACGATGTATGACGTGGTCGCGGAAGTAGACTGGTTGGGCGGCAGGGCCCAAGAGAGGCTTACCGCGGACGGCTCGCCTATTCCTGTCGGCTGAGACGGAGCCAGCGGGGCGCTTGCCCCAAAGGTATAAGTCTGTTGATCAAAAACCTGGCCCGCGGCGTTGGTAGGGCTGACGGTCACCTGGCTGCCGCTCACGGTTACACGAAGGAAGTTGTACACCTGTGCTGCGGACTGAGGGACGGGCACGTTACTGGTAGCGACGCCATTAGTGACGCCGCAACTGGAACCCACCCCGGGCAGCGTGGTCGGATCCCACCCGAGGGCGTACAAAGAACTCATTCCCTGGACGTTACTGCCGCAGGTTACCGGCGACGGAGTCCCGCCGCCGCCTCCGGTGACGTAGTTGATGAGCTGGCCCGTTCCGGAAGGATCGACCCGCTGATACGTATGGGCGTGCCCATTGAACGCGATGTAGACCCCGTTGTCAGCCAGCAGTGTTTCGAGGCTACCCTGCGCGCCGTTCGGGTTGGCCGAGCTGTTCTGTAGATACGTGTCGGACAGCTGGCTTGAGCCATCGGAGCGGAGGGGATAGTGCCACACCACGAACTTGATCCCCCCTGGGTGGGCCGCGAGATCCTGCCGCAGCCAATCGTATTCGGCGGAGTTGGCCTGCCAGTGGGCCGCGGCGTCGATCTGATACGGGCCGCCCGGAGCGGCGCCGGCGTTGGTGTCGGCCCAGGCTACCTGGAGTACGTAGACGCGGACGTTCCCGGTGGAGAATGCATACCAGTCGCTAGGGTAGGTCGCGGGCTGGCTGCCGAGGATGCTCGGATATGACACCGGCCCGTAAAGCCCGCCGCTGGTGGTCGCTGTCGCCGACTCCGGCCAGATTCGGAGGGGGTCGACACTGCTCAGACCGTGATTGCCATCGGTGTAGAATGCTGGGACCCCACCGGTCTGCGGCCAGTAGCTCGGACCGAAGAAGGTGCTCACCTCGGGATTGCTCGCATTGCCCGTTTGCTGGAGGTCGCCGTACCTCTTATTGAGCCCACTTGGATAGGCCACGTCTCCAGCCAGTAGTAGGAACCGCGCGCCGGATTGCCCAATGAGATGATCGATTGCGGCCTGGTCGGGGTTGACGTAGTTGGGAGCCCCGGCGGACGGGATGGGGAAGGGCTGGGTGGCGTTTGCTAAGTTTTCGCCCGTGTCGGCCATCACGTCGAACGTGAGAGGTGCCGTCGATGAAGTGTTGGGCGGGTCGAGGGTAGTAAAGGACTGGCTCGGGTTGGACCCTAGTAGGTCAACTGGAGTCTTGACTATTCCCACATATTGATAACCAACAGGGCGATAGCAATACGTCGTGCCGGCCGTCAGCCCCGTGAGCTGCACGGTCGCTTGGTACTCCGACCTGTTGAGTACCGCGAACTCTAGGGAAGTAGTCGTGGGGGTGGTAGCGCTTGCAGGCACAGAGGGCGGAAGCGACCCGGGGACCAGAGCCCGGTTTGCGACGCAGTTTCCGCTCGGACCCCACTCGAGGTATCCACGGAGTGACGAGTCGGTCGCCCAGGTCACGTCAGCAGACGTTTGGGTGAGGTCCGATACATAGGGCGCGCGGGTCAGGAGGTTGCTGAACCCCTGAAAGGGCGCCACTGAAATCGGGCCCGGCCCGCTGGCCCCCGCCGGACTCGACTGGAGCACGCTTGCTGTAGCAGCCACAACGAGCGCACTCGCAAGCATTAGCGAGAGGTGAGCCCGCCGACCGTACCGGGGAAAGCGGAGCGTCTGCCCGCAGAGCCTAAGGCTCATCCTACCGAACATGGTCCTCCCATAGACGTGGTTGGATGGTAGGCATGTCAGGTTCCCGCTGTCAAGAAGGAATTGGGCCCAGCATGGTCCCTGTCAAAGTCCAGAGGGACGTTAGCCGCTGGGTCCCGCCTGAGTTCACTGATGTAGGCGGCGGTCCCCATGTCGGCAGGCGGGCAGGCGGTCAGGAGATCGGGAGGGCGACTTTGAGGGACCCCTGGGGGCTGCCCGGGACTTGCGCGCAGGCTGGCCCATCACATCTTGCGGCAGATGCCGACCAAGGAATGGCTCGCAGTGCGCATGAGCCGCGGTGAGTCGACCGGTGCCACCCAGAGTGAGCTCTCGCTCGGGCCGCCCGCCAGCTAGCCCGACCCGCGATCTTGTGACGACCGAAGGGATGCTCGCTAAGACTCAGCTGGCCAAGCCCCGAACGTCACCGATGCGACGCGGTGGCGCGAAGTCCCCTGCGCTCTGGGCAGAAAGAGTCCTGACGGCTGTCACGCCAAGGGCGCGCATGATTGAGCAAGCCAGGCAGCACGGTACCCCGGTGGCGTCGAGGACAGCACCCTCGAGGAGTTTGGTCTGGCACTCGGGGCACCGCCCGATTGTGCGTCGCAATGGCAAGAGCCCGCCCAACGTGCTGGCAATGTTCACTGAGAACCTCCTCAGGGATCCGTAATGTTACGGATGGCCCCATCTCTGCTTCGATTGTGGGATGTCAGTCAGGTTCGATGGCCTGATCTCGTCTTTCACGAGCTTGATCTGATATGCGCCATAGCACCACCACGGGTCGGCGACGATCGTGTGAAGGTCCGGTGACACCTCCATACGTCTGAATAGGGATTCACCCAGATCTCCGGTTTCGACGGCATCGGGCCCCAGGCCAGAGCGGGCAGGTGTGGATCCATTCCTAGACCCAGACCCCTGGAATCGGGCGACTTGCAGCCTTCCAAGTACGCTTCCAGCCGGGCTCGCTGGCCGCGAGATGGGCAGGGCCGCAAGTGCCGTCGAGCATGCGCTCATACAACACGCATTCTGGCAACGCTAACTTATGACGAAGTTAAGACATGTTTGACAATCCACCGCCGGGCAGCGGGCGCGATTGCAACCCGGATCACTGGGCCGTTGGCGCCGTGGAAACAACCACTGGAACACCGCTGTGGTGTCAGTCCGGGTCCATTCCGGCGTGTGGGATTAAACTACGGGGGTGCCGGTAATTGTTTGGCGCAGATCCCTGGGTGCCCGCGGCGGGCCACCGCGGGCTTGGCGCGCCTCGGAGCGGGTTCGAGTCGATGCATCCTCGGGATTGGGTCTCGGCTCGAGCGATCGGCTGGCGCGTATTCCGGTGGTCCGGACGCGCCAATGACCTGGTCTCCGGCGAGCCCCTGGACCGGAGGGGCGGCGACGCCCAAGTCTTCGCGACCGGTGCCGTGCCGCCCGCGGAAGAGTGAGCAGACGTTCGGCCTAACCCGACTGCCTGGGGCCATGCCATGAGGTTGCGGCTGCTGGTTACCGCCGTTGCCGTGATGGCCGTGGTGGTGACTGCGGCGGGGGTTTTGGTAGCTGTCCGTGTCGCCTCGGTGCGGCCGTCGGCTCGGGCCAGCCCGACCACCTCCTCCTCGGAGGCGCCCTCGCCCACCGTCGCGCTCACCCCCGGACCTGCCGGAAGACCAGTTGTGTACGTCTATTACTATATGTGGTGGACCCCTCAGCATTGGCAGTCGAAGCTGGGACCCAAGTACCCCTTGAATGGGCCGCGGCTCGTTGCCCCCGGATCCACGAATGCCCAAGGCTGCAACCCTACGACCAAGTACCCAGGTGCGACTATTGTTGACCTACCGCAGGTGGGGTTATACAACCAGAACTTAGCCTCCACGTACGAGACCCAAATCTCCCAGGCCGCACAGGCCGGAGTAACGGGATTTCTGGCGAGTTGGCAGGGGACTGGAACTGCGCATCAGAGCGCGGTTTCATCTGGGTACGACCAGAGGTTGGCGCTGTTGGTCCACGCTGTGAATCTCTACAATCAGGTCCACCCGACAGCCCCCTTCTACCTGGGCCTGGCTTTCTCGGCCTTTGGGGACTACACGCGCCCGGCCAGCCAGATCGAAGCTGACCTCACGTACTTCTCCCGCACCTATGGGCGCAATCCTGCTTTTCGTAACTCCTACAGCTCGAATCCCATCGTGGTGGTGATGGACAGCCGTAAGTACTCCCTGTCGACGGTAAGTGGCATCTGGAACACCGAGCATGCATCAGCCTACCTAGTTGGCGATGAGACCAGTCAGTCGTGGGCTCGCGATCAGCCGTACTTGGACGCAACGTCCTACTACTGGTCCTCTGAGGACCCGTGGACGAACACCGCTGCACGGTCCGACCTCATTAGCCTCGGGAAGCAGGTGAGGGCTGCGGGCAAGAGGTGGTTCGCGCCCTTCATTCCGGGATACAACAAACAGTTGCTCGGTGGGTCGTGCGTTCCTCGGGACGGCGTAGCGACGATGGCGAAGCTCTGGAGCATAAACGCCGCCAGCGGCCCGCAGGGTTGGTTTGGGATCAGTTGGAATGAGTTCGTCGAGAATACCTACCTGCAGCCCAGCCTGAACTACGGGTCGACGTATTTGCGCGAGCTGAAGCTTCTTATTGAGGGCACCTAGGCGATCAGGGCCGAATAGGGCGGCCGAGGCGTGTTGAGTGCGGTTTCCCTGAGCCAGCCCCGCTTCAGCTCGTGGGCTTGTCGTCAGAGACGCCTCCCAGCCATTGGCATGAAATACATGCTCTTTTATCGACTTTCTACCTTGTCCCCTCTATGGAACGGCGGAACCGCGGCCGGAGGACCCGGGTGGCCGGACTAGCGAACTTCCCCTGCGAAGACCCAGCTGACGAAGCGACGGCGCCACGGCCCGAGCGCCAACAGGCTCAGAACGGCCACGGCCACCGCAACAGCGCCTCCGACGATATCCAGGAGCGTGATCACAGGAATGGGCACACTGGTCGCTCTGGACACGCGCACCTTAAGGCCCGGGCCGAAGCCTCCCCCGACGAGCTTGATTGCGTATAGACCACTCGGGACGGTGATGGTAGATTGACCTCTACTTGGCAGCACAACGTGAATAGTCGTGCCCTCGGGGCCGGTGACGGCGACTGTCCCGCCAACTTGCGCTCCAAGGAAGGCATTGCGAGCGATCAGGGCCAACGGAAAGATTGCCAGTCGCATCGTCCAAGTCCCACCATCGCTGGGGACGAAGCGATCAACGCCCTGATTGGCCACATTGACGCCCTTGTAGTAGCCCGCGACAAGAGCATAGGTGGTGGCCCCGACCGCGAGCGCCCCGGTGGACGTCCGACGAGGTACTGGAGTGGTCAGCCAGACCGCCGACTGGTTGCCTACAGCGACCTTAGTCCCGTCGGGTCCGGTCAGGCTGAGCCCCTGGACCTGGGATCGGGCCAGCGGCCGCCCGAGCCCATCTTGGAACTTCAATGGCGTCAAATAGGCCACCTGGAGCGCGATCTGAGTGTAGGTCCGTCCGTGCGGTTTGATAGTGCGAGTCAGCGACACGTCGCCGTTGGACCAGTCCACGAAGGTCACCCGCACATTCGGCGGCGGGGTAAGGAGAACCGCTTGGAGTGTGAGGTGGCCCCCGACCGGCAAGCTCGTATTGATGTAGCCCTCCGCGTCCGGAGCCAAAGCCGGTCCGCCATCGACGCGGACGGCGATGGACTTGGGGATGTACGGTACGACCCGGATGCTGAGTGACGCTGCGGTCACGGTGACAGAGCGGGACGCGCGGGCCGACTCAATGGGTCCACCCCCCTTGAAGATGGCGGTGATGGTCTGGATGCCCGCTGGCAACACGGCGTGGATGGTCGTGGCCGCGTACCCACTGGAATTGGTCTTGGCGCCGCCGACCTCCGCTCCAGCAGCGTAGAACCGTATGAGGTGCTTAACCACCGGCACCCCGGACGATGTGACCACCACCGAGACGGGGATTGGCTCCCCGGTAGTCAAGGAATTGGTGGGTACCGTCAACGCGATATTAACGACGATGTGCGGCTGACTCTTGTGAGTTGCTGCGACCACAGGGGATGCGGCTAGGAGCAATAGCGGAAAGAACCACAGAACAAATGCTCCCTTGCGCAATCCGCTCCTGCGAGCCGTGGAATGCCGCTGTGGTCGGTGCCACTTTTCGTGTAGGTCCATTAGGCTTTCCTCTCTTCGCGACGTCGGTTCCGGCTCAGCCATGTCGATCCCGCATACGTGATAAGAAAGAGCAGCAGTAGCCCGGGGACGCTATACGCGACCACGACTGCCGTGAGCGAGCCGTGGGCCAGCCCCGCAGTGGGCATCGATCCCATGGTTACTGGTGCGGGGGACCCCCCGCGCGTATGAAACGAGAAAGCTCCCATCAGGTTTGTAGCCGCTTGGTCGCGCGTGGTAAGCGGTGGCAAGCCGTAGAGGGTCTCAATGAACTTCAGGATGGATGTGAAGTCGGCGGTACCCGTGTAGATCGTCCCCCGATCTGCGAATGGAGACACTATCAGGAGCGGTACGCGGAAGCCGTAGCCGACACTGTCCACCTGGGGGGGCGGCACGCCGTCGTACCAGCCGCCCCAGTCGGACCAGGTGAGGAAGATCGCCGATGAGCTCCAGATCCGGCTGCGCATGATGGTATTGATCAACCCGACTGTGGCAATTTCGCCGCTGGCGATGTTGCCGGGCGCGTGCTCCGTCTGCCCCGGCTGGACTACGTAGCTGACCGCCGGGGCGCTGCCGCGGGCGAGGTCGTGGTACAAGGTCGAAAGGTCCTGGACCCGGGCTAGGTCGGCCGGGTTGCCGGCGATATTCGCCAACCCCAGGATGGGCACCTGCGGTAGGAGGGCGGCCTGCAGCCCGCTGGCGACATGTTTGCGGTACTGCGCCACGAAATATCCCCAGCTCACGCCAGCACCATCCAGCCGGTTAAAGATCGTGGGAACGGTAGGAAGAGCCGCCCCGGCAGCCGCTGGGGCCCAACTCTGGGCTCCCACTAGGAATTGGTGATTGGCGGTACTCCCGCCCAGCGCAGAGGAGAAAAAGTGGTCGGCGAGAACATACTTACGGGCCAGCGACCAGTAGTAGGGAATCTCCTTGGCGGTGTAGTAGCCCATGGTGAGGGAGCTGCCACCGGCCAGCGATTGTTGGGTCGCCGAGAAGCCGTTCATGGCGCCGCCGTTGAGAGCCTGCTTGGCTGCCCGCAGGGAGTTGTCCAGCGGAGCTGTGCGCACGGTGGTCAGCTGATGTGCCGTGACCACTCCCGAAGCGGGACTGGATGGGTTGAGAGGGACTGTGGTACTGGCCGAGAGACCGGTGACGCCCGGGAAGGTGCCGAAGTAGTTGTCGAAGGAGTGGCCCTCTTGGACGATCACAAAAACATGCTTGATCTTGCCAGCCGCGAGGTGATTGATCGCTACCGGCCCGGCCGTGGCTGGCTGGGGGGGCAGTGGAGCGGCGGCCGCCATCGCGGGGGCGGTCAACAGCCATCCGGTGACAAGCCCGACGCCAGTGCAGCGGAGGAATTGCCTCACGGCTGCACCTGGTAGATCAGGACCACCGCGGAGGGACGCGCCGCCGATGAGTGATGCTGATCGTATTGATAGACTAAGATGCCGTTGAATTTGTGCGCCAGAGCCAGTATTCGATCGGCAAACTGGACACTTCTGGCTGCCGAGTAGGCGTCGTAGACCAGGTATTGCACCGCTCCGCTTCTGATCAGCAGGTCCGCGTTCTTAACCGCTGCGTATGCGGGGTTACGGTGCAAGGGGTTGGTGCTGACGCTTAGAGCCAGAGCGCGATCCAGGCTGTAGAACTGGATGACGTTTGCAAACGTCGGGCCGATGGTCAAGAACACCGAACCAGGCAAGGTGTGGGCCTTGATCCACAAGGCGGTCGGCCGTCCCGCCATCAAGCCGCCTGATCCCGCCAGAGCGGTGACCCGGGCGGGCAGGGGCTGGCCGCTGTCAGAACCGACCAGAGCGGCCGCCGTGGCGTCCGCAGTCAGGACCGGGCTGACGGTGAATAGCAGTGACCCCACTGCCGCCAAGGCCACCAAGACTGAAACCGCCAGGCTGGCGCGGGCTGCCCCGGTCGCGCGTCGGCCCAGGCGAACGAGCACGGCCGCAAACGCAGCGCCACAGGTGCGGGCCCCAGAAGTGGCCAGGAGCATGACTGGAGCCATCGCCGGAATCAAGTACTCGTAGCCCTTGGTCGGCCAGAGTTCCAGGAAGCCACACATCATCACAACCAGAGAAAGCAACAGGACTTCAGTCGTGGTCCGCCGGCGGATTGCAGTGAGGGTACCGATGATCACCAAGGCGGTTATTCCCCAGCCGATGGTTCCGAAGAGGCCGGGATAAAAGAGTAGGGAGTGATTGGCGGGCCGAAGAATCTGCCACACGAAATAGTCCAGACCCGTCGACGCCTTGCCCGCGCTGAGTTCGGCCAGCGGGTATGGAGCGATTGTCACCAAGTAGATTCCGCCGGCGATGAGCAGGTCACGGTACCGCCGGACGACGTGCGGCGCTAGGATCAGGAAGACGAGGACTGGCGGCACCATCAGTATGGCCGTCTCCTTGGAGAGGAAGGCGAGCCCGGCGGCGAAGGCGGCACCCCACAAGAAGAGGTGATTGGTGCGTCTTACGTAGAGGCACAGGAACAGGACGCTTACCGCGACAAAAAATGCTTCCGGTCCGTCTAGGAGCATCTGCCGCGACACTGAGATGGGGTACGGTGATAGTGCGGTGCAAAGCATTGCGATTAGGGCGGCGAGGCGCCCCCACAAGGTAAGCGCCACCAACCCGGTAACCAGTATCAGGCCGACGCCAAAGGCAACGCACACCTCCCGTGCGCCGAGTCCGGTTACTCCGCTCAATCGATACAGGATCGAAACGATCAGCTGAATGAGGAGTGGATGTGCTCGGAAAATCCCGAACAGGTGACTGTACTGAGTGAAGCCGCCGAGGCCCGCTGCCTGGGCGGCGTACACAGCCTCGTCGGAATTCAACCCATACTGACCTAGGTTGTGCAGTCGAATCGCCAGGCCAGCCGCCAAGATTGCTACGGCTGCCCCCACGGTCAGGACGGCCCCATAGTGGCGTGCTCCCACGGCGGTCCGAATATGTCTCATCTGAGCTGGGTCCCCGTGGTTGCCGAGGCCACCATCGTCCCGGATGGCGTGCAACGAGGAGCTATCGGGGCAGCCCGGACCGTTCCGACACCGATTGGTGCCGCGTCCAGCCCACTACCGTCCTTCTTGGACATCGGGGCCTGCCGAGGTCATCAGGGACCCGGCCAGCGCGGGTTCCCCCCCCACTGGGGCGAGGACGGCATCGGATGGCGACGCCGTGACCGCTGCCCCGACCAGTTCGGGCCAGCTGAAGTCTGCGACGCGCAACCGCACGATCTCAACGGAGCGAAGAGCCGACTGCAGGACCTCACGCTCCACCGCCTGAACCTGCTGGAAGCTCAGGCCTGCCACGGTTAACTGGGGCGCCATGGTGCGAAATGGCGGGAACTCATATGCGTCGGCGGTGTTCTCGAGCAGTTGCTCAATCGCCTCGTCCCGGCTGACTGGGGCCGCGAGCGCGGGCTGGCCCCTCTCGATCAGGAAAAGGCGCTCCACCTGGCACCGACGACTCATCTCGCAGGGGACCAACTGACCGACCATGTACTTGGGGGGAGGGATGATTGCCTGTACCAAACTGTTCATCGCCATAATTGGTAGTGGCCGACCCCCAAGCCACTTCCCGACTGACCTTCCGCTTCGGGAATGAAGTCGACTCTGGATGGACAGCGCGGCGCGCTGCTGGGGCTTGAGCCGACTGGCCGCGACAGCTCGCAGCGTGTGGGCGCTGATCGTGAGTGGCTTGGGGTAGCGGCTGGCCACGCCGCTTGGCGAAAGGATGGTCATGTCGTCGGAGAGGAAGCTACCCGAGCACTGACGCAAGAGCCGGAGGATGGTGGACGTCTTGCCCGTGTCCGTCTTGGCGGACAGCATCACACCGTGTCCGAAGAGGGAGATGCAGCCCGCATGCAAGAGCATCTGGCCCTGACCGGCGACCAAAAAACGCAGAAGTGGTTCCACCACATTTGTGTAGAGAACGTGGCGGGAGACAGCCAGCAACGGGGCCGCCACCACGCGGACGGGAGGTCCCATCTCGATATCGAAGTTCGCCGTTACGGCGCCTCCCCACTCTCGGTAAGAGTAGCCTGGGAGATCCGCCTTTGGGACTGTTCCGCGCACCAAGGGGCGGACCTCGATCACCAAGTCCGGGGTGCCCGGCTCAGTAGTCCTGAAGAGCTCCAGCTCCGGTAGACGCACCTTCGAATGCACCCTTGCAACTCCATCGATGTCGTAGTGGAGCCAATGGCTCCGGTCCGAGTCACTCATGGGAGGCTCCTGTACTTACTGATTCGGTGGCCGTCCGCTGTCGCCATATCCAGCCGTCCGCGACGGCGAACCTGGCTAACATGAAGACGCCGACTGCTACGAGGTTGCTGATGAGGTAATTGACGCCCATCCTGCTGGTCAGAACATAGAGGACCGGAAGACGCAGCAGAAGCGAGGCCGTGTTGAGACCGTCGAAGATGACGAAGCGGCTCAGCAGCGGACCCAGCCCGGCACCTACGCTCGCCTGCCTGAAAACCCAGGCCTCGTTGATCGCAAAGGCGACTACTGTGGACCCCTGGCTGGCCACGGCTGCAGCCACCAAATAGTTAAGTCCGAACCCGCTCACCAGGATCGCCAGGATGACCTGGTTGACCACAAGCCCAGCCAGACCCACCAGACCGAAGGCTCCTCCGCGCGCGATCCGACCGCCGCCCCAGCGCATCAGCGCGGCCACGGTCGGGATCCGCCCTAACGACCCGGAAGTCCCCGCGAGCTTCATGACACCTCAGGCACTGGCCCGGTGCCGCGAGCAGCATCGTCGGCGCCAGCCAACCAGGAGCTCTCCTGACGACTGGACCATGTCACAGCGGCGTGCAGGTCCCGGGCCGAGAACGAGGTTCTTCCGGCTCGGGCCAAGACCGCGATGCGAGTGACCCGCCGGCCACCGTTGAGCCTGGGAACGAGGATCAGACTGAAAGACTCGACATTCACTCGGGTTTGAGGCCGACTGGATGGGAGTTCTGTCATCAGGAGTGGACGCCGAGTGCGGGTCACGTGATTCACCAAGTCAGCACCGACCATGTCTTCGAGCCGGTGCGAGCTGTCAACGGGCTGGAGGGCCTCGGCCCACCAGGCGCGGTCGGCGCCGAGGCGGCGGGCTAGGGCCTGAAGCGAGAGCTCGTCGGCCACTGAGACCGCCGGGGCCAAACGGCGACCCCGGTAACGTACGTAAGAGACCATACCATAGCCGACAGCGAGTGCAACCAGCTGGGCAATCAAAGCCACGAGCACCGTGGCTGCCCTGGCCTTGGCGGCCAGCAATGCGAAGCTGAGGATGCCGCCTGCCACGCTCGCCAGACCCATCGCCCACAGCAGCCACTGGCCCGCCATTCCGACCCGCCACAGAGCGGACCGGAAGGTCACCATGCTGTAGACCGCGACACTGGCGAGGAGGCTCGTTCCGGAGGCCACCAGCCAAGGGGTGGGCGGTTGGAGCGGCAACTGGGTGAGGATGGCGATGCAGATCACGAATACCCCCATGCCGGCCCCTGCGGAGAAGGCCACCTTGCCCAGCAGCGCGGTGAGGGGAACATATATGAAGAGGGACAGCACATGCCTCCCAAACAGGACTCCCTGAGCCAGCGTGGCCTTGCTGACTCCGGAGTACCGAGGCCCAAATGCAAAGGGAACATCGGTCACGTGTATCGCTGGCAGGCACACGAGGAGCTCGAGCAGGATCTTGAAGCCAATCGGTCTCATCTCCAGGCCCGCTACACAGCTTTGCCGTACGCAGAAGAAGCCACTCAGCGGGTCGGTCGTGCGCCGGCTCTCGGCGAAGAAGCACTGCGCGACCCAGGACACGCCCCTGCTCACAGCCTTCCGAAAGGGACCGGCAAGCCCGGCCGCGCTGCCCCCGGTCGTGTAGCGTGAAGCCACGGCTAGGTCGGCGCCTTCCCTTATCGCGGCGAGTAACCTGGGGACGACACTGGGAGGATGTTGGAGGTCGGCGTCCATTACGCACACCGCAGTCCCGACGGCCAAAGCGAGCCCCGCGAACACGGCGGTTCCGAGGCCGCCTTGTTCGGAAGGATCGCGTTCGATGACCCTCCAATTCCGATCGCCCGCTGCAATCTGACGGAGCATCGGTCGGGTGACCTCATCGTTGCTGTCATCCACGATGATGACCTCGTACTCGATCCCCGCGAGCGCCTCCATCAGCTGCTCATGTAGGGCTCCAAGGTTTGCGGCCTCGTTACGCGTGGGAACGACGACACTCAGCTCGCAGACCTCGGTCACGACCGAACTCCTCCCCCGGGAGTAATCTCCGCGACCAGGCGCGCGCCCGGCTTGGGCGGCCCGGCCTGCAGCTGGCCAAGGGTAGTCCACAGTGACCGACCGGAATCGGCCCGCGTCCACTCCCCGTGCCCTACCAACTGACCTCTGCAACGACCGTTCTGACGGCACACCTGAAGCTCCCTGTGGCACGCGCCACCCTTTTTCAAGAAGGAGGCCGGCCCCCCCCAGGCCTGTGGCCGTATCGCCCACCAGACACCCTGTCTCCGCTGCTGTTCCGGATTGTGACCGGAGATATCCGACCTCGTCAAGGGGGATGACGGGGCTGTTACAAGTGTGGCCTGACCGAATCGGACGCCCCGCCGGATCCTCGGGGGCGAAGCCGTGTTCCGTACTGCCCTCTGGAACAGGGCGACTGAGGGACGGCGGTTGGGCAGCCGGGGGCACGTCGGACCCGAGATCGACAGCAGAGCTACGGCCTCCTTCCCCTGGGCCACTCGGCGACTTGGTGCGAGAAATTAGGGCAGTTTTGGCTCGCTGTCAAGGAGCGGTAGGGGAGAGGGGCTGGTAATCTCTCCTAACCAGCCGGGCGGACCTTGCGTTGCCTTCCTGCTTACCTGAGCGATCCGTGCCGAGGCGGATACGGTGGCTTGGTCCGGTTTCTTAGGGCGTGGCTCCGGCGGAGGCATGGCCCTGAGGGAAAGATACTTGCCCCCACCGGAGATCCCGAAACCATCGGTTTCGCGTTCGGAGTTGGCGCGGGCCACGCTCAGATGGCCCAGCGCCTCTAAGTCACGCGGGTCCGTCCCCAGAACCCGAGGTCCGGCTGGCGACGTCTCTGAGGGAGATCGCGGGGCGCCCAAATCTGCGGATGAGGCCGAGCCGAACTGGTGGTCGCTGATCGCTCAGGCCCGGACTCAAATGGGGGCTCCCGCGGCAGAGCGTCAAGGCGGGGCGGACCCTCCCGGGCAGGACCCATTGCGGTCAGCGGTGCGGACGCGGGTTAGACCGCGAACGGCGACGCCACGAACTCCCGTTCGGCCTCAGAAGGTGGGGCACAGACTCGTATGTATGCCGGAACGGGGTTACAACCTGCCGGCCTTGATCGCGCCGTCTGGTCAGAGTCCCGTAGTGATGTCTAGCATCGCCCTTGTCAGGGCCATGCGGCTGGGTCGCTCGTCAGCGAATCGGGCCAAGGCGGCGACTATGTGAGCGCCCGTGAGGTGAGCCTCCTCCATGACTTCGTCCACGCTGCCTCCGGTCCGCCAGCGATCATCCCAATCAGGGGAGAGGGAGTATTGGTCTGCCAGTGGGGCAGAGATCCAGTCGCGCATGAGACGGAGCGCGCCATTGGTGATGGCCATCGAGTCGAGGCGGTCCGCCGCACTTACGGTGGCGTCGCGGTAGGCCTCCCCCTGTAAGGCAAAGAGCTGCGGGCTGATCGCCGCGACGATCTTCAAGTTGTAGCCGGCGCGGTCGATTTGAGGCAGAACTGAGATCAAATTAGCCGTCGGCAAAGTCCCTCGGACGAAAACGGTGCCGTGTCGCGGCTCGCCCTCTCTAAAGTCGCGGATGAGGTACGCTCCTCGAGCCGCCTCCTCGTGGGAGGGTATGGCCAGCGCAGTCCGGTCTGGTATCTCCACCGGGGGTCGGGTCAGATGAAGAGCGATGATCGGGGCTGGGCTCGCCAGCGCTGCCGCTAGGACGACCGGTACCTCGTTGTACTCCCAAGGGTGCAGGTCGATGACGTGGCCGGCGGGGAACAGTTGGGTGACGCCGGGAGAGAAGATCCCGAAATGGGTACGCGAATCCTCGGCTGTTTCGGGGCCGGAGTGTCCCGCTATCCACAGCACCTTGCCCACCTTGAGCTCGCAGTCCTGGGCGAGCTGGCTGAATAGTCTCATCTCTCCGTACTTCAGGTAGCTGAAGGACCCGTAGGTGGAGCAGGCAGTCCAGAAGCCGTCAAAGTCGCGGAAGGGGTCTTCGGCGAGGTTCACAGAGGCTATCCCGACGCTGATTCCGGCGTTGGTGAACTCGGTTATCTCTTGAGGCAAGACCGTACCTCGCCGGTTCGCGACTCGGTCGTACCAACCCCACCCGGGAATGTCATCCCATCCCTTGCCGAAGCCGCTGAGGTTGGTGGAGTCAGCGAGATCGGCGGAGCTGCCGATGAAGAGGGGTCGGCCGTATTCAGACCTGGCAAAGGAGTTGACCCAGCTACCCCACGCCGCCAAAGCGGCGCGATTGGGCTGGCGCTCCCCGGGCGCTTTGAACATTGCTGGCGGATATGATCGAAAGTCGGTCAGGCGAGGATCCGAGAAGATCTTTGCTGCCCTCCCTCCCAGGTTGAAACCCTCAATCTGCTCGGGGACCGAGGCGGCGATCTGGAGCAGCCTGTCCGCCAGGTAGTCAACGAGATTGCGGTCCCGGCGGAGGACCGCAAGCGCTGTCTGTAGGTTGTGTGCAGCTTGTTGCGACAGCGCCTCCGGGTCGGTTGGAGCCGGCTCGTCAACTCCTTCGTAGGTGACTCCGTATAGCTGCATGAACCGTTTGCGGACGGTCCAAAACTCAGGGCTGTTGAGCGGGTGAGGGGTTCCGTGGGAGGAGGCGTCGTATTTGCCGTAGCCTCGCCCCTTCTTGGTCTTGAACCACGCCGCTGAAGGACCGGAAAGACTCCGATCGCGGCGGGTGACTTCCAAAACAGTCCGGGTGACCGACTCCCACTCCATGCCGTCATCGGTCCCGACGACGTGCCAGCCGTAGGGTTCGAACCAGCTTCTGGGGTCCCCGGGGACAACCGAAGAAGCTGGCCGCTGATCGATGCCGAAGTCGTTCCAATCAACCAGGAAGATGAGGTTGTCCAGCCCCAGCCCCCAGGCGGAGTTTTTGGTTTCGTGGGCCGCTCCAGGCGTCAGCCCTCCTTCACCCTCTACCGTGAAGACTCGGACCTCGCCCGCTCCGGCGAGTTTGAGCGCGAGCGCCTCGCCAGCGGCAGGTGGCATCCCATGGCCGGAAGGTCCGGTGTTGAACTTGAGGAAGAGGCTCTTCCCACTCATCTCCGCGTGACCGGGCAGACCTCCGCGGTGCCGGAGTCCCAAGAGGTCCTCCCAGGTGAGAGCCCATCGGCCACCCTCCGGGGCGGCGAATCGTGGGTCTGAATCCCGTTCATGGCGGGCGCGCATCGCCTCGTTGAGCACCGCTAGGGTCGAGTAGATGAGAGGGACGGTGTGTCCTGCCGACAGGACGAAGCGGTCTCCAAAGCGCCGCCATGGACGGTGGATGTCCCAGCGCATCGCTCCTGAGAGCATGGTGGCTATAAGCAGGTGGACTTTCGATCTGGACCCGCCTGGGTGTCCCGACTGCCGATAGTTGAGAGAGAGGTCGATCATCTCGTCAACGAGGTCCTTCAGGACCTCCCAGTGTCCAAACGACGCGCGGGATTCGGCGAGTAGATCTGCTGCCTCAGATCGCTGCGTGGTTGGCAAGGACGACCTCCAGTCCGGGCGGCGCCGATGGACCCACCCCGTTGGTGAGCGCTGTCGTGAAGTGACCCCCTCGAGTGTACTGCCGTGGTTACGGCGATGGTTTCGAGGGGTCCGAAGTGGTCACCTCCCGCCCGAAGGACCGGCGTATCATCCTGGGTAGCGTGGCTGAGCTGGCCGCGGAGATCGATCCAGAGGGGTATTGCCATGGCGGTCAGGACAGCCCACGTCGCCTGGAATGGAACGCTCGAGCAGGGTTCTGGTCAAGTCGAATTGACCAGCAGCAAACTGGCGACATACGAGGTCAGTTTCCCGCGGCGGACGGCTGACGACGCCGAGGGAGTCACCAGCCCTGAGGAGCTTATTGCCGCCGCCCACGCTGCGTGCTATGCCATGCAGCTGTCGGCGATGATTGCCAAGGAGGGCGTGACCCCGGGATCCCTGGATGTCACGGCCGCGGTTTCACTTGGCCCCGATCCTGCTGGCGGCCTCGCAATAACCGGGATTCGTCTGACCGTAATCGGGAAGCTCGATGGCTTGAACGATGTGGAGTTTGAGAGAGTGGCCCAGGCTGCGAAGGCGGGCTGTCCCGTGAGTAAGGCTTTGACGGGGACCACGATCACTTTGGATGCCAGCCTCGCTTGATGGCGCGTCTCTCCTAAGGGGACTCGACGGTCAGTAGCACTGTGCCCGGTTCCGGTCTTGCGGGGGCAGCGCCCGACGGCGGTTAGGAGTCCTTGTGGTGACGAACCGCGCCCCGGCTCCAGCTCTTGGGGCAACGGGCCACGGTGGCTGCGCCACCCGACGGGGCCCCGGTCGGTCGTGACGGGAAGGGCGGATGTGCGGAGTCGGGCCCAGACCCCACCGCCCTCGGGCGACCTATACCCTATATGTCTGGTTATATCCGGCGGGCAACCGGGGCGCACCACTCAGGCGGGTCACCATCGCCCTGGACGGGGCCGGAGCCTGAAGGTCAGAGAGCAAGGCGCCACCAGGGAACGTCATTTGTGAGGAGTCGCGCGATGAACGAAAAGACCCGGAGAGCTGGTACAGGAGACGACCTTGACGTCACCGCCATCAGGGCGGACTTCCCGGCCCTCGCCGACGGCTACGCCTATCTGGACGGAGCTGCTGGGACTCAGACGCCCAACCCCGTCATAGACGCTATCGCTGACGCCTATCGGCTGGGCCTGAGCAACACCGACGGGCCATTCCCGGCGAGTCAGCGCAGCAACGCCATCATCGCCGCTTGTCGTCAGGCGGTGGCGGACCTAGTCGGCGGTCAACCGCAGGGGGTCATCCTGGGGCCAAACATGACGACTCTCACGTATCGGCTGTCAGCCGCGATCGCCAAGCTCTGGGGTCACGGCGACGAGATCGTGGTCTCCCAACTGGACCACGACGCGAATGTGAGGCCCTGGGTGCAGGCCGCAGAGCGCAGCGGGGTGACTGTCCGGTGGGCGCGGGTCGACGTCGAGACCGGAGAGTTGAACTGGGAGCAATATCAGGAGCTAGTCGGTCCCAGGACCCGGCTGGTTGCGGTGACCGCTGCTAGCAATGTGCTCGGAATCCGTCCCCAGGTCGAGCGCATAACGGAGATCGCTCACGCTGCAGGGGCGCTCACCTATGTGGACGGGGTGCACGCGACGCCGCATGGGCCCATTGACATTCATTCGCTGGGGGCCGACTTCTACCTGACCTCGGCTTACAAATGGTGCGGCCCGCACATCGGGGCGGCGATCGCCACCCCGGCTCTGTTGGAGAGCCTTCATCCGGATAAGCTGATTCCGGCCAGCGACGATGTCCCCGATCGATTCCAAACCGGAACCGCTCCATTTGCCGACTTTGCCGGGGTGACCGCCGCAGTGGACCATCTGGCGGGTTTGCTGCCGCCGGGAAACGGTGAGCGTCGTGCTCAGTTGCTGACGACGATGGCGGCCGTCGAGAGTTATGAATCCAAACTGTTCGAGGAGCTCAAAGGAGGCCTCGGCGCGATGCCGCACGTGACGCTCTACGGCCATTCCCTGAAACAGGCCCCGACGGCCTACTTCCAGGTTGCGAACCACTCGCCTGAGGATGTCGCTGCGCAGCTGGCGGCGGCTAGAATCAACGTCTGGAGTGGCGATAACTACGCCTGGGAGGTCGTCGGTGCGCTGGGGCTGCGTGCTGTCGGGGGAGCGGTGCGGGCGAGTCTGGTTCACTACAACAACCGGGAGGACGTGAGCCGGCTGCTGGATGCGGTAGACCGCTTGCGGAGCTAGCGGCTCGGGCCCGAGCTTAGTTCCCGGGCCACACCGCAGGTGGAGTGTCAGCCCGATGAGTTCGCCAGCGCGAAGTCGACCCGTTGGGTCAGCAGCTGCAAGTGGGTGCTCGGCAACACGGCATAGGGAGCGGGGCTCTGCAATCCCTTTAGCGAGTCCGGCAGCTCCCGCCATTGCACCTCGAAGTGGTCGGCCGCCTGCGCCAGCGACCGAGCGCCGGCCGTGGTCCGTTCGCCGCCCCGCATGACCTCCTCGAGGAGAGCAATGTGATCGTCATCAGGTACGGGCTCCTCGGCTAGAGCCAGGGTGTCGCCGCTCCAAGAGATCTGCCGGAATACCTGCTTCGCGCCCGGCCAGATGGCCTTGCCAGCCGACGTCTTGCGGACGGGCCGGCCGTCATGAACCACTAGCTTGTAGACCGTCTCCAGGGTCGGAACATTGCCGGCAGCACCCAGGGAGGTGCCCACGCCGAATCCATCGATTGGGGCCTGCTCGACCGTCAGCAGCTGCTGGATCCGGTGTTCATCGAGCCCACCGCTGACGAAGACGATCAGGTTGGGGAACCCCGCCGAGTCCAGCTTGGTGCGGGCAAGGCGGGCCAGTTGCGCCAGGTCGCCCGAATCGATCCGGATGCCGCGCAGCTCCACCCGTCGCTGTCGCATCTCTAGAGCAACCTCGATAGCCCGATCGATGCCGCGCTCGGCGTCGTAGGTGTCGACCAAGAGGAGTGAGCGCTCCTTGAAGGCTTCGGCGAAGCGCCGGAAAGCAGTCGTTTCGTCGACGTGGGCCTGAACGAAGGAGTGGGCCATCGTCCCGCTAGCCGGTAGGCGGTAGCGGTCCGCGCCGGCCACGTTGCTGGTTCCGTCCAGGCCAACCAGTCGGGAACAGCGAGCCAACTTCATACCCGCGTCCACGCCGGGGGCCCTACGGAGGGAGAAGTCGATCACCGCTCGACCTTGCGCGGCATGACGGCAGCGGGCGGCCTCCGTCGCCAGTCCGGTCTGGAGGGTGATCTGATTCAGAAGAAAGGTCTCAGCGAGCTGAGCGGTGGCAAGGGGGCCTTCGACCTCAAGGATTGGCTCTCCGGGGAAGACGATGCTGCCCTCGCGTACGGCCCGGACGGAGCCCTCGAACCTCACCGTCGAGAGCCAGCCGAGAAAGTCCTGCGAGAACCCTCCCAAGCGCTCGATCGCGGCCAGGTCCGAGGGCCCAAACCGCAGACCCTCCAACCAGTCCAGGCAGTCGGCCAGCCCGGCGGCGACGAGATATCCCCAGCCATCGGGAAGTGACCGAGCGAAAAGGCTGAAGGTGGCCCGCTCATCCGCCATGCCCTCGATCCGGTAGGCATCGGCCATGGTCAGTTCATACAGGTCCAGCAGCAGGGCTGGCGAAACGTCTTTTGTCATCGAGACCGAACTCCTATCCGCGCCGGACCAGCCTTGCGCTGGCCTCCAGATCGCCCCACAGCACTCTCACTCGGTAACTATGGACGCGAAGAGCCAATCCGGGTGCTCCGCCTGAAGCCGATCCAGCCAGAATGGGCTCTCGAAAGCGGCGAGCAAGGTTCCGTCGGTGCGGCGCAGGACCTTGACCCCGCGGATGGAGGACAGCGCCTTCGCGGTTTCCTGGTCGGTCCTTCGGGCGAGTCGGTGGGGAGTGTGTACCAGGTCGACCGGAGCTCCATATTCCGCCGCCAAACGATGGGTGAGGACCTCGAACTGCATCTCCCCGACGGCGGCCAGGATTGGAGCCGGATCCCCGTTGGGGTCCTGCAGCACCTGAACGACCCCTTCTTGTTCGAGTTGCTCAAGCCCTTTGCGGAACTGCTTGTAGCGGGATGAGTCCTTGGGGCGAGCGGTTGCAAAGAGTTCTGGAGCAAAGGTTGGGATCGCCGGAAACTCCACCGGGTCGGCGCTGTACAGGGTGTCGCCGATGCGCAGGTCGCTGGCGTTGACCAGGCCGACCACGTCCCCGGGGTAGGCGCGCTCGACGGTGTTTCGGTCGGCGCCGAACATCGAGGCGGCGTATTTGGTCCCGAATGCCCTGCCAGTAGGACCATGGGTGAGCTGCTCCCCGCGCTCGAACTCCCCCGAGCAGACTCGGACGAATGCGACGTGATCGCGGTGGGAGGGGTTCATGTTGGCCTGGATCTTGAAGACGAATCCTGAGAAAGGGGCGTCCAGTTCACGGAACTGCCCCTTGACATCCATCCGCGAGGCAGGCGGTGGCGCCAGATCGACGACGGCGTCCAGCAGATGACGCACGCCGAAGTTTGTGAGTGCGGAACCAACGAAAAGAGGGGTTGAGTCCCCTGCGAGGAAGGAATTGAGGTCGAGGTCATCCCCCACCCCTGAGAGGAGCTCGACCTCTTCCGCGCTGCCGATCCAAGCATCCCCCTCCTCAGCAACGGCGCGCTCCCGGGAGACCTCCTCCTCCGGTGCTATGCTGCTGCCCCGGGTGGTCCTGGTGAAGCGTATGAACGATCCGTCGCGGCGGTCGATCACCCCGCGGAAGTCGCCGGGGATGCCTACCGGCCAGGTCACCGGGGTCGGACGCAGTCCGATCTTCTTCTGGATCTGGTCCAGCAACTCCAGAGGGGGGATTCCCGGTCGGTCGCACTTGTTGAGGAAGGTGATGATCGGTAATCGGCGGGCGCGACATACCTCAAACAGCTTCAGGGTCTGTGTCTCGATCCCCTTGGCGACGTCCAGAACCATCACCGCGGCGTCCGCCGCTGCCAGCACTCGGTAGGTGTCCTCGGAAAAGTCCCGGTGGCCGGGGGTATCCAACAGGTTGATGGTGTGGTCCCGGTAGGCGAATTGGAGTGCGGTGGAGGTGATCGAGATGCCGCGTTCCTGCTCCATGACCATCCAGTCGGAGGTCACCCGTCGCCGTCCCTCCCGGGCCCTCACAGCACCGGCGGCTTGAACCGCCCCTGAGTAGAGCAGGAACTTCTCAGTGAGAGTCGTCTTCCCTGCGTCCGGGTGGCTGATGATCGCGAACGTGCGCCGGAGCGCCGCGCTTGCGAGCACCGAGCTGCGCTGTTCGAGGAGCGCCTCAGCCATGGCAGACCACCTTGTCGTCCTGGGTGCCCTGCCGGGGGACCATCAGGCCTGGAGACGTCCCGGGACCTCTGTCAAGTGACCAAGGAACAGCACGGACCGGCGCTTCGGAAGTCAACCGGTAGACCAGGTGAGTGGCTGCCGAGGACACGTCTACTACCTCTGAATGGGCGGGGGAGGCTTACAGCGGTGCGCCCGTCCTACCTGGGCTCCGGCCTCTATGAACGTGCGACCGTCGGACAGGCACAGCTTGACTACTTTTAGTCTAACGACGGCCAGTAAGTGGCATCGAAACTCGTGGCACTGGTTGAGGCGAGCGCCGACACTCACCCGCCGAGGGGGGGCTTGATCAGCTGGGGCCGGCCGTCGAGCTGGGCCGAAAGGGGTGGCTCGAAGCCGTGTTGCTTCAGCAGTTCCCGCGGGCCGGCCGTGAACACTTCCCATCGGGTCCCTCTCCTGCGCACCAAGACCTTGAGCGGCAGCGCCAGAGCGAGGTCGGGAAACTCCAACACAAGGGGGACCGTACGCGGACTGCGGAATAGGATTACAACACTGGTGGGCATGGAGATGTCGACCGACAGCGCTGCGACGGAATGGTCCCCACCCCGAAGACCGTCATACCAGCCGCTTCGGCGGCAGCAAGACCATTTTGACTTGCCTAAGGAGCACCCATCTCGCTCCTTAGGCGAATCCGAGCGCTTGCCATTGTCTTCTCTCGGCGGCGGTCAACCGGCTGCTGCGGTGCAGTGTGCAGCTCCGCAACTCCTATGACCATAGGGCGGTCCCAGTGGAGCAGGGGGCCGTCGTCGCCCAGCGAGTATGCCCCGGGCGTGCCTTCGCAGAGGTGCTGGCCAACGCTTGCGTGCACACGCAATTGGCTATGATGTGAGGAGTTAGGGACGTCAGTCGAGGCTAGCCGCGATTCCGCCCAGGAGGGCCGCATGGCAGATTCGATAGGAACCGGTGCGCAGGTTCGGATTCCGGTGCTCTACCTTAGCCATGGTGCGCCCACCCTGGCAGATGACGCGCAGTGGACCGATCAGTTGTCGCGGTGGTCGGCTGATCTGCCAAGACCGCGCGGGATTCTGATCGTCTCAGCCCACTGGGAGGCTGCTCCTCTGACCATCTCCGCGACCTCGACGGTGCCTCTGGTCTATGACTTTTGGGGCTTCCCGCAGCACTACTATCAGGTCAGTTACCCCGCTCCCGGCGCGCCCTGGTTGGCGGAGCGGGTTACCCAGCTGCTCTCGACCTCGGGGCAGGCCGTCCACCAGGCGCGGGAGCGTGGCCTTGATCACGGCGCCTACATCCCCTTGGTGGAGATGTATCCTGACGCGGACATCCCGGTTCTCCAGCTGTCCATGCCGACTCTGGATCCTGAGACCCTTTTGCTCATGGGCAGACGGCTAGCGCCGCTTCGGAACGAGGGGGTCCTCATCATCGGCAGTGGCTTCTTTACTCACAATCTGCACGCTCTCCGGGAAGCGCCCGAAGCTGACTCCAGCCCGCCTGCGTGGTCGGCGGAGTTCGACCAATGGGGTCAGGAGGCGTTGAGCAGCCGGGACGTCGACGCCTTGTTGGACTTCGAACACAAGGCCCCATCTGGCAAGCTGGCCCACCCTCGCACCGAGCACTTCGCCCCGCTGTTTGTGACGCTGGGAGCCGGGGATGTCGACCTCGACCATGGTCGGACCGTGATAGACGGCTTCTGGCACGGGTTGGCAAAGCGCTCGATCCAGATCGGGTGAGGCCGTTGAGATGTCCACGGGGCCCTAGGATTTGGGGGTGCCCGCTGCAGCCCCCAGACCGCTGGGGACCCCTCATCCGGACCGCTTGAGCCCTTCCCAGCCGGAGTACCTCAAGATTCTTCAGGTCCACCGGGATGCGTTGGGTCGCGGAGACTCTTTCTACACCGACCCCGCGTCAGGTCTTCTGGTTCTGACCGCGGGTTACCTCCTGTCGCGCGGTAGCTGCTGTGGGCGAGACTGTCGCCACTGTCCCTATGTCAGTTAGCGCCCCAGGGACGGTGCCGCGCGTGCTCATGAGCTGGAGCTCTGGGAAGGACAGCGCGATGGCCTTGCATCTCTTGCGCGAGTCCGGTGCGGTGGAGGTCGTCGGGCTGCTGGTGACCTGCAACGCCTCGACGGACCGGGTCTCGATCCACGGAGTTCGGCGGGAGCTGGTCCGCGCCCAGGCGGGACGGCTTGGGCTGCCGCTGTTGGAGGTGGACCTGCCCAGTCCGTGCTCGAACGAGGTCTATGAGAGGACCATGAGTCATAGGTTGGAGGCCGAAGCGGCTAAGGGAGTCGCCAGCATCGCCTTCGGAGACCTCTTCCTTGAGGATGTGCGGGCATACCGGGAGGCCCAGCTCAAAGCGGTTGGGATGACCGCTGCCTTCCCTCTGTGGGGCCGTCCTACGGGGGAGCTTGCGCGCGACCAGATACGGGTGGGGATCAGGGCCATCGTCACTTGCGTCGACCCAAAGGCCGCTTCTCCCGAATTCGCCGGGCGCCACTTCGACTCTCCGCTGTTGGCCGAGCTGGGACCAGCGGTCGACCCCTGCGGCGAGAATGGCGAGTTCCACACCTTCGTCTGGGACTCTCCCGACTTCAGCTCCCCGATTCCTGTAACCGCCGGGGAGCGGGTGAAGCGGGATGGGTTCGTCTTCGCCGACCTGCTTCCCGGCTGACTGGGCGGTTTCGCCGAGTGTCCCGCTCGTTGGCGGTTCAGCCGGAGCGCGGGGCAGACCAACCGAGGTAGCGAGCACCGCCTGTTGCTCTGCCCCTGGGCCCGTTCGCCGCGGCGCCCTTAGACTCGGGATGTGGCGGGTGAGAGCTCGGAGGCGACTGGGGCCCTGGTCATCTTTGGGATCAGTGGTGACCTCGCGCGCAAGATGACCTTCCGCGCGCTTTACCGACTGGAGCGGAGGGGTCGTCTCAACTGCCCGGTGATCGGGGTTGCGATGGACGATTGGACCGAGGACCAGCTGCGTGCCCATGCCCGGTCGGCGATCGAGGGGGAGGAGCCGCGCTTCTCACAGCGGGTCTTTGCCCGACTCGCACAGCGTCTCTCGTATATCAAAGGAGACTTCAGCGACCCGCAGACGTACGCTCGGCTATCGGAGCGCCTGCGGCAGGTGGAGAGGCCCTTGTACTACTTGGAGATACCTCCGTCCTTGTTCGGCTTGGTCGTGAGCCATCTGGCTGACGCCGGTCTGATCAAGGACTCCAGGGTTATGGTCGAGAAGCCCTTTGGGCACGACCTGCTGTCGGCTCGGGAGCTGGACCGGCAGCTTCACGAGGTCTTGACAGAGGACCAGATTCTGCGCATCGACCACTTCTTGGGCAAGGAGCCGGTGATGGATCTGCAGTTTCTGCGCTTTGCCAATGACATATTGGAGCCGGTCTGGAACCGGGACCACGTGTCAGCGGTTCAGATCACGATGGCGGAGGACTTCGGGGTCGAGGATCGGGGCGGCTTTTACGATGCAGTCGGGGCCATCCGAGACGTGGTCCAGAATCACCTGCTGCAGGTCCTCGCTCTGGTCGCGATGGAGCCGCCTGCTGGTGCTAACGCCGACGACCTCCGCAACAAAAAAGCTGACGTCTTTCGAGCCATGCCTCAAGCCGACCCGGACCACTGTGTCCGCGGCCAGTACCAAGGCTACCGGAAGGTTGCTGGCGTTGATCGCCACTCCGCTACCGAGACCTATGCCGCCATGCGGTTGGCCATCGACAACTGGCGCTGGGCTGGAGTTCCGTTCTTCATCCGGGCCGGCAAGGCTATGGCGGAGCGGGTGACCGAAGTGAGGATCATGTTCCGACATCCTCCGCACCTGGCATTTCTGGGCAGGAGCGCTCAGGCCGAGCCCAATCAGGTGGTCCTTCGAATCGACCCCGACCCCGGGCTGCGGATGGTCCTGAACTCTAAGGGGAGCGAGGGTCGCATCTCACAGCCGGTTCATCTCGACCTTTCTTTCGCCAAGGAGCTAGGCCGTCCCGCCGAGCCTTACGAGAGGCTGATTGACGCCGCACTTCGGGGGGACCACAAGTTGTTCACCAGGGAGGACACTGTGGAGGAGACTTGGAGGATCGTGCAACCGCTGCTAGATTCGACAGGTCCAGTTATGGAGTATCAACCGGGAAGCTGGGGCCCATCTGAGGCTGCGCTTCTGGTCAGGGGGCACCCCTCCTGGCACGAGCCGTGGCTGGCCGCGATTCCCCCTGAAGTGGGCGCCCGGAGATCCCCTAGGAGGACGCGATGACGAGTTCAAGTCCGATGCAGTTGGGCATGGTCGGCCTCGGACGGATGGGCGCCAACATTGTGCGGCGTCTGATGCGCGACGGGCATAGCTGCGTGGTCTACGACGTTGATCCCGCAGCGGTCAAGCGGCTGGAGGCTGAGGGCGCCCTGGGGGCAGCCTCAGTGGATGACTTCGTGGCCAAGCTATCCGTCCCTCGGGCCTCCTGGGTAATGGTCCCGGCCGGCGACATCACCGAAGCGACCGTAGCCGCGTTGGCGCAGCGGATGGCGCCTGGCGATATCGTCATCGACGGAGGCAATTCCTACTATCGAGACGACATTAGGCGGGCTGCCGCGCTAGCGAAGACCGGCATCCATCTGGTTGACTGCGGAACCAGCGGTGGGGTATTCGGTCTGGAGCGAGGTTACTGCCTCATGATCGGCGGTGAGCAGGGTCCGGTGGAGCACCTGGACCCGATCTTTGCGTCGATCGCACCCGGTGTGGACTCCGCACCGCGGACCCCCGGGCGAGCGGGGGCCCCCTCGCACGCCGAGCAGGGTTATTTGCACTGCGGGCCCAACGGCGCCGGCCACTTCGTGAAGATGGTTCACAACGGCATCGAGTACGGCATGATGGCGTCCCTCGCTGAGGGCCTGGACATACTCCATAACGCCAACGCTGGACTGCGAACCCAGAGCGCGGATGCCGAGACCGCTCCCATGGACGAGCCTCAGTTCTACCGATACGAGATCGACACCACCGAGGTGTCGGAGTTGTGGCGCCGCGGGAGCGTGGTCGGCTCCTGGTTGCTGGATCTGACCGCGATCGCGCTGCAGGAGTCGCCCACGCTCAGCGACTTCACCGGCAGGGTCTCCGACTCCGGGGAAGGACGCTGGACGTCGATCGCAGCCATCGATGAAGGAGTCCCCGCACCGGTGCTGACGGCGGCCCTCTACTCACGTTTCGGTTCGCGCAATCTTGGCGAGTTCGCCAACAAGGTGCTTTCGGCGATGCGCAAGCAGTTCGGGGGCCACGATGAGAAGGCATCCTGAGAGCGGGGCGGGCGCACTCGGGGGTGGCGTGCGGTCCTGGTCGAGCCCGCCGGATTCCGCGGTGGCAGCATCGAAGTGTGGTTGAGGAGACGACGTGAACCCAGCCTTTAAGCTTCATCAGGCGGGCCAGAGCCTCTGGCTCGACAACATCACTCGCCAGCTTTTGGACGGCGGAGGGCTGGCGGCTCACATCGAACTTCGGGCGGTCACCGGGCTGACCTCGAATCCCACGATCTTTGACAAGGCGATCGAGAGCAGCGCCGCCTACGACTCTGACATCGCGGCGGGAATGGCTGATGGGCTCTCGAGCGAAGAGACCTTCTTTCGTCTTGCGATCGTCGACCTCACGCGGGCTGCCGACCTGTTCCTGCCGGTGCACCAGCGCACTGCCGGGGTGGATGGCTGGGTCTCCCTGGAGGTCTCACCGCTGCTGGTCGACGACGGGCCAAACACCATCGAGGCTGCGGTCACCCTGCATCACCGCGCGGAACGGGAAAACCTCTTCATCAAGATTCCCGGGACCCCGGCAGGCTTACAGGCGATCGAGGAGTCGATCTTTCGCGGGGTTCCCGTCAACGTGACCTTGCTATTCTCCGCAGCCCAGTATCTGGCTGCCGCTGAGGCGTACATGACAGGACTGGAGCGAAGGGTGGCCGCCGGCCTGGCTCCGGATGTGCCCTCGGTTGCATCGGTGTTCGTGAGTCGTTGGGACACCGCGGTAAAAGGGAAGGTTCCTGACAATCTCCACGATATGGTTGGCATCGCTGCAGCCCACCAGGCCTACCGGAGTTACCGGCGACTGTTGGACTCCGAGCGGTGGCAGCGGTTGGCCAACGCCGGAGCTCGAGCGCAGAGAATACTATTCGCCAGCACCTCGACCAAGGATCCCTCCTCTCCCGACATCCTTTATGTCAAGGCGTTGGCAGCTCCACACACCATCAATACCATGCCCGAGGAGACGCTGGTCGCCTTCGCAGACCACGGCCAGGTTGGAGAGATGCTGGCAGCCGACGGCGGTGACAGTGAGCTGGTGTTGGGCGGGCTCGCCGCGGCGGGCATGGACCCTCAAGAGCTCGCCACTCAGCTGCAGCTAGAGGGTGGGGCGTCGTTTGCCAAGTCCTGGCGAAGCCTGATCGCTTGTATCGACGGCAAACGCACCGAGGTGCGAGGCGGTGTCTGATCGGTCAGGGTTTGGGGGGGGCGATAAATCCAGCCCTGGACTGTGCGACCGGGAGGCGTTTAAGACCCTTGGTCGGCACTTCCAAGAGATCAAGGGGCTGACGCTGGGGGAGCTCTTTGCCGGGGATGACACCCGCGGCACGCGCATGACCAAAGAGGCCCTGGACATCTACCTGGATTACTCCAAGAACCGGGTTACCGAGGAGACCATGGCCCTGCTGTTGGAGCTTGCTCACGAGTGCGGGCTGCCTGCCCGAATTGAGGCGATGTTCGATGGTCGCAAGATCAACGTCTCGGAGCGACGGCCGGTGCTGCACGTCGCCTTGCGGGCACCCCTTGGCACATCCCTCGTGGCGGAGGGTCAGGATGTTGTCGGTGCGGTGCATACGGTGCTGGACCAGATGGCAGCCTTCGCCGCTCGGGTGCGGGATGGAAGTTGGCTGGGTTACACCGGTAAGCGGGTGATGACCGTCGTCAACATCGGCATTGGCGGCTCGGACCTCGGTCCACGGATGGCATATGAGGCGTTGCGCCACTATTCTCAGCCCGGCCTTAAAGTCCGCTTCGTCTCAAATATCGATGGCACGGACTTTGCCGAGGTGACCCGCGACCTCGATCCCGCGGAGACCCTTTTTGTGGTCTGTTCCAAGAGCTGGCACACGCTGGAGACATTGACCAACGCCAAGACCGCGAAGGCTTGGACCCTCGCCGGCCTAGGCGGGGATGCCAGCGCCGTGGCAAGTCACTTCGTGGCGGTCTCCACCAATGCGGAGGGGGTGTCGAGCTTCGGAATCGACACCGCCAACATGTTCCCGTTTTGGGATTGGGTGGGCGGTCGGTACTCCCTGGACTCCGCCATCGGGCTATCGCTCATGATCGCTATCGGACCGGAGCGCTTTGCGGAGTTGCTGGCGGGATTCCATGAGATGGACGAGCACTTCCGCACCACCCCGTTGCAGGACAACCTGCCGGTACTCATGGGCCTTCTGGCGGTCTGGTATAACAACTTCTTCGGCTCTGAGACCCTGGCTGTTTTGCCGTACGACCAGTATCTGGCCAGCCTGCCCTCATATCTCCAGCAACTTGAGATGGAGAGCAACGGCAAGCATGTGGATCTAGCGGGCAACCCGGTGGACTACCAGACTGGCCCGGTGATTTGGGGACAGCCTGGTACCAACGGACAGCACGCCTTCTATCAGCTGATCCATCAGGGCACCAAGCTCATCCCTTGCGACTTCATAGGATTCTGTCAGACACTCAACCCCGTCGGGAGGCACCACGATCTGCTGATGGCCAACATGCTGGCTCAGACCGAGGCGCTCGCCTTCGGTCGCTCAGAAGCTGAGCTCCGGCAGGCTGGTGTGGAGGAATGGCAGATTCCCTATCGGGTGTGCCAGGGGAACCGGCCCACGACGACCATCATGCTGGACCGTCTCACCCCCGAGAGTCTGGGCAAGTTGATAGCCCTCTACGAACACAAGACCTTCACCCAGGGAGCGATCTGGGGCATCGACTCGTTCGACCAGTGGGGTGTGGAGTTGGGGAAATTGCTTGCCGACCGGATTACTCCCGAGCTTGAGGGTGCTAGGGAACCGGACCTCACCCACGATAGCTCCACCAATGAGTTGATCCGTCGGTACCGGCGCCTGCGCTGAGGCGACTTCGCCAGTCACTTCTCTTTCAACCTCCCCAAGCAGGCCGTCCAACTGACCGCTCCCAGCCCCGTGCCAGGAAGGTTCGAGTCGGTCCGATACCGCTCCAGGTAGCTGCCGCTTGCTGGGACCGGTGGCTTGGGCAGGTGCCAAGCCCTGCTGTGGTCGGGCGCCAAGCGGAGTGGTGGCCGCTCGCACAGGGCGCGGGTTCAGTCTGCCCAGTATGCCGAGTACCGACTTCGGAACCCCGTTCGGCGCCCTATCCAGGCGACCCCGCCGAGTGAAAGGCCGGCGGGTGCCCGACCCGCTCCTGAAGCAGGAGCGACCTCCCTCCGCTGGGCGTGATGAGCAGCGCCAGCTGCAGGCGGTTACGCGGCATGCCGGCCGGCGTGGCCTTGCCCTCGCGAGCGATTCCCCAGAAGGTTTCAAAGAAGTCCTCGCGGCGGATGGCGGGGGTGAGGCGCTCGACGACGTGAGCTTCGTCTTTGCCAGCTTGTCCCATTGCGTGTGGGGTACCGTGGGTGACTGAACGGATACCACCTGACGCCACACGCTCGCGGAGCCTACCGACCCGCAGCTCAACCGTGCCTGACTCCACCCGAAAATGTTCTTGGTGGTTGCGATGGACATGGGGCGGCAACCACTGCGCCCCGCGACAGAAAGAGATCGACTTTGGCGAACTCGCCAGCAGCGGAGGCGGCCGTGTGCCGCCCGACCAAGCGCTCACCGCTAACCGGGTAGACCATCTCCGAACCGACTCTTGCCACCAGGGGCCTCTCCGATGCACGGCTGAGGCATCCGCTGATTGAGACCGAAACTCACGGGTCGACCGCAGGCCCCCGCGGATGAGGCAGAAGGCCCCAAATGGTACCCCCGGGATGAAGGGGAGTCGCTCACTACCGTCTGGTCCGTCCGGCAGGGCTGGCTTGCGCTCAGCCCGTGCCCGGGTGGGTTGGCGTGGTGCCGTTAGCCATCAGGAGGTCGAAGCCATCAGGGTCGTCCAGCAGGCCCGGAGCGGTGCCGGCCACCCCCGTTACTCCGTACTGCCAGACAGTCGCGCCGGTTGCCGGGTCGATCGCGATCATCCGGTTGTTCTGGTCGTCGTTCAGCATGAACACCCCACTGGGGAGCATCTCGACCAGGGACGGGTGATTGAGCGCCCCCGGCCCCGAGGTCACGTCGTACCGGTAGGTAATCGTGCCTTGCTGGTTGAATTCAACGATCTGCCCAGGGCTCGTATAGCTCGCGATCAGGTATTGATTGGGTCCGAGTTGTTGTGGGTCGGACGGGTATGAGATAGCGAGGTGAGTGGTCCAAACTAGCCCCCCTGTGGTGGTGTAGTCGCTCACCCACGAGCCGTTGATCTCAGAGACCAGAATGGTCCCATCTGTCAGTGGAGTATCTCCGTTGGGCGAGCCGAGGTGTGTGGGGGGACGGTGGGTACACGACCCAGTCGTCCCGATCTGTTGGGCCAGGGTCCCGTTGGGGTTGATGATCAGGACGCGACAGTTGACGATGTCGGCGACCGAGATCTGGCCGGTCTTCAACTGGTAGGCGTCGTCGGGAGTGTTCAGGTAGCCAGGAGCGCTGCCGGCCACCCCTGGATGGCCATAGGTCCAGAGCACCTTCCCCGAGGGGTACGCGACCTTGACGATCTCCTGGAAGCTCTCCATGTTCATCACTATCGCTGTCCCGTGATCCGCGAAGAAGGCGTCGTCGGGGTAATAGAAGCCTCCCGGGGGTGCTGGCGCGGTGGCACTAGGGTAGGTCCATATGACCTGACCCGACGGATTCAGCAGCAGCAGCCGATTGCTGCCGGCGTCAGCCACCAGCAGATCGCCACCGAAGAATGGCGAACCGGCGCCCGGCTGGCCAGCGGCGCCGAATTTGGCGTTGGGGGTGAGCATCTGCACGCTGCTCACCGCTCCCTGGGCCGTTTCACCACCGATGATCCAGGCGCGGTCACTGAGAACCGCCGCCCCGGCGTGGGCGACCGGGACTCGTAGTGACCCAGCCGCCAGAAGCTGGCTGGTGGCCGGCATGAAGGCCCAGATGGTGGCGATCGGCGCTGTGCCCGAAGCCGCGGAGGTGTTGCCCCCGGCAACGTATATGGTTCCGCCAATGTTCATCGCCACGGCGCCGGTGTTCGGCTCAGGCATGGTCCCGAGTACCCGGGCGGCATGTGTCGCTGGGTTCACGACCTGAATTTGAGCTGAGACCAGGCCATTGGCGGTCTGACCGCCGAACACATAGATCAGCCCGCCGAGGGAGGCGACCGCGGGGTATCTAACTGGCACCGGTAGGCTAGCCACGGGCTGGAAGGAGCTTCCATTGGTAGTGGCCAGCACCTCCGAATCGAAGGTCGAGCCGTCGTAACCGCCGACCACGAAAGCCACGCCGCCGATGACGGTGGCAGCCGAGTCCGAACGTGCCTGCGGAAGCTTGCCCGTCGAGGTGGCCGTTCCCAAAGTCGTGGGGACGGCCTGAACCACCGCGCTGCTCGCTACGGTCCCCCCTCCGAAGACGATCTCCCTACCGGCCAGTATTGCGCCAGAGGCGTCGTGCAGCGGGCCGAGGAGGGTACCCGCCTGCGCGAGGGCCCCGTTGGTGGTGCTCAGAGTGTAGATGCCGGAGGCTGAACCGCCGGTGGCGGTGAGCCCACCGAGGATGCTCACCTGCGAGGCGGCAGGTCCCGCCAGCACCACCTCTCGGCTGATCGGGTTGGGAAGTGACCAGGGTAGCAATCCGGACTCTGCGGCTGGGAGTGCCGCCGGGGGTGCGATGGTTGTGCTGGGCGAAGCATGCGGTGTCGGACGGGCGACCCCATGCACCGATGCCGCACACCCAGCGAGGGTCGCCGAGACCAGGGTGAGGAGCGTCAGGAAGAGGGCGGTGACTACCGCCCTCAGGCTGCTCTGGCCAGCGAATTGGGCGCACAACGCCGCAGGCCTAGAGCCTTTGGACGATGCGTTCATGGGGCCTGGACCAGCATCGGATCGATGGTCAGGGGGATCTCCTACGCAGTAAGGAGCGGCATCCAGGGGTGCGCCTTACGGATGTTGAATGATCATAGAGGGTAAGGCCTGGGTTGGGGGGTCCGGCCGGAGGCAAGTCGAGCCAGGCTCGGGCCAAAGGGAATCTGACGTCTGGCGGCAGCTGTCTTCGTCGAGTCGCTGGCCGACTTTGCTGAGGTATCCTCGAAACCACCAGCGCTTCGGCTTCCCGAAATCTTCCCAAGGCATCACCAATGAATCTCCTCTCGGGCCTCCACGGGGTGGTCGCGATCGTGTTGCTCTGCAGCCTTCTCTTCGTTGAGGAGGCCGGGGTGCCGCTGCCATTCGCGCCGGGAGAGCTGACACTGCTGGCTGCGGGATTGCTGATAGCCGCAGGGGGGCTCGACCCATGGGTCTTCGTACCGCTGGCCTTTGGGGTATGCGTGGCGGGTGCGATGGTCGGCTACAGCTGGGCGCGCATCGTCGGCGACCATGGCCTAACCGGCCTCGCGGTGCGGTTCCACCAGGCTAAGGCTCTCGAGCGAGTCGCCCGTCGGGTGCAGCGAGCCAGCCCGGTCGGCATCGCGGTGTCGAGACTGATCCCGGGCCTTAGGATCTACACCACCCTGGTGGCCGGGGCATTCGGTGTGCGCCGGCGGACCTTCCTCGAGGGGCTGCTACCCAGCACAGCGATCTGGGTCGGGGTCTTTGTCGCACTTGGAATCGTGGTCGGAATTCCGGTGGAGCACTTTCTGACTAAGTTGGCCCAGATGGCTGTCCAGGGGGCCATCCTGTTGGTGCTTGGCGTCGGTGGGTACTTCGCTATCCGCAGGGCTCCTGCCAGGGAGCGGGAGCCGCTGGTGAACGTGCCCGGTTGGATCAAGACCAGCCTCGCGGCCTTGGTCGACCTGGGAGTCGTGGCAAGCGTGCTTACCGGGATCCTGGCGATCGCACGGATGGTCACCGGCACCGGCGTCATCGCTAGTTGGGCCGATGGGGTGGTGGCGCTGGCGGCGCTGGCCGCCGCGTACTTGTTCATAACCCGCAGAAGCTCCGGCGCCACAGTTGGCGAGGCGCTGCTTCACACCGTCTATGTGAGGAGGCGCGCTGGCGGAACCGTGGTGGGGATCGCGGCTTCCAGCGGTCCCCACGACCCCAGTTTGCAATCCGCGGCGGAGGTGCTAACTGCCCTAGCTGCAGTTCCGCGGCTGGCGGTGGTGCGGGCCCTTCTTGGGGGCGCTGCCACTTCGGCAGAGGTCGCCCGCGACGCATCGATGACCAGCGCCGAGACCGTATTCCACCTGGCCGCCCTACGCAAGGCCGGGCTAGTGGGTGTCGTCTCGGGCACTGGGAGGGAGGAGCGGTTTCGGATCACGTCCCAATTTCGGGGGTGGGTGGGCGATTTTCTGGGGGAACGGTCCGAGCAGGGACCAATGGGCTCGACTGCGGGTGCGCAGGGAGCAGCTGGAGGCGCCTGAGGGGTTGGCGCAGGCGTGCACCGTATGTTGTGCCATCTTGTTTGACAGGCCACCAGATATAGGCGACAATAGGCGCCTCGGCTTTCCTTAAGAGGAGGGCTGATTGCTTTAGAGGCGGTACCAGACCACTAGGGGAGGAGAGGCTTGGCAACCAGTCAACCGATGGACTTGGAACGCCGCGGGTTGGGCAGCAGCGGGGATGAGTACGGTGCGTTCAAGGTCGAGCAACGCGGCATCGAACTGATCCCAGAGGCGGAGAAGAAGATGACCCCTGCCGGCCTCTTCTGGCTATGGGCAGGCGGCATTTGGAATGTCGAGTTCCTCGTTTACGGGGCCCTGGCGATGTCGTTCGGGCTCTCCTTCGGGCAGGCGGTGCTGGCGATCCTGCTGGGCAACACCGCCTACGTCTTCCTGGGGCTTGCCAGCCTTCCTGGCCCGGAGACCGGAACCACGGCGTTCATGGTGTCGAGAGCGCCGTTCGGACTCAACGGGAACCGAGTGGTGTCTGCGTTCAATTGGCTGACCCAGGTGGGATTCGAAATCGAGGGGATCGTGCTGGTGGTGCTGGTCGCGTTGGCGATGTTCGCCCGGGGTGGGGTAGGCGCCAGTTCGGGTCTTAAGGTCGCTCTGATCGTGGCGGCGGTCGCCATCCAATTCATCGTCCCGTTCCTTGGCCACGCGATGATCACCAAGACCCTGCGCTACCTGTCGTATGTGTTCATCGTGCTGTTCGTCGTGATGGCGGTGCTGGTGGTGCCCCACGTCAACCTTGGCCATTTCCACCAGCAAGCGTCATGGGCCGTGTGGACAACCGCCTTGGTCTTGATCATCGCGGCAGGCGGTTTGGGCTGGACGGAGAACGCCAGTGACTACTCCCGCTACCTGCCTCGAGCCACCCCGAAGTCGCGGACCTTCTGGGCGGCCGCGTTGGGCGGTGCCATACCATCCATCCTTTTGGAGCTTCTGGGGGCACTGGCCTTCATCGTCAGCCCCAAGGTGACCGCGGTGACGGGCGTCCCATCCTCTTTCGCAAGTTGGTTCTTCTGGCCGTTCCTCATCCTGGTTCTTCCGCAACTATTCGCCATTAACTCCCTAGACCTCTACTCGTCGGGGGTCACCCTCCAGGCGATGGGGATACCTGTGAAGCGCTGGGGAGCGGTCGTCATCGATACCTTGGTCGCCGGGGCGGTGACCGCCTTGGTGATATTCAAGGGCAACTTCTACACCGATCTCTCCGGCTTCCTCAATTACATAGTGGTTTGGTTGGGGCCGTGGTTTGCGATTCTGCTGGTCGACTACCTCCTCAGGCGCGGTCGCTACGATGCCGACTCGCTGGCGGCTAGCCGGGGGGGGCTGTACTGGCGGAATGGGGGCGTCAACTGGAAGGCGCTCATCGCCCAGGCCCTCGGCATGGTCGCTGCGATGATGTGGATCGATGCCGCCTTCTATGTTCCCGCCTTCACCGGGCCGCTCTCCAAAGCGACCGGTGGGGCGGACTTCAGCTGGGCCGTGGGAATCCTAGTCGGTGGACTAGCCTACCTTGTCCTCTCGGTCGGAAGCATTGGCCGGGAGCTGGCGGCAGGGACGGGAATCTCACAGGGATCAGCGGAAACAGCCGCCGCAGTCGGCCCGTAGGGGAGGAACTCGGCCGGGCTCTCAGGGCCCGGTCGAGCCCGCCGGCGGCAAGAACCTCGTCGGCCTCAGCCCGGCGTTGGCACGGACGGCAGCCACTGGGCGAGATAGGGGAGTTCACGGTACTTGTCGTCGTAGTCGAGTCCGTAGCCCACTACGAACCCCGGACCGTCGAGGCGGAAGCCGACGTAGCGGGGGTGCACCGGGACCTCGCGGGCTTCGGGACGATCCAAGAGGGAGCAGTACTCAACCCGGCGACTGGGGGAAGTGAGCCTCCTGATCATCGCATCGGCGGTGTGGCCGGCGTCCACTATGTCGTCGATGATCAGGACCGTCTGGCGTCCGTCGGCGCTCAGGTCGCCCAGTTCCTGGATGACCGGTGCTCTCCACGCCTTCGTGCCGCGGTAGCTGCTGGCGTGGAAGAAGGTGATGAGGAGGTTCTCCATGCGATTGGCGATCAGCTCGCGGGCCAGGTCCGCTGCGAAGACGAACGCTCCCCGTAAGACCACCGCCAAGGTGAGAGGCTCACCACCCAGCTCAACCGCGATCTCGCGGGCTAACCCTGCTACCCGCTCTCGCACTATCTCAGCGCTCGCGATCTCACGGATTGGCATCTGGGGGCTCCCAACATCGTTCCAGAAAGCAAGCTGGCCGACTGCCTGGGGAGCTGGGACCTCCAACACCGGCACCAGGATCGGCGGGGCCGGCGGTGATGCCTCCATCAGCCTACTTTAGCAATAGCTGTACGGCTGCGGCCCGATGGCAAGGGCCGCGGTGGGGCGCCGGTGGGCTGTTCGCGCCTGCTGGCGCGATGGGTCAGATCGGCCCCTCCTTGCCCATCAGCACGATCTTGCCGAACTTTCCACCCTGGACCAAGTGGTCGTATCCGTCGCGAGCGCGCTCCAGGGGGAAGGTGGCGGCTATGGGGATACGCAGCCGCCCAGCGCCGAGCAGCGGCAGGACATGCCTTCGGATTGCGTCTGTTGCAACCGCCTTCTCCCAGAGTGAGCGGGCGCGGAGGGTGGAGCCGAATATTCTGGCGCGCTTCGCCATGAGACTCGACAAATCAAGTTCCGTGGTGCGTCCGGCCCCGAGCCCGATGACCGCGATTCTGCCTTCTGGGGCAAGCACGCTGAGCGCTTCTGCGACATTTGATCCCCCGACCAGCTCAAGGACCAGATCGAAGGGCCCCCGTCTAAGCGCCTCCGCGGGGTTGAGAGCTTCGGCCGCCCCAAGGCTTACCAGCTCGCTGGTGTGCTCAGGGTGCCTGGTCGAGGCGATCACCCCCGCCCCGAGCCGCGCCGCGATTTGTACGGCAGCGGTGCCCACACCACCTGATGCGCCGGTTACGAGGACTCGCTCGCCGGCGGTGAGCTGTCCTCGTGACACAAGGGCATCCCAGGCGGTGGTGAAAGCTTCTGGGAAGCCCCCCGCAGCCGCCCAAGAGCATCGCTCTGGCAGGGAGACGGCTGATCCTTGATCGACCGTGGCCAGCTCCGCGTGGGCACCACCTCCAACCAGCGCCATGACCCTGTCGCCGACAATGAAGCTGGAGACCTTGGCCCCAGTGCCGATCACCACTCCCGTGAACTCCAGCCCGGGGATGTCCTTAGGAGACCCTGGTGGTGCGGGGTAAGCGCCGCGCAGTTGCATGACATCGGCGGCGTTGACGCCAGCCGCTCGTACCTCCACCAAGAGCTCGTGATCTCCAGGGATGGGGTCGGGCAGCTCGCCCCACTCCAGGGAACCGTCCCGGATGATGTTGGCCCTCATCACCAGAGCTTATTACGTGATGCGTGCCTCTGCTCGCCCCGCCAACCCGGCGCCTGGCCGATCCTCGCGCGGCTGGCCTCGTGGCCGACCGCTTCTCGGTGACGCTGTTATCGTGCGGATAAAGAGAAGGCGGCAGGGAGGAGAAGCTGCGGCTCAAGACTGCCAGACGGGGTCGGAAGCGGCGGGCAGCTCCGACGAGGAGCTGCTGAGCGGGCTCGTTCGCGACCATGGTCGCGCGGTGATGACAACCGCGATGCGGAGCACTGGAGACCTTCAGGCAGCGCAGGAGGTGGTCCAGGAGACCTTTCTCAGAGCCTGGCGTCATCCGCAGGCCTTCCGACGGGCTGACAGTGCGCCGAGAGCGTGGCTGCTCACGGTAGCTCGTCGCCTGATCGCTGACCAATGGCGATCCCAGACCAGACGGCGGCAGGCGGAGTTGGCCGCGTCGACAGAAGGGCCGGAGGTGGATCACTTCGACAGGGTCTTGAAGCTAGCGGTGGTGGAGCAGGCAGTGGCCCGGCTCAGCAGCGAGCATCGGGAGGTTCTCATTCAGTGCATTTGGATGGACAGATCCGTATCTGAGGTAGCGGCCGCCCTGGACATTCCCCCAGGCACCGTGAAGTCGAGGGCCTTCTACGCTATCCGGTCTCTCCGTCTCATCTTGGAAGAGCTGGGCTACGTCCCTTGACAGGTCACGACGAGCTCCGCCACTGGCTCGGCGCCATGGTGCTGGGCGCGTTGAACGCCGAGGAAGCCGAGGAGCTAACCGCCCACCTTGGGGAGTGTCCCCTCTGTCGTGCGGAGGCGGCCCAGCTGGGCGACATCCCGCGGCTCCTCAAGGAGCTGGCGGCCACGGCCGGGCCGCCTACTAGCATGATGACCCGACCCCCAGCTGAGGCTCGCCCTCCATCATGGATCCGGCTGGTGCAGAGGCGATGGCGGGTTGTGGTCTTGGGCACCCTGGCGACGGCTGCCGTAGCTGCCCTCCTGGTGGTGATGTTCCGTCCGGTGCAAGGACCTCTGGTATTACCGCTGCGTCCGATAGACAGTGCCGTTCGGGCCAGTGGCACAGTCGAATATCAAATTGAGAGCTGGGGGACTCAGCTGCTGATTAGGACCCACAACCTGCCGGATGCTGGACGATGCACGATCTGGGTGGTTGGGGTCGATGGCAGCTGGCTATCGGTGGGGTCGTGGAACTCCGCCGCTCCCGAGGGATCGGCAATCGAGGCGGCGACTGTGCTTCTTCCTAGGCAGATCGCGGCAGTGGTGCTGGAGACGGGCGGGAGCAGGCCACTGTTGAGAGCCGGAGGTCCCGGTGAGGGGTGATCAGCCCCGGCGGTCCGGGTAGTCGGCCCGGCAGGTTGGACCCCGCTACCCGACCCTAAGTTGGGGAGGGTGCTCCGGTCTACAGGGGATCGAGGGAGGACTGCTGAGGGGGAGGAGAAACGGTAGGCAGCTCGCCGTCGAGAAGAGCCGCCGACTGTTGCCGTGCCCACACGGGACAGCGAGCTTCGTCGCGAGCCGCCATGCAGAGGTCAGTGAAGGCCTCTCCCATCTGATGAGCCTCTAGGGAGTCCCGGTCCCGTAGGCTCACGCCCACCCTTCGTCCAGCCACATCGAGGTGAATCGTCGCGAGTCGCAACCGGCGCTGGACCGGACCTTGAGACCAGCGCACGCTCTGAACCTTGTTGAGGGCGACCCAGGTGGTGACCCGGCGCAACCTGCCGGTGGTGGCCGCGCCCCAACCCGGGGTCAGGCCGACGGCCAGGAAGTGGTAGCTGAGGGGGGTTTTGAGGTGCGCCCTGGATGGGGCCTTGGTCAGGGGAGGGGCAACGCCAGGGGCCACTTCGGCCAGGAACCGTGCGGCTTCCTCCCTCGTCGCTACAGGGAGCAGGATCCTGAGCTGTCCTGACATCCCCCGGCCCTCTCCTTTTCGGCGCTGGCCGCCGGCGACGTCCGCGTCTACCCTTACCCATCCGAACGGGCGCCACCAGAGCGGCTCGATCTGGCGCAGCGCCTGGATTCGCTCCTTGGGCAGGGTCTCGACGACGGTCCCAATAAGCCCTCCGCGGATGCGCAGCCCATCGGGTGCGTCGGCGACCTCGTAAGCCAGCTGGGAGTTGAGTCGGTTGCCTACCGCCACCACTAGCAGCACCATCCACACTGCGGCAGTGCCGAGCAGGGATGAGCGGCCTACCGTGGTGGGTGCGATTAGGGCTGCTGTCAGGAACCCTAGTGCGAGCAGAACCTCGACGGGAACCACTCCCTGCAACCACACCGCTAGAAACAGCCGGCGGTTGCGAACCGCAGCCAGCGGCTGCTCCAGGGTTCGCGCCTCCTCAACGGTTACGCCGTGGGACCAAGCGAGGAGGTGTCCCCGGATGGTCTCGGCCTCCTCCTCGGCCACGTAGGCGAGGCGCGCATCTCCGTTGCGGGCCACCCCCGTCCTGACCCTGACCTCAGCTAGGCCGAAGATGCGTGCCAGGGCTGGTCTCACCACGTCGACCGACTGGATTCGGCTGAGTGGAACCTGGGTATGGCGCCGCCGGATCAGTCCGGTCTCGACTCGGAGGGTACCTCCCTCCACGCACCACTTGGTGACCAGCCAGGAGATCAGTCCGCCGATGGCGGCCAGTCCGATGACGACAACGTCGAAGTAGTCACCGGAGTGCTGCCCGCCGCCGTTCGAGATATAAGGGATGGCGAGGACAAACATGACTGCCACGGCGCTGCGCCCCAGCTGGATCACCGGCGAGAGCGGGTGCAGGCGCTGCCACGGACGATCCGGCGTATCGCTCACAGCCCTTCTGCATGCGACTCGCCGAGGTCGGCGAGCCGATCCCGAAGTGCGGCCGCATCCAGTCTGGCGAGGCCAGGAATCCGAGCGTCACTGGTCGCTGAAGCCGTGTGGAGACGGACGGTCGCCAGTCCGAAGGCGCGCTCCAAGGGGCCGGCGGTCACCTCGACCGTCTGCATCCGGCCATAGGGAACAACCGAGAGGCGGCGAAACATCACCCCGCGCCGGACCAGGAGGTCCTGCTCCCGCGCCAGGTAGCCCCAACTCCGCACTCGTCGTGACATATAAAGCGCCCCCGAAGACCAGCCG
>DATLQZ010000112.1:0-3000 GCA_035534915.1 Candidatus Dormiibacterota bacterium
GCCAGCAGCCAAGCCAGCATGCCGGTTGCGAGATACCTCAGAGGCAACCACATCTCTGGAGAGCGCTGGGGCCTGATCACAGGCCAAGCTTTAGCACGAGTTCCATCGTGTAATTATCCCACGGTCCGTCCGTGCCCAGACGAATGGACTGGAGCCCGCCCAAGCACTCGGCCCCGAGGTGAAATCCAAGTTGGGCAAGTGCGCTCAGGCGAGGTGGGTGCCGACCAGGTCGACCAGGCGTCTGGGAGCGACCGCGCGTGATCTGCGGCGGGCCGGGCTCAGAATTTTCCCCGCGCCACCTCCTTGAGCATCTCGTTGTCCAGCGCCAGGTCCGCCACCATCCGCTTCAGGCGGCCGTTCTCGTCCCGCAACTGGCGTAACTCCTTGGCCTCGTTGGCCCGCATCCCACCGTATTGGCTCCGTCACCTCCCCACCGTCGCCTCTGACACCTCCAACGCCTTGGCCACTTCCGCCAAGCTCGCCCCTTCTCCCGCCATCCGGTCTGCCTCTCGCCGCTTCCGCACGGTCTGCTCCGGAGTGTGCTTCCTGCCTTTCATCTCGGTCCTCCTTGCCCAAGACGGCCAGTTTGGACCACATATCACATGGACCAGCCTCAGGGGGTCCTCACAACAACATCGAGCTCGGAAGGGGGGGGCCGGGTCAGGCTGCGGCGGAGAGGGGTAGCCGAGTGGGGAGGGTGTAGCCCAGGGCCGAGGCAACGGCCAACGCTTCGGGGGTGGGCCGAATACAGGCCCGGATCGGGGCGTAACGCCGGGGAGGTCGTAGGTGACCACCCGAAGTGGCTCTAGCGACTCAAGCGCTGCCCGATCGCTGTAGGTGTAGCAACCGCTGGCGCAGGTGGTTCTCCATCAGGTAGCCCATCTATCAAGGCTCTTCGCCTTCTTCAGTGAAGACCTTGTCCGAGCCGGGGTCCGAGTGCCTGAGGCGCCATACGAAGACTTGGGTCGCCCGACCGTTTACTCGTTACTGGTGGTCGGGGGTATAGGCTCACCGGTTGCCCTTAGGGGAAGGGCAACCGGTGAGCTTTACGTGGCAAAGCTGAAGTACGATATTGAGTTCAACAACTATCGATTCCTTCGCCTTGAAGGGAGCGTGCGGGCACCGACCGTGAGCCGGTCCGGGCGGGCATCGGGGGCAGGCAAAGGCGCTGGTCGAAAGCAAGGCCGTCCTGTTGATCACCCGCCGGGAGCTTCCAGAGGTCCAGTCAGATGACCTCCGATCGCGCCTGTTGGCATCACAATCGGCATCAGCGACGCCACCACTCTCGTCTCGTCTGACTCGTGAGCCACCATTCTGATCTCAAATCTGCTGGAGGCGACTCCGAGAATCGAACCCGGGATCGCGGTTTTGCAGTTCGGGCACGTTTGTTCGTAAGCGTCCGTAGACGTACGTCTCGAACTCAAATCTGAGGAGCGCGAACCGCTATTGGCCGCTGACGTGCGCCAAAGTTCGTCGGCGTTGCCGTCAGCGGTGCCGTCAGGCCTGGAACGAGAGCGAGGCTCGTCAGGCAGCCCGCCAGGCCCTCGCACCGACCGGTTCGGGGAACCTCATCCTTTTACGGACTGCGGACCAGGGCCACGAAGTGGCCACGTAACTCTGCTCTCCGGCCCCACGTTGCCCAGGAGTGCAAATGTCAGGCAGACGTCTGGTCGCGGTGCGCCTGGGCACCTCGGTCGCCGCCGCCGCTGTAGCCCTGTCAGCGACGGCCTGCGCGGCACCCGCGGCACCTGGGTCCCCGACCGCCGGTCCGTCGCCGTCTCGTCAGAGCCTCTCACAACCCTCTCCGGCTCCGACGCCCAAGCCCGCCGGTCGCGTCCTCCTGGGAGGCTTGGAGGACGCCGGCGCGGCCTTCATCGACAACTACCTCTACGTATGGCAGCAGGTCACTCCCCTGGGCGCACCGATCCACAGCGAGCTGTTGAGGATCGATCCAATTACCGGACAAGTTCTGGCCAGGACCCTGCTTGGCGGCTTTGGTCTTGCGGCGTCCGACCAGTTACTGATCGCCAATGGCTCGCTATGGGTCGCTGCGGCGGGACCTGCCGGAGCGCACGTCGCGCGCGGCGAGGTGCTTCGCTTCCAGCCGGAGACGCTCAAAGCGACGGGAACCACATTTCTGACGAATCGCGGAGTAGGGCAGGACACTGCCGCGCTCGCGGGTGGATGGGTTTGGGTTACCGACGGCGGAACTTTGTACAAACTCTCGCCTGCAGATGGACAGGTAGAAGAGACGATCCCGCTTGGCACAGCGGACCGATCACAGGTCACCACTAATGCACGCGGGACCGTGCTGATCGTCACCGAAGCCGAGAACGGCTTCGGCACGATTCAGACCCGCAATCCCACTTCTGGGGCACTGATTATCACCACAAAACCCGGCATCCTTGGCGTCACTGCTCCCAACCTCAGTGAGGTTACCGGAGGTGGCGTCTGGGTCTCAGTTGCGACAGGCATGCAGGGATACTTAGAGCGCCTTGACGTATCGACTCTACGTCCGACACCCCTGTCTCTCGCCTATCCTGGCGACGCCACCAACGGCATATCTGCTGAGATCATGGCTGGGGCTCTCTACGTGCAACAGATCGCCGGCGGCCCCACCCGCAACTATTGTGGTAATCCCGCGACTGGCCAGATGTTCGCAGCACTCGGGCTCGGACCTGCGGCTACGGTGCTGGCCGCGAATAGCTCGGACCTCTTCTACGTTCCAGTCGTCTCGTACGCTGGCCCGGTTGCACGGGGTGAGGAGTTGGTGGCTATGCCAATCAATGCGAAGTGTCGAGCGTAGCCGAAAGCTTCCGGCCATCGGCCTGACGGGATATGGCGCCCTTGGAAATCACCGCGCGGCCACCGCTGCCAGCTCCGAAGCGGGGTATGGCCATGCGACCCCCCACAACTTGTCGACCCATCCGTCAACGTGGCTTTCCTGCGGGTCGAGCTCAATGAGGCTGTACCACGGCGGGGGCTGGAGATTGCGGCCAA
>DATLQZ010000113.1:0-1281 GCA_035534915.1 Candidatus Dormiibacterota bacterium
GGTGAAGGTCAGGTTGTGGAGGCTGTAAAGGGACCCGCCCTGGGCCACGAAGATGGTCCCGGGCAGATCCACCAACGCCTGCTCCTGGGTGGGGGCGACGGCCGTGGTCGTCCTGGTCTGCAGCGTTCCCAAAGCGGCGTAGACCCCTAGCCCGAAGAGCGCCATCAGCCCGAGGGATGCCGCCGTCGCGAGCAACTGACGTGGGCTCATGCCGGGAAGTTCTGCGCAACGAGCGCGTTGATGGCGGACCAATTGGGTACTAACGCCGCTTGGCTGCTGACGGTCTCGCTCGTGTAGTACTGGCCCGGATATTGGTCCACCATAACGATCTGGGTGACGTTGTCGGTGCTGAAATCCTTGGCGAGTGAGGCGATGGACCCGATTTGCCCGGGGGTCAGGCTGGTGGCGACCTCGTTCCCCAGCGAGCTCGCTATCCGGGGGATGTCGGCCAGGTTCAGGTGCTTGGCCGCATCCTTGATCGCCACCAGCAGCTCCTGCTGCTTCTGAGACCTGGCTATGTCCTCCAGGATGTCGCCGTGGCGGGAGCGCACATAGGTCAGGGCATTGACTCCGTTCAGCCGTTGCGGCCCGGGCAGAATCGCTATGCGCTGGTTGGCGTAGGGGTTGTTGCCGGTCAGGTCGTAGGGATACTGGACATCCAAGATCGGCATCTGAGAGATGAGGTCGACTCCGCCGCCCGGGAGTTGATTCACGAGGGTCACTAGTCCGCCCAAGCCAATCCACGCCCAGTAGTTGACGGCGACGTTGAAGTCATTCTGTACCGTCTGGACCGCGTCCCTGGCTCCACCGTAGGCGTAGGCTGCGTCAATCTTGGCGCTGCCGCCGCTGGCGATCGGCACCCACAGGTCGCGGGGGATTGAGAACATCACCGCGTGATGGGTCTGGGGGTCGACCCGGACCAAGATCATGGTCTGAGTGAGCACGCCACTGGGTGGGAACTTGGTGTCGTTGTCCGAGCCCAGCAGCAGCACGGTGAATGGTTGGCCTGGAGGCGGAGGATTTGCGGTCTGGACGGTGCCCGACCCCGTGCGACCGTGGGTGCCACCTTTACCGGTGGTGGCGTGGCCAGTCACGTGGAGAGCGGTGGTCACGGCGGGAAGGAAGTACGCAACCACCCCGCTGGTCCCGGACACAAAAAAACCAAGGACCACCAGGAACGCCAGAAGCGTCCGGTGCCGGCCCCATGAGAAGGACGAGCGGTGGGTCGATAGCCCGGCGCGGCGCCGCCGTGGCTTGGTCCCGGCAGCCATGTCTGCGGAT
>DATLQZ010000114.1:0-16994 GCA_035534915.1 Candidatus Dormiibacterota bacterium
CTCTCGATTGGCTGGAGGAGGGGCTCACCCGGGCGTCGGAGCAGCTGGGCTTGGATCTTGCGGAAGCATGGCTGTGACGGCTTTGCCCAGCCACCTCTTGTCGTCTCGCTGGATTCGGCTTATTCTGCCAACCAGAGGGGACCGAGAAGACCGCGCCGGTCGTGGCTTGGGGGTCGGATCGTGGCTGCTGCGGGGATGGGATCCAGCCGACACGGCCAGAGCCTAGTGGCGGCTCTGGCTGCGTTTGGCCTGGCTGGGTGTGGCACCGCCGTGGCCATCATCCCTAAGGGAACCCCAACTCCAAAGCCGCAGGTCACCCAAATCGCCCCGGGGGTGCAGGTGCCCGTGTCTGCCCTGCAGCTGCCCGCATACACAATCTCAGTCTCCCATCCCCTGCCGACCGGAGTGTCGGCCCAGAAGGTGGTCGCGGATGTGCAGGTGGACAACGTCATCGAGAACACCGCGATTGAGCGACAGGACCCCGCACTCCTCACATATGCCGACACCGGGGACTGGCTGACGGCTGAGCAGGCAGAGATCTCCCAGAACGAGACCAACAAGGTGAAGGTCCTCTCGATCGTGGACAAGGTTGTGAGCGTCACGGTTGGATCCGAGGTCGATCCGCAGAATCTGAGCGCCTCTGTCGCCGTCATTCTGGCCGGCACGGAGCGAAGAATCACCCTCGCTCCCACCGTCGGCAGGAAAGTGACAACGAAGAGTTTCAATGCGCTCCTTTGGCTCCTGTGGAATCAGGCGGCTGGGAGGTACCAGGTTTGCGATACCGCTGCGTCGTAATCGCCGTCGCGGCGCCTATTTTGGTCGCCCTGTCCGCCGCTGCCATTCCGGTCTCTGCTGACTATCCCGGTCCCGGCCCAGGGCCCACGGTTGGCTGCAACGGGGCGTCTGGTCAGTTGTCCTTCCAGGGTCAATGCGTTGGGGTCCCGGGCCCTGGAGCGCCCACACAACCAGCCGTCTTCCACCACTGGGCGACGGGGGTGCCCGCCGCCCAGCCGGCCTGCACCCCTTACACCGTGACCCAGTGGGCGACGGGGATCTCGACTGACGGCTGGAGCTGGTCCGGCAGCTTCTGGACCGTCGTCGGACAGAAGGTCCCTATCCTCTACTCCACTCCGCTGCAGGACACCGGCTGGGTGTGGCAGGTCAGCTGCGGGAGCCCGGGAAGTGTCCGCTACGTCGGCTACCAGCAACTGGCACGGCACCCGGATCCCTGCCTTCCGGGAACTCCAGCATCAGCGTGTCGTCCGGGATTCAACGTCCCTGGCTTTTTGGATGCGGTCCAGGGGGCGGTACCTGCTGAGCAGATTCAGGCGACTCCACCGAGTGTTGGGTTGGTCGGGGCTCCCGTGGAGCTCACCCTGGCACCAAACCCCGTGACTGAACAGGCCGTCATCGACGTGACCGTGCCAGACCTCGGCGACGGAGATCCCGCTGAGGGCATTCACGTGGTTTGGGTGGTCCAGGCGGCCCCGACATCCGAGCTCTGGTCGCGCCCGGACGGGACCGTCTCAAGCGACGATCAGTGGACGCCGCAGGTCCAGGAGCAGGGAGGGGCAGTGGTCGCCACGGTCACCTACGCAATCACGGGGTTTGGCTTTTGGTCCGATGGGCTTGCGGTGCACCCGCTCTCCCGGCAGACGGTTGGGGCCATCACGGTGACCGCTCGGCTACCCTACAGCGTGGAGCAGGTTCAGTCCAATCTCGGATAGGGTCCGCCGCCTGATCACCTTCGGTAGACTGAATCCTCCAATCCGGGCCGCCTAGCTCAGCCGGTTAGAGCGCACGGTTCACATCCGTGAGGTCGAGGGTTCGAGTCCCCCGGCGGCCACTGTACGTGTCATAGCGCGAAACCCCGTCCCGTCGGAGGGGGTCATATCGGTGACCCTACCTCCGCTTCGTGTCCATGTGACCTCACAGCGGCAACCGTCCGGTACGCCCTGACAAGGTTGCCGGCTGCGGTAGCGATGTCAGCAGGGGTGGTGCCGTGTCCGAGTGAGAGTCTGACTGCCCCCAGTGCGATCTCCGGTGATACGCCCATGGCCAGCAGCGTGTCGGAGGGGGAGTCCAGCCCGGAGTGACAGGCTGACCCTGTGGAGGCGGCCACAGGGTCGGCGTTGGCCAGCACGTCACGGCCAAGAGCGGAAGGGAAGGACACCATCAAGGTGTTGGGAAGGCAGCTGTCCTCTGGCGTGTGCCGGACAAGTCCAGGGATGCTGACAATGAGCCTTTCCCACAACTCGTCGCGCAGGTTCCGCAGCCGTCGTTCTTCGGTGTCGAGGCGGCCCTGGGCGAGGTGGCAGGCGGATCCGAGGCCGACGATGGAGGCGACGTTTTCCGTGCCCGGACGTAGTCCATGTTCCTGGCCAGCGCCGAGCAGCAAGGGTTGCAGCAAGGTTCCCTTACGGACATACAGCGCACCGACGCCTTTGGGCGCATAGCACTTGTGGCCGGCGATAGACAGCAGGTCGATGCCGAGAGATTGGACGCTGAGGTGAATCTTGCCGATCGCCTGGGCAGCGTCAGTGTGGGTGATGATCCCGTGCGTCCGCGCGGCTGCAGCCGCCACTGACACCGGCATGATCGCCCCGGTCTCGTTCTGCGCGAGGATCAAAGTCAGCAGCGCGACATCGCTGTCCAGTGCTTGGATCACCGTGTCGGGGTCGAGCGTTCCCCTGCCCGTCACCGGTAGGCGGGTCACGGTCCATCCCTGGGCTTCCAGGAGGTCGCATGGGCGAGCCGTCGCTGGGTGCTCGACCTGGGTCGTGACGACGCGGCGCCGAACTGCGTCGGCGGCCGCCGTGCTGCCCCGGATGGCGAGGTTGTTGGACTCGGTGCCACCGGAGGTGAACACGATCTCCGCAGGTGCGGCGCCGATGAGCGACGCGACCTGCTCCCGGGCATCGTCGACCGCTGTGTGGGCGCGACGGCCGAGGGGGTGGTCGCTGGAGGGGTTGCCGTACTGCTCGGTGAGGTAGGGGAGCATCGCATCGAGAACTTCGGGAGCGACCGGGGTGGTGGCATTGTGATCCAGATAGATCACATCCGATGGTGCGGCGGTGGTCACAGCCACCGCTTCATGACCCTGTACTCGAACGCCACCTTGCCGAGGTGCCAGCGGCGTGACGGTGGCCGGACGATCACGGCCGGGGAAGGTTCAGCGTAGAAGTCCCCCGACCCGTAGCCGGCTTTGCCGAACCCGGTTTCGATGAAGCATCCGCCATGACCGTCGAAGCGGGCGGTAGCGGACCGGCCATCGATGGTGGCAGCGATGTTGTCGGCGACAACCAGCGCCTGGGCGTGGGCGAACACGCCTGCCCGAGGCAGGGGCTTACCGATGCTGAGCGGCAGCTGCGCGTTGTCCCCGATCGCGTACACCCCCGCGAATGCCGTGGCTAGGGTGTGCCGGTCAGCGTCGATCCACCCTCCCGCTCCGGCCAGCGGGGACGACGCGATCACGGCCGGGGGTCGGATGGGTGGCATGTACACCAACATGTCGAAGGTCTCGGACTGCCCGTCGGCGAAGTCCGCACGGCCCGGTTCGACAGCGGTGATCTGATGCGACGAGTGGTAGTCGATGCCACGGTCAGCCAGGATGGCGATCACCGCCGCGGACACGTTGGCCCCGGCGACGGCCATCGGCCCCGGCTCCGCCGAGTGCAAGGCGATGTCGACGTGCTTCCGCACACCGTTACGACGCAGCATGGCATCGATGAGCAAAGCTGCCTCGTACGGGGCAGCAGGGCATCGGTACAGCGGGGCGGCGGTAACGACGAGCACTTGCCCTCGGGTGAGGGCCTTGACGGCGGGGGTGAGTCGTTGCGCCCCATCCAAGGTCGCGAAGGTCTCGCCGGCCGCTTGCAGGCCGGGGATCGTCTCGGCGGCGTAGTCCGCGCCCAGTGACACGACGAGGTGGCCAGCGGTGATCTGCGTGCCGTCGACGGTGACGGTGCGGGTGGCCGGGTCGATTGCCTCAATGTCCCCGACAACCACCTCGATCCCGCGACGCTGGAGCGACAGCAGCGGCCGGGTGACCTGAGTCGGTCGGCGCTTTCCCGACATCACCCACAGGAACGAGGCAGCGAAGGTGAAGTCGGCATCGCGGTTGACAAGGATCACCCGGTGGCGACGATCCAGGCGCCGCCGCAGCCGGTTGGCCGCCGCCACCCCGCCAACGCCACCGCCGAGGACGACAACGGTCTCGGCAGGACCATGCTTGCGATCGGACATCAGAACACCAGCACCTTGTCGGCGGTGACCGTCAGCTCGGCCAGTTCATCCATGGTGCTCCGAGCCGCCCCTTCCCCCAACTCCGGATCGGTGAGACCGCGGGCGTCCATGCAGGTGCCGCACACCTTCACCGCTCCACCCTTGCGCACCACGCCGGTCAGCATCCGCTCGACGTTGTAGTAGCCGTTCGGGGTCTGCTGCCCCAACTTTGCTGCGCTGACGGCATCGCCCATGAGGAAGAGTGACACTTCGGCCGGTGCGGGCTTGGCGAGCAGGCTGGTCGCCAGCCGGAGGCCATTGTAGACCCGCTCAGTGCCATACGGCGGGTCGTTGAGAATCATCAGAAATTTCATTGCGTTCGGCCTCCTGTCGATGTGCCACCGCAGCGGGTTTGAGCCGTCATTTGTTTTGCTGGAGGACATCCCTGCGCTGGCGGTACTCCTCTTCGTCGATCTCTCCCCGGGCAAAGCGCTCGTCCAAGATGCGCTTCGGATCGGGGGGGTGTTCAACGTGGTCGTGGTGTGGAGATCGAGCTGTCCACGAGCGGGTTAACGCCACCACGGCCCACACCACGGCTGCCAAGAAGGCGAGCGTGACGAGCATCATTGGCAGCCCCGCGCCCCAACCCCAGCCGCCATTTCCCCCGTACCACATCAGGATCGGCACCGCTTAGCTGCGGGGGAACCGCAGGCGCAGAGCGCTTCGTTAGACGGAAAGACTGGTGAGTTCATGTAGCTGCTCCTGGTACTGCTGGTTGCTCCCGCGCCGAGTGAGGCAGCGAGCGAGACTCATGGGCAGCGCCGACGGCGGGCCTCACCCCGACGGCATGCCAATCTGCCGGCCCAGCCGCCAGCCGCTCCGCGTGCAAGCCCGCCGCCCGAAACTGGGCCACCGCCTGGGCGGCGAGCACGCAGTACGGGCCGCGGCAATAGGCGACGACGGCGGTTTCGGGGTCGAGCTCGGAGATGCGCTGCGACAATTCCTCCAGCGGAATGCTGATGGCACCTGGTAGGTGGCCAGCCTCGAACTCCAGCCGAGGGCGCACATCCACCACCACGACCTCACCGGCCCGGGAGCGTGCCAGGAGCTCGTCCACCCCGACCGGAGCGGCGCCGTCCACCGCGCCGAAGAACGCTTCCGCCAACCGCCGCACCTCTCCGATGCGGGACTCGGCCAGCGTCCTCAGTCCCAGGTACCCGGCCACCACCGAGTCGTCGGCCACCCGGTACACCACGTGCAGGCCCTCCCGGCGCGACGTCACCATCCCCGCATTGCGCAGAACCTGCAGATGTCGCGACGTGTTGGCCACCAACATCCCCGTCGCTGCGGCGATCGACTCCACCGTGCGTTCGCCCTGGGACAGCAGATCGACGATCTCCAACCGCTTCGGACTACCGAAGGCCGCCGCCACCCGAGCAAACTGCTCGAAGATCGCATCCTTGAACTCCCGGTCGTGCACTCGACGCCTCCATTCCACTGTTCTAGCAAATAGTATAACCTGGCGCTCGAGAGAGGGTGCCGGAGCTCTCTCGACCCGAGAACGAGCGACGCAGCAGGGATGTGCTGGCGGCGAGGAGGGAGAAGCGCACCTGAAAAGCGGAAGGTGGCTGATCGTTGCGGTGGCACTTACCGTTGGCGCAGCTACTGGGGCAGTCGCGATGGGCTCGCCCACCAGCGGCTCCCCGCCTGCCTCCGTCGCCACCAGACGGGCCGTCAACCCTCGCTTCGAGCCTTGGGCGCGGCCCACGTGATCCTGCTCGGCTCGCATCAACCCCTCGCTAAATGCGATCCTTACTCTCCCATGCGAAACCCGGGCAGCAGAGAGTTACGGCGCAGGCAGGCGCGGCTGGAGGGCCAGCAGCGGACCAACGTGCGCGAGCGGGCTCAGGCACCTCGGCGCGATGAGATGATGCGCCGCGGCGGCCTCTTGGAAGGGCTCTCCCCGTCAGTCGTAACTCGGCTTGCCCTCATGTCGCTGGTCGCCGGCCTGGTGCTGATCGCCCTGGCGGTCCTCGGCCTGCTGATCGAGATCGGGCAGCATGACCTCTTCCTGGGGATAACGGTTGTTCTGGTCGCGGTGATCATGGCCGGCACAGCGCTCTCGATCACGGCTCCGGCCTTCCAGATCGCCCGGCGCGATCGCAAGCAGGCGGCCCGCAACGTTCAGGGCCAGCTGGTGGGCGCTAGCAGCATCTCGGCGACACCTACCCTCTCCACCGTCGCCATCAACGTGGGCAAGAACATGGAGCAGTTCCGGGTCCGGGCGGAACTCTTCGAGAGGGTCAAGACAGGTGCCACGGTCGTTGGCCTCACCGTCACCCCCGGACTGAACCATGTTCTGACCCTGACCGTGATAAGGCGTGATCGCATGGCGGTCATGAAGGAGCCTCCGATAACCAGGGCCATGCGGATATCGGTCTGGCTGCCCTTGATCTCGATCGCCTCCCTGATCGTCGGGTTGGCGCTCGGCTGTGCCATCGGCGTCCTGCTCCCCCTCGGCAACGGGGTGGACCACCCCCTTTTGACGCTGGTGCTCGCCGCCGCGATCGCTGGGGTGATTGCCCTCGGGACCCGTTGGTACAGTCAGCGGCTGGTGAAGCAGCTCGGGCTCTGAGCCGGTATCCAAGGCCCCACGGCCTCAGTCTGGTCGGTCCTCCGACCGGTCCCTGATAGACTTGCCCTGAAACCTGCACCCGGTCCCCAGCCGGCTGCATACCCACAGGATCTGGGAGGCGCCTGATTGCTGCGCGAGTATGAGCTCTTCTACATAGTTCGCCCCGACCTCGATGAGGAACAGGTCCGAATCGCCATGGACGAGGTGGCGGCCCTGGTGGCCGGACATGGAGGCGAGGTTGCCAAGTCCTCACTCTGGGGCAGAAGGCGACTGGCTTACACGATTGCGAGCTTCACCGATGGCTACTACGTCCTCAAGGAGATCAGCCTGCCGGCGGACAAGCTCCGTGAGCTGGAGCGGCAGCTCACCCTGGACGAGAGGGTCATCCGGCAGATGATCACCCTTAGGCAGGTTTACCTGCTGCCCGAGGGGGAGGATCGCCGGGGACGGGTGCGGACCAAGAGCCGCGACCGGGCGGCAGCCGCCGCAGCTGGCGTCGCCCCCGAAGAGTTGGAGTTGGCGGACGAAATCGGTGAGGAAGATATTGGGGACATCGAGGTCCCTGCGGAAGTGGCCCCGGACGGGTTGACCGTGGGGCTAGAGGACGGGGAGGAATAGCATTGGCTGGCTCTCTCAACCGAGTGATGCTGATCGGCCGCTGCACCGCCGATCCTGAGATGCGCTACCTGCCCAGCGGGCAGCCGGTGACGCAGCTGCGCATCGCCACCAATCGCTACAGCACCTCTCAGGAGGGCGAGCGCAAGGAGTTCACCGACTACCACGACGTGGTGGTCTGGAACATGGGCGGGCGCAAGCTTGCAGAGATTGCCGGGCAATACCTCAAGAAGGGCAGCTTGGTCTATATCGAGGGCCGGCTGCAAACGCGGTCATGGGATGGCCAGGACGGCCAGAAGCGATATCGCACCGAGGTCAATGCCAACGACATCCAGTTCTTGGAGTCCCGGGCTGGTGAGGCAGGCGAGGGCGCTCCCCGGGTGGCGCCATTCCCAGCCACTTCCGGGAGAGACGAGGCTCCCGCTGCCACCGGTGACGGGGACATTGACCCGGATGACATTCCCTTCTAGGACACATTGAACCAGTTAAGCGGAGGCTAGGAAGAGCAAACATGTCGGAGTACGCGCGGCGACGTCCGCGCAAGGTGTGCAACTTCTGCTTGGAGCGGATCGTCGATGTCGACCACAAGGAGGTGGCTCGGTTGCGCCGCTACATAAGCGAGCGCGGGAAGATCCTGCCCCGGCGTGTGACCGGAACCTGTGCCCTTCACCAGCGTCGCCTGACCGTGGCCCTCAAGCGGGCGCGCCACATGGCCCTCCTGCCCTTCTCGACGGATCAGCGCTGAGCCGCCGGAGGGGAGGGACAGCGCCGCCGCGCTTTGTCGGGCTCTGGGTTCTCGACGTGGGCTCGCGGCCCGGCGAGTTAGAGTTGCGAGGATGAACGGCTGCGACCACCACTGCGAGCGCTGAGTTGCCGGCCTCCCGGAGCAGCAAGGCACCCCTGATTACCCTGTCCATCGACGTCGGTGGCACCGGGATAAAGGGCGACACCCTGGACTCGGCTGGCAAGACGACCTCAGAGCGGGTCCGCGTCCCTACGCCTTATCCTCTCAGCCCCTCCGGATTGGTCGTGGTCTTCCAGGAGATCGCCGCCAAGCTTCCCACCTTCGATCGCATCTCCGTGGGATTCCCCGGCGTCGTAAGGGCTGGCGTGATCCTGAGCGCCCCGCACTTCGTTCGGGAGAAGGGAGATGAAACTCCTCTCGATCCGGCGCTGGTCAAGCAGTGGGACCACTTCAACTTGGCCGCGGTCACCGCCGAGAAGCTGGGACGTCCCACTCGGGTCGGCAACGACGCGGAGGTCCAGGGGATGGCCGTCATCGAAGGGAAGGGGCTGGAGGTCGTTCTCACCCTTGGCACCGGCGTCGGCAGCGCCATCTTCGAAGACGGTCGGCTCGGGACCCACCTGGAACTGGCCCATCACCCACTCCACAAGGGCAAGACGTACAACGAGTACCTGGGCGACCAGACCCGCAAGCGCATCGGTGGGAAGCGCTGGAACAAGCGGGTGGCGGCGACCGTGGAGGTGGTGCGGGCGCTGCTCTTTTTCGACCATCTCTATGTCGGTGGCGGCAACTCCGCCAACGTCAAGGGCGATCTGGGACCCGGGGTATCGCTGGTCGACAACGACGCCGGGATCCTCGGCGGAATTCGTCTCTGGGCCCAACCAGCGCGGGCTCCCCGGAGAGCCCCTTTAGACTGAGAAAGTCAGGGACCGGTGCGCCCCAGCGGCCGACCTCCGGAGCCCACGAGTCACTCGCAGCCTTTGGAGAGCAGATGAGTTCGGTTGGACCCGACGCACCCCGCATCCTGGTCGCTGACCCTCTGGCGGAGGATGGCCTGCGACGCCTGCGCGAAGGCGCCCAGGTAGAGGTCGCAACGGGCCTCGGGGAGGAGGAGCTCTGTAGCCGGATCGGTCCCTTCGTCGGGCTGGTGGTCCGCAGCGAGACCAAGGTGACGGCCAGGGTCATCGAGGAAGGGGTGAATCTGCGGGTCATCGGAAGGGCCGGGGTAGGGGTCGATAACATCGACGTCCCCGCGGCGACGGCCAGAGGGATTCTCGTAGTCAACGCCCCCACCGGCAACACGGTCGCCGCTGCAGAGCACACCGTCGCGCTGATGCTGGCGTTGAGCCGCAACATCGCGCGCGGGGATGCCTCGCTGCGGTCCGGCAGGTGGGACCGCTCCAAGATGGTCGGCAACGAGATGCGCGGCAAGACGCTCGGCGTGGTCGGCCTCGGGAAGATCGGGGTCGAGGTCGCCCGGATTGCCCAGGGGCTGCAGATGCAGGTGATGGCGTTCGATCCTCTGATCTCGACGGAACGCGCAGAGCAGCTTGGGATCTCCCTTGGGTCATTGGACGAGGTGCTGACTCAGGCCGATGTGCTGACGGTGCATACCCCGCTGAACGACGCCACCAAGGGGCTTGTCGGAGGTCGAGAGCTGGCCCTGATGCCGGCGGGGGCGCGGGTTCTGAACGTGGGCAGAGGGGGAATCGTCGACGAACAGGCGCTTGCTGACGCGGTTACCTCCGGCCATCTGGCGGGAGCGGCCGTGGATGTGTTCACCAAGGAGCCGCCGCCGCCCGACCACCCACTTCTGCAGGACGAGAGAATTCTGGTGACTCCACACCTGGGGGCGTCCACTCGGGAGGCTCAGATCTCGGTCGCCACCGATGTCGCGGAGCAGATGATCGATGTCCTGAACGGCCGTCCGGCGCGGTGGGCGGTTAACGCCCCCCAGGTCTCGTCGGAAGAGCTGGGGCTGGTGGTCCCCTACCAGGAGCTCGGCCACCGGATGGGGAGGCTGTGGGCGCAACTGGGTGGGGGAAATCTGAAGGCGGTGGAGATCCTCTACCAGGGCGATGTAGCCGGGGTGCACACCGCTGCCATCACGGCCGAGGTGGTCGCTGGGATGCTCGGTCAGTTCTCCCACGACCGGGTGACCTCGGTCAACGCGATGGAGATGGCGGCCCGGCACGGGGTGGAGGTGCGCGAGCAACGAAGCTCGAAGGCGGGGAGTTTCGCCGGCTCGTTGATGCTCCGGGTGGAGGGCCGTGGCCCGTCCCTCATCGAGGGGACGATCGTGCTGGGGGAGCCCCGCATCATGCGCCTGAACGACCTTCGCATCGACCTCTTGGCCGATGGGTCGTTTCTCTTCCTGGAGCACCGGGACCGTCCCGGTCTGATCGGCGAGATTGGGCAGCTGCTAGGGGCGGCCAACGTGAACATCGCGGAGATGCAGGTTGGCCGCGAGGCTCCCCGGGCCAACGCGGTGACCGCGGTGAAGGTCGACGATGAGATCCCTCCGGCTCTCATCGCCCAGTTGGCCGAGGTGTCTGACGTCCGCCTGGTCCACCGGGTGGAGCTCTAGCCGCATGGCGCGCGTCAGGCCGTTTTCCGGGCTTCGCTTCGACCCCGGCAGAATTGCGCTCGGCGACGTCATCGCCCCGCCCTATGACGTGATTAGCCCGAAGCTGCAGGAGCAGCTCTACTCCCGGGCGATGCAGAACATCGTGCGGGTTGAGTTGGGACGGAGTTATGACTCCGATCTGGAAGGCGAACGGGACCGCTACACCAGGGCGCGCGACCACCTTAAGGTTTGGAGGGAGCAGGGGTTCCTCCTCCGCGACCAGGCACCGTCTCTCTACCTGCACCGACACACCTTCAGCGCACCTGATGGCAGTGGCGAGCGAATCCGTCTGGGATGCTTCGCGGCGGTCGAACCCGTTCCTCACGAGCGCCGTGAGGTGCTGCGGCACGAGTTGACCCTGAGCAAGGCACGGGAGGATCGATTGCAGCTGCTCCTCGCCACCGGAGTCCAGACCTCGCCGATCTTTCTCCTCTACGAGAACTCGGCTCAGGTCACTGCGGCGATGCGGGCGCAGACCGAGCTCGGACCCGAGCTGGCAGGGGCAGTGGTTGACGGTGACTACGGGGCCGAGCGGCACCAGCTCTGGCGAGTCTCGGACGGGGAGGCCATCTCCGCGATCACCGAGGGATTGTCCAGGGCGAGACTCTTCATCGCTGACGGGCATCACCGCTACGAGACCGCGCTGGGATTGCATCTTCCCGGGGTGCTTGCGCTGCTGAGCCCCCTCGACGATCCGGCCAATACCATCCTGCCGACCCACCGGCTCCTGCCCGTGAGCCGGTTGAACGCCGACGAGCTGATGACCGCGCTGGTCGGGGTCGGCTGGGAGGTGGAGCGGGTGGACGGAGTGGCGGCCGGGCTCCGCCGCATAGGCGAGCTGGTGACCACCAACCATGCGTTTGTGATCTTGGATTCAGGGACCAAGTGGGTAGTCGCTCGTCGTCGCCAGGCCTCCTATCGGGATGGAGCAGGTGCCCCTCTGGACGTCGCCGTCCTCGATCGAGAGATCCTGGAGGCGCAGCTCGGAGTCGATGGTTCGGCCTCCGAGAGCGGTCGCCTGCGTTACAGCCGGGACGCGAAGGAGGTGGAGCAGCTGGTGGAGACCAGGGGGGCGCTGGGCTTGCTGCTCAACGCCACCACGGTCCAGGAGATGGCGATCGCGGCGGCGGCGGGAGAGGCGATGCCGCAGAAGTCCACCTACTTCTTTCCCAAGGTTCCCGCCGGACTGATCCTGATGCCGAACCAGTGAGATGGGGAGCGTTCAACCACACCGATGGATGAGCCGTTGAGTTTGGCGTGGGCGTCAATTCGGGTAGCCTAGTAACTGAAGTGCCCACTTACGCCTACCGCTGCGAGGCCGGCCACGAGTTCGAGGTCGTCCAATCGATCACCGATGACGCGCTGAAGACATGCAGCGCCTGTCACGCACCGGTGAGGAGGATGGTCTTCCCGGTGGGGATCGTCTTCAAGGGCCAGGGCTTTTACAAAACCGACTCGCGGTCTTCCTCCACCAGCTCGATTGGGCCGGTCACCAAGGAGAAGACCACAGCGGACGCCAAAACCACCGAGTCTTCGGCTGAGAGCAAGCCGGATTCGAGTTCCAAGCCGGAAGCGGCGCCGGGCGGAGCCGCCACTGTTGGCGGCACCTCCAGCGCGGGAGAGAAGAATGGCTGAGCCAGTTCAGGTCAGCGACGCGACGTTCGACAGTGAGGTGATCAAGTCCTCGGTCCCGGTGTTGGTGGACTTCTGGGCGGACTGGTGCGGTCCTTGCAAGATGCTCGCCCCGGTGGTCGAGGACCTAGCCCAGGAGTACGGTGCCAGGATCAAGGTGGCCAAGCTGGATGTCGACGCCAACCCCAACATCGCGGGCAAATTCGGCGTGATGAGCATTCCCACTCTGATCCTGTTCAAGGGTGGGGACGCGGTGCAGCGGCTGGTCGGCTATCAGCCTAAGTCGGCACTGAAGGCGAAGCTCGACCCGATGGTCTGATCTCCGGCATCGGCACCTGACCGGTTACGATCAGGTGCCGATGCCAGATCTGCAAGAGCAATTCGCACGCGCCATCGCCCAAGCCGCGCAGCAGCTGAGGGCCGATGAAAGCTCCGGCGTTGTGGTCGAGCCATCATCTGTCCCCGAGGTCGGCGATTACTCCTCTCCGGTTGCGTTCCGGCTGGCCAAATCACTGCGCCGGAACCCGCGGGAGATAGCGGAGCAGCTGGTTCGAATCCTCGAGGCGAGCTCCCCGCCGCACACGAAGGCGGTGACCGCCAGCGGGGGCGGCTATCTCAACTTCTTGGTGGACTTCGACTCCTTCGCCCCGGCGGTGATCCGAGAGGCCCTCGCCATCGGCGAGATCGTGTACCGGGATCAGGACGCCGGTGTCAAGGTGGTGGTGGAGCACACCGCCACCAATCCCAACAAGGCAGCCCATCTCGGACACCTCCGAAACGCCTGCATCGGGGATACCGTTAGCCGTCTTCTGCGCGCGACCGGTCATGCCGTCGAAGTCCAGAACTACATCGACGACACGGGAGTTCAGGTGGCTGACGTTCTGGTGGGAATTCGCCACCTGGGCCTCAGCCCTGAGGAGGGGGAGAGGTTCGATCGCTTCTGCTCGCGCGCCTACGTTGAGGTCTGCCATCGCTACGAGACCGAGCCGGCGCTGCTCGATCTGCGCCGCGATACGCTGAGGGCCATCGAAGGTCGCGAGGGGGAGATCGCTGTCGCCGCCAAGGAGCTGACCAGCCGGATCGTTGCTTGCCATCTTGGCACCATGGCGCGCGCGGGAATCGCCTACGACCTGCTCACCTGGGAGTCGGACATCATCGAGCTCGGGTTTCTGCGCCAGGCGCTCGCCCTGCTCCTCGAGCAGGGCGTCATGCGCAAGCCGGATCAGGGTCCGCTGAGCGGCTGCTGGGTTCTGCCTCTGGAGGAGGTGACGGAGGAGGGGGATGCCGAGCAGGCCGACGCCAAGGTCCTGATCAAAAGCGACGGCATAGCGACCTATACCGCCAAGGACATCGCCTACCACCTCTGGAAGTTCGGGGTCCTGGGACTGGACTTCAGGTATCGACTCTGGGCCGACGACGGCCCCGCCACCTCGACAGCGGATTCCGAGCTCGCGTCGTTGGACCCTCTCCAATTTGGCCGCGCCGGGAGAGTTGTGAACGTCATCGACCAGCGCCAGAGTGCACCTCAACGGGTGGTGAAGGAGGCGCTCCGCAGGCTGGGATTCGAAGGGCAGGCCGCTGCCCTGCACCATCTCGCCTATGAGGTGGTGGCGCTGTCGCCGGCCGCGGCCGCTGCGTTGGGGGTGGACACCACCAGCGGGAAGAGCCAGTACGCACTGAGTGGGAGGCAGGGAATCGAGATAGGGGCGGATGCGCTGCTCGACGAGGCGCAGCGACAGGTGGAGGCCAAAGCGAGGGATCTCTCCACCGCAGCCCAGCTGGCTGCCAGCGCGGTCCGCTACTACCTGCTCCGCTTCGGGTTGAACTCCATCATCACCTTTGACTTCGGAGAGGCGCTCCGCACCAGTGGAGATAGCGGGGTCTACCTGCAGTATGCCCACGCCCGTGCCTGCGGGATTCTGCAGCGGGTCGACCCCCTTCCTCTACCCGGTCGCGCCCTGGAGCTGAGCCCACAGGAGCGGGAGCTGATCAAGGTGATCTCGGACTTCCCGCGGGCCGTGCGCGAGTCCGCGGCGTCTCTTACGCCTTCGACCCTGGCTGCCTACGCCTTCCGGCTGGCCACCAGCTTCAACGACGTCTACGAGCACACCGAGCGGTTGTACCGGGTGGAGGACCCCGAGATCCGCGGGTTGCGAAGAGGGGTGGTGGATGCGGCCAGGGCAACCATGGCTCGGGCCCTTCAGCTGCTGGGTATGGAGCCGCTGGCACGCATCTGACCGTGCAGACGGTCTCCAGCCGCTTGGCATACTGATCAGCTGTGCAGGTTCTACCTCTCTTCCCGCTGGGAGTTGTCCTCTTCCCGGGCACCAGGATGCCTCTGCACATCTTCGAGCCGAGATATCAGGCGCTGGTTCGAGACTGCCTGGCCGAGGGCAGCCTGTTCGGGGTGGTGGCTCTCCGAGGGGGACTGGAAACCGATCCTGAAGCGCCCTGTTATGAGGTGGGCACTCTGGCGAAAATCGAGCGGGTCGTTCGCCTGCCCCGGGGGCGGCTCAACCTGATGGTCTCAGGGCAGACCCGGTTCCAGACCATGCGCCGCGTCGATGGGCGTCCCTACCTCCGTGCCGAGGTGGAGCCGATGGAGAGCTTCCCTCCGGGTTCGTCCGGGCTGTTTGTCGCCGCCCAAGTGCGCCTGGCCTACGATCGATATCGTGACGCGCTGCTGGGCCTCAGGGTCTCCATCCCCCCGTTCTTGGACCTGCCCCGGGATCCAGCTGATCTCTCTTGGGCGATCGCCGATCACCTGATCGTCGAGCTGAGCGCCAAGCAGGGGCTGCTCGAGGACTCCGACCCCATGACCCGCATTCGAAGCGAGCTCTTTCTGCTGCATCGAGAGGCCACCCTTCTGGGTCGCAGGTTGGCCATTCGGCTGGTGGGGAGCCCGTCCTACAGCTTGAATTGATAGGTGCCGGAAAAAGCGGCCCAAAGGTCGCCTTCGCGGGGCCTTAGTTCTGTAACTCCAAGACGACCCGCTCCCCGGAGGAGCTGGTCTCGCTTCCCGTGAGCAGATACTCGCTGATGATCTGGGTTGATCTGCTCAGATTGAGGACGTACGCCGCTCCGGAGAACCCAGCGATCTTGGTCGGCTGAACACTTGTGATCAGGCCGCCTGTAGCCGGCTGGGAGACAGGCTGGCCCCCCGTGACCCCAGCCATCTCCACGTACAGAGCTGTCGTTCCGTCGAAACCGGTGGTCACCTTCGGCGCCCCACTTCCCTGCACTAGTTGGAAGACGACCCACAGCTGGGTGTTGTTCTGGTGGAGTCCGAAGCGAGCGCTCTGGACCTGATACCCACTTCCCGTACCGCCAAAGCTCTGGATCCCTGTCAGGGTGACCGTCTGCCCGGATGAGCCGGTTGGCTGGGACGGGGGCGTTGGTGTGGGCTTGGCGTGGGTTGAGGACGTCGAGTGCTGGGTGGAGATAGGCAGTGTTGCCTTCGAGTGGTGCAACACCGTCCAGCCGATGAGGAAGAGTGCGAGCGCCGCTATCGCCACTGTGGCCGTCCGCGTCCAGCTGTGGGGCGCGGCAGGTCGCGCCGCGCTCCCGGCGGCTCCGGAGCGACCGTTCGAGCTGGGTCTGCGCCGTGGCGGCACCGGATGACCACCGGTGGTGCCGGCGGTACGCGGGGCGACCGAATCAGCCGGTCGCTTGGGGGCAAACCTCGACCGCTGGGGAAGAGCCGGTGCCGGCTTTTCCTCTGTGGCGGGTGGCGCAGTCGCGCTCGGTGAGTCGGCTGATGAGAACGCCATCTCGGGCCGCGCCGCTGCAATGTCCGGGAAATCAAGGTTCAGGCTGGTGTTGGGTACCCACCCGGCGGCTGCGCCAGCTCCGGCGGCGATTACCGAAGGGGGCGGTGGGGTCGCCGCGGGAGCGGAGGGTGCCGGCATCACCGGCAGGGTGCCGGTTGGCTGACGGTCCAGGGCGCTGAGCGTGCCCAGGAGAGCCGACTCCTCGAGCGCCACCTGCATCACCTCGTCGGACTCTCTAATGGGATCTGGGACAGGTACGGCCCCGCGGGAGTCGCCCGGAGCTTGGGGGTGATCGACCATAGGGTCGCGGAGCTCTGGGGGAGTGCTTTCCAGCTCCTCCTCCGCCTCGACCTGAAAGACCTCAAACTCCGCATCATCGCGAGGTGGGTCCATCTCGCCTGTCGGAAGGTAGAAGGGTACAAACAGCTGCGGGAGGCCACCGTCGGTTCCTGCGGACAGGCCAGGGGGTTGGCTGGCGGCCAGCCAGTCGGCCTCAGCGTCATCAGCTTCGGCGGTGGCCTCGGGCGTCTGCGCCGCCTCACTGGAGATCAGCTCGGCGGAAGCCGCCGCCGTCTCCGGAACAGTGCTCGCGATCGGGATCGTCCGGTCCGAAGGGATGGCCGAATTCTGGTCGTCGACCGTCACCGCGAAGTCCAGCTCCTCCCACTCCTCATCCGGCTCGTTCGAGACCGATGGGGACGGTCCCGCGTCGACCTCGGCCTGCTCGAAAATGGCTGGTGAGTCAAG
>DATLQZ010000115.1:0-19728 GCA_035534915.1 Candidatus Dormiibacterota bacterium
GCCCGCCGTGAAATTAATATTCGAGGCGAACGGTCGTAAGGTCGAGTCGGGATAGGCGGTGACGTCGCTGGGCGCCGTGGGGTCGGTGACGGTGAGGTTGAAGACCACGGCCGACACTCCGGTCGCTGGCACGCCGGTGGACCCGCCGGTGACCGCCACCCTGATGGTCTGACCAGCCCCGACTGGCCCGAAGACGCCACCGGTTCCATAGCGGGTGTCCAGGACGCGGACCCCGGGCATGGCGTTGAAGAGCCCGGCATTGCCGGTGGCGGTCGTGGACACGTACCCCTCGAGGTCGGCGACGATCTGCACGTAGCCGAAGATGTTGAAGAAGTCCACCGCCCCGTTGGCACCCAGCTGCACCTCCACCAGGTTGGCCACCGTCTCGCCGCCGACAAAGTTGAGGTTGGACGCGTTGGGCTGCGGCTGGCCATCCGGCCAGACCGTGAGATCACTCGCCTGGGTCGGCGCGACGACCGTCACGTTGAGGACCACCGCGCTCGCCCCGGGCATGGCCGGAACTCCGTTGGCGCCGGCCACGGTCAGGACGGCGGTTTGGCCCGGCCCGACTGGACCAGTCGTACCGCCGGTGCCGTTACGGGTGTCCAGGACCCGGGTCGGAGTGAGCGGGACATATGGCCCGCAGGTGCCGCTGGGAGCCCCGTATCCCCCGGCGCCGCCTCCTCCGTAGCCGCCTCCGGCGCAATTAGCCGCCAGCTGAAGTGGTGGTTGGGCCACCGCCCAAGCGCCGGCGCCGAGGACTATCAGAACGGCGATGACCGTGAGTGGCCGGAGCCCCGTGCGCTTGAGGCTCGCGTAGATCCGGGGCATGCATCCGCCTCTGTGGTCCGGTCGAGGAGCCTCGCGATCAAATGGGCCCTAGCCGCAAGTCTCCTAGGCTCGGAGGATAACACGGGCAGTCTCCCCCACAAGGCTGTTTCGACGTCGTAGCTCACTTCGGCCGCCAGCTGCCGCAACTCCCGCGCGGCGATTCCCCGGCCTTGGTGTGGGTCCGAATCTGGCTCGAGCTCACCCGAACAAAGTCGCAGCGCCCACCGCAACCCAGCCCAGTGCATGTACGAGGGGGAGCGATCCAATCACTCTGATCGTGGCCGGCTCCCCCAGCCCCAGGTAGCGATCCGGCGGCCCGACCGCTGGGTAGAACCTTGGTCGGAGGTCAAGAGATCGGCTGCCCGGGCCAGCTTGGTGGCGTGATCGGCGAGACGGTCGAGCTGAAACCAGACGCTGCTGGCGCAGTCTCCAACTCCGATGATGGCGCGATGAATTTCGGGGCTCCCGCGAGATACCCGACCGGCGACCCTGCATCGGCGGGGGCAACTGTCCCCGGTCGGCCAAGCGCGGGCTGGGTGCGAGCAGTGGCGCTGCCGGCCGCCGTCACCGCCTGGTGCCTCCACCCACTTCTGAGGCCGGGGTATCTGCTCCAGGTCGACGCCGTGTTCGGGCCCCGGTCGCGTATCTCGCTGGCCGGCTTCGGAGCTCCGCTGGCGTTACTGTCCCACCTTCTCGGCGGCGCGCTGGGAGGCCGCTGCTTTGCCGCCGGAACGATCTTTCTTTGCGGCTTTGGCCCGATGGTGCTGTTGCGGCGTCGGCACTGGATCGCCCAGCTCCCCGCCGGCCTGCTGGGAGTCCTGAATCCCTGGGTCTACGACCGACTCGTCGAAGGCCAGTGGGGAGTCGCGGCTGCGCTTGGGGTGCTGTTCTTGTGGCTGGCCGGGTGGGAGGCCCTCCAGCGGCATCCCGACTGGCGAAGGGCTGCCCTGTGCGCCCTGGCGGGTTGGTCAGCGGTCGTCTTGGACGTGCATGTGATCGGAATGCTCGTGGTGGTCGCCGCTACCAGCTTGCTCTGGCATCGGGCTTGGCGCAATCGCTCGCAGCTTTTTTGGGGGGCTGCCAGCTTCCTGATGCTGGGAGCCATGTTGCTTTATGCCGTCCCGTCATTCTTCCTCGGCCACGAAACCGGGAGTTACTTCGCAGTTCAACACTTTGGCAGGCCGGACCTCATCGAGTTCCGCGCCGTGAGCGGAAGCTACGGGCTTTGGCCCAACTTAGCCGGTCTCTACGGGTTCTGGCCCGAGCGCTTGGGTCGCATTCCCTTGCTCAACGCGGGCGATCCCTGGTGGCCGCTATCGACCGCCGCCCTGGTCGCTCTCGCCGTCACGGGTGCCTTGGCCTGCCGCGAGCGCGCTTGGTTGCTCCTCAGCGGACTGATCGGTCTAGCAATCGCTGGCAGCACGGCCACTGGCGTGGGCCCAGGCGTCTTTTTGTGGTTGATGGAACGCATCCCACTGTTGGGCGCCTACCGGGAGCCGGAGAAGTGGAGCGCGCTCTGGGTCGTGGCGCTGGTTGTCCTGGGAGCCGAGGCGGTGAGTTGGCTGGCGAACCGGCCTGGCCCTCGCTGGGTCGGCGAGCTGGCAGGGCCGGTGGCCGTAGCGATGGTGGCGGCGACCCTCTTCCCCGCCGGCGCCGGAATGCTCCGAGAGGTCCCCGCCACCGTACTCCCGGTTCAATATCCTTCCGGATGGATTCGGACCGCAGCCTACCTCCAGGAGCACGTGTCGCCCCGGGACCGAGTCGTGGTGCTGCCGTGGTCTCTATACGAGGTACTCCCCTTCACCGGCAAGCTACTCACGGCCAATCCCGCGTCCGTCGTATTCCCAGGCAACCTGATCAGCCCCAACGACATCCAGATTCCCGGAGTAGTCACCGAGGCCAGGTCTCCGGGAGACCTGGCCTCGATCGCCATCAACCCGAGGCCGGGTTCCTGCGCGCTCCAGCGAACCTTGTCACGCTTGGAAGTGCACTGGGCGATCGTCGAACCGGCCCCCGGCGGCGAAGCCGACGCCGCGGCGCTCCTGTCCTGCGGGTTCCAGGCACAGAGCGGACGCCTTCCCGGCCTCGTCCTCCTCCACGACTGACGAGTTGGACCACGAACGGGAGTCTCAGTGGCGAGAAGGAGCACGTCCTTCAGGCGGTCGAGGGAAGAACGCTCCGGTTCAGACGCAACGCCTTGAGTGGAGGCGGGAACCAGTCAGCAGGCGTTAGCCATGCCGAGGTCGGCCAGTCCGCGTTGACCCGGTCGCGAACTCATCGCATACTTCCCCTGGTCCCGGGGCGAATCCGCGGGGATCAAACAATGAACTCCCGGCAACGCGGCAAGCGAAGTCTCAAGGTGATCGTGGTTCGCGAGTTCGCAGCAGCAGCGGCGAGGTCGGACCCCGACGGTCTCCGCCAGGGTGGGCGGGATCACCGAGGATCGTGGCAACACGCCCTATCGAGACCGGAGACCAAAGTCGGCTACAGGGGCTCATTCAGCAACAAGGATTCATCATCGGAAGTGTTCCCGGGGCCAGCCCGTGCCACTGGGTAGACGCGCCGTTGCAACTGCCGAACCGATGAGGACCGTCCTTGGATAGCGCTGCCGACGAGCAAGCGGGGAGCAGCCCACCGCTGGGTCCGCCAGCGCTCCCTGGGAACGCCGTCGAGGGTGAGCCCAGGATCAGCGTGATCGTTCCGGCGTACCGAGAGGGGTCTCGGATAGTACCCAATCTCTTCCGCCTGACCGACGCCCTGGAGCAGACGGGTAGCACTTGGGAGGTGATTGTCGTCGTCGACGGTGATCCGGCCACCTGGGCTGCGGCCAAGGACTGCCAGTCACCAAAGGTGCGGGTCGTGGGTTACTCCCGCAATCGGGGCAAGGGGTTCGCTCTGCGCTACGGAATCTCGTTGGCGCACGGTCGACTGGTCACTTTCATCGACTCCGACATGGACATAGCCCCGGAGGAGATCGGCCGGATGGCGGGAGTGCTCGACCTGTACCAGGCGGACGTGGTGGTGGGAAGCAAGCGCCACCCCCTGAGTGAGGTCCACTACCCCTGGTTCCGTCGGGTGCAGTCGCTCGCCTACCAGCTCCTGGTGCGGCTACTCTTCCAGGTCCGGGTAAGAGATACCCAGACCGGACTGAAGATGTTCCGGCGCGAGGTCGCCGAGCGGGTAGTGGACGTCGCTCTGGTCAAGCGCTTCGCCTTCGACTTGGAGCTGCTAGTGCTGGCGCAACACTTCGGCTACCGGCGGATCATCGAGTCGCCGGTCAAGATCGACTACCGGTTTCAGAGCACGACCAACCCCCGAGCGGTGTTTGTGGTGCTCTGGGACACCGCCGCGATTTACTACCGCCTGCATCTCCTCAGGTGGTATGACCGCTCACAACCCCGGGGGCGCTCCCTGTTGGCGGATGAGCTGCCCACCTCTCTCAGCGGAGACTGAGTTGGCAGCAGAGGCAGAGTCTCCTGGGAGCGAGGTGAAGCAGGCTGCTGGAGCCGGGGTGCTGCTGGTGGTGGCTGGGGGAGTGGCGGGAATCCTGAACCTGCTTTTCAATGTGGTGGTCGCCCGGGGAGGCGGGGTCGGAGCCTACGGCGCGATTGGACCGCTGCTGATGCTGGGCACCGTGGCGGGGCTGCTGGCGACCGGCCTGGGATTCGGAGTGGCCCGGGCGGCCGCGTTGGCGCCCAAGTCGCCGCAGCACCTGGTGCAGATGGCGTTCCGCGCCGTGCTGCCCTGGGTACTGCCCACCTTGATTCTGGCCGTGTTAGCGGTGCCGATCGCGCGGTTCCTCCACCTCTCCTCCCCGATACCGGTGTTGATCGTGACGCTCCTGGCCGCGGTCAGCGTCGGGGGTGCCGCGGTGAGTGGACTTCTGATCGGCCTGCGCCGGTTCCGGGTAATTGCCAGCCTCATGATCGGTTCAGCGATATTACGTCTGGGGTTGGGATTCCTACTAGGCCGCGGAGGAGGAGCTGTCGACGGCAGCATCCTCGCCTCAATCATTCCCGTCCTGGGATCGATGCTGTTGGGCTTGACCATCCTTCTTCTCTGGCGGCGATCCAGCGATGGAGCTGAGGGTGCCGACCGGCCCGGCGAGCCGGAGGGGGGCGGACACACCGGGTTCGTGGGTGCCCTGATCGCGGGGGGTCTATGGACCGTATGGGGGGTGCCAGTCCTCATTGCCCGGCATGCGCTGGGCTCGACGGGGGCGGGGGACTTCGCTGCCAGCCAGCTGCTGGCCGGAGGGATCATCTGGGTGACCGCCCCAGTGGTGACGGCCTTCTACCCCACCATCGTCCGCCACCGGAACACCTCGCCGATAGTGATCGGAGCCATTGGAACGCTTGGCATCGCCCTTCTGGGTCTCGTCGCCCTGACCACTGTTGGTCCCGTCCTGATCGAAAGGATCTATGGCGGCCACTTCAGTGGATCGCGAGGGCTGCTCCTGGTGCTGGCCATGTCAGCCAGCGCCACCGCCTGCGCCACCTTCGCCTGCTGGGCCGCGCTCGCCCGCAAGCGGGCGATGCGGCTCACGCTGGCTTTTCTCGGCTTGGCGCTGCTCCTAGAAGTGGCGTGGGACGGGCTGGTCGGGAACACCGAAACCATTCTTGCCGCGGGACCGCTGCTGGCGCTTGCTCTGAGTGGTGGGACGGTGGGCGCCTGCGCCCTCATCACCCGGCGCCGCGGGAGTAAAGTCGCCCCAGAGGCCTTCGGGCAGCCCTCAGTCGGCGACTTACCCAGTCAGGTACGGAGCGACGCATGAGGATCCTGATCCTCAGCTGGAAGGATCCACTGCACCCCACCGCGGGGGGCGCTGAACGCTATCTGGTGGAAGTTGCGAAGCGGTGGGTGGCGGGCGGCCACCAGGTCAGCATTCTGGGGCCCAGGCGCAGCAAGCTTCAGTTCCAGGGCGCCGGGACCGCCGACAACGGGATCCGGTACGTGGGAGTGGGGTCCATGCTGGCCGTCTTCCGCAAGGCTCGTGGCTACCTCCACTCCCAAGGAAGCACATTCGACCGGGTTGTGGAATCGGTGAGCACCCGACCGTTCGGCGCCCACCGGATAGTCGGCGATCGGGCCATCGCTATCTACCATCAGACCGCCGAAGAGGTCTGGAGGATGGAGTTTCCCTTTCCGGTGAACTGGCTCGGTCAGCACGTGCTTGAGCCGCGATGGATACGCCGGATGAGTTTTGCGCGGGTGGTCGCCGTTTCGCCAAGCACTGCGGCTGCACTCAGTCGATATGGTGTCCATGCGGAGGCGGTCATCCCACCCGGGTGCGAACTGCCCCGCGTGACAGGAAAGCGGGTGGCTCCGTCGGCAACCCCGCGTCTCATCTGGCTTGGACGCCTTGTGCGGACCAAGCGTCCGGAAGATGCAATTGCTGCCTTCAAGAGCGTCCGCGAAGTCATCCCCGGAGCCAGCCTCGACCTGTTAGGCGGAGGCTATCTCGAAAGCGATATCCGAGCTCAGCACAATCCTGGAGTGACCGTTCAGGGATTTGTTGACGAAACGGTCAAGGCAGCGCTTCTCTCCGAGGCTGACCTGCTCTTACTACCTGGGACGCGCGAGGGTTGGGGCATCGTGGCGATGGAGGCGGCGTCCTACGGGGTACCCGTCGTCGCCTACGACATTCCGGGGTTACGAGATGCGGTCTTGGATGGAGTCACAGGTCTGGTGGTTCCAGCGAATCCCGAGATACTCGGCCTTGCCGCCGCCAGCCTCCTCCAAGACCACGACCGCTGGCTCCGACTCTCGGAGGCTGCCCAACAACGAGGTCGAGAATATACTTGGGACCGCGTGGCACAAGATCTGCTTGGCGTCCTCACACGGCCCACCACACCGGACGTATGCACGAAGACCTCCGCCCTTCCACCCAGACCGCCCTCATTCAGCGCACGCCGAGGGAACTGCGGAGCAAGCTGGCAAGCAACGCTCACCCGCGCCGCAAGATTAGTCCTTAACTCGTCTCCGACTAGACAAGGTCTCCCCGACACGCTGGCGCGGTCCACCGGCCTGCACGCATAGGAACATGACTCTCAATGGACTTAGGAAGGGTTAGCGTATGCGTTCCTGCATACAATCGACCGGCCATGCTCAAACAGCTGGTCCATTCATTCCTGAAGCAGGATTACCCGAATAAAGAACTCGTGATTTCCGATGACTCTTCCAATGACCAGGTGGAGTCGATGGTGAGCAGTTTCACTGAACCTCGCATCCTATATATCAGGAATCACCAAAACCTGGGCTTCGCTAAGAATTCGTACCAGGCATTGAGTCAAGCGCGCGGAGAGTACATCCTCCTCATGGGAGATGATGACCTCTTTCTCTCGCCTAGGGCCCTCTCCAAGTATGCTGAGATATTTACTTCTCACCTCTCCGTTTCCTACGTAAACTGCAACAACGCCCAGTTTTCTAGCGCCTTGGAGATTGAAAACATTTACACGACCTTCCTCCACGACACGCTATTCGATGCGGGGGCTGACTCGATGCAAGGGATCTGGACCACATCCATACCGATGTCGGGAATCGGGCTAAGGAACACTTTTGAGCTGGACCAGTTTTATCCACAAGAAAACCTCCTCTTTCCCCAACTTGAGTACGTGGGCCACGTCATTAATCAGGCCGACTCCTACGGAATTGCTGCTGAACTCATCGGCATCCGCGCCCATCCCGACCAGTTGGGTTTCTATGCCATCCGAGGGGAGCGAATTAAGAATACCGAAAGGCACGGTACGATCGAGCTCTTCGCCATTTACGACAGGCTCGCGAGCCGATACCGGTTCCAGGGCAATGCAGACTACCTTGCCAAGGATCTGATCGAGCGGTATAAGACCAGTATGCTGAAAGAGAAGCTAATTGTTGGCAATACACTCGTCCGGCTAAATTACAAACACTTCTGCGCCGTATCATTGCTTGCTAGGCAGTCAAAGACGCTGAGGGCCTCGTATTGGATGAGTCAGGTGTTTCCCGCATGGGCGATACGAGTGCTGCGTGCACTATTTCTATTCCAAGCCCGATGGCGCAATCACCAAAGCTTTGGTAGACTCCAGAACGACTTAGCCTCTATGTCCTCAAGCTCAGAACGGGACTCAATCCGTGACGTGCATTAGGGCCATCATTCTTGTCAGTGCCGGCTGCGGCGTCGATGGGTCGCTTCTAGTTTACCGTCTAGCCGAGTTCCGACATACGGTGCTTTAGGGTGTGCGAGGCTCCCGCGTCCGGGCTCTTCCGAAGACCACCGTTCAGTTCCGAAGGTCTCCCCTCGCTACCGCATCGTCACCGTGGATCGGGTCAACGCTCCCCTTTGGCGGACGGCAGCGTTCATGTGGTGACGTTAAATCCCATCATCGAGCGTTCCCGCCGACCCCAGCGGAATTTCATCTCTCCGTCAGACGTTCTGCGGTGGGCGACGGTTCTCGCCGGACGGGACCAAGGGGCCGTGGCTGGTGACACCGGCCCGGCGCGGACAACAGCGAGCCTCGACTACACGGTGGTCGCAAACCAGTGGCCCAATGGCCGCGCCCAACTTAGCGTGACAACGAAGTGCTATTTATCTGCCCAAGGCGCGTCCTGACGAGCCGAGGGATCCATGGCATGACCAGCCACACCACTCGCCGACTTTCCGCTGTAGTCGTCAACTTTAACGGTGGCCCGGACTTACTGACCTGCGTCGCCTCGCTCTGCATTCAACTGCCTCGTAGCGACATCATAGTCGTCGACAACGCCTCTACTGATGGCTCCGTCGGGATCGTGGCTGCCCACTTTCCGGATGTCCGAATCTTAGCCAGCCCTACGAACCTCGGCTTTGCAGGCGGCGCGAATCTCGGCGCCGCAGAGGGTCCCGGGGATTTCCTGCTCTTCCTGAACCCGGACACATTCGTGATGCCAGGTTGTGTCGACCAGCTCCGGCACGCACTCACCACGGGTGCGGGCGTCGTGGGACCACTGCTGCGCGTAGGCGAGAAAAAGGAAGCGGGGTACGGGCTCACGATCGACGTGACCGGCATGCCCCGCGCTCTGGTCGACTTGGGTCCGCCTCTGTACGTGTCGGGATGCTGTTTGGCCACGACGAGAGGTTGCTTCGATACGGTCGGAGGCTTTGACGAACGCTACTTCCTTTTCGTCGAGGATGTGGAGTACTGTTGGCAGTCCTTAAGGAGGGGTTACGACGTACGGGTGGTTCCGGAGGCCGAAGCGCACCATTTGGGGGGACGGTCGATCCCCGGGGGCTACGTCCGCGGGGGCGCCGTTGAGGTCAGTACGACTCGGGTTGTGCTGCGGGAACGCAACACGACGGCCATGTTTCTGGCCTGCGCGCCAGCGGCGTGGCTCCCTATGGTGGTTGCTGCATCCCTGTTCCGGACGGCGGCTTTCGCTGGGCTACTGGCCAGCCGGGGACGCTGGCACAGCTGCGGTCAGGTGCTTGGCGGCCTGGCTCAGAACTTGGCCTGGCTCCCGGAGACGATTCGACGACGGCGTCGTCTCGGCGTGACTCCCAGCGCGGCTCGCGCTGCCTGGCGACGCGTAAGCCGTCGTGTGTTCCTGTGGGAGTTTCTCCGTGCTCGCCAACCCATATCTTTTGTCGACACGGTCGGACCGCCGCCGACCGCGCGGCCGGGGGACAGCTGAGATGCCTGCTCACTCCGATCGCTATCATCTGAATCTTCGTCGTGCTGGCGGTACGCATAATACGCTCCTGAAGCTTCTAGGGCCAGGTAGCCGGGTGCTAGACCTCGGCTGCGCCTCGGGATACCTGGGCGAACTGATAAGTGAACGGGGGTGTCAGGTGTGGGGTCTCGACATCGACCCCTCTGCACTCGACGAGGTCCCACGAGGGAAGTACCGGGCTGTCGCTCGTTTAGATCTCAATGCATTCGCTGAATGGCCGTTTGCAGAGGAGCGGTTTGACGTGATCCTGGCCGCTGACGTGCTGGAGCATTTGGTGGCGCCAGAGCAATTACTGCAGCGTTTGCCGGAGGTTCTGTGTCCAGACGGACGCATCATTGTCTCGTTGCCAAATGTTGCTCATGTGTCGGTGCGATTGTCATTGGTTCTCGGCCGTTTCGATTACACAGAGACCGGTATCCTCGACCGGACTCATTTGCATCTCTACACGTTCCAGAGTGCACGACGTCTCCTTGAGGGCGCGGGGTTACGCATCGAACAGGAATTCGGCGGATCGGATCGGTTTGGGTGGCTCGTGAATGCCCGTTGGAGAGCGACCGGGTGGATGCGGGGACTTGCGGCGACCGGCATCATCATGGTCGCAAGACCGCGGACTTGACTGTATAAGTTGGGGAGAACTGAGGGATCGACAGGCGTCGCAGCGCATTGGCGATGACGAAAGATACCTCGCCAGACATCAAGTCCCCTGATATGGTGACGATAACGAGCGCAGCGGGCAGCTGGCCTTCACGGGGTCTCCGTGAGTCCGGAAGAACTCGGCTGCGACCAGTGGAGATTTGCGCCGGCATCTCCCCTTCGCGAGGCAGCATCCAAGTTCTTATGTCAGGAGGCATGGACACCGGTCCCAATTGTGAGCCCCCGTCGCCTAACACTCGACTCCATAGTCGGATCTCAAGCACTGGATGAGCACCAGAACGCCCACGGTTGGGGTGGTCCGATGCAGGCACGCGAGGACTACTCTGGCGTCGCCGTCACGCGCGTGGACTGACTTGCGACGCGCCACGGCTGCCCTGGGCTTGCTCTTATTGCTCGGTCAAGGATTGCTGTTGCGGCCGAGTGCCGTCAGCGGCTGGCTAAGCGGGTTGGCACTGCTGGCGCTGGCCGTGGCCGTGTGCGCGGGGGTCGTTGAAGCACTAACCAGCGGACCATCCAGCCCCATCATGGGGAGATCCGGGCGCACGCGCCTTTCTCAGCGATCTTGGTGGGGAGCGGCCGCCCTGACAACTGCGATCAATGTCGCAGTCGTCCAGATGTGGTTCCGCCCCGGGGGGGCGATTGCTTTCGGCGACGTCGGCCCGCCACTAGGAGTCGCGTGGATTGGGCACCTGTTCGCGCCGTGGTGGGGAACGGGTAGCTCGCTTGGAGCACCGAACGGAGCAGAGACCCTGCTCCCGTGGGCAGGGTTGCTCGCCGCAACGCATGCGGTCGGAATCTCGGCCGCCGCGGCAGAGAATACCTGGCTGTCGGTGCTGTTAGCGGGAGCTGCACTTGCCGCCTTGCTACTGCAGCGGCAGCTGGGGATCGAGCCGGTTCCGGCCATCTTCGGGGCACTCGTGTACGTGTTAACCCCGCTAGTGGTCTCTGAGGGATGGAGTCCCTTGTACTTCGCCTGCATGCTCCTGCTCGCCGCGGGACCCGCGCTGGTGCTTGCGGTAGCTGGTGGGCGGATGAGAATTCTACACGGAGTCGTCGCTCTCGCCGCTGCGGCGCCCCTGGTCGGCTACGTCTACATCAGCCCTCCGCTATGCGGGCTCGTCCTCGCCACCATTCCGGGGGCGGCGCTGCTCGCGCTCTGGCTGGACGGTCGGCCTGCTGGCAGGAGAGCCGGGCTGCTTATTGCCATCGGGTTTCCCGCCCTCCTGGTGACTTCCTTGTACTGGGTGTTGCCCTCCGCGCTCCAGCTCTCAATCGTGGCCATCCATCAGCTTTCGGCACTCACGTCCTGGACGTGGACCGAGAGTCGCGCAACCGTCCGCAACGCCTTCTGGCTGAACACCACCTGGACTTGGGCTTACTCTCTGTACGATTCGTACGCGCCGAACTATCGGCATCTTCCGCTCTCGGTCATCCGCTTCACACCCGCCCTGTTGGCCTTCGGTGCCCTTCTGGTACGCGGCGGTCGCGCTGGCCGGACGGGACACGCGCTCCGGACAACCCTGGCGTTTGCTGGAGCAAGCCTCGCCGTCATATTCCTGAGTACCGGGACGCTGCCTCCTGGCTCAGTCCTCTTTGACCTCCTGTACCGTCTGCCGTTGGGGTGGCTTCTGCAGGACCCGGGCCGATTCTTGCTGGTCGCTGATCTGGGATATGCGGTCCTCTGTGCGCTTTCGCTTCAGGCTCTGGTGCGGTCGCCGGGGCTGCGCCGGTGGTTCGGCGCGTCCGGTCACGGCTCGCTGAGGCTGGCCGCCGGCACTGCCGTGCTGACGGCTCTGGTGGTACTTCCCGCCTACCCCCTTCTCACCGGCGCCTTCGTGCCAGGACCGCAGCAGGGATACCCCTCGTCCCACGTGAACGTCCCTGGGTACTGGCCGGCGACGGCGCGGTTCGTCAACACCCAGGCACCTCACGGCACTCTGCTCCTACTTCCGGTCGACGACTTCTACCAAATGCCCTATCGCTGGTATTACGGCAATGATGGGTTCATCACGAACCTGATTGCGCGGTCCGTGCTTGATCCCGTCGGACAGGGGGCGACGCCTGCAGCCTCGCCACTCCTCGATGCGGTCACGCTGGCCCAGCGGGCCTTGCTCGCCAGGAATTGGAGCGCCTCACGGGACGTCCTAGGAGCACTCGGGGTGCGCCTACTGCTGGTCCGAGGTGATCTGATCCTGCCCTTCTCGGGTCACAGCTTCGCCAATCCGGCCAGTGTCGCCGCCGCTCTCGACCGCGATCCCTTCGCTCGGCTGCTCACGGTGCGCGGACCGTTGCGACTGTACGAGGTCTCGACCCCATCGGCGCCTGTCACTCCAGGGTACGCGACCACCAACGTGCCGTCCCCGGACCTGCGCGATTTATCGGTGCTCCCCCCTGGGTACCGTCTGGTCAGCTCTCGCCCAATTCCGGGTGTGCCAGCCATCACCCAGTTCCCAGCGCTTGCCACTTGGTCCCCCGAAACGAGAAGCCTGACTACCTCAGCGGTGGTCCCTCCCGGTCACCAGGCTGTCGCACTGCTCACTCCGACCGGTGCAGGTTCACCGACGCCGATAGCACCAGGAGGTGGTCCCAGGCCAAGCGGCCCTGTGCGGGTGACGCTAGCCCAGAGCGGTAGTGTGTCCAGGATTCGCCTGCAGATTGAACTCGGAGCGTCCCTTTTGACAGATGGTAACTTCTCATCCGGCGCGTGGGGTTCAGTGGGTAATTGTCACGCAGTCCCAGAGACCCAGTTGGCGGCCCACGTTCACGCTGCTCTGGTGCCTGGTCAAGGGACCGCTGGGGGATCGGCACTTCAGCTGTCAGCTAGCGCTGATAGCGCCTGCGAGGTCCGCGCGCTCACGTGGGTCAGTGGCCCGCTGCTCCTGGAGATGCACGTACGTCACGTCGCGGGGGCGCCGACCAGAATCTGCCTCTGGGAGATACCGATCGCCCGTTGCGCCGCGCTGCCAGCGCTGCCTTCAGGAACTGGGTGGCAAGATTACGTGGCGACTGTCACTCCTGCTCCCGGAACCCAGAGTCTTGCCATAATCCTCTACGCAGACGGGTTGGGGTCGGGCCAGCGGACCGTCGACGATTACGCCAATATTCGGGCGGTCAGCCTGATGGGTGTCCCTACTCCAGTGATCGTGACTTGGCCAGCGCGACCCTACCGCGGCCCGCTGCTCAGCACGAACGGACAATCATACTCTTCGGCGTGGCGGTCGCTCGATCCGGCCACCCATGTAGTCGTGGACGGACTCATCAATGGATGGCTAGCAGCATCCCCCGTGCGATCGACCTATTCTCCCGCGGCAGAGGTCCGAGTTGCCGAGGACGCGTCCGCCGTCGGAGCTGCACTGCTTGTCCTGAGCCTCGCCGCCGACGGGCTAGCAACTCGGCGCCGGCGTAGACGAAGCAGTCTCGCCGCGGCCCCCCAGCTCCCTCAACATGGTCGCCCTCTGGGCCCCCACTGACAGGTGGGTATCGCTTTGCCCGCGAGACACCTACGCTCAGACGGGGAAGGGACGGGTCCATTGGGCGCGCCTCGTGCTCGGCCGGAGCGGAGGTGCGAAGAGCTGATCTAGTAGCTGGTCCGGTCGGCGCTTGCTGCTCGCCCTATCCCGCCGCCAGAAGTCAAGATTCAGGTACCGGTTGCCGGTGACCACGAACAGTGCAATGAGCTGATCACCAAAAGTGCAGAGGCCCCGCGGCAGGAGCGGAGCCCTGAGTCTCGTCCAAGTGATCTGGCTGCACTCGATCGGCCTGTCACTGGGGTCCCCTCAATTTCGAAGTGGACTGAGCAGCGAGCCACGCGCGACTCTCAAGGCAGACCGCGCAATCGGTACCCGATGGTAACCAAATGGCGCTCTCGAGCAATGCACCCTAACATCTGGCACAGGGGAGCTACCCGTCTACTCCCTCCGGAGGGATATCAGCACATCCTGGCAAAGGGGCTTGGCGGAAGTCCCGAGTCGTCGACCGAAGCGTATGATCCTCGCGCCTGGTACGGCGTCTCGTACCAAGCACATCAATTCAAGATTCGTTCCCCGATCATCCCGGCTAAGACCAATTTCTACGAGCAGATACCTCGACCTCTTTAGAACCTCGATTCCTCCCTTGAGAACATCGAGTTCTGATCCTTCGACATCAACCTTGAGGATATCGACCCGTTCATTGTCAACAAGCAAATCATCAAGAGGAGCTACGTTGACGTTCACCGTACGCTCTCTGTCGTAGGCGTCGCCACTTGGGTAGAAGCTGGACATCACAGATAGTGGATGCCGGTATAGCGGAGCGACACCGGCTTGCCTGCCGAGTGCTAGGCATCGTACTTCCACATTCGGTAGTTGACTTACGTTCCGGACGAGTCGTAGGAAAACTGTCGGGTCTGGTTCGAAGCAAATCAGCTGACTTTCGGGCGAGAGGATCTTGACCGACGATGCGAATTGGCCGATATTCGCGCCCACGTCCACAATGACTTGACTCCCGTTTGGATCCAACACACCCGACAATAGAAGCTCGCTCTGTACGTCAACCATGCATGATTGGAATGTTCCAAGGTCGCTCGCACTCTCCAGTGCGAACTTGAAGCCGCCCAGATCAAGTGTAGCGCAATGCCCTCCCAATAAAACGGGCAGAACTCTCGCCTTCTGAACCAGGAACCGCCACCGAAGCGCGACGGGCATGCTACTCCGTAGCAGCGCGCGATCACGAGCGAGAGATTGGCGTCCGAGTCCAGCCATTTGACCGAGACTCATCATCTTTGCGCCCGCCTCCTCCACAGTTCACCGGCTGTCGCGCTCAAGCGCCATGTGGTTGTCCCGAGCGAAATGGTCGACAAAGAAAGCGTTTCCTGGCCACCGTTTCGGTAGAGCAATTCAGATTGTGATCGGCCCCTGATGCGGGATGGGAGACCGCGTGCGGGACTGTCGGAGTACGGCAGGTGAACCGCACCGTGTAATGCATAGACACCGTGTAGTTGAAGGCTGCCAGCATAGCTGGTGCCTCCTGATGGAAGTGGGCGCTTCGAGCTCAGCTTCTTGGACCGCCATGCACTTCACAGCCTGCCCTCGGTCGGACGCAGAGGGCAAGGGTGAATCGCTGCCCGATGCCTGGACACCGAGGTAGTCTAACGGTTGCGAGCGAAATACGCCATTCCCATCCCAGTACGGCGGGAGGGGCGCTTCCATACTAGGAACAGGCCGAACTCGCTCAAGCGCCGATGCAGTTCCTGGAAGTGGTGGCCGGCGACCGGGTGGTACTCAAGGAACAGCTGTTCTACCGTCGCCCAGACACCCGAGGAGGCCGTCAGGACGGCAGCGTATTCGCCTCCTTCGCAGTCCAGCTTGACGATGTCGGCCCGGCCTCCGGCCGCCGCCACGATGGAGTCGAAGCACATCGTCCGCACCTCGACCTTCCGTCCCGTTATTGGCGGCAGCGAGGCTTTGTTGGACGCGTGCCAAGAAGCCCACAACTCGGCCTCGAGCGAAGCCTCTGTGCACGCGTCCTCGGATGCCCACAATTCGGCCTCGCCATCGGCCGCAGCGACCGCCGCTGGGACGACTGCGGCCTTTCCGGCCAACCCATTGCGGGCTAAGTTCGCACGGAGCCACGCCAGTGTGCTCGGCAAGGGCTCGACACAGGTAAAGCTTGCCCCGGGCAGCCGCTCGGCTAGAGCGCAGGTGAAGCTCCCAACGTGTGCCCCGACGTCTACCACGGCACGAGGAGCGAACGGATCGTCCCATGAGAGGTCCCTAAGTCGATAGACGTCGTCCACGAGGACCTCGATCGGCGGATACCGGCTGAGGGGGCGGTTGGGCACCCGCAGGGTCACGCCGGCTCGAGATGAAACGGTGAGGACTCCTTGGCTCCACCCGAACTGTGAGAGGCCGAGACGGAGCAGTACCGCGGGCCAGTTTCGGAGCTCCGCCCTGCACTTGAGAGAGGAGTCAAACTTCGCTCTGGCGGCAATATTCACTTGCGTCGCCTCACCCGCTCTGGACTGACAAACGGGGTCCCCTCAGGTCCGCTAACAGCTCGTCGATCTGGTCTGGTGGGCCAATCAACTCCGCCCATTCTGCCACCGGGAGTCGGCTCCCGCGTCGGGCAACGCTGGATGACTCTGGTCCGGGGCGCGTGAGGTAGGAAACCGACTCGAAGTCGCTGGGCTGGCGGCCCGAGCGCCGGTAAAACGCAGCCTCGGCGGCCGCGAGGCTCTCCGCGCCCGCCTGACGTCCACCGATACAACTACCACCTAACCCACACCGCGCTGGGAAGCGTCGCTCCGGTGACCTGTGTCAACAACCTACCTGGGAGGTACATCTAGGCCGGAATCGGCCATGCTCAGAGTTTGCGGGATACCGGCCGCCGCGGTCTTCGAAATGCGGACCAAACGGGGCGGGAATCGAAATCCGTCAGTCAGCGCACGAGCCTTCATTGTGTCGCGGATGATCCCCATCGTCGCTACCCGGTTGGTGCGGGCTGCGTATCGACTTGGGGCTGCCGGTTGAATTGTCACGCGCAGCCACTACATTCATATTGCGGTGCTTCAGCGGGCTGGAGTTTCGGATCGTCGCGGCCACCACTGCGGTCACCTCGCCAGCCTTCAAGGACACCAAGCCGAGGCCGAGCCGCGGTCCTCGGGCAAAGATCATCCAGGGCCTTCGAAGGTAGGGCCGATCAAGCACCGATAGGCTGGCGCTGCCATGCTTGCGTGCGAAGGATTTGAGGCCAGGAGCGTAGTAGGCCTTCTTCGCACAAGCCTTCCAGAACGTCGGCCGCCCTTCGTCATGCGCGATCTCGGCTGAGATCCGGGTCACCGCGGCAACTGTGCGAACACGAATTGTGAGATCCCAATCCTCTGGTCCTGGTCCCATACCTTCGTCGAAGCCGCCAACGCTGTCGAAGACGTCACGCCGAAAGAACCGCGCCGCCTCGACATTGTCGTTCTGGTGATAGAACGAGCGCTCGAACTTTCGGACTTCTGCCCAGAATCCCTGCCCAAATGAGTGCTCCGGGACCACGATACCGCCAGCTCCAGACTGAAGGGCTATGCAAGCCTGCTCGACGACGGCGGGTCCGACGACCATGTCAGAGTCGATGAAACCCAGGATGGGTGATGTGGTAAGTGCCGCGCCCGCATTGCGCTGCGCTGACCGCTCGGGACCTGTCACAGCCACCACGTCCGCATACTGGCACGCAAGCGCGACGGTGTCGTCCATGGAGTGGTTGTCCACGACTATAACCACGCAGAGCTCGGTTTGGTCCTTTAGGGAGCGTAGGCAGGCTTCAAGCGTGCGGCCAGAGTCCCTGGTTGGCACCACTACGGCTACCTGGACATTGTCAGCACGAACGGACGACTTGCGAATCTCCACGGTTGATTCTGGGGTCAAGTAGGGTAACGCGCCAGAAAGGCGACTATCCAGCAACCGGTCGAGTTTTGGGGTCAAATTGATACCATGTCCCTGCCGGAATTCTACAATGGTGTCTTACGGCACGGGTGCAAGCTCCGGCCACTAATATTCAGCGGCTTAAATTCGAGTAGCACGCTTCCGCGGCGAGCGGCAAGTGAGCATGGAGGGGACCACCCTGGATGGCGTGGATACGGAGTCGAATAGCTTGGCTCTCGGCGGTCCTGCCCAGAGCTTCGGAGAAAGAGCGGCCGTCCCGCGGTGGCGCCGCGTGGCTCTCGTCGAGTTGGCCCCTCTTGCCATCTTCGCCACGAAAGCACAGCCCGCGGGCACCGTCGAGACACCCTTGGCCGGTGAGCTGCTTGGTCCGGGGTGTATGCCGGGACGGTGCTTTTTAGGTGACCGGGACTCGCCTCACGGCCACTATGCGAGGAGGCTGCTGCCACTTCCGCTGACCTTGCTCTGGCGCATTACGTGCAACGCGGTATTAGACGTCCTAGAGCGACCAGGCTGGGTCAAATGCCTACCCCACCTTCCTCGCGAGGCAGACACAGGCTTAACCCCCGTCTAGCCCTCGGCCACTACCTCTTGGGCAAAAGGACGGCTTGAGCCGAGCTGATTGATCTGCCCGACTCGCCACCACGTCCGTGCAGACCTGATGGCCCTGAGCGATGCCAAGACCACCCCTCAGTGGAACCGAGATTGGGGAGATGTAAAGTCGTGGACGGTCCACCCGAGCCGGACGGCCCACCACCCCGCGCCCGCGTGCGGTCAGCGTCGGTCTGACCCGCCTGTTGGACCCGGCCAAGGCTCCAGATTCCCTACGGGATGCGGCTGGTCGTGCGGGGAATCTCACTTCAATGTAACAGTCTCTTCAGACCCGTTGCCCACCTGTTACTCTCGAGGTACGCTGGAGGAGGCGGCTAGGGTCGATCAACACTGGTGGGAAGTGCGCCTCCGGGGCAGTGGAACCCGGCTCCTCCAACATCGTAGCTACCGGTCCATGGAGGGACAATGCCAGGTGGCGTGAACCGTCGGTACCCCGGTGGGCTCTGGGACGATCCCCGGGGCCGGCAAAGGCTGCTGGCAGTGGTCGGGACCCTTGTGATCGCCGGAGCCGCTGCCGCGGCGCTGCTGCCGACGACAGCGACGGCCCAGGGCCCAGCTCCGGTCGCGGTCACACCCTTCCAAGGATTCAGCCCGATCCTCACCCGCGCGCCCTACCTTACCGACCTCACCCAGACCTCGGTCCAGGTGACCTGGGCTAGCCTTTCCAACTCCCCCGGGTTCCTGACCTGGGGACCGAACGGGAGCTGCGGTGCCTACTCGGCTCCCGTAGCTGCTTCACTGCCAGCCTCCGTGCCGGCCGCCGATACCAGCAGTGACACCACCTCCCGAGAATTCAAGGTGATCAACACCAGTGAATATCAGTGGACGGTGGAGCTGACCGGATTGGCACCGAACACCAACTACTGCTACCGGCCCTACGGCTATACGTACGTGAACCTCCACAAGGTCTTGGTGGACCTCCTGGGGACGAACCCGAGTCAATACTTCACCACGCTCTCCCCCGTCAGCACCACCTCCACGGCGCCGCTCAGCTTTGACGTTCTCGGCGACACCGGCGAGAACCTCGCCAACCCGTACCAGGCCTGGCCCAACTACATCAACCCCGATCAGGCCGCGATCGACCACCTGATCGGTCAATCCGGCGCGAAGTTCCTCCTGCTGGCCGGCGACGACGCCTATCCGAGCGGCCTGAATGAGCGCTACGGCGATCTGCAGCAGACCGGAACCCTGCTCAACCCGGATGTGAGCGACATGTACGGGCCCTACTACTGGCCCCAGACCGGGGGGATTCCCACTTTCTACGCCACCGGGAATCACGGCGGGGACAACGTCGACTCACTGCGCAATTGGCCCGAATCGACGACCGCTGCGGCCAGCGGCGGGGTGTACGCCCCGATCTCCTACCCCAGCATTCTCGGCAGTGCCCCCGCGGTGTACCCGAACAACTGGTACGCCATTCAGTCGGGGAACGTGCGCATCTACATGCTCCAGGCGGCCTGGCCCGATCTGAACGCGGGAGGCGCCCCCGGGGGTCCTTACCAGGTGGACGCCGTGGCCCACTGGCAGCAGAACGCGGCCGAGTACG
>DATLQZ010000116.1:0-46446 GCA_035534915.1 Candidatus Dormiibacterota bacterium
GGCGTCAAGTGGCATGCTGTTGGGGGTCATCGTGTCTCCCGGTCTGTGAAGAGGGTTGGTTGCACGGTGGCCTTTTTCGTGCCCGCTCCCAGCACGACCTCGACCACGCTACTTACACCAATGTATGGGACATGACCCGGAGCTCACTGTCCACATCCACCAACGGCTCGGGTCAGAAAGAAAGGTCCAGATCGGTTCGCCCCTTTTTTGCTCTGGCTGGGCACGCAGTGCGCGATCTCAGCAGCCAACTTGGCAACGGTCAAGGACGGTAATAGGACAGACCAGGACCAGTCAGCTCCACAGAAAGCCACGGTCACCGCCGAACATCTTGTTGGCTATTCCAGGGATGGTCCGGATCTCGAATGGCATCTTCACGGGACACAGCCCGATGTGCCCAGAATGCACGCAAATTCGTTCTCCGGACTCGAGGTCCCGCCTCACCAGCTCTGCGGAGAGCTCCACAAAGGCACATCCAGTGCCGGCGAGCTTTTGCAGAAGGAAGCCCTCTCCCCCGAAGAGGGCTGAGCCCAGTCGACGCTGGAAACCGGCGGAGATGGCGACTTGTCCGAACGCGCATGGGAACGAGTTAGGCTGAACCGATGTAACCACCGGGATTCAGATCCACCGGGACGATTTGCCCGGGAAGCTTGGTCGCGAAGGCCACCTCGACCGGTCCGGATTGGGCGGTGTATTCGGTCAGGAGGATGGTCGGGCCTCCAGCGGCCCGACGAAGCGCTCCAAACATGCCCCGCCACTGGCCGCGGTCGAGGTGCGCAGACCGATGTTGGCCGACATCCCTGAAAGCTCACCTCCAAGACCGGCATCGCGGTGCCCAGGATTTTCGTCTCCACAGCGGGCCCCTGTCAGTTGTCCAGCGGCCGCAGCCTAGCGGCGCGCAGCGGATGGGGGCGGAGGGGTCGATTGCGGCGTGGGAGGTCGGCCAGCGGGTGAGGCAGCCCACTGGCCGACCACAGCTCTTCGCTGGGCTCTTGTTGCTCGCGAGCTGAGTTCAGTGCGGCCCATTGCCATCGAACGGGCCGCCGAGTGAGGTTCGGCGGGGGCTCGAGGGAGCTCCTCAGATTCCGCTGGAACCAGCGATCAGAACATCCCGGGTAACTTCCATCTGGCCTCGGTGCCGCGCCAACTCCTCATGAATATGGACTAGGGCCCCACCTTGGGTCCTGCCCAAAGGTAAGTTCGCATCCCGGGGCTCCGGCGCTCCGAGCGGGGGCTCTGTTGGCCGGAGTTGGGCAAGGTCCGCCGACAGCTGGGAGCGGACTTGGCGAGCCCGGCTTATGAGGGGAGCAATTGGCCCGATGGCGGTGAACTCCGCCTCACGATCGCGACTCGATGGCCGGCCCAGGGCCAGGTGTCCGCTCCAGTACTCGATGACACCCAAACAGTGGTTCAGGATGACGTAGGGCGAGTTCGCTCCGGAAACGGCCAGCCGCTGATTGGAGAGCTTGTCTCCCAGCTCTGTGACAATGGCGACCATACCATCGAGCTCAAGGTCGACGAAGTAAAGGTAGTCTGCCGCAGAGATCATCGAGCGTCTCCTGAGCGTTCCTCGTCTGCGTGACGCTTCCATGTTAGGCCGCCAGCAGCAGCCGCAGGTGCGATCCCGTGCCCAGGGATGCTCGGGGTGTGGGACCCTGAAAGTCGGTCCGCGATACCCTTCAGTACTCTGAAGGTCAGCTGGGGCGCGCGAGACACGCGGCCTGGGCGGTGAGTTCGACGAAGGCAAAGGAGGATCGCGTGAGTCACGACTTGGATCAGGTCGAGGAGGCAGTGAAAGCGGCTCCAGACCGATCGTGGGTAGGGGACGTTCCGCGAGAGGTGAGTGCCGATACGCTAGCTCGCCTCGAGGGGTATGCCGCCGAGATCTTCGCCACCTTCGGTATGGAGATGGACAGTCCATCTACCAAAGACACCCCTAGGCGGTTTATCCAAGCGATGGCGGATGTGACCCGAGGATATGAGGGTGACCCGAAGCTGCTGACAATCTTTCCGACGGAGTGCAGGGGCGGCCCGGACTGCAGGATCAGCCAGATAGTCGAAGGGCCGATCCCCTTCTTCGCCCTCTGTGAGCACCATGCCCTGCCGTTCTACGGCTTTGCGCATGTCGCGTACATCGCCCACGAACACATCGTTGGCCTATCCAAGCTCACCCGACTGGTGAATGTCTATGCTCGGCGCTTCACGGTTCAAGAGCGGGTTGGTCAAGAGGTCGCCGACTGGATGGTCCATCAGCTCAAGCCGCATGGGGTAGCGGTCCACCTCTCGGCGATCCACATGTGCACGCGAATGCGGGGAGTACGCGATCAGACTTCCCGGACCAGCAGCTCCTATTGGAGGGGGGCGTACGAGGAGGACCCCGCCCTTCGACAGGAGTTCCTGGTTACGGTCGCCAGGAACGCGCTCGGCTGATGGGTCCCGTAGTTGTCTGCGGCGCCGGGGGAGCTCTGGGCCAAGCGGTCGTGTCCGAGCTGAGCCTGGCTGGGGAGATTGTGATCGCCGTAGGTCGGCCCGGATTCGAACAAAGCTCTATCGCGGGTGGGGCTTTGGAGGGTGGGATTACAAGGCTCGGGGCTGACCTCACCGACCCATCCGCGGTGGCTAGCCTCTGGGAGAACATTGACGCTATCGGCCAGCCAGCCTCGCTGGTGAACCTCGTGGGAGGCTTTCGTTCAGGCTCCCTGGCGGACAGCGACCCTGGCCAATTTCAGGAGATGATGCGGCTCAACCTGGACACCGCCTGGTGGTCGTGCCGTGAGGCAGCATCACGACTCAGCCGGGCCAACGCGGGCGCGATTGTCAACGTCGCCGCCCGCGCCGGTCGGGTGGGCGGCGACGGCAGCACTGCTTACGCTGTCTCCAAGGCAGCTGTGATCCGCCTCACCGAGGTGTTGGCTCTGGAGCTTGCCGTCCATCGGGTCCGGGTCAATTCGGTATTGCCGGCCCTGATTGACAGCGAGGCTAACCGCACCTCCATCAGCTCTGAGACGATGGATAGAGCGGTCGCCCCGGAGGCGATTGCCCGGGTGATCGCGTTCCTGATTGGTCCGGACGGCTGGCCGATCAGCGGTGCCTCGATCCCGGTTTTTGGCTGGGCGTAGCTTGCTGGAGCTGCTCTTCCAAGAGCCTGGGTTGCCGGCCTACCCATTACCGCCGACGCTGGCCGCAGCTTATCCGGGGACTCTCGGGTTCCCATCGCCTGTCGTCTACGCGAACTTCGTCGCCAGCCTGGATGGGGTGGTGAACATCCAGGGCTTGGAGCATGTGGGCAGGGTCTTGAGTGGAGGAGCGGCGGCGGACAAATTCACCATGGGGCTCCTGCGCGCGTGCGCCGACGCGGTCCTGGTCGGCGCTGGCACGCTGCGCGCCAGCCCCGACTCGCGCTGGGGACCGAGTGCGGCCTACCCGCAAATGGGCCAAGAATTCTCGGCGCTCAGGGAGCGTCTGGGTAGATCGCCAGCTCCCGAGCTCGTGGTGGTCTCAGCCGGTGGCAAGATCGATTTAGCCCACCCCGGATTCCAGGGCGGGGCTCTCTTGGTCACCACCAAGGACGCTCGGACCAGCCTGCCACACCCGATTCCACAGGGCATTGAGGTCTTGACCTTGGGGCAGTCAACGGTTGACTGGGTCGTGCTCATGCAGGCGCTGAGAGCGCGTGGCCACCAGGTTGTGCTGTCCGAGGCTGGCCCATCCGTAATGGGGCAGTTGCTCGATCAAGATCTCGTGGATCAGCTGTTCCTGACCGTATCTCCGCGGGTGGCAGGGGGCGCGGACAGGACCGGACGTCCCGGCTTCGCCGCCGGTGTGGAGCTTCTCCCCGAGCGGGTGCGGCAGTGTCAGCTGCTGTCGGTCCATCGAGCGGACGATCACCTGTTCCTGCGCTACGGCACTCAGCGGCCGGCTCGATGAAGTGTGCTTGAGAACGAAGTTCCAGGCGGGGACCGCGGCGGCAAAGGAAACTCGTCTTCCTGACCCGGGTCCGGTCGTTGGCGGTCGGGAGGCGCCGCCCTGTGCCCTCGTCGAATGACTGAGGACCACCGCCCTTTGCGCTGTAGGGGAAGTAGCTGTAATGTGAGAGCCCTCTAGTGGGCGGTCGCCAGTTCGAGGAGGTGAGTTGGAAATGGACAAAGTCCTAAGGTCATCGATCTCACCAGCCTCGGATTGCACCCAACAACTGATGTCCGTTCCCCAGGTTCGTTTCGCAGCCTGAGATTTTTGAGCGGGCATCTCCACTACGGAGGCCCGCTTGACCGAAATAGACCGCTATTTGCCCGCGAACCTAGAGGATCTGGGTTGGGATCCCGAATTCGCGATGAGCTTTGAACAGCTGGCGCTGGAGGGGAGTCGGCCGGCGCGAGTGACCCGGGTGGATCGTGGCTTATGTACCGTTCTGGACCCCACTCCCGCGCGGGTCACCTACGGGTCCCACCAGCTCACCACCGGTGACTGGTTGGCGATCGGTCCCGGTCTGGATCCCCATGATCGAGAGCAGGTTTTGGGCGTTGTCCCGCGTCGCACCGCCTTCCGCAGGCTCGGGTCTGGCAAAGATCTGAAGGCCCAGGTGGTGGCGGCCAACGTGGACGTGGTCTTGCTCGCCAACGCCTTGGACCGGGAACTCAACCTGCATTCCTTGCAGCGTTACTTGGCGGTGGGATGGGACAGTGGCGCGGTCCCGGTTGTCGTCCTCACCAAGTCGGACCGTCTCCCTGACTTGGCGGTGCTGGAACAACTCAGAAAGGTGGCCGAGGTTGCTGGCGCCGCGAATTCGCTGGCGATCAGCGTGATCGATGGAAGGGGCATATCTGAACTGACCCAACGTTGGATCAAGCCGGGCAGGACCGCAGCCGTCGTAGGGGCGTCTGGCGCCGGGAAGTCGACCCTGGTCAACTTGATCGCGGGGACGCAGCGGATGGGGACTGGAGAGGTCAGGGCGGACGGCAAAGGACGCCACACGACCAGCCACCGCGAGCTGCTAGTAGTGCCCGGGAGGGGGATCCTGCTGGACACGCCGGGGATGCGCAGCCTTGGACTCTGGGCGGACAACGAGGGGTTGGCACAGACCTTCCAGGACCTAGAGGAACTGGGCCAGGCGTGTCGGTTCCGCGACTGCGAGCACGCAGCAGAGCCAGGGTGCGCCGTCCGGGCGGCTATCGAGTCCGGTGCGGTCACCCTCGATCGGCTGGAGAGCTGGCGCAAGCTGGAGCGGGAGTTGCGGGCTCTCGCTGCTCGACAGGGGGAGCTGGATGTTCGAAGTCAGGAGCGTGAGCGTTGGAAGAGCCTCACTCGGCAGCGCCGCAGGAAGCCATGAAAAGGCAAATTCTCTCGATTTTCCACCTCTGTTAGCGTTGACCAGCAATGGACGCCCAGGTGGCGGTGGTCGGCGGGGGCCCGGTTGGGTCCACCATGGGGCTGCTGCTCCCGGGTGCGGTGGTGCTGGACGGGGCGGTATTTCCCCGCGACAAGCCGTGCGGCGAGGGGCTGATGCCGGCAGGGGCGGAGGTGCTCCGCCGGGCCGGATGCGACCTAGAGGGACAGGGTTTCCCCCAGATTCGAGGTGTCCGGTATCGTCTTCCCGGAGGCGAATACGCGAGATCTGACTTTGGCAATGGGGTCGGCTACGGGACCCGGCGTACCAGATTGGACGATCTGCTTGCCTCCAGAGCGGGTGTGAAGACTGGAATCCGGGTCACGGGTTTGCGGTCCATAGCCGGCGGTGTGGAGCTCGAGACCACGGCGGGTCGGATGTCCACCGCCACGCTCATTGGAGCCGACGGAATGCGCTCCTCAATCTCGCGCATGATGGGGTGGGAGCGCCCTTCCCGCAGGGCTGCCCGATATGCGCTCGTCGGGCACTTGAGGGCCGCCTCTCCGAGTTCCGACGTGGAGGTTACTCTGCTGGGGGATGTGGAGTCCTACCTCGCCCCGGTCGGAGAGGAGGAGCTTCTCTTTGCGGTGCTTGGCGGTCGAGGACGGCTGCGCCAACCCGGGATTGGCGTCCTGGAGAGCTATCAACGGATCTTGTCAAGGGCTCATCCCAGCCTAGTTGACAGCCCCGTACTGGGTCGCCTCACTGGCGCCGGACCCTTCCGGCACCGTCCCGCCACGGTTGCCCAGGGGCGGGTTTTTCTGGTCGGAGACGCTGCCGGGTTTCTGGACCCACTCACGGGGGAGGGGTTGACCGCCGGCCTGCAGCAGGCTGCCGAGTTGGCCACGCTTTTGCTGGCCGATCCCAAAACGGCGGCGGCTCATTACCGACGCTTTTGGCGCGCGCAGTGGCGGCGCCGGCGGACTGTGGCGTGGATGGCGCGGACCATCTCTGGTTCTCCGGTCCTGGGTCAACGGGCGGTGCTGGGCATGCGTCGCAGGCCCGAGGCCCTCCAGTCCTTGCTTAGCATGGACCAGGGTCTCTGCGGCTTGGCCGCCCTTCCTCGTAGGGATTGGCTCGCCCTGGTGGGTGTTGCGAGCTAGTGGCCGCTCTGCTCGGATTTGGGACAGCGCTACCGGACTTCCGGCTGACGCCAGAGCAGGGGCGCGACGTTCTCGCCGCCCACTGGCCCCATCTGACCGCCTCGAGGATCGAGCCTGTGACCCGATACACGGTCCTGCCGATTGATGAGGTGTTCCAGCCGCGGTCGATGAGCGATCGAATGCGCCTGTACGACCGCGAGGCTCCCCGACTGGCGCAGCGAGCGGTGGAGCAGGCGCTCCGAGAATCGGGTAAGGTCGCGGCTCAGGTAGATCTCCTGATCTCGGTATCGTGCACCGGCTACATGGTGCCCTCATTGGACGTGAGGCTGGCCAACCGCATGGGGTTTCGCGCGGACATCGTGCGGCTCCCCATCACGGAGCTGGGTTGCTCGGGTGGTGGCGCCGGCATTGCCGCCGGATACCGGCACCTCTGTGCCTCGCCTGAGTCGGTGGTCTTGGTTGTCTGCGTCGAACTCTGCTCTCTGACCTTCAGCCCCGACGACTCCTCCTTGGACAACCTGACGGCGAGCCTTGTCTTCGGCGATGGGGCGGCAGCCGTGGTTATGGCGGGGGAGGGAGCCGGAATGCGCGTCACAGCCGTGGGCTCGCGGCTGATCCCCGACAGTGAGCGCTTCCTGGGGTTTCAGCTACGGGACGAAGGCTTTCATCCGGTTCTGGACCGCAAACTGCCCCGCCTACTTGCGACCGAGTTGAAGGGCCTTCTCGAGAGCTTTGACCGGGGCCCGTTCTCATTCCACGCTGTCCATGCTGGCGGGCCCAGAATCTTTGACGCGGTGGAGAGCTCCCTCGGCATCCCCGGGGGGGCGCTCACGGTCTCCCGCGAGATCTTTCGCCGCTATGGCAACGTCTCGTCTGCCTCGCTGCTGTTTGTCCTGGCGGCTCTGACCAAGCGGCGCGGTCGAGGGCTGGCCATGGCTTTCGGCCCAGGGGTCTCAGTGGAGTTACTGAGCCTTAAAGGATGTGGGGGATGAAGCGGGCCTTTTTGGCGAAGGCTTCGGAGTAACCCGGCCGCTCGCCCAGGAGCTTCTCTTCGGCCCGGATCCTCCTCCATAGCACCGAGCCGTTGAGGACCGAGAGCCCGAGAGCACTGCGCCAGGCGCCGGTCGCCATTGGCAGCGCGGCGAACTCTAGAGCCACCGCCAGGTAATTGGGGTGGCGAATCCACCGATACGGCCCGATAGTGATGGGGCGGAGGTCGTCGGGTACCAACCCCCGTACGTTCCACTGGTCGCCCAGGCTGTTGATGCTCCAGAGGCGGAGCGCACCTGCCGCGAGCAGGAGCAGCGCCCAACCGAAGCGTCGACCACCATGGGGGTGGGTCATACGAGCCTCTAACGGCGGCAGAAGAAAGAGGCCCACATGGGTTGCCACCATCACCGGAAACCCGTCGGGGTCGGCAACCGGCCCCGATTTGTCTCTAGCTCGCGATCGGGAGAGGTGGAGCTCCCGGAGGCGCTGGGTCACCAGGCTCCACCAGAGCAGCCAATACCATCGCGGCATGCCCTCACTATGCCGACCCAGGCCGGGGTCGCGTTCAGGGAAGATTCCCGCAGCTGGCAGCCATAGACTCGGGAACAGTGCGGCCACCCAGGGCAAAGCGACGGCGGGCCGTCCGGCCGCATTCTTTGCAAGATCAGGAGGTTCCCATGATCGGAGAGAAGGTTCAGCAGTTCCAGGGCAAGCAAACAGATCTGAACGGTCTGCAAGGCCAGATCGAGGAGTACCTGAAGAGCGATGGGTTCCAGGTCCAAACATCTCCACCCAGTTCCCACGGCTACGTGACCCAGGCCAAGAAGGGTGGCTTTCTGAGAGGAGCCATCGACGCCAACCGGGCTTTGACCATTCTCATCTCGGGCGACCCGAACGACTTCACGGTCCGCACCGGAGTCGGCAAGTGGCTCGAGCAGCTGGGAGTTGCGGCGATCGAGACACTCCTGCTGTCCGAGCTCTTCTTGGTTGTCGATGTGGTGGAGATGGCCTGGAACGTCGAGGTCGAGGAGAAGCTGGCCCGCAAGATCGCATCCTTGGTCGGCTGACCCACAGCGTTAGAGGAGTCCCCAGCGTCCGCCGAGGGTGACTCCCCTAACGCTTTCCTCGGGAGTACCTCCCATGGTGGCGAGCTGCGGCTCCTTCTCTGGTTAACGGTTTGTTGTACATGTACTACCATCCGCACCATGAAGGTGATACTCCGGCTCAGACATAGTTGCCCGGGGTGAAACAATCTCCGCTCCATAACCGCGTGGCCGTGCTCCGAACTGAGCACGGCTTGAGCCGTCACGACCTGGCGGTTGCCGTGGGCGTCAACTATCAGACGATCGGCTACATAGAGCGCGGGGAGTACAGCCCGAGCTTGGAGTTGGCCCTCCGCGTCGCGGAGGTCTTCGAGCTACCCATCGAGGCGATCTTCTCGAGACGACCCCTGCGTCCGATGAGCCAACAGCTCTTCTCTACTGAACAGAATCCGGCTCCGGAGCCGAAAGGCATCACCCGGGGAGGAGCCACGCGTTAGGGCGGCTGCGCTCCCATGGACGCCCGACTTTTTGATAGGGGCGATTCTGACCATTTTCGCGGGGATATGGATCGCACTCCTGGCTTCCTTTGATCTGGTCAGCTGGCTCAACGCGTACATGCTGCTGTGCCTAGGCACCGTCTTGGTCGTCCGTGTGGTCACGATCGAACCCGGGGCAATCCTCAGGAGCCAGGCGAACAGGCGTGTCCTGGTTATCGCGATCGCGGGGGTATGTGCGACCGCCGTAATCCTCTCCCAGAGCCTCCAGGCTTACTCCCCGCTCCTCATCCTCCTTCTGGTTTTCTTCGATGTGCTGCTGGCCCGCGCGACCCAGCGTCTGGCGACCGCTTACGGGGAGGCGGTCGATGAGGGGCAGGAGGCGTTCCGCAATCGGTCTCATCGGATCGCCTTTTGGGTTTTGGCGGCCTTCATAGTCGCGGTGATAGTCGGGCCCTACCTGGCCGCAGACCAGGCCAGGGCTTGGCTGGCCGACGGCATCGGTGTCTGGATCGTGCTCGCCGAACTCGTGTTCTTTCTGCCGGCAATGATCATCGCCTGGAGCCATCCGAACCCGCCGCCTGAGCTGGTCCTGCAGTCGAGACGCCGCATCTGGTTCCGCCGAGCGACGGCCGGCCTGGTGGGATTGGCAGTGACGATTCCGGTGCTCGCCAGTCTTGCGCTGCCGGTCGCTCCGATCTCGACTCAACGCTCGGTCCGGCAGTCTGCCACGGCGACATCGCAGCGCTACTCGCTGCGGGCGACCGAGACTGTGGGCTGGTTTCTGCAGGCATAGTTCCCGATCAACTCGACCGCCTGTTGGACCGGGCGCCGCGCCTTCGAGCTCGAGGGCATGAACGGGAGCGATTGCAACCTAGCGGGCAGCCAGGGGCTCGTGGTCCAGACGCTTTCGTGCAGCCGGTGGGTGGCGCCCGGAACGGAACAGTCTCGATCGTTGGCGCCGGGAAACAACCGACGGCCCTTGTAGTGGCCCATTCCGTCCGCGGGGTCGCCGTAAGGACCGGCAGTGGTCCGGGAGTTGCTCAGCAGTTACCGATCATCGGTGGTGCTGAACGTTGGGTCACGCGGCGCCGGTGACGGTGTAGAGTCCGACTATATGTTCGGGTGGCGCCTCCTGGGGCCATCCCGGTTCACCGTGCCCCTTGAGGAGCCAGCAAGGATTGACAGGAGCCGACCCCGCCGAGGGGATCCACGGAGCGGGCCCGCGGATGAGGACCATAGCCGGGCTGCAGCCTCTTTGGGCAAGGGACTTCAACGATCTCTCTCACGAGTGGCGGCGGCTGTTCGCGGAAGTCCTGGGAACGTTCATGCTGGTTCTGGTTGCGGCCGGGGGCCCGGTCGTCTCCGCTTACAGCCACGGGGTGGTGAGCCAGGTCGCCTACGTTGCCGCGCCCGGGCTGATGGTCATGGCGATCATCCTCTTCATGGGGCTCGTGTCCGGGGCTCACCTAAACCCGGTTGTGAGTGTCGCTTTCGCTCTCAGGCAGGAGTTCCCCTGGCGGAGGGTCCCGGGGTATGTCCTTGCCCAGATACTTGGATCCGTCCTGGCGTGCCTGCTGTTGTGGTTCTTGGTGGGGAAACTGGGGACGCTGGGGGCGACGGAGCCCGGGCACGGAATCGGAGACCTCCAAGCGATGCTGATGGAGGCCGCGCTCACGCTCGGACTTGTGAGCACGATCCTGGGGACCGCTTCCGGAGCCCAGAACGCCGGCCCTCTCTCAGCGCTGGCGGTGGGCGGATACATCGCGTTGGCTGGTCTGTGGTCGAGCCCGATCAGTGGAGCGTCGATGAACCCGGTGCGCTCCCTCGGCCCGGATCTGGTGATGGGCAATCTCTCGCACTACTGGGTTTATGTGATAGGGCCACTTCTGGGAGCGTTGCTGGCTGTGCTGGCGGCCTGGGTGCTGCGCGGCCCGGGTGGCGACCCGGTAGCCGCGAAAGCCGCTCAGGGAGCGTTGGACTACCCCTTGCTCCCAAAGCCGCCGGATCATCCCGGCTCGGTCTCCACCGAATGATCGCGGATCGCGGTGGTCCGATCCACCGCCACGATGAAAGAGAAATGAGCAGGAGGTGATAGGTGGCTCGCAGGAGGTGATAGGTGGCTCGTAAGGAACACTGGAAGCAGGACCCTGACCCACATGACTTTCCCGCCGCCACGGACTACCTTTCGCTGCTGTTCCCTGAGGCCGTTGCCACCGCCATTGTCGGCGAGTTACGCGGCGCCCCGCTGGTCAGCCGCAAGGCCAAGGACCTGCTCCGTGCCAGCGGCCTCCCGTTGCTGGGGAAGAAGGACCCCGAAGTGATCCGGGATCTCCACAAGGTGGCGGATGGCGACCAGCTGTCGCCGGTGCTCTTGGTCAGAGGTGACAGTGCGACCGGGACCGCTCTCACGGTGGCGGACGGTTACCACCGCATCTGTGCAAGCTATCACCTCAGCGAGGATGAGGATATTCCCTGCCGGCTGGCCGACCGGGCTCCGAAGACCACGACCCGAGGTACCAAAGCCTGAGCCGATCGCCAAACGGGCGACTAGAGAAGTCGGATGCTGATCCGCTGACGACCTATCATCGGGGTGATGGAAGAGACGGACGATCCTGTCGAGGAGGGGCAGCTCCTGTGGACGCCGTCACCAAGCCTGGTGGCTACAAGTCGGCTGTCGGCCTACCGCGAAGCTGTCGAGGCTCATCTGCGGACCACGCTCCCCGACTATCAGTCTCTCTGGGAGTGGTCCACCACCGAGATCGAGAGCTTTTGGGAGACCATCTGGAAGTTTTTCGAGGTCAGCCCGCAGTCGTCGTATGAGGCTGCGCTCGTTGGTAGGACCATGCCGGGCGCGGCCTGGTTCCCAGGCGCCACTCTCAATTACGCCGAGCACGCTCTGCGGCGGCTTGCAGCTGACCGCGAGTGTTTGATAGCGGTGGCGGAGACCGGTGCGCGGCGGGCCCTCACCGGCCGCGAGCTGCGTCGGCAGGTCGCCTCCTTCGCCTCCTATCTTCGGAAGCTGGGGGTTCGGCCAGGAGACCGGGTAGCGGCCTACATGCCCAATATCCCGGAGGCGGTGGTCGGGCTGTTGGGGTGTGCCAGCGTCGGGGCCATCTGGTCCAGTTGTTCCCCTGACTTCGGGGAGCGGGCGGTGCTGGATCGGTTTCAGCAGATCCAACCGATGGTGCTGCTGGTCGTAGACGGGTATCGCTACGGTGGACGTGAGTTTGACCGGCGAGAGGTATGCAGGCGGCTGCAGGAGGGGTTGCCATCCGTCAGAGATGTGGTGGAGGTCCCAAACCTCTACCAGAGCGGCCCCCCTTTCACCGCCGGTTCTCGCCGCTGGTCGGAGGTCATGGAAGGGAAGGCGGCGTTGGACTTCGAGAGTGTCCCTTTTGATCATCCACTGTGGGTCGTCTACTCATCCGGAACCACAGGGCTGCCCAAGCCGATTGTGCACAGCCAGGGGGGAATCCTCCTGGAACATCTGAAGGCGCTGGGACTTCATGCGGACCTATCCTCAGAGAGCCGCTTCTTCTGGTTCACGACGACCGGCTGGATGATGTGGAACTACCTGGTGGGAGGTCTGCTGCTCGGGTCGACCGTGGTCCTCTTTGACGGGAGTCCCGGCTGGCCTAATCTCCAACGCCTGTGGCAGATGATCGACGAGGAGAAGATCACCCACTTCGGGACGTCAGCCGGCCACATTTCTGCCTCGATGCAGGGCGGCGTACAGCCCTCCGGGTCTCTTGACCTCTCTTCCCTTCGATTTCTTGGTTCCACCGGCTCCCCGCTATCTCCTGCCGGTTTTCGCTGGGTCTACGACCACGTGAAGGAGGACCTGTGGCTATCGTCCCTGAGCGGCGGTACCGATCTCTGCACCGCCTTCTTACTGGGGTGCCCGTGGCTTCCGGTCCGCAGCGGAGTGATCCAGTGCCGCGCCCTCGGGGCCAGGGTGGAGGCGTTCGACTCCCGCGGCAACCCCCTTGTGGATGAGGTCGGGGAGCTGGTCATCACGCAGCCGATGCCGTCCATGCCGATCGGCTTCTGGGGAGATCAGGAGGGTACTCGCTACCGGCAGAGCTACTTCGAGTTCTACCCCGGCATCTGGCGACACGGAGATTGGGTGAAGCTCCGCACCGACGGAGGAGCGGTGATCTATGGGCGGTCCGACTCCACAATCAATCGCCACGGGGTTCGCATGGGGACGGCTGAGATCTACAGAGCTGTGGAGGAGATGCCCGAGGTGATCGACTCTCTGGTGGTCGATGTGGCCCGCACCGGCAAGGGCTCCTACATGCCTCTGTTTCTGGTGCTCAGAGACGGCATCACACTGGACCCGGAGCTATCCGCCGCTGTCAAGGAGAAGATTCGACAGCAGGTGTCTCCCCGCCATGTCCCCGACCTCGTCCTGCAGGTGTCGGAGATTCCCAAGACTCTCAGTGGCAAGAAGCTTGAGATTCCGGTGAAACGGATCCTCCAGGGCGAGAAACCGGGTGACACTGTCAGCCTCGAAGCGGTTCAGAACCCGAAGGCCCTGCTGGCTTTCACCTCGCTTGCAGAGGAGCATTCCCAGTAGAGTCCCCGAGCCTGCCCGGCCCGATATCCGGTAGCGGCTACTTGCTCAGGGGCCGGAGTCGCATATCATCGTAGCCAGACCATGCCTGTCTTGAACTCGCCGTGCGCCTGGTGCCTTCTGATGGTTGACCTACTTGGCTAGGCGCAGAGCCAGGCAGGCCGCTCTGGCGGCTGTTGCGCTAGGTGGGAGCGGAGTGGCGGCGCGCTCGGCCAGACTCCTGTGGCGACGACGGGAGCTGAACTGGTCGCCCCCAGAGCGGTTTGTGCAAGAGGCTTTTCTCAGCTGCCAGACGATGGGGGCAGGCGACCAGCCTGTGCTGTTGCTCCACTCCTTGGAAGGCTCATCGGGTTACTTCGGCTCCGCGTTCGATGAGTTGGCTGATCCCGGTCCGCTTCTGGTCCCCGACCTACTGGGCTTTGGAGGCTCCCCCCCGTCCGAGGGCGGGTACTCTCCGGATGACCATGTGGACGCTCTCTTGCGAATGTTGGACATTCTCAAGGTGTCCGAACCTGCCCTGGTCGTGGGACACGGGATGGGCGGAATCGTGGCGCTGAGATTCGCCGGCCGCGCTCCGCAACGAACCAAGGCGGTTGTCGCGCTGGGGGCTCCGATCTACAGCGACCCGGAGTCTGCGCGGCGTTGGCTCGGGGGGAAAGCTTCTGGGCGGCGCCTGGGACGCGCAATGAGCAAGGCGTGGCCGAACGGCCCGGGGCGGTTTGGCCGTGCCTCTAGGCTAGTGGCTGGCTCCTGGCGCCCTGACCTACCCTTGCCGGTCGCGCGTCAGCGCTTCGAGGGTCTCCGCGCGGATGCCCACTCGAAGAACCTCCAGAGTTCCGTGATCGAAGCGAACGCGGTGGATTGGTTCTCCGACATCAAGTGCCCGGTGGATCTGGTCATCCCCGCCCACGACGACAGCCTGGATGTGAGCCTCGCCCGTGAGATCGAGAATGACCATGCCAACGTCCGGGTGGCGGAACTGATGTTTGGCGACGCCCGCCTCCCGCTCACCCATCCGGATGGTTGCCTGGCGGCCATTGATCGGTTCCGCCACGAAGCGGTGTCTCCTCGGGCAGCAGTCGAGGGCTGAACGTCTTCGAAGAGCGCGGGCCGGCAGGGGAGTGACCGCTGCACGATAATCTGGTGTCCTCCTTGGGGCGTCGCCAAGTGGTAAGGCAGGGGACTTTGGATCCCCCATTCGAAGGTTCGAATCCTTCCGCCCCAGCCCTGGTTCTGATCTCGCAAGTGACGCAATAGGGAGCTAGAGGCACCCCGCTCAATCGGGTTGACAGCCATTTTTACAGCCACTAGGTTTTCAGGCGGGACGGAGAGCGGCATCCATCGCCTCCGCCGCATCGCTCAGCAGGTCCGGCACCACGTGGCTGTAGGTGTTCATGGTCATCGAGATTTGGCTGTGGCCGAGGATCTCCATGACCACGCGGGCGGGGACCTTCTTGGCCAGCAGGAGGGTGGCGCAGCCGTGACGGAGGTCGTGGAGGCGCATCTTCGGTATCCCGGCCACGGCCAGCTGGTGCTGGAAGGCATGGAGCGCCCCGTTCTGTGTCCAGGGCTGGCCGGTCTGTCCTGTGAACACGAAGCCGGTCTCTTGCCAAGCCGGGCCAGCCGCCAGTTGGGCGCGCCTCTGCCGGGACCGCTCAGCCTGGAGGGCGTCCGTAACCACTTCGGGCAGCGGGAAGGTCCTGTTGGACTGTGAAGACTTGGGCTTCCCGAGCACCCACTGACGGACCCCATCCTCATCTGGGAGACGCTGGAGGGTGGCGACGATACTGACCCGCCGCAGATCGAGGTCCACCTCCGACCACTTGAGTCCGAGGGCCTCACCGAGCCGCAACCCGAGGCCCAGCATGACCGTCACCAGGCCCTCGAGGCGGTGGCCCTGGAAGGCCGCCACTACCGCCTGGGCGTCGGCCGGTGTCATTGGTGCGACGAGGCGGTGTTCCACCTTAGGCGGATCGACCAACGACGCGACGTTCTGGGGCAGCGTCCTCCACTTGACCGCCTGGCCAAGGGCCCGGCGCAGCACCGCGCGAATGTACTCGACCCGTCGAGGGGAGAGCCCGGCAGCGTGCTTCTGGTTGAGGAAGGTCTGGACCATCTGGGGCGTGAGCCGGTCCAGACGGACGCGCCCCAGTCCGGGGACCAGGTGAGCCTTGACGATGGTGGAGTAGGAGACGAAGGTGGACGGCCGGACCGTGGGCTTGGCCGACTCCTGTAGCCACTGCTCCAGAAAGGTCCCTACGGTCGGAACCTTCCCCGCCTGGACAGCACCCAGCTCCCGGTTGTGCGCCAGTGTCTTGAGTTGGTCCACGACTGAGGCCCGCGAGTCGCCGTATACCGTCCTCCGGGCACGCTTGCCCTCGGACCATCCCGAGTCGATCTCGCCAACCCATCGACCGCTGGCGCGCTTGAAGACGCTGCCTCCGCCTACCAGACGACTCATGGTCTCCTCCCAATGACGGCGATCACCGTCCCGATGAGTGCTGCCAACGGCATGCTGCAGCCAAGGCAGCCGAGATGCGTTCTGACGTAGAGGCGGGGTCGTCTCACTTCGCCTTCCTCCTGTCTTTCCGAGACTTGGACGCGGGATGGGGTTCAGATGGCGCGCCCCAGATCTCTGACTTCAGCTCCTCTAGCGAGAGGTCTGGGGACCCGTCCGCTGAAGCGTCAAGGGCGCCCGGTTGCTGAACTGCAGGCACCGGCGCCCCCAGACGGTGGCCGACTTCGCCGGCTCTCGTGCCACGCGCTCTCCCAAGTCGGCCGCGCTTGCGCGCCAAGACGACCAAGCGGCCCGCGTTGGATCTCGAGGTGTTCATCTGCTCCGCCACCTCGATGACTGGATGTCGGGAATGGTCGCGAACCGCCTGCCGGTAGATCTCGCTGACCGCATCTAGCGTCGCGATCGACAGCTTGCGCCCACGGCCAGGCGGTCGGACGGGTGCCCCGGACGGTGTGATTGCCACTCCGCGCCTCCACTCGCCCGGAGGATCTCCCGGCACTCGAAAGGCGTCGCGGAGAGCGTCGGCAGGGTCCGGCCAGCGCTCCACGATCGGCTGGGCGGCCTTCTCCAAGGACGCTCGAAGTAGTTCCGCCACCCGCACGCCTCGGAGTCCGGCGGTGGTGACTGTGCCGGGAGACGACCAGTCGCGCACACCCACGGCTACGGTGAGCACCTCGGCACCCCTTGGGATGACTCGGACCCGCAGCTCTACTAGGTATGGCAGCGCGTCATCGTCCACCAACGAGGAGAAGTACCCAGGCAAAACCTGATTCCGCCCGAAAGGATGGATCAGATCCGCAGGGTCGAACTGGATCTCGATGGTTCGATGTCCCTTGGGGGAACTCATGCCTTAATGGTATGGCAACGGTATAGCCATGTCAAGACCATAGGACAGGCTGCCACCGCAGGCCAACTGTATCCCCGCCTCCTGACAGGCAGGGCGACTTCCGTGGCACAGGTTGCGCTCTGTCATGGGGACTCTCAGACTGGCGGTATGACTGCACAGCGAGTGCCGGTAGACGACTTAGCCAGGGTCCGGGATTTGACCCTAAGCGGCCGGGCCCGGGAGATCCGCGAGACCGCGAGGGTTTCGAAGGGCGAGCTGGCGCGATGGGTTGGCTGCAGCCAACCAGCGATCACGCGTTGGGAGAGCGGGGAGCGTAAGCCAACCGGCCGACTGGCCGTTGCGTACTTGAAGGCCTTGGAGCGGCTCCAGCTCGAAGGGGCGGGGCGGTCATGACCGAGCCGCTGCTCAACGTGCAGGAGGTGGCCCGTCGCCTTGGCCTCGGACTGACTGCGACTCGGTCGTTAATCGGTTCCGGCGTGGTCCCTTCGCTCCGGGTCGGCCCGGGTTCCCGGTCGATCCGAGTTCGACCCGAGGATTTGGAGGCTTGGATCACTGCCCTGGTCGAAGCCGAGGGCGGGAGGTGAAAGCCGGAGAGCGGCCGGAGGACGGCGGCCATCGGGGTCGCGGGTTCGACCCTGAATGCTCTGTGTGCAAGGCGTTCCGGCTGCATCTCAACGTCGCCGCGATTCTCGCCGAGGACGAGCGCGGTTCTTCGTTTCGTGGGTTTCTGCGGGACCAGATGAGGCGCTGGAGGTGGCGGGCATGACGCCGCACAGGCCCGCGTGGGATGACATCCCCAGGGGGACGTACGTGATGCTGCGGCCGGATGTCCCAGTCCCCGTCGTGCTCTTCAACGCTGAGCGCTACCAGATCGCCGAAGGTGATCTCATCCTCACCTCGGAAGTGGGGAACGTGATCCAGTTTGACGCTGGGCACTGGGGAGCCATCGGCACGGTGGAGCACATGGATGGCGAAACCTGGATCGCGTTTGAGGCGTACGCATGACCGCCGTCGAGATCGTGGCGGCCCTGTCGTGCGGCAAGTCCGGGTGCAAGTGCGGACTGGCTGTCCGGCGAGGTCGCGGCGACACCCATTGTCCCTCTCACGGCAAGCACGGCGACGACGCCCCGAGCCTATCCGTTAACGAGCAAAGCGGGAAGGTGCTTGTCAACTGCAAGGCCGGCTGTGCCCAGGACAGGGTGATCGAAGCCCTGAAGGAGAGACGACTGTGGGGCGCTGAGCGCGAAGGTGGCAGGGCCCAAGCGGTTCCCGTCCGAACAGTTCAAGCAGCCCGCATCCCACGCCATACGACCTCTTTCGAGGTCAAGACCCCCGACGGCTTGCTGGTGGCCGTCCACCGCCGGCTGGAGTACGCCGACAACTCCAAGGACTTCAAGTGGCTTCGCCCCGACGGGACGCCCGGCCTGAACGGCACCCCAGTAACCGCGCTGCCTCTGTACGGTTCCGAGCTGTTGCCGGAGCTGCCCGAAGGTGCCCCGGTAGTGGTTTGCGAGGGCGAGAAGGCAGCCGAGGGCCTTCGCCGGGAGCTGGGGGCTGGGGCCGCCGTCCTGGGCACAGTGACCGGCGCTTCGACAATCCCTGGCGACGAGGTGCTCCACACCATCGCTGGCCGCCGGGTGGTCCTATGGCCCGACGCCGACGGCCCCGGTCGCGCCCACATGCAAAAGATCGGCGAGCGGCTTCTGGTGGCGGGGTGCGAGTCGGTAAAGACGGTGGACTGGCCGCAAGCGCCCGAGCATGCAGACGCTGCAGAGTTCGTAGCCCACCACGACCGCGGCGAGGTGTTGGCGCTGCTGAAGGCGGCGGTGCCGTACATCCCTCAACAGCAACAGGTCCAGGTGCAGACTCCGACGCAGGGAACGACAGACCGTGATCCCGCGAAACCACTTTCTGTGCCCCAGGCGGGGCTCCGCGGAGCCAAGGTGCTAATGGACTTGGAGGAGTTCCTTGGGCGCTACGTGGTGTACCCGAACGAGGCTGCGAGGGTAGCCCACGCCCTGTGGATCGCCCACACGCACCGCATGGATGCCTGGGAGTCCACTCCGCGCATCGCCTTCCTCTCCCCCGAGCCTGGGAGCGGCAAGACCAGAGCGCTTGAGGTGACCGAGCTGCTGGTGCCCAGGCCGATCCTCGCCGTGAACACCACCCCCGCTTACTTATTTCGGAAGGTGGCCGACCCCGAAGGCCTGCCGGTGATTTTGTACGACGAGATCGACACCCTCTTTGGACCAAAGGCTAAGGAGAACGAGGACGTTCGGGGCATGCTCAACGCCGGTCATCGCAAAGGAGCCGTGGCCGGCCGGTGCGTGGTCCGGGGCAAGACCATCGAGACCGAGGAGCTTGAGGCTTACTGCGCCGCTGCGCTCGCCGGGCTGGATGACTTGCCCGACACCCTCATGTCCCGGTCGGTGGTGATTCGGATGCGCCGACGGGCGCCCGAGGAGAAGGTGCAGCCGTTCCGACGCCGCGAGTGCGAGAAGGAGGCGGCCGCGCTGAGGGAGACGCTGGCGCTGTGGTCCCAAGAGTTCCCCACGGGGGCGTGGCCCACAATGCCGGACGGAGTCGCCGACCGGGATGCCGACGTTTGGGAGGCACTGCTGGTGGTCGCGGACGTCGCCGGAGGCGAGTGGCCCGACCGGGCGCGTGTGTCCTGTGTGACCCATGTGACCCTTTCTAAGGTAGCTCCACCCAGCCTGGGAGTCCGACTTCTGGCCGACCTGAGAACCGTCTTCGGGGACCGCGACCAAATGTTCACGGGGGAGATCCTCGAAGCCCTCACTGCGATGGACGAAGCGCCTTGGGGTGACCTTCGGGGGAAGCCGCTAGACGCCCGTGGCCTGTCTCGGCGCCTCTCCAAGTACGGAGTCGATCGCCACACGGTTCGAGTCGGGGCTCTCACCGGTAAGGGCTACAGTCGCGCCGACCTCGCCGACTCATGGTCCAGATATGTGACCCAGTTACCGCTGGAGCCTATTGGTGATCCCAGGGGACAGGGAAGAGAAGATGACGCCGATCTGCCGTTGGGAGAGCCTACCAAAGGATCGGTCACATCGGTCACATCGGTCACAGGGGAATGGGTGGACACGGCCGCCGAGCAGCCTGCGCCCATCTCGGGCGCCGTCGAGAGCGCTGCCCATGTAGACAACGCTACGGATCAGGTGTGGCAGCCATGACCGCGCTCGAGGTTCTTGAGGAGCTGGTGGCCATCGGGGTCGCGGTCCGGCTTGCAGAGCCGGGACAGGTGGCCTTGTCGCCTGAGGACCGTATCCCGGCGGCCATGAAGCCGGCCATCGTGGAGACGAAGCTGGAGCTGGCTGCGATCGTCGAGGGCCGGATCCACGACCGCGCTCAGTTGGTGGTCGATGCCTTTGAGCAGTTGGCCGTGAAGTTCTCGGTCCTCCCGATGCCCCGGTGTGCAACGTCCCCGGAGGAAGCGGGGGATCTGGAGCGGTTGATCGCCGCCACGATCTCCTACGCCGCAGAGGAGCCGTTCCGGGAAGCCCTGAAGGGGTTCGTCGCCCTAGTCGAGCAGCACTTCGCCCAACATCTGCTGGCCGTCTGCCACGAGGCCCAAATCGAGCTGGAGTCGGTAACGGTCGAGGGCCATGTGGTGCTCAGGGCGCGGCCTACCGAGGGCCAACCTATTCCAGATGGCCTGGGCCGCGCTCTCAGGACGCTCAGAGGTCCGCTGCTGGCGATCCTGCCGAGCGCGTCCGCGCAACGGAGGGCTCACAGATGACCGTTTCGGAGCGGATGAGGGATAGAGAATCCCCCACACGGACGAGATCACGCGGTCTTGTCCGTGAAGTAGAGCCGTCGGACCGTACAGCTATTTCTACAGCCGCCAGCGTGGCGATCGCCCCTCGGGGGCGCTTCAACCAGGCCGACCCGTCAGAGGAGGTGCTGGACGCGCTGGCAGACTTGCGCCAGATCTTCCTTAACTACCAAGCCCGGTGTGACCAGATCTTTGCGGCTTGGAATGCTCGGCAGTGATCCGGTTTGAGGTGATCGCGGACCCGGTGGCGATGCCACGGCCCCGAGTCGCCGTCAGAGGCGGCAAGGCGCACGGCTACATTCCCAGCCACGCGAGCGAAGCCATGTGGCAGATCAGGCAGCAGGCGATCGAGGCCCTGGGTGACCGTCCCCGGTTCGATGGCCCGGTGCGGCTGACGGTGACCGCCTGGGTGAAGATGCCGGCGGGCATCGCCAAGAGGGATCGGGCTACGGCGAGGCCGACCCGGAGGCCCGACTTGTCCAACTTCGTGAAGCTGGTCGAAGACGGCTGCGACGTGCTGTGGCTCGATGACTCCCAGGTGGTCGATCTCCACGCCTCCAAGCGCTACGCCGTGACTGGTTCTCCCCGGTGGGAGATTGAAGTCGAGGCGCTCCTGTGAATTGCTTCCTTCTCGGCAGGTTGTCCTCTGGCCTGCTGCTAGGGGGTGTCGCCGCCAGCATTCGGCGGCACCCCACCCCTATCAACCGTCAACCGACAACAGGAGAAAGACCGTGACATTCGACGAAACGAGATCACATTCGCACCTTCATCACCACTGGAAGGATGGCTCCGGGGTCAACGAGGTGGTCCTGCTCCATCGGCACCGGCATGACCACTTGGCCGAGGGTTGGGCAAAACACGAAGCGCCCAAGGATTGGCCTGAAGAGGAGGGTCCGATGCATTCTCATTCCCACAAAGCCAGCGACCCTTCGGGAACCGTTGCCGTGAGAGGCAAGGACGGCGTGCTCCGGCCCGGTCCGATGGGCAAAGTCGCCGTCGCTGACTTGACGAAGGCACACCGCGCCGATCCCGTGCTTGCCCACTATTACGAAGCGAAGGCCAACGCCGTTACCGACAAGGCCCTTCAGAAAGGGTATCGCCAGCTTGCAGAGGAGAACCGATGATGAGCACCCTGAGAATCCCCGCACCGACGCGCTCTGAGAGCGCATCCCGATACCACCGACGAGCTGAAGATCAGCCGCAACCACCACCCTTGGACCTTGGCCCTGGAGAATTCGTCTGTGAGGCTGTGACGGAAGGTACTCACAGCATTGCATTCGCCACGTCCGGCCATGAGCACTCAGTCGGCAACGGATTGGACCCTGGCCGAGGCACCGTCGTTTGTGAAGTTTGCCGAGTGGCCGAGGCGGAAGCCGCGAAGCAGGTGGACATCCGCCACCTTCAGGTCTCGATCAGCGCCGAAACCTACGTCTCCTTGAAGCGTGCATCGAAGGGCAAAACCGTCGAAAACTTCGCAGCTGACATCCTCGATCAGGCAGCGAAGCGGTGACCACCCTCAGCGGGGGTGGGGGGCTGGGCGCAAGCCCGGCTCCTCGCCCCATGAAGCGGCGGCTCTGTGGCGCGAAGAAGCGCGACGGTGCCACCTGCACCATGCAGGCCATGAAAGGGCAAGAGCGCTGCAGAATGCACGGCGGGAAGACACCAGCGCACATGGCAGCGGCGAAGCGGCGCCTGGCCGAGCAGGCAGCACTCCGGGTGGTGCAGCGCGAGGGGATTGTGCCTATTGGTGATCCCATCGAAATGCTGCGCCAGCTGTCAGCCGAGGCCGTGGCCCTCAAGGACTTCTTCAATGATCGCCTCAAGGCGCTGGAAGAGCTGCGCTATCAGTCCGGGGCCGGTGAGCAGTTGCGCGCCGAGGTCGCTCTGTACGAGCGGGCCTTGGACCGTTCCCAGCGCTTCCTCCACGACCTGGCCCGTCTCGGTCTGGACGAGCGCACCGCGAAGCTCGATGAGGCGAAGGTGGTGCTATTGGTGAGCGTCTTGGAGCGAGTGTTGGCGAGCCCGGACCTGGCGCTGGACGCGGGCAGGCAGGCACGGGGGCGCGAGCTGCTGGCGGAGGCTCTGGAGTCGTGAGCGACCCCCTACTCGCAGCTGCTGGGCGCCGTCTGCGTGCTCAGGGGCAGCGTCAGCGGTGGCGTGACGATCCCGTGGGATTCGCTCGGGACTGCATCGAGTGGCCGGCGGGGGCGACGCTGGCTCCGTACCAGGCCGAGGTGCTTTCTAGTCTGGTGGCCAAGCGTCGGATCGCATCGCGCAGTCCTCATGGTGGCGGCAAGACCACCACAGCCGCGCTTGCGGTCCTGTGGTTCGCTGTGACCCGTGAGGGTGGTGGTGAAGACTGGAAGGTCGTGACCACAGCGGGTGCTTGGAGGCAGCTTGAGAAGTACCTTTGGCCGGAGATCCGTCTCTGGGCGAGGCGTATCCGCTGGGCTGACCTGGGCCAGCGACCATGGCGCGATGGTAGGGAGATGTTCGACCTCGGGCTGAAGCTCCCGCACGGTGCGGCGTTCGCCGGTGCGAGCGATAATCCGGCGTTACTTGAGGGCGCGCACGCCGACTCGATCCTCCTGGTCCTCGACGAGGCCAAGAGCATTCCGGCGGGGGTGTTCGACGCTGTGGAGGGTGCTCTCTCCGGTGCGGGCGAAGCATTCGCTCTGGCCTTCAGCACCCCCGGTGAACCGTCTGGCAGGTTCTACGAGATCTGCACCCAGAAGGCGGGACTGTCCGACTGGCATCCGATCCACGTCACCCTGGAGGCTGCGATCGCTGCTGGTCGGATCAGTCGAGAGTGGGCTAACCAGAGGGCTCTGCAATGGGGCGCTACCAGCGCGGTATTTCAGAACCGCGTCATGGGAGAGTTCGCGGATAGCAACGAGGACTCGGTGATCCCGCTGTCATGGGTGGAGGCTGCGTTCGAGCGGTGGAAGCGCTGGAAGGCCACTGGAGACGAAGCCGAGGGCCAAGTGGTGATCGGAGTGGACCCGGCCAGGTTTGGCACGGACAAGACCGCCATCGCGGTACGCCAGGGCCAGGTGATCCTCTCGCTTGAGCGCCACGCCCTGGAGGACACCATGGCAACCACCGGGAGGGTGGCGGCCAAGCTCAAGCCGGGGGCGCGGGCTGTGGTGGACTCGATCGGGATTGGCGCCGGAGTTTTGGACAGACTCAGAGAGCAGGGTCTCGGTGCCGAAGGGTTCAATGCGTCCGAAGCATCCAGCGGCCATGACCGCTCCGGGGAACTGGCGTTCCTCAACCGCCGATCTGAGGCGTGGTGGGGCCTGCGTGAACTGCTTGACCCGGCCTATGACTCCGACCTGTGCTTGGTGCCAGACGACCAGCTCCTCGGTGACCTTTGCGCTCCGAGGTGGACGGTGACCAGCTCAGGCAAGGTGCAGATAGAGAGCAAGGACCAGATCCGCAAGCGCGTGGGCCGCTCGACGGATGCGGGCGACGCCGTGGTTATGGCCTTCGCTGTTCGTCACTCGTCTGCGGCTACCTACCTGGACTCGCTCAGGGCCGAGCACGAAGGAAGGATCACGCCGATGTTGACTGCGCGGGCGTGAGGCTGCCCTGGCGGCGTAGGCACGTGTCCGCGGTCCCTCCGGAACGAGGCACCGACCGACGTCTGATTGGGCTAAGATCCGAGCCATGAAGTTCAACCTGTGCTTCGTTCCTCCAGGCGGTGGCGATCAGGACTTCGCCGGGGTCGTTGTGGATGCCCAGCGGGTTCCCGATGCAGGGGAGTACATCCACCTGCTGCAGCGCGACGCGGTCGGGGCGTCCTTCTTCCGAGTTCTCCTTGTTGGCACGACCTACACGGAGAGCGCCTCCAAGGAGGGGACGTACAGCGAGGGAGACGTGATCGTCCAGGCAGAGTACATCGAGGGGCCAGAAGCCCTTATGTCAGACAGGCACCGCGCCGTAGTTGACGCTTACAAGAAGCGCGGACTGGCGGTGCAGCGAGAGCCCCGCTCAGGCTCCTAAGTCGGCGCTGCGAGGGTGAGGTGATGAGGAAGGCAGCGGGAACTCTGGGACTGGCTTTGGGCGCAGCGCTTCTGATCGGCGGCTGTGGGCGTGAGACCGCCGGTACGGCACCGACGCCCAATGTCTCTGCACCGGCCAGGACTGCGGCACCGGCGACCCCGAGCACACTGAGCCTGGCCGCCGCTGGAGCGGCCTACCTTGCGGACGTGGCCCCCGACAACGCGGCCGTCAATGCTTTCAACGCGCTACCGCCCAACACCCCGGTGGCGACCGGGGCACAGCCACTCATTGCGGCGGACAGTGCTTTTGAGACGAAGCTCGAGACCACCAACTGGCCGCTGGTAGCGCAGGCCGATGTGAAGGCTCTGACGACGGCGATCGGGCAGGTCGATTCTTACCTGGAGACTGCGGGAACAACCGGACTCCTGGGCCAGGCCGCATGGAACCAGGGGTTCGCCAGCGCGGAGAACGTGTCCACGATCGCGGCCAACGAGGTCCGTCACGACCTCGGACTCCCGCCCGTTTCTTGATATTTGGGTCGGTCGCACTTCTGCTCTTGTCCTGCGCCCAGGAGAGCGGACGGGACACTCACTGTTGAAGCCGCCGACAAGCCCAGCTCGACCGGGTGCAGCTCCTTGGCTGCCTTAAGCAGGGGTGCCTTGTGAAGGCGTCGCATCGGGGACCACGACTCCGTTGGTCCATGGCACGGTCGAGACTGTGGTGCCCTTGTAGTCAGCCATCAGGGGACGTCCCAGATGGCCGGCGCACCGCCGAACCCTGCACCCCACTCGACGTGTGCGACGGTCACACCGTTGGGCAACTGGAAGGTGACGCAACCCCGGTTCGTCTGCCCAGCTGCCACAGAGTACTGGCCGTAGTTGAAGTTGGTGCAGCCAGCGACGCTATTGAAGTCGGCGGTGTAGGTCTGGGTATCGCTGCCGATCACCGTTGCGTTGCTGTTCGCATCGTCCGAAGAGTTGCCGGACACACCGACGATGGTGAACTGGACGGCCACGAACCGATACCCGTTGTTTGGGGTCTCGTAGGCCGTCCCCTGGGCCGGATCAATCACGCCGGTCATGGTCACAGTTATCTTGTTTCCCTGCGAGTCGGTATCGGTGAAGGTGGTGCCGACCGGCCCCTCCAGTGAGTTGGGTGTGGCTGTCGGAACGGGCACGGCCGGAGTGGAGTTCTTCACGGTCGGTGCGGACTGAGTCAGGGCGCCGCAGCCCGCGACCGATGCCGCTGCTAGGGCGGCTGCCCAAGCCAGCCCGGTCATCTTCAGCTGATGTCGCACTTATTGCCCTCCTTGTCCTTCCGCTTCTGAGACCGTACCCGCCAGGAATCCGAGCGGTAGATCTTATACCTCCGCTGGACCTTGAATAGGTTCGCGCAACCCGGGCATCTTCCGATCGGCTCCGGCGGGCCAAGCTGCATTGCCGAAGAGTGCCTCCCCGACCGTGTAGTGGCAGTTCATGGCTTGTCCTCCGCTCCCAGGGCCACCTCATCCACCGGGCCAGGGACCGGCAGCAGGCCGAAGACCAACAGCCACCGCACCGGACGAGGTAGCCGCTCATCCGTGGCCAGCCGCTTGAGGGCTCGGTACACAGCGCGGAGCCGGGTCATAGGGCGACTGTACGCGCCAGGGGCCGCTACAGCCAAATTGACAGCCAAGAGAGCGACGGAGGTCGGCGCGTGGCGGCACAACTTGACACCCCGAGGCCGACTCTCCGATCTCAAATCGGGGCCGAATGCCACAACGCGGCACAACTTGACACGGCCCCGACTAGGACTTTGGATCCCCCATTCGAAGGTTCGAATCCTTCCGCCCCAGCCCTCGATTCGATCCCAAATCGGCTGATGGACTGGAGCGGTCCAAAGTGATTGACACCCTAAAAGACACCCTAACGCTCGAGGTCAGCTCCGAGCGAAGGCCGAGTCGATCGCCTGAGCGGCGCCACCCATGAGCTCGGGGATGACGTGGCTGTAGGTGTTGAGGGTCATCGAGATCTGGCTGTGACCCAGGATCTCCATGACCACCCGCGCCGGCACTCCCTGGGCCAGTAGCAGGGTCGCTGTGCCATGCCTCAAATCGTGGAGGCGCATCCGGGGCAGCCCGGCGACTGCTAGGGCTGCCTGGAAGGCGTGAAGGGCGCCGCCCTCGGTCCACGGCTCCCCGGTGCGGCCGGTGAAGACGAAGCCCGACCCCTGCCACACCGGCCCCGCTGCCAACTGAGCGAGCCGCTGCCGGGAGCGCTCGCCATGGAGAGCTTCGGCGACGGAGGAGGGGAGGGGCAGCGTCCGGTTTGACTCCTCGGACTTGGGCGGGCGCAGCTCCCAGCGGCGGATGCCGTCCGAGCCCTTGAGTCGCTGGAGGGTCGCCACGACTCGCAACTGGCCGCGCTCGAAGTCCACCTCGGACCACTGGAGCCCAAGCGCCTCACCGAGCCTCAGTCCCAGCCCGAGGGCGACAGTGACCAAACCCGCCAGTCGGTGACCGTCGAAGGCGTCGAGGATGACCTGGGAGACCCGGTACAGCTCCGGGCCGCGCTCGAGGCGCTGTATCGGGATTCCCCGTGGATCGACATAGACCGCCTGGCCGCTGAGGTGCTGGACGGTGACACCCATCCCGCCGACGCCCGGAGGTACTACCTGAATCAGCCCGCCAGTGCCGACGATGCGTGGATCAGGGCCGACTTATGGCACGCCTGCCTCGACCGGACGAAGCCACTCGCCGAGGGCGACACGATCACACTCGGGTTTGACGGGTCGCGGGGTCGCGCCCGAGGCAACGCCGACGCGACGGCCCTAGTCGCCGTCCGGGTGAAGGACGGCCACGTCGAGCTGCTGGGCTGCTGGCAGGCCCGCGAGGGCGAGGATGACTGGCAGGCCCCGGAGGCACTGATCGACGCCGCCGTCCGAGATGCCTTCAAGCGGTTTCGGGTGACGGGATTCTATGCCGACCCGTCCGGGTGGCAGTCCCAGCTCGGCGAGTGGGAGCGGCAGTATTCCCGGCGGCTGAAGGTGCGGGCCAGTAACGATCACCCGACGCACTACTGGGCGAACCGCAGCTCGATCATGGTCCGCGCCCTGGCCGCCTTCGAAGAGGCCGTCAATAACGGCGACCTGAGCCATGACGGCAGCTATCGGCTCACCGAGCACGTCCTCAACGCCCGCCGTACCGTGTCGCGCGGCGGTGTCCAGATTGCGAAAGAGTACCCCGACAGCCCCCGAAAGATCGACTGCGGCGTGGCCGCGACCCTGGCATGGGCCGCGAGATTGGACGCGCTCTCGGCCGGCTTCCAGAAACACGTCGGCGGCTCGGGCCGGATCATCGTCCTTCAGTGAGCCGCTAGATGCCCAATCCGCCAGACCCGTACCACCGAGCCGAGCCCGACTGGTCATCTAGGCGTCGGCGGGGCGCCTATCGGCGGCGCCGCATCGAGCACTTGGCCGCCATTGCGTCCGCAGAGACAGCCCCGGCCGGGCCGCCGGGCAATAGCTGGCTCAGCGGTCGTCTCAGCCAGCGCCGTCAGCCGTGACGCTGGGAAGCTACTGTAGGAGCGCGCAGTGGGTATAGTCTGGCTAAGTCATAGCGATTCGGAGGGACAGCCTCGGAATCAGCCTTCGTGCGTGAAGCGGGGAAGGAAAGGAGTTCTCGCCGTATGTCCTCAGCCCTAGCTGTTGGCGAACGCCTGCTAACGATCGCTGATCGGCTCCGAGCCAAGACTGAGCAGATCCGGGAGACATGGCTCGCGCGGTTTCCCGGCTCCGACGCTAAGTTGCGTGAGCTTCTCCGTTGGCAAGATGCGGAAGAGCTACTCGAGCTTCACATCGTGGAGAGCTTGGAGGACGCCCGTGGCGCGAGCGCTGAGAAGGCCCGCCGGCGATGGGTGAGTTGGGCGACGGCCTACGAGTCCCGGCTGGAGACGATCGAGCAAGTGCTGGGCGAGCTAACCAGCTAGTCCTCGTCATTCGTGCCATGTATGCGGGCTGCCCCTAGCTCCCTTACTTGATTGGCGAGTTCCTCGGGGTCGGGCAACCCAGCCTCCAACTTGTCCGCCTTGCGCCCGGCCCTCACCGCTACGCTCTTGTCGCCCCACTTGCCCTCGATCTCCTCAAACTTATCCGCGACGAGGTCGATCGCCCGGCGTAGGTTGGCTCGGACCATGAATGCAAGCCCAAAAAATGCGATCGGCCACGCCCACCCCTGTGATTGGTGCGCCAAGCTGCCGACCGACGCCAGCCACCGCATTGAGTCAGGCTGACCGAGCCACCAGGCGACGACGACCAGAGCCGCGAAGGCGAGCGCCAAGGGCAGTAGACAGCCGAGGGCTAATCGCCAGCCCCGACCCCACGCCGCACTCCAAGACCAAGTTCGCATCTCAACCCCATCCTATGCGGGATCGCCCCGAGCGACCCTACCGGCGCCATAGTCAAGGCCGCTGCGGCTGAGGCTTGGGAGTCCGCCCGCACGGTCCGTGGCCCCCCGGGTGACCTGGCCGCCTACATCGAGGCCAAACGCAGCTAAACTCAGCCCACCGGTTCGGGAACCCCCTACGGCGGTCACGGGGCCGGGCATCCAAATGTCGCGGCCCTCTCTAATGGGTCATCTGAGTGCTTCGAGCGGGGAGGGATGGTAAGCGGTGGTGGGCCGGGCCGAACTCGTGGTCTCGCTCCTGAGTTTCTGCGCCCTGTTCGGAATTGGCTGGTTCACCTTCCGGATCCAAAGGCGCGTCGAAGGTTTGACGCAGGGGATGCTCCGGCTGGCTCAGAAACAGGCCAGACTCGGACCGCTAACGGCGGTGCTGGGGACATGTCTCGAGATGGCGGCCCTCTTCGAGCAGCAGGGATTAGAAGGAGCACCACTAGGGTCGACGTCCCAGGGGACGGCAAATGTCAGGGCGCGACGCGAACTCATGCTCCGACTGTTCACCGAGTTAGCGGCAGTAGTGCCGGAGCAGGAGTCCATCTCCGCCGTAGTCCAGCTGGTGGAGGCGAATGCGACGGAGTGGACGGCCGATCTCCTTCGGGAATCTGCTTCCGAAATCGCCGCCATAGTGCTCCGAGCCAACCGCGAAGGGGCCGGCCCCGTTTGACACCCAATTTGACACCCAAGCGGACGCCGAGCGCCGATGAACGGCGATACAACTCGACACGCTCAACCCGCCTGCCCGAAGTCAAATTGGGGTAAATCACCACAACTTGACGCAGCCCGATAAGGGGCCAATTCGGACTTTGGATCCCCCATTCGAAGGTTCGAATCCTTCCGCCCCAGCCAATTTGATCTCAAATCTGGGTTGCCGAAGGGCCGCGATCCGCCGCCCCTGGGCCTTTGACACCCACGACGACACCTTAGAGATGGAAGGGGGGGCTGGAGGATGCGCCGCGACGATCCAGCTACGCCTTGCGCAGTTCCACGCCTCGCAGGAGGAGCTTATGGTCGAGGTGGAACCCTGGCGGTGCGAACGAGGTGTGGGCATGCCCATGATTGGAGCCGAGGCCCGGACCCTGCCCCACGGAGCGGGCCGGTCCGGGTGAACTGGCGAGGATCCGGCCGGTCCTTGAGGTTCCGTGAGTGAGGTTCAGCCCCTACCACTTCCCCCAGACCGCCTTCCAGACGCCAGCACGGGCCATCATGCGGCCCACAGCGATGTTGCGAGCCCTTCGCGCCACGTACTTAGGGTCTCCAGTCTCCACCGACCTGCGCACGGCCCGGGCAGATGCCGAGAGCCGTGCCGCCCGGTAAAGCACGCTGGTGAGGCTGCTGGCCATCAGTCTGACTCCCCATCGGCGAACGCGGCCTCCAGCGCCTCCTGGAGGGTCTTGGCGGCACGGTTGATCTCAGGGAACTTACCGTCGCCGAAGGCTGGACTCGCGTGGACCTCCAGCTCGTCCATGAAGATCTCGAAGCGCAACTCCATCGCCGCCTCCGAGTCCGACTCTCGGAGCCATGCAGTCACTTGCTCAGGCTCGACTGTGCTGCTGTCCATGATCGCCTCCTGATTGCTGCCCTTCCACGCCGGTTGCCGGGGCTCAAGCCTCTGAACTCGCTCCACTTCTTCGAGGATCGAGTTCAGGGCCCCTACAGTCTCCCACTCTACTTGTCGCCACACTGGGGCCCAGTCTTCGGTCGGAAGCTGCGGGCCCAGTCGTGCCGTGCCTTGTCGCGCTTCGCTTTCGGCATCTCCCCCGGAGTGCTGCCTCCAAGCTCAGACCTTGCAGTCAAGTCCCACGGAGTGGTGTAAAACTGGATAGCGGTCGGGGTGATGGACATCAGGCAGCCAGCCCAGCGGTGAGAGGGTTGGTGAGGAGAGGGTCAGCGTTGGGGTCTAGTCGGGCCGATGGACCAGCGAGCCTTGAGCGGACCAAAGGTTGGGCGCCAACCGATGCCGATCCCCGCCACCTGGCTTGTCGGCCCGCTGCCGGCAATGGTGGGGAAGTCGCCCGAGGTGCCCAGAGGGAGACGCTAGGGCACCGCGGTGACGCGTGCGGGCGCAAAGCCACAGCCATGCCGGGCAACTGCTACACGCCAGTGGTTCATCCGGTGAAGAGCCGCGATCGGGCGCCGCGGCGGGAGGTATCCTGGTGCCACGAGTCCGACACACGTTCTGCCGTTCGCCGCACTCTCCCTGGCTCTGATCGTGATTCCGGGACCGAGTGTTCTGTTTATCGTCGGCCGCGCCTTGGCCGTGGGGCGACGGGAACTCCTGCTCACAGTCGCCGGCAACGCGACCGGGGAGTACCTCCAGGTGGTAGCGGTGGCTCTTGGGCTGGGGCTGCTTCTGGAGCGATCCGCTATGGCCTTCACCGTAGTGAAGCTCCTGGGGGCGAGCTATCTGATCTTCTTGGGGCTGCGAACACTACGTCGCAGCCGATCGTCGCAGCTCGGCTTGTCTGCTCTCCACGGTGGGGCCACCGGGGCAGCCGGATTTCACCAGGGCCTCTTCGTGGGCGGCAGCAACCCCAAGACCACGGTCTTCTTCGTGGCCATTCTGCCCCAGTTCGTCCAACGCGGAGGGTTAAGCCCGATCCTGCAGATGCTTGTCCTGGGGCTGATCTGGACCGGCATCGCCCTGGTCTCGGACTCCGCCTGGGGCCTCGCCGCTGTGCGCACGAAGAGCTGGTTGGTACGATCCCCGCGCGGGGCCGAGATGGCCTCGACGGTGAGTGGGGTGGTGATGGTCGCACTAGGGGTCGGGTTGGCCGCCACAGGCAGTCGCGGTTAGCTGAAGGGCCGCGCCTCATCCGGGTATGCGGCCGACCGGGCATCCTTGTTCGCGATCGATCCGGGTCCCATGTGAATGGGGAAATAAGGTGATGCCCAGATCGCACCCTCTGACCAGCTTTGGTCAGCGCCTCGAGTATCCGCGGATCACCTCCATCACCTCGTCCAGGTATTCGTCTCCCTCGCCTCGGCGGACGCCATCGGCCACGCAGTGAGCCAGATGCTCGCGCAAGAGCAGGTACCCAATCTGATCCAAAGCGGCGGTCGCGGAGCGGATCTGGATCAGAACCTCAGGACAATAGCGCTCCTCCTCGACCATCTTGGAGATCCCGGAGACCTGTCCCGAAATGCGCTGAAACCGTCGCAGCAGTTCCTGTTTGCTGGCTTGATAGCTCCCGCGACGTGAGCCAGTCCGTGCGAACCCACCACCGGGCGTGACGGTCACCGGCTTCCCGCTCCTGTGGGCAGCCCCGAATTCGACCGGGAATTGCCCTCTCGCATGAACTTGTCGGCACATCCCTGGGAGCAGAAGAACCAGGTGCTGCCATCGCTGGTTTGACTTAAGGCATTGGGATTGGTGGTGTCCACTGTCATTCCGCAAACCGGATCGATGGCCACGGCATCCTTCGTCTCTGGGCGGTCCACGGCTGGCGGCCTTCGCAGCTCGGGGTGCCCTGAGGCGAATCTGTTGAGACAGCGGTCTGAACAAAAGAAGACGGTGGCGCCACCCTCTCCCAGGGTCGCGGGAGCGGTCGCACGCTCGATCTGCATTCCACAGACCGGATCGATGGCGAAGCGATCGCTCGCCCTATGCCTGCGGCGTCGCGCCTCGGCAAAGGTGACCGCTAAAGCCACCAACGCCACAAAGTCGAGGGCGGTTGTGTAGTTAAATCCGAATGCTCCCTGAGCAATCTGGAGGGGTCGGGTGGTCGGCACGGCTCCGATGGCTGAGAAGAGGTACTGGGTGATGAGACCGGCGGCGGACATGACCAGCCAGAACGAGGCGAGAATCCTCAGGGTGAGTCGGGTCCCGTAGAAGCGGCGATAGATCAGGAGCAGGGGCACGGTGATGAGGTCCGCAAAGATGAAGCTGATCACCCCGCCAAAGCTGATTCCGCCCTTCCAGAGCGCTGCCGCCAGGGGCACGTTACCAACTGAGCAGACAAAGCTCAGCATGGCGATGAGGGGTCCGAGGGCGGCGTTCTCGAGCGACGACCAGAAGCCGTGGCCGCTGACGAAGAGCACCTGCCAGACCGAGTTCGGCACCAAGGCGGCCAGGAAGCCGGCGGCCAGGAACCCGATGGCCATCTCCTTGCGGAGCATGGTGAGGTCTGCTGTCGCGTACCCAGCGGCGTCGCTCCAGCGCGACCGATCGCGAAGGCGCTCGGCCCAGGGCACTTCAGGGGTCGTGCCGGAAGCGCCATTGCCTGCTACGAGACAGACAGCGCCAACATCCACGTCGTCCCCGCTGGCGGCGAGGCGGTTGCGGGCGCGTTCTACCAGGCTGTCGGGAATTGTGAAGCGGGCCACCAGCACGAACAGGCCGATCATCAGCAGGCCGCCGAAGAACTCACTGGCTGTGAACTGCCATCCGATGAGAACTGCCAGCACGACTCCCAGCTCTATCACCAAGTTGGTGGAGGCAAACATGAAGACCATCGCGGCCACGAAGTCAGCTCCCTTGGCGAACAGGGACTTGGCCATTGCCGAGGCGGCGTAGGAGCAGGACGAGGAGGCGGCTCCAAAGCCAGTCGCGCGCAGCAGTGAAAGTGGCCTTCTGTCTCCGAGCAGCCCGCGCATCTCCGACTTGGAGACGAACGACTGCACCGCTCCGGACAGCAAGAATCCCAGGGTCAGGGCCCATAGGGTGGCCCAGAGCATGTTCAGGCCTTCGTCGAGGCCCCTCCAGATCAGGTCGAGGATGTGCAAAAGCACTGCCATAAGTGTCCTGGTGTGAGTTTGACTCAGTATACCCCAGGGGGGTATCGGATCAGGACGTGCCGTTACCTGCAGGGTGGCGCCGGCGGTGGGCCAAGAGGACTCCGAGGACCACCTGGCCATGGGACCTGGACTCCTCCCTTATGAGCCGGAGCACCGTTGCAGCCGTGGGTGAGATCGACTCGGCCCAGAGTTCGAATCCCTGATTCAGAACCGCTAGCTCCCGAATCCGGGGCACCGTCTCGTTGAGAGCCGCCTGCACAGCGTCTGGAAGCGGTTGGTCCGACCAACCCTGGACCCACTGCGAGGCGACCCGGCGGGCGCCGGCCCGGTCTGGGGGAGAATCGGAGGAGAGGGAGAGGATGTCCGCGGCCAGGAGCTTGATGCGGGTGAACAGCTCCTCGTTGCCGGCAGCTGATGCGAGCCGTTCGAGCACCTCGGTCACCTGGTGGGGGAGAAGCATCCTCCCGAAGATCGCGGGCACTGGGAGGTCGAATCCCGCTCCCAGGATCCGCTCCCAGCTGGTGGCGGCGCTGTCGGAGAGCGGCGTGGTCAGCCGCCCAAAGATCCCCAGGCTCTCCCGCGGGGTGGAGTGCGCCGAGGCGAGGAATGCCGCGATTGACTCCGCCGAAGCGTCCGGGGTCGCCAGCGCCCGTTCCACGGCTATCAGCAGAGCGGTAAGACGGTCGCGTTCGGCCAGCAGTGTCTGCCGGTGTCGATCGAGAGCCTCGCGCAGGGTGCCTGGAACCCCCTGTCGTGGGAGTGATGCAGCGATCTCCTCCAAGCCCATCCCCAGGCTGCGCAGCAGGTCGATCTGAAGGATGCGGACCAGATCGGTGGCATTGAAGTAGCGGTACCCGCTGGCGGACTGGGCTAGCTGGAGAAGCCCCAATCTCTGGTAGTGGCGGATCCGGCCCGGGGTGACACCGGTCAGGGTGGACGCCGCGCCGATCTTGAGGCGGGGGCCAGCCTCCGTGTTGGCTGGGGTCTGCTGGGCCATCTAGCTTGACTCTACAACTGTAATAAGGTTTAGAGTCCTAAATGAACCGGCACACTCGGGCCGCTGCGGGCCTAGGAGAAAGTTGATGTCCATTCCTCTCAGGCAGAAGGTCAAGGTGGGCGGCTACCTGATGGCGCAGAGGTTGCGTGGGGTCAAGCAGTTTCCTTTAGTGCTTCAGCTCGAGCCCCTGTACCAGTGCAACCTGGAGTGCGTGGGGTGTGGCAAGATCCAGCATCCCGATGACATCCTCCGTCGGCGCCTGACCGTCCAGCAGTGCATTGACGCGATTGAGGAGTGTGGCGCACCAGTGGTTTCGATCGCGGGGGGGGAGCCGCTCATCCATAAGGAGATCGACCAGATCGTGGCGGCGCTCGTGGAGCGCAAGAAGTTCGTCTATCTCTGCAGCAACGCGATCCTCATGGAGCGGAAGCTCGACCAGTTCAAGCCCAGTCCCTATTTCGCTTGGTCGGTCCACATCGACGGCCTTCGGGATCGCCACGACGAGTCGGTGTCACGCAAAGGCATCTTCGACAAGGCGGTGTCGGCGGTCCGGGAGGCCAAGCAGCGTGGCTTCCGGGTCACCACCAACACAACCTTCTTCAGCCAGGACGACGCCAAGTCGATCCGTGAGGTGCTGGACTTCTTGAACGACGACCTGGAGGTCGACAACATGCAGATCTCCCCGGCCTACGCCTATGAGAAGGCGCCCGACCAGGAGCACTTCATGGGCCCAGATCGGACCAGGGCCATCTTCAAAGAGGCCTTTGCGGACGGTCGGCGCAAGAAGTGGCGGCTGAATCACTCGCCGATGTTCCTGGACTTCCTCGAAGGCAAGGTTGACCTTGCATGCACCGCCTGGGGGATCCCGTGCTATTCGGTCTTCGGGTGGCAGAAGCCGTGCTACTTGCTGGCCGATGGCTATGTGGGCTCCTACAAGGAGCTGCTGGAGACCACCGACTGGAGCCAGTACGGCAGGGGCAACAACCCGAAGTGTGCCAATTGCATGGCACATGTGGGATACGAGCCGACCGCGGTTTTGAAGACCATGGGGTCCGTTCGGGAATCCATCCGGGGAGCGTTGGCGTCCTGACGCCAGCCGCTCCCGGCTGGTTGAGTTCGGGATCGGCGTAGGATCAAGCGCGATGCAAGACGTTCGGGATCGGCTGGGACGTCCCCTTCGGGACCTGCGGGTTTCGGTCACTGATCGGTGCAATTTCCGCTGCGGATACTGCATGCCCCGGGAGACCTTTGGGCCGGGATTCAAGTTCTTGCCGCGCGCGGACGTACTGAGCTTCGAGGAGATAGCAAAGGTCGTCAGGATCGCGTCTGACTTTGGGGTGCGCAAGGTGCGCATCACTGGGGGAGAGCCGCTGCTGAGGCGCGACCTCCCGCGCTTGGTCGAGCAGCTGGCGGCCATTGATGGGGTCGAGGACCTGGCCATGACGACCAACGGGGCCCTTCTCGCCCGCTACGCCAGCGATCTTGCCGCTGCCGGGCTCAAGAGGGTCACCGTCAGCCTGGACTCGGTGGACGAGGAGACCTTCCGTCTTATGAATGGGGTCGGCGTCGAACTGGCCGAGGTGATCTCAGGCATCGACGCGGCTGCGGCCGCGGGGCTTCTTCCAATCAAGCTGAATGCGGTCGTCCAGCGAGGGGTGAACGAGCGAGGGATTCTGGCTCTGGCGGAGTTTGCCCGGGCCCGTGGGCACGCCTTGAGGCTCATTGAGTACATGGATGTCGGTGAGAGCCACGGATGGATGTTGGAGCAGGTGGTCCCAGCCGCTGAACTGGTGAAGACGATCGGGCAGCGGTGGCCACTCGAGGAGATACCAGCGGGCTACCCCGGCGAGGTCGCCAGTCGATACCGCTACCTTGACGGCGCAGGAGAGCTGGGGATGATCACCTCGGTGACGGCGCCTTTCTGCCAGAGCTGCACCAGGCTTCGACTGTCCGCGGACGGAAAGCTGCATACCTGTCTCTTTTCCAGGGGTGGGCTGGACCTCCGGCCGGTGCTCAGAGGAGGCGGAGACGACGCTGCCGTCGCCGCTGAGATCGGGGCTTTGTGGGGCAATCGGCGTGACCGTTACTCGGAGGAGAGAGCCGAGTGGAAGCCTTCCTCGGACGGGCCCAAGGTGGAGATGTCCTACCTCGGAGGCTGATCGACGGGAGGCCGCTCCGGCGCCGTCTGGAACAGGTATCCCACCCCAGGGACGGTCACTATCCAATCCGGGGCGTCGGGTTGGAGTTCGAGTTTGGCTCGCAAGCGCTGAACAATGGTGCGGACATAAGCGTGCTCGGAGGTGAACCCTGGTCCCCAGACGGCGTTCAGGATCTCTCGATGGCTCCTGACCCTGCCCCGATGGCGCATGAGGTCCTGAAGGACGCCCTTTTCCATTGGGGTGAGACGTACCCGCGCTCCTCTCAAAATGATCTGGTTGGCGCCCAGCTCGATCCTCAGGGAGCCCAGCTCCAGCGTCATCTCGACAGGGTCCTGTTCCTGTCGCCGCAGACGTGCCTCCACCCGCGCCAGTAGTTCCTGGGTCCCAAACGGCTTGGCCAGGTAGTCGTCGGCTCCGGCGCGCAGCGCCGACACCTTGTCGGCCTCCTGTCCCCTGGCGCTCACGACCAGGATCAGTGGCATCTGGTCCCACTGGCGGATGGTGCGGAGCAGATCCATACCGTCCATGTCGGGCAGCCCAAGGTCCAGGATCACGAGGTCGAAATGAGCCTGGCCCAGCGCATTCATCGCTCCTCGACCGTCCGCTACCTTGGCGACTCGGTAGCCTCCGCTGGTCAGGGTGTCGCTCAAAAATCGCCCAGTCCCCGGATCATCCTCCACCACCAGGATGCTGGCATTGAGGGCGGCGGATCCGCTCATCGCGCTACTTTTGTCGGGGAGGCGGTTTCCTGGGCCGCCGACGGAGCAAGCGGCACCAGCAGATGCAGTTCAGTTCCCCCGTTGGTGGGGTTGTCGATCCACAGAGCCCCGCCCATCGCTTCAGCAAGGCCTCTGCTGAGGGCCAGCCCGAGTCCCAGCCCACCGGTCTTCCCGGCTGCTGAGTAGCGCTCGAAGAGCCTGGTTCGAACCTCCAAGGGAATGCCCACGCCGCGGTCTCGGACCAGGCACTCGGCAGCGGTTCGCCGGGAGCCAGAAGGGGAGTTCACAAGCACCTCGGCACTGCCGATGTCGGCATGGACGGTGACGTTCCGCAAGGCATTGTCCAGAATCTGCTGGACGCGGTCCCAGTCGGCAAAGACCAGCACTGGGGTGCTGGGGGCGGACACGGTCACGTCTAGCTTCTGGGCCCATCTCAGGGCAGCTTCCCTGGCCGCTTCCCCCAGGTCGATCACCTGACTTTCCACTTGGAGCTGGCCGCTCTCAATCCTCGCCATTTCGAGCAGGTCTCCGATGAGCCGGTCGATTCGCCGCGCCTCCGCGGCGATCAAGGCGGGGTACTCTTCCAGCCCTTGGCGCTCGGCTTGGGAGTGTTCTGCGAGTGCCGTGCTGTAGCCGAGCAGCGCTGAGAGCGGGGTCCTGAGCTCGTGGCTGACAGTGGCCAGTAAGTCACGCCGGAAGGTCTCGGCGCGTCTGGTTGCCGCCAGGGCCGCCTCGGTGCGAGCCAGTTCGGTCCGGGCCTCCAGGCTCTGCTCAAGGGCAACCTCGGACCGCTTCAGCGTGAGGTTGCGCTGCTCCAACTCACCGGCAATCGACTGGAGCGCGAGCAGGTGGCGCCGGCGGGTGGTAGCCAGGGCGGCGACTCCTAGGCACACCAAAAGAAAGATGATCCAGCCGACCGTCTGATTTGTAGAGTAGATGGTGAGGTGGCCCACAGGCGGTAGAAAGTAGAAGTCGACCAGGATGGCCGAGGCGACCGAACCCGCCAGCGCTGCTGAAAATCCGACGGCGCCGGCGGCCACGGCTACGACCGCCAGGTACAAGAAGCTGTACGCCTGGGGTTGCCGAGGAACGCCAAGGTGTACCAGACCGACGGTGAGGAGCACTAGACCGATGACAGTGGCTAGGCTTCCCCAGATGGCCCGCGCGGGGCTGGCGTTCGGCGTCCTGCTGGAGCCACGTCCGGGACCCGGGGCCGAGAATTCGGATCGGTGGATGGATCTCACTAGAGTTTGTAGTCGGATGGTATCAAGAGCCCAGGTCCGGTTTCGGTGCGGCAACGGCTCCAGCTCTGCCGTCGCAAGAGACGAAATTCCTCAGCGCGCGGCTTAGCAAGGCAGTCTCTTGGTGCAGGCTAGCGTCGGTGCGTTGACGGTGTTTCTCGGGTCAGCCCCAGGGGTGGGCAAGACCTACACCATGCTTGAGGAGGCGCATCGCGAGCTCGGTGAAGGCACCGACGTGGTGCTGGCGTGGGTGCAGACCTACGGCAGGCCGCTTACTGAGAACGCGGCCGTCGGGTTGGAACGGATACCGCCCCAGGTGATGGCCCACCGGGGAATCAGCCTGGAGGAGATGAACCTCGCCGCGGTGCTGGCGCGGCGGCCCCAGCTGGCGTTGGTCGACGAATTGGCCCACACCAACGTGGACGGGAGTCGTCACAAGAAGCGCTGGCAGGATGTGGAGGCGATCCTGGCCGCGGGGATTGATGTCTGGACCACCGTGAACATACAGCACATTGAAAGTTTGAGAGACGTGGTCGAGCAGGTGACTGGCGTGGCGGTGCGGGAGTCGGTCCCGGACTCGGTGCTGGACTCCGCCAGGGAGCTGCGGCTGGCCGACATAACCCCGGAAGCGCTGCGCAAACGCATGCGGCACGGGAATGTCTACCCAGCTGAGCGCGTGGAAGTTGCGCTGCAGAGCTTCTTCCGCGAGGGGAACCTGACTGCTCTGCGCGAGCTGGCTCTGCTTTATACCGTCCAGCATCAGCGAGCCCAGTGGTCCTCGGCCGCAGCGCCCTCTTCCTATGACCGGGTGATGATTCTGGCGCGGCCCGACCATACCGCCCAGGGCCTCATCCGCAGGGGAGTCAGGATGGGCAGACGACTCTCCGCGGCGGTTACCGTCCTGGCTCTGGAGGAGGGTTCCGACGGAGAGGTCGCCTTGACCTCAGCAGAAGCTCTGGCGCAGGACCTCGGTGTGGAGTTTCGCCGCTGTCCGGCCGTCGGCTCCCTGGAACGAATAGCTGCGGAGCTTGACAGATCCGGGGCGACCCATCTAGTGGTGGCGGCGCCTACCGGAACCAGGGTGGGCGGCCGGCAGCAGGCACTCGTGGTCCACCTGCTGGAGGCACTAGGCGAGCGGCACCTCCACGTGATTGGCAGGCGGCTGGGCACCAAATCGGGAGCCGCTCTCGACCGACGCCTGGATCCTGAGGTCTACTTAGATGCCGAAGTGGGCCGGGGGGTGAAAGGGCTCCTGCGCGTCTATTTGGGTTACGCCCCTGGCGTCGGGAAGACCACCCGGATGCTTGAGGAGGCCGGCCGCCGCCAGCGGCGGGGAGCCGAGGTCGTGGTTGCGGCAACAGGGGGTCGCAATCGACTGTCGGTGCAGCTCCTCCTATCCGGTTTGCGAGTGGTCCCGGCACTGCCCACCGGCGGGCTTGATGTCGATGCGGTGCTGCGGCGGAATCCCAGTGTTGTCTGCGTTGACGACCTGGCGGTCTCAGATCTTGCAACTCACGTTTCCCGGCACGAACAGGTCAGCCTACTGCTGGAATCTGGGATCAATGTGGTCGGGACACTGGGGGTCATCGACCTGCCGGGATTCGAGGTCGCGCGGGAGGTCTTTGAGCCTTTCCGCGACGACTCCGACGGACGATCCTCGGTGATCCCGGACTCGGCGCTCGACGGCGCTGAAGAAATCGAGTTGGTCGATATTCCACCCCTTGAACTGCGGGAGCGGGTGCGGTCCGCCTGGGTCGTCTCCTCCTCCGAGGTAGCGGCGGCGCTCAGTGTTTTCCAGGAAGAGCTGCTGGAGGAGCTGCGTGCGGCAGCGCTGCGGCGCGTGGCGTCTCACACCGAGCAGCGGCTCCAGCGCTATATCACCAGCAACGCGATCCACACAGTGTGGGCCGTTCGGGAGCGCATCGCGGTGGCGCTCCGCCCTCAGCGGGTGGAGCTGGCCAGGAAGCTGCTTGAGGCCGGCATTCGGATGGCTCGGCGAGAAGATGCCGTAGTGGTGTTGGTCACCGTCGTGGCCCCCCGACCAGAGCGTGCCGAGTCTGGGGCCATAGAGGAGCTGTCCAAATTGGCAGCCGCCCAGGGGGTGAGCCTGGTGCCTATCCAAGACCAGGGCGGGGTGGCACGGTCCCTGGTCGGATGGGCGGAGACGCATCAGGTGACGACTATCATCATGCCGGCGCCCAGGGTGCGCCGCCGGATGCCTTGGGAGAAGCCGGTGGCGCTAGAGGTGATCCGGTTGGCACGGGACACCGACATTCACATCTTGGGCGGAGAGCTGCTGCCGCAGCCGCTCAGCGCATCGCAGCCAGTGCCTGGTTGAGCTGGAGGACGTCAATGTAGGATGGCCCCAGGAACCCAAGTTCCGGACCCTGGGTTTCGCGTCTGATCAACTCTCGCAGCCGGGCCGGCGAAATGCCGGTCGCCCGGGAGACCATGGGAATCTGCGCCAGGGCGTCGGCGGGGGTGATGTCCGGGTCGTACCCGCTTGCCGAGGTGGTTACCAGGTCGGTGGTCGGATTAACCCCTTGACTGTGCCAGTAGGCGATGAGCTTGCGGGTTTGCTGGACGAGCGCCTCCGATCTGGGTCCGAGGTTGGATGCGCCGGATGAGCCGGGCTTGCGGTTGGCGACCAGTGGGTTATCAGCGTCGGGTCTTCCGTGGAACCAGTCTGGGCTGGACCAGCTCTGACCGACCAGGGTAGAGCCTCCTTTGACCAAGGAGCCGTTCGCCTGGTGATTGAAGAGCAGCTGGGAGACTGCCGTCCCTGCCAACGGATAGCCCACCCCGAACAGGACTATGGCAATCAGGGATAGAACGATCGCTCCGCGCAGTTGGGCTAGCATCTGCAGACGACTCCTTGGTGTCAGTAGAGGTGGATGGCGGTCAAGAGGAGGTCTATTAGCTTGATCCCTATGAAGGGGGTGATGATCCCGCCGGCGCCGTAGATGAGGACGTTGCGGCGCAGCACGGAAGCGGCCCCGGAGGGCCGCCACCGCACCCCGCGCAGCGCCAGGGGGATCAGCGCCACGATCACCAGGGCGTTGAATATGACCGCCGACAAAACGGCGCTCTGCGGACTGTGCAGGCGCATGATGTTGAGCGCCTCCAGCTGGGGGTAGGTGGCCGCAAACAGTGCCGGGATGATGGCGAAGTACTTGGCCACATCGTTGGCGATGGAGAATGTCGTGAGTGCGCCTCGGGTGATCAGAAGCTGTTTGCCGACCTCCACCACCTCGATCAGCTTGGTGGGATTGGAGTCAAGGTCCACCATGTTTCCGGCCTCCTTGGCGGCGGTGGTCCCGGTGTTCATGGCCACACCCACGTCGGCCTGAGCGAGAGCGGGCGCGTCGTTGGTGCCGTCGCCAGTCATGGCGACCAGCTTTCCGCCGGATTGCTCCTGCCGGATAAGTGCCATCTTGGTCTCAGGGGTCGCCTCTGCGAGAAAGTCGTCGACTCCGGCCTCGCGGGCGATGGCGGCCGCGGTGAGGGGGTTGTCGCCCGTGATCATCACTGTTCTGATGCCGGCCTTCCGGAGCTCCGCGAAGCGCTCGGCGATGCCGGGCTTGATGACATCCTTCAGCTCGATGACTCCGAGCAGGTCGCCACCATCCGCGACCACCAGCGGGGTTGATCCGGCCTCCGCGATCCGGTTGACCACCTCCCTCAACTCCAAAGGCGGAGTTCCGCCGCGCTCCTCCGCCCAGCGGCGAACCGCTTCGGCGGCGCCCTTGCGAATCTTGCGGTCGCCGACGTCGAGGCCTGACATCCTGGTGGCGGCCGAAAAGGGAACGAAGGTGCTCTCGGCGGTGGGCGCGCTGTCGGAGATCTCGAACCGGTCACGGGCGAAGGCCACGATCGATCGACCCTCGGGGGTCTCGTCCGCCAACGAAGAGAGCAGGGCCGCCTGAGCAAGGTCGCGATCACGATGCCCCCCTACCGGAATGAATGCGGAGGCCATCCGGTTTCCCAGCGTGATCGTGCCGGTTTTGTCCAGGAGGAGAGTCTGGACATCCCCAGCCGCCTCCACCGCTCGCCCGCTCATTGCCAGCACGTTGCGTTGCACCATGCGGTCCATTCCGGCTATCCCGATGGCGGACAGCAAGGCGCCGATGGTGGTCGGGATGAGGCAGACCAGCAGCGCCACCAGAATGACCACCGAGACTGATCCTCCCGCGTACTTCGCGAAGGGATAGAGGCTCACCACGACCGGGAGAAAAACGATGGTGAGCGCCGCCAAGAGAATGGTGAGCGCGATCTCGTTGGGGGTTCTCTGTCGATTGGCTCCCTCCACCAGCGCGATCATCCGGTCCATGAACGTATTCCCGCGTTCCGCGGTGATCTGAACCACGATCCGGTCCGACAGGACCTTGGTGCCACCGGTGACCGCGGACCGGTCGCCGCCGGACTCGCGGATGACGGGCGCCGACTCACCGGTGATTGCTGACTCATCGACGGACGCTATCCCCTCGGTTATCTCCCCGTCCGAGGGGATGAGGTCCCCGGCCTCGCAGACGACCAAGTCGCCTCGGTGAAGGTCAGCGGAGGTGACTGTCTCCTCAGTTCCAGCCCCGGTGACCCGACGGGCTTGCGTGTCTGACCGCATCCTGCGCAAGGTGTCCGCCTGAGCCTTGCCGCGGCCCTCCGCAACCGCCTCTGCGAAGTTCGCGAAGATCACGGTGAGGAAGAGCCAGAAGGTGATGCTCCAGCTGAAGACGCTGGGATGAAATATCGCCTCCAGGAAGGTGACGACGGTACCGACCAGCACCACGGACATGACCGGGTTGCGAAGCTGGACCCTGGGGTCCAGCTTCACCACAGCAGCGATCAGCGCCTGCAGGAGGATGGGGCCGTCGAAGAGGCGTCGAGCCTTGGCCGTTGACCTTGGTCCGGAATCGGGGGTCGGCGGCGCGGACAGCGGAGAGGTGACGCCCATCAGAAGAACCTCCCGTGGCTGAGCTGCTCGACCAGCGGTCCCAACGACACCGCGGGGAAGAAGGTGAGCCCCCCGACTATCAGGATCACCCCCAAGAGGAGCACGACAAACATGGGATTGTCGGTGCGGAAGGTCCCGGAGGAGGCTGGAACAACCTGCTTAGCGGCTAGTGCACCTGCCAGCGCCAGGACCGGGATCATGATTCCGAAGCGCCCGATCAGCATGTCTATGCCGCCGATCACGTTGTAGAAGATGGTGTTGCCGTTCAGCCCACCGAAGGCCGATCCGTTGTTGTTCCCCTGAGAGGTCAGCGCATAGAGGATCTCGGTGAAGCCGTGCGGACCGGAGTTGAAGGCCCCCGCTCGCCCCACCGGCAGCGCGGTGGCTATCCCGGTGACCACAAGGACCGTGACGGGCATGATTAGGACTCCCAGGCTGGCCAGCTTGACCTCCCGGGCCTGGATCTTCTTGCCCAGGTACTCGGGGGTTCGGCCGATCATCAAACCCCCAATGAACACCGCCACGATCGCGTCGAGGAGGATCGTGTAAAGGCCGCTGCCAACTCCGCCTGGGGTGACCTCACCGAGCATCATCCCGGTCAGCAGTCCAAAGCCCCCCATGGGGTTGAAGGAGTCGTACGCTGAGTCGGCCGACCCGGTCGACGTCTGGGTGGAGGCGACTCCGAACAGAGCGGAGTTCAAACTACTGAAGCGGACCTCTTTCCCTTCCATGTTGCCGGTGGGCTGCCTGGTCAGGCCAGCTGCAGCCACAGCCGGGTTCGGCTGCGCCTCGGCGAAGGCGGTGAAAGAGGTCCAGATCCCGAAGATGACCACCATCGCGGCGAGCAGGGCCACTCCCTGGCGCAGGGAGCCAACCATCTTGCCAAAGGTGTAGGTCAACGCCACGGGAATGGCCAGCACCAGCGCGATGGAGAGGAAGTTGGTCAGCGCCGTAGGGTTCTCAAATGGAACCGCGCTGTTGGTGTTGTAGAATCCGCCCCCATTTGTGCCTAGTTGCTTGATCGCCTCCATGAAGCCGACGGGACCCAGTGGGATGAGCTGGGTCACCCCGTTGAGTGAGTCGTGAACTAGCGCGGGACCGTTCAGCGTCTGCGCCGCCCCTTGGGCTACGTAGATGAGGCCCGCAAGGAAGGCGATCGGGAGCAGCACATAGAGAGAGCCCCGCACCGTGTCGACCCAGAAGTTACCGATCGTCTGCTCGCCGCGACGCGCGAAGCCGCGAACCAGAGCAATTGCGACGGCCATCCCCACGGCCGCAGAGACGAACTGCTGCACCTGCAGAGCCACCATCTGACTGAGGGACGACATGGTCGTCTCACCGGCATAGTTCTGCCAGTTGGTGTTGGTGACGAACGAGACTGCGGTGTTCCAGCTAAGGGCAGCCGGCACGGCTCCCAGGTGTTGGGGGTTGAATGGCAGCTCTGACTGGAGACGCAGCACCAAGTAGGTGGCCAGGATCGAGACTCCGGAGAATATGACCAAGGAGGTGGCATACCGCTGCCAGCTCTGTTCCTGGTCCGACTTCACCCCCAAAAGCTTGTAGATAGGGCGTTCCGCAAAAGAGAACCATTTGACTCGACCGGTGTGGACCGCCACCAGGTAGGCGCCCAGGAGACGCCACGCCAGCCCGAGCACCACCACCAGTGCCAGGCAGGTGATCAGAAAGTGACCCACTCAGAATGCCTCCGGCTTGAACATGGCAAACCCGAGATAGATAAACAGGGCCACCGCCAACCCCAACAAGGCAATGTGAACGACCATCAGACCCGTTCCAGCCAGCGGATCGCCGCTAGACCCAACACCGCGAAGAGCACCGTGCCCAGAGCTGCTATCAAGTCTGCCATGTCCCCAGGCTCCCAGCGTGGGCGTCAAAGGCGTGCCAAGGAGGGGCGGGAGGTCGTAAAGGACTTGTAAAGAGGGGCTCCGGCGGATCTGTTGAACGCGGTCACATTTGGGGCCGCGGCAGCTGACCGGTCAGAAATGGGCTCTTAAAAAGATGGGTCAGCTGTCTCGGAACCTCATCGAACCGATCCGGCCCTCGGGCCACCCTATAGCCGTGAAAACAGTCAAGTCCCGCGGAGTGGTGTAAAAGCGAATAGCTCTTGGGGTGATGGACATCAGGCAGCCAGCCCAGCGGTGAGAGGGTTGGTGAGGAGAGGGTCGGAGTTGGGGTCAAGTCGGGCCATGGACTGGAGGGAGAAGTGACAGCGGCCGTCCTGCCACTCGTCGTGCTGCTCCTGCAGGACCGCGGTTGAGAGTCGTAGCAGCGAAGCTGAGTTGGGGAAGATCCCGACCACCTTGGCCCTGCGGTCAATCTCCGCATTGACTCGTTCCAGAGCGTTGGTGGACCGAATCGAGCGCCAGTGCTCTGGAGGAAAGGCGAGGTAGCTGAGGATGTCGGACTCGGCATCACGCAGCAACTTGGCCACCTTGGG
>DATLQZ010000117.1:0-38336 GCA_035534915.1 Candidatus Dormiibacterota bacterium
ACCCCTCAGGGCGGCCACCGCCACCTCGGCCTTGAACTCGGCGGTGAACTTCCGTCTCGTCGTTCCTGCCATTTCTGTCCTCTTCGGTTCTACTCGATGAGTCCAGCTTAGGTACCTGTCTATTTTGGTAGGGCCACTTCAGTTCGCGTTGCTGCTGGGGCCGCTTGTGGGCGTCGCCTCGGCCGGGTACGTGCGGATGATCACCTAGGCAAGCGACCACCGCCCCAAGGGTCGTCTCCTGCTCATCCAGCCTTTCGGGGTCTTCACAGCCCTTGGCTGCCTCGCGATTGCCTACCCTCTCCTACTGGGGAACGGGGCCGACCTGGCCCAATTCGCGTTCACCGGATCCGCGAGTCTGCTCACTCTGCTCGCACTCATGCTCCTCAAGCCGGCGGCGACCTCGGCCTGCCTTCGTAGTGGTGCCACCGGCGGTCTTTTCACTCCCACCTTGAGCGTCGGGACGGTCGTCGGGGCACTGGCGGGTCACCTGTGGATGACGCTCTGGCCGGGGCCCAATATGGCCAGTTTCGCGCTCCTAGGTGCGGTGGCCCTCCTGGCCGCCGCAATCCAGGCCCCCCTGATGGGGATTGCCTTGGTCATGGAGCTGACACACAGCGTCTCTGCAACTCCAAGCGACTCTAAGCGGGGCGTATCCGAGGGCCTTGGGACCGAAGGCGCCATGAGGGACGACCGCGGTGGCATGGGCGTTGTCGTGGAAGCCGCGCCCGAGTGACACCCATCGGGGCCGGTGCCTGAGTGGGGTAGGGTTGCGCACTGGTGCCCTGGCCGGGTGTCGAGGTGACAGCGACCTGGGGAGCACCCCCCTCCGGACGCTGGCCGTTGACCGCGGCTGCCGCGGGCGGGGAGAGGGCCCGGCGTCGCAAGGGCACCGGGTGGGTGTGCGGTTTGGTAGTTGGGCCCAGCCTGGGCCGGCGGCGCAGGCAGCGCGCCACCTGGGCGTCTTGGGCTTCGAAGAAGCTTCCGGCGTCCTGTCGCCTGGAGCGTAACAAGCTTGGGTGGGTCCCGAAGTCGTGAGGTGCACTCGTCCAACTGACGAGCCTTACGGAGCGACGAAAGGTGATTCAGGCCAACAGGTGCGAGCCTCACATTCGCCTTACTGGCGTGCCAGGTTGTTCCGGGTGGCGGTAGAGATCGCCTGAGCTCCAGGGAGTCCCACAATGGCCCCAAGCCCAGTCCCTCATCTCAAAAGTGAGGGTGGTGCGCCCAGAGGGATTTGAACCCCCGCAAACCCAGATCCGTAGTCTGGTGCTCTATCCGGGCTGAGCTATGGGCGCTCACGACCCCGATTCTAACCGCTGGGACGGGCGTGCCCGTGGTTCAGGGATCGAACCTGCGTCCGGCTTGGTCCTCGAGCACCCGGGTGGCCGCGATGCGACAGCCGACTTGGTCGAGGACTGCGGCGAGTTCCTCGCGGAGGGAGTCGTCGAAGGGGATAGGGTGGTTATCGAGCTCCCGCAGCAAGGCAGAGAGTTGAAGCGCCTTCTTTTCTATTTTCGCGACGAGTTCTCTGGCCGCGGGGCTGGTAGCGGTGATCGCGTCCAAACTGTTCAATAGACACTCCTCCTGGCGCCCGAAGGCCCTCTGCGAGCGCTCGCGCCCGGCGGTTCTGACACGGCCATGCTAGCGCGGGGCGGGCTGGCTGTCGAGGGAGTAGGCAACCGATAGTCCTCCGGTAAGGACTCCCTGGTTAACTCGGAGTAGGTGTCGGAGCGCCACTCGGCGAGGGCTTCGGAGATGGACTGGCTTGGGCGCTTGGGCTCCTCGAGGCGCTGGCCGAGGCGCTCGGGCTGACTGAAGGGGAATCCGGAGGGGAGCTGCTGGTTCTGGGAGATGGGCTGGGGCCGGGGCCAACCCCCAGCAGACCGGGCTGGGAGCCAGATGCTAAGTGTCCCTGAAACGGCTGTGAGCCGGGGGGACTGACTGCGGCGAAGGCTGCGATGAGACCTGCAAATGCTGTGAAGGCCAGCGCTAAGGGGACCGCGGCCACGCTGGAACGCCCCTCTGAGCGCTCGCCGGTGCTCTGAGCCGAGTCCCGGTAAATCCGTCGCAGTGGGGTGAGCTGGATCCCCTCGGCTGCGAAGCTAGCCTAGGGGGCGCACAAGTAAACCGATCCCTGGAACAGCAGTAGAAGGGCCAAGATGGTGGTCGTCACGCTGAGCGCTCGGACCTCCATCGCGAGAGCCGCTAACACGGCTACAGTCCCTAGGGTTGTCTCGAAGCGGGCGGAGCGAAGCGCCTGCGCCCAACTGCTGATTCCTTGCCGCCGCTTTGGGGTCCGCAGGAATCGCGCCCGGAAGACGAGTAAGCCCCTAACGTCCGCCATGGTGACGGTCCAACTGAGGGCGAACCAGACAGGCAGCGCGCTGGCAGCGTCGCCCCAGGGGATGCTCCCACTCGCCTTCAAGGCCCACACCGCTCTCAAAAGCCCGAAGACCAGGAACAGTAGCGGGATGGCCAGTGCCGCACCGGTGATCTGGGCGAGGGGGAGTCGGTCGTGAGCGGCGGTGGCTATTGCGGTTCCCAGCAGCAAGGCCATGAAGGCTCCCAAGACGGCGTCGCCGAACTACTGGATAGCTCCGACTAGGTAGTGGGTTCGCTGCGCGCGAGTTAACTCGAGTCGGTGCGGGGTGAGTGGCAGCAGCTCCCGCCAGTGCTGGCGGAGGATCTGGATCCCCCCAAGAGCCCACCGGAAGCGTTGCTTCTTCAGGCCGTCAAAGGTGAGCGGCAGCAGCCCCGCACCCCAGGCGATCTGCTGGTAAACCCCGCGGTACCCGCTTCCAAGAATACGCAGGCTGGCCTCGGCATCTTCGGTGATGCACGCCTCGTTCCAGCCCCCGATCTCGTCCAGAACCGAGCGTCGAATCAGGCCGATGGTCCCGCAGAAGATGATGGCGTCTCGGTTGGCCCGGGCGGGCATGGTGATGTCGAAGAAGTATCGATAGCTGTGGAAGATACCCCTGAGATATCGGTCGTCCTCCCAGTCCCGGTAATGCTGGGGAGTTTGGACGAACCCGACGCGGGGATCGCTGAAGTACGGGATGGTGGCAAGGAGGAATCCAGGGCGGACCAAATAGTCGGCGTCGACGATCCCGATGACCTCCACGTCCGGCGGCAAGCCCCGCGTCGCCTCGTTGAGCGCACCCGCCTTGAAGCCAGGCCAAGGGTCCAGGTGGATGAATTGAAACCGGTCACCCAACTCACCGCACAGGTCCGCTATCGGGCGCCACACGGTAGGGTCCTTGGTGTTGTTATCCACCGCTTGGACGACGAAGTTTGGATAGTCGAGCTGGCTCAGGGCTGTCAAAGTCTCGCGCACCAATTCCACCGGCTCGTTGTACATTGGCACCTGGATGGCCACCCTGGGCCAGTCCCACCCGGGCGGCGCTTCCGGAAGCTCGACTGCCGCGGGCTTGCGGCGACCAAGCACATCCAGGATTTCGAAGAGATATGAGAGTGCCAGCCCCATGGCGCAGGCTTCACCTACGACTATCAGTAGGGATCCGGTAAGCACCCACGGCGCAAGCCGCGGGCTGACAGCTTGGGCGATCGTCACGCCCACGGAGTGCAAGAGGTAGAGACAGAATGACCCGGCGGCCGAAACCATCAGCTCAACCGCCAGCCAGCTCCACCCGCGCACTGCCGGACGGGCTAGAGCCGTCAGTAGCAGCACGGCCAAGCCAGCTGCGACGGTGGTTTGGGCGTCGTGGACAATGGCAATTGTCGCCCAGGCAGCGGCTGCCAAGGCAAGCGTCCCCAGGCCCACGCTCAGGGGCCCTGGGGCGCGGAGTGCGCCCGGGAGCACCGCCGCCAAGGTTGTGGCAACGAAGATGAAGGCGCTGGCCAACAGCAGGTCAAGCAACATGCTCAGTTCGCCTGCTGCGGCCGGACTATCTGCGGGGGGTCAAACGGCTCGGCGTTTGCTATGTCCCGCCAGCAAAGTGATGAAGCGGGTGACAACCCAGGCAGCCAGGGAGTAGATGACGATTGCTAGGACCGCCGACCAAAAGCTCGTCCTCCCCACCACTGCTGTCGTATTGCTGAAAAGGCCGGCAAATGGGGACGCCAGGGCGTTCCCAACGCGCAGAACAATCAACACGAAGCCATCGGAAGTGGCTGCGATCGCCCGGAAGAGAAAGTCGAGCGCGAGGAAGGCATCCACCACCAGCACTGCCAGCCACACGAGTTCGCGCAGCCGGTAGCTGCGCGACAGCCTCGCTCCCACCCCCCGCGTCCGGCCGGATTTGTGGTCACTTTGACCCACATTGGCGTCGCCGACGCCCACGCCGACGGCTGCGGGAGGAGGCGCCACTCCGGACTTGCTTGCCGCCCCAGCAACGCCCCCCGGCTCCTGGGGTCCTTGGGCCACCGCGGTAGGCGCGCCGAATGCTCCCGTGCCAGTGGAAGGAGCCTCCGTCGACGCTCCCGATGGTTGGGCCACGGTCGGGTCTGAGCGCTGGGTGGTTTGATCAGGAGCTGCGGCTGGATCCGCAGCTTGGTCTTGATTGATCCCGGGCCGGGAACTGGGTGGGGTCTTCTCGATCAGGTAGGACACCTTAGAAACCTCCTTGGTGAAGTGGTCTCGGGGAGAATGCGTCGGTTTGCGCCCCGTCGCGACGCTCCCTCTCCCACCGTCAGTAACGCAGCGCAGCTCGGTCGGTGTCACCTCGATCGTCGCGTCGATTCACCGAAACCCGCGAACAAGAGTCGCCGCCTCAGCTTGAAATGGCTATACTCGGGCGCGCGCTGCGGCGTCGCCGCAAACGGTCGGCGCGGATGGCGGAACTGGCAGACGCGCGGGGCTTAGAACCCCGTGGGGTAACCCGTCCGAGTTCGACCCTCGGTCCGCGCACCACCGCCGTGTACCACATCTATTCAAGGTTGAGAGGATCATGACCCCATCTGTGACTGACGCCCCGGAGCTGGAAGTGGAGATTGAGCGGCTGCCTGGCTCCGAGGCCAAGCTCACGGTGGTGGCTCCAATTGAGGAGGTGGATCGAGCGATCAGTCGGGCGCTGAGACAGCTCTCCGGCCAGATCCGGCTGCCCGGCTTCCGTCCGGGCAAGGCTCCTGCGTCAGTGGTGGAGCGCGCCGTGGGCTGGTCCGCAGTGCAGCACGAGGCGGTCGACATTCTACTGCCGGAGCTCTACGAGCGAGCCGTTCGGCAAGCTGAGCTTGACCCCGTCGCTCAGCCGAGGGTCGGCGAGGCGGAGCTCGAGCGGGGAACTCCCTTTCGGTTCGTCGCCACCGTCGGGATCCGGCCGGATGTGACCCTGGGTGACTACCACGATATCCGGGTCGCGGTTGCTCGTAAAGATGTCGCGGACGAGGACATCAGCGGCACCCTCGAAGCCCTTCGGCAGCGCTATGCCCAGCTGATCGACGCCGGAGATCGCGGCGTCCAGGCAGGGGATGTCGTGACCGCTGATCTGACCATGCGCCACGGCGACGATGTGGTTGGCACACCGGGCCAGGCCCAGACGCTGGACCTTGAGCGAGGCGAACTCCTTCCCGGGATGGCGGAGCAGCTGCTGGGCGCGACAGTTGGTGGCGACCCGGTCGAGATCACACTCACTCTTCCTGAGGAATACGCGCGCGAGGAGCTCCGCGGTGAGCTCGTGGTGATCACCGCGGAGGTCACGCGAATTCAGGCCAAGGAGCTCCCGGCGCTCGACGACAACCTGGCAGCGATCGCGGGCCACGGTGAGACGCTGGAGGAGCTGCGGGACTTCATTCGGGAGCAGATCGCTTCCGAGCAGGCAGTTGAGGCCGACCGAGACCAGGCGAACGCGGTGATGGAGGCACTGCTAGGGATAGCCAAGATGGAAGTCCCGGAGGCGATGATCCAGGCCGAGATCGACAACCAGGTCCAGAGCCTAGAGCGGCGACTCGCGGAGGCCGGCCTCACCCTGGAGGCCCTTTTGCAGGCCCAGGGGAGCAGTCTTGAGCAGCTACGCGGTGAGCGCCGACAAGCGGCGGTCGAGTCGGTCCGACTCGACCTGGCCCTGGGTGAAGTTGCCAAGCGCGAGGGAATCTCCATCACCGACACTGAACTCAAGGTCGCGTTGGCCGAAATCCTGCCCAAGGGCACTTCGGCTGCCGCTAGGGACCGGCTGGGGCCGCCGATTCGTCGTGAGCTGGCGGTGGGCAGGGCACGGGAGCTGTTAATCGGGCTGGCCAGCAGTGGGGAGACAGCTCCGAGCGCTCCTGAGGGTTGATTTCCGCCCCGCGGGTATACTCGCCTAGCAGGCCCGGGCGGGCCCAGAATCTGAGTTCCCGAAAAGTCCAGGAGGAGATCATGGCCCTCATTCCGATGGTCGTCGAGACCACCACCAGGGGCGAGCGAGCCTTTGACATCTACTCTCGGCTCTTGAAAGACAGGATCATCTTCATTGGCACCGCGATCGATGACCAGATCGCCAATCTGGTCATGGCCCAGATGCTCTACCTTGAGAGCGAGGATCCGGAGCGGGACATCAGCGTCTACATCAACAGTCCTGGTGGCTCAGTATCTGCGGGGCTTGCGATCTACGACACGATGCAGTACATCAAGCCCCGGGTCAGCACCTTCTGCATGGGGCTGGCGGCCTCCTTCGGTTGCGTCCTGCTGGCGGGCGGGGAAAAGGGTCAGCGGTTTAGCCTGCCGAACACCCGGATCATGATGCATCAGCCGAGCGGGGGATTCCAGGGGCAGGCTTCCGACATCCAGATCCAGGCGCAGGAGATCCTTCGCCTGCGCCGGACCATCGACCAGATCCTCGCCCAGCACACCGGCAAGCCGGTGGATCAGATCACCAGGGATTCTGACCGGGACTTCTACATGTCCCCCGAGGAGGCCTTAGAGTACGGTCTGATCGATCACATCCTCACCAAGGAGCGGCCGGCCGGAGAGGCCGTCCCCGGCAAGCCGCAAGCGGCTGTGGCAGATGCGGAGACGAAGCCTACGGAGGCTGCAGAGGTAGGTCCGTCCACCCGCTGACGGGAGTGGTGATGACAGAGTCCAATGAGATCGCCAGGAGCCGCCGGAGTGGCAGACGACAGGAGCTTCGTCATGTGCTTCGACTGGTGAGCGGGTTCGGCGCCCGCTGTGACTTCTGTGGCAGCATCGCTCTGGCGGTGGCGGCGGAAGTCCGACCGGGGGGGCGCCAGGTGGCCATCTGTCGACGTTGTGTGGGGGAGGCGGCGCGGCGGGTGCACCCTCTGGGTGGAGGGGACGCGGCATGACCGAGCGCGAGGATCGCCGCCGCCACACTCGGTGCTCGTTTTGCAACAAGGGCCAGGAGCAGGTCCGCAAGCTGATCGCCGGGCCTGGGGTGTACATCTGTGATCAGTGCATCGAGCTTTGCCAGGAGGTCTTGGAAGAGGAGACGAAAGGGCCGGCGGCTCGGCGGCCCCGGACCAATGTCGTCCCCAATCCCCAGGTGATCTGGAACTCTCTGAACCAGTACGTGGTGGGCCAGGACCAAGCTAAGAAGGTGCTTTCGGTCGCGGTCTACAACCACTACAAGCGGATCAACAGCGCCCGCGACACCAGTGAGGTGGAGCTGCAGAAGTCCAACGTTCTGCTGGTCGGCCCAACCGGCTGTGGCAAGACGCTGCTGGCCCAGACCCTGGCCAAGATTCTTGATGTGCCCTTCTCGATCGCAGATGCCACCTCTTTGACGGAGGCGGGATATGTCGGCGAGGATGTGGAGAACATCCTGCTGCGGCTCATTCAGGCGGCCGACTTTGACATAGCCAGGGCGGAACGGGGCATCATCTACATTGACGAGATCGACAAGATCTCTCGCAAGTCCGACAACCCGTCCATCACTCGCGACGTGTCTGGCGAAGGGGTTCAGCAGGCGCTGTTGAAGATTCTTGAGGGGACGGTCGCGAACGTTCCGCCCCAGGGCGGGCGCAAACATCCTCATCAGGACTTCATCCAGATCAATACCGGAAACATCCTCTTCATCTGCGGCGGGGCCTTCGAAGGACTGGAGCGTCTGATCGAGCAGCGGGTTGGGCATCGGACGATCGGTTTCAGCAGCGATCCCGGAGGGCGGCGCACCAAGGAAAGCACCCAGATTCTGCAACAGTTGCAGGCGCAGGATCTGCTCCGCTACGGGCTCATCCCCGAGTTCGTGGGGCGACTCCCGATCGTGGTTGCGCTGCAGAGCCTGGACGAGGAGGACATCGCCCGCATCCTGACCGAGCCGAAGAACGCATTCGTCAAGCAGTACCAGAAGTTCTTCGCCCTGGATGAGGTAGATCTGATTTTCGAAGAGGCCGCGCTCAAGGCCATAGCCGCCCAGGCGCTCGCCCTCGGCACCGGAGCCAGGGGGCTGAAGAGCATCTTGGAAGCGGTTCTGCTCGGCAGCATGTTCGAGGTTCCGTCGCATCCGGAGATAAAGCGGTGTGTGATAACCGAGCGCGCCATTCTCGAGTCCAGGGAGCCTGACCTTTATTCTGACGACGAGCCCCAGGCTGCCACTGCCTGAGACCTGCCCCACCCCTCTGTCCGCGACTGGAGGTGCTGCGCGGCAGGTAGACTTGAAGACCCAGCAGCCAGGCTTCGACCGCGCGCCCTGAGGGCCGAGCGGGGCCATCACCAGGAAGATCATCTGACCATGTCTCCATCCCGCCTACCTCGCCTGATCTCGGCCAACCTTGGATTCCCGCGAATCGGAGGGTCGCGCGAACTGAAATGGGCGCTGGAGGCTTACTGGAGTGGCCGCCTGGACCGCGGCGAACTGCTGAGTCGGGCCGGGGCCCTCAAGGCCTCTCGCTGGCGCCTCCAACAGGAGGCCGGCATCGATCACATCCCCAGTGGGGACTTCTCCCTGTACGACCACGTGCTGGACCTCTGCCTGACGCTGGGGGCGGTCCCGCCCCGCTTCCAGCCCATGGCTGGCGGCGATGAGCTCGACCTCATGTTCGCGATGGCCAGAGGGGCCGAGACCGCCGAGGGGGAGGTGGCGGCTCTGGACATGACTAAATGGTTCGACACGAACTACCACTATTTGGTGCCTGAGCTCAGCGTCGGGCAGACCTTCGAGCTGCTCTCCCGCAAGCCTGTGGAGGAGTTCCAGGAGGCGCTGTCACTGGGGGTGCAGACCAGACCGGTGCTCCTTGGTCCCGTGAGTTTCCTGCAGCTTGCGAAGGTATCTGAGCCGGGATTCTCGGCGCTGGCGCTGCTGGACCGGCTGCTTCCGGTCTACGCCGAGCTCCTGCGCCAGCTGTTCGCGGCTGGCGCTCACTGGGTCCAGATCGACGAGCCGTGCCTTGCCCAGGATGCGCCGGTGGAGGTGCTCGAGGCGATGGAGAACGCTTATGCGTACCTTCGCCGGGCGGCGCCTGGGGGCAAGACTCTGATTGCGTCGTACTTTGCTGGGTTGGGGCCCAACCTTCAGGCTGCGCTGATGCTTCCGGTCGACGGCTTGCACCTGGACCTCATTCGAGGCCGGCAAGACCTTGAGGGCGCCCTCGAACTCGCGCCTGACGGCATCATGCTGTCACTCGGTCTGGTGGACGGTCGCAACGTCTGGACCACAGATCCAGAGCCCGCTCTTGCGGCGATCGATCGGGCCGCATCGAAGCTCGGACCGGAGCGCCTCATGGTGGCCCCCTCCTGCTCTTTGATTCATGTCCCCGTTGGACTCGACGGGGAAGGTGGCCTGGAGGCGGAAATCCGCTCATGGCTTGCGTTTGCCAAGGAGAAATTGACCGAGGTGACTCTCCTGGCCGCAGGACTGTCTCCTGAGGGTCCGACAGCAGTGGGGCTGGACCGGCTGCGCACAATTGCGGCCCGACGGCGGTCCTCGGCAATGCGCGCAAATCCACAGGTTGCGGAGCGGCTTCGGGCGGTCAGCCCCGCCGACCTCCTGCGGCCGGGCACCTCAGAGGCGCGCCGCACCTCAGCCAGGGTGCGGCTCGGACTGCCCGAGCTGCCGACCACCACCATCGGCTCCTTTCCGCAGGGGGCGGAGCTCCGTCAGGCGCGTTCGCGGCTGCGCAAAGGAGAGATCGATCAGAGCACCTACCAAGCCCTAATCAAGGATGAGGTGCGCAGAGTGATCCGCTTCCAGGAGGAGGTCGGTCTCGATGTCCTGGTCCACGGGGAGCCGGAGCGCAATGACATGGTGGAGTACTTTGCCGAGCAGTTGGATGGGATCGCCACCACCCAGGGTGGGTGGGTGCAGTCGTACGGCTCCCGCTGCACCAAGCCGCCGATCATTTTCGGAGACGTCGTGCGGCCGCTGCCCATGACGGTAGCGTGGGCGACCTTCGCGCAGCGGCTGACCAACAAGCCGGTCAAGGGGATGCTCACCGGACCGGTCACCATCCTCCAATGGTCATTCCCGCGCGATGACGTGCCGAGGAGCGAAACCTGCTTCCAGATTGCTCTCGGGCTGCGTGAGGAGGTGGCCGACCTGGAGGCGGCCGGCATTCAAATCATTCAGATAGACGAACCGGCTCTGCGCGAGGCGATGCCGCTTCGGCGGTCGGAGCAGTCAGCCTATCTGCGATGGGCTGTCGACAGCTTCCGCCTCGCCGCTGGGTCTGCCAGCGAAGCGGTGCTGATCCACACCCACATGTGCTATTCCGAGTTCGGTGACATCATGGATGCGATCGCCGAACTCGACGCCGATGCCCTCTACATTGAGGCAGCCAGATCGGGCACGGAGCTGCTCAAGGCCTTTGCCAAGGCAGGCTATCCCAACGAGGTTGGTCCGGGCCTATACGACATCCACTCTCCTGTCGTGCCCACCACCGAGGAGCTGGCGGAACGGCTGCGGGCTGCCGCACTGGTCATCCCCTCCGACCGACTTTGGGCGAATCCAGACTGTGGCCTGAAGACGCGTGGGTGGGCCGAGGTGGACCCGTCTGTGCGCAACCTGGTGACTGCGGCGCGGCAGGTGGCCGGTGAGCTGCGCGCCGTGCCAGTCGGACCCCGTTAGGGTCGACTGCGCCCATTGAAGGCAACTTTTGAACCGGCCGTCGCGGAGGTCCGCTGGCGTCAACGCTGGGAGGAGCTGAGGCTTGGAATCGCCGATTCCGGCAGTACCAAGCCTGCTTTCTCGGTCGCGCTACCGCCACCCAACATCACCGGAGCCCTCCACATGGGGCACGCGCTGAACGCGGTCATTCAGGACTCCCTCTGCCGGTTCCACAGGATGCGTGGCTACGAAGTGTGCTGGGTGCCCGGCACTGACCATGCCGCGATCGCCACCCAGAACGTGATCGAGCGCCAGCTCACTCAGGAGGGAAGCTCCAAGGAGGAGATCGGCAGAGAGGCGTTCAACCGTCGGGTGGAGGCCTGGTACAGCACCTATCAGGGACGAATCGTGGAGCAGCTGCGCCGCCTGGGCGCCAGCTGCGACTGGAGCAGGGAGCGCTTCACCCTTGACGAGCCCTATGTCCGGGTCATCCGAACGGCATTCAAGGAGCTGTTCGACCAGGGGCTCATCTACCGAGGGCCCCGCATCGTCAACTGGTGCCCACGGTGCCACAGCGCGATCTCCGACGAGGAGGTCGAGTACCGAGAGCATCAGGACACCTTCTTCTTCGTGCGCTACTCTCTGCCTAGCGGCCCCGGCGGGCTGGTGGTTGCCACCAGTCGGCCCGAGACGATCCTCGCCGACGTGGCGGTGGCGGTGCCGGCGAACGATCCTCGGTTCGCCGAGCTGGTGGGCAGGTTGGTCGTCGAGCCGCTCACAGGACGGCTGATCCCGGTGGTCGAGGACGAGGCGGTGGACTCCAAGCTTGGGTCCGGTGCTCTCAAAATCACCCCCGGGCACAGCGCGGAGGACTTTGAGATCGGGCTCAGACACAACCTCCCGGTGCTCACCGTGATCTCCTTGGACGGACGGATGATCGCGCCCAGTCTTCCCGCCTTGGACGGCCTCGAGGTCGATCGGGCGCGGGAGGTGGCGGCGGCGATGCTCCGTACAGCCGGTGCGATGGAGCGTGAGGAGCCCCTGGTACATCAGGTGGGACATTGCGATCGCTGTGGCGCCGTGATCGAACCGCTGGTGACCCCGCAGTGGTGGGTCCGGGTGGCCGACCTGGCGGAGCCCGCCGCATCGGTGGTCGAGGATGGGGAGGTGGTGCTGCACCCATCCCAGTTCCGACGGCAGTACTTGGAGTGGATGCGGGGCCTGCGGGATTGGTGCATCAGCCGGCAGATCTGGTTGGGCCACCGAATACCGGTTTCCACCTGCCGTCAGGGTCACGTCTTCGCCTGGATCGATGAGCCAGAGCGGTGCCCCGAGTGCGGCGAACAGGAGTTGACGGCCGACCCCGATGTGTTGGACACCTGGTTCTCAAGTTCTCTCTGGCCCTTCGCGATCCTCGGCTGGCCGAACCGCACCGCGGACTTGGAGCGGTTCTACCCCACCAGCGTGCTGAGCACGGGCCGGGACATCCTTTGGTTGTGGGTCACCCGGATGGTCATGATGGGCCTCCGATTCACCGGTGAGGTCCCGTTTCATGACGTCATCCTCCACGCCATCATCCTGGGGGCCGACGGTGCTCGTCAGTCCAAGTCCAAGGGCAACGTGGTGGATCCGTTGGAGATGATCGACCGGTACGGCGCGGATGCGCTCCGGGGCTGGGGCGCGACCGTGGCGATGGGAACCCAGGATTCGCGGTTCGACGAGAGCCGACTCGACGGCTTCGCCAAGTTCGCGAACAAGTTGTGGAACATGGTCCGGCTGTTGCACGTCATTCACTTCCCAGACGGGGAGGGGCGCATCCCCGTGGCCGAAACGCCCTCTCCCGCCGACCTCGAGCTGGTCGACCGCTGGATCCTCTCCCGATTGGGGGGTCTGGTGCGCACGGTGACCCAGGCAATGTCTGAGTTCGAGCTGGGCGTCGCCATCGAAGCCGTCTACCAGTTCGCCTGGAGGGAGCTCGCCGACTGGTACCTTGAACTGGTCAAGGAGCGGTTGCAGGCAGAAGACAAAGCGGCCCTCTGGGTCACCCGGGAGGCGTTGCTCACGACCCTGCAGGTACTCCATCCGATCATGCCGTTTCTGAGCGACGCCTGCGCTGAACAGTTCGATGGGGTACCCGAGACCCTTGATCAGTCAGAGTGGCCGAGACCGTCGAACCGGTGGGACTCGCCGGACTCAGAGGCCACGATGGCACAGTTCCAAGAACTCACCGGTCAGCTTCGTAGCTGGCTGCAGGACTTGGGCGTCAAGTTCGGTCGGCACGCCTCCAAGGTTCCACTGAGCATGTCCACGACGGCAGGGGCGCAAGAGAACCCTGAGTTGCGCGACTACCTAGCTGTGATGGTGCCCGTTGAATGGGTGGGGGCTGAGGTAGGCAGTCTGGCGGGTATGGCCCCCTTGGTCGTGGGCAATACCACCGTGCGCCTCGCCACCACCGCCGCCGCGCAGAGCCCACAGATCGAGGCACGAATGCGCCGTGAGCTGGAGCAGCTGGAGCAGAATCAGACTCGTCTGTCGGTCCGACTGGCCGGTCCATTCGCCACCAGCGCACCCGAGGATGTGGTGCAGCGCGATCGGGATCGGCTCGAGGAGGCGTCTCGGCGCGCAGCACTGCTCCGCAGCGCCCTCCAGATCTGAGCTGGGGGCGGCTCAGTGCTGGCCCTCACATCACTGCCGTTGCTGGCCCTTCTATTTCCCGGGCTAGGAGCGCTCGCAGCCGGAGTTGTCTCGAGGCCTCTGGTACGCGACCCCGGGGCCTGGGCGCGTTGGGCGGTGCGCGGCGGCCTGCTCCTCGCCCTAGCCGCAGCTTCCTATTTGCTTTTCCGGATTCAGCCTTCAGGGACGGTCGGGGTAACGCTGTGGCAGTTCTATCCAACGCTACCGGTCACCCTGCAGGCAGAGGTTGGGGGGACGACCATCTCGATCCTGGTGCTGACCGCCGCCTTGGTTGTCAGCTTTTCCGCTGCCGACCGGCGCCCGCTGGCGTCGGCAGCGCTCGGCCTGGCGGCCATGGGCGGGGTGCTGGCCGCTCTCTCGGGGGGCTTGCTGAGTCTGTTCATTGGGCTGCAACTCTCAGCGGTCGGCGGCATCGGCCTCAGCTACGCGCGGTTTCCCCGGGCGGCAAGCCATCGAATCGTCTGGGCTGCGGTCGCCGATCAGTCGGTGGCACTGATCTGGCTGGGCGCGGTGGTGGCCGTCTATCACTCCGCGGGGACACTCCAATTCAACGACATCCCCACTGGCGCTATGAATTTCTCGCTGGCAGTCGTACTCCTGGTGCCTGCGGTGGTGCGCCTCAGCACCGTCGTTTTGCTCGGGCGGGGGGGAACGGCGGGCCAGGGGTTGAGAGACGCGGACCTAGCGGACTGGCTCACGGTGGCTGCCGTCCCCACCGCGCTCGTTCTGCTGTTGCGAGTTCAGGAGCTGAGTGGCGGCAGCTGGCCATCAGCGGGCTTCGGAACCGTCGTGGACCTGCTGGCTCTGCTGGCAGCTCTGAGCGCCGCTTGGCGACTCTTGCGGTCGCCGGCTGGCGCCGCTGATGTCGGAGCTCTGCTCCTGGTGGCGGTTGCGTTGACGCTGCTCGGCTTCGGCTCCAACTCTCCCACCGGGACCGAGCTTGGGGTTGGAGCGGGCCTCTTCCTGCAAGTGGCCGCCGCGTTCTTGCCGCGCGCCGCGCTCTCCGGTCAACCTGCTGCCGAACCAGGTGGATGGATTGCCCGGAGTCTGACCTGGCTGCTGCGGATTGGGATCTGGGCAGCCTTCTTCCCTTTCTCTCTGGCGCTGGTAGTGGCCGTGACCGGCCTGGCTCTGGCACTCGGCTCCGGTGGCTGGCAGGGCTTGATGCCGACCCTCGGCTATGGCGGTTGCGTGGTCACCCTCGGCTTGACTTTCCGAGCGGTTGGTAGACTTCCCCCCATCGGTGCGGGAGTGCGATGGGCGCTCGCCGTGCCAGCGGTCATCCTCATCGGCTCGGCGACTCTTTCTGGGTGGGCAGTCAACGGCTTGGCCGGGACAATCTCCTTTTCGGGGGCACAGATCACCGGTCCGCTCAGCTCCCCTGACCCGCTTTCCCTGGCGATGCCGGGTCTGCTGCTTCCCGCCGGATACCTTGCCCTGCTGACCGCCCTGCTCGGAATCGGATGGATGGCGCTGAGGTACGCCTTCGGACCCCAGCCCTTGGAAGCGACAGGTGAAGTCGGCGAGCGGCCGGTCCACTCAGAGGAACTCGTCCCGGGCGGGGGAGGCCCGCTCGATAGCCGACGGGTCCTGGCTTTCGTAAAGGCAGTGCGCGAGGTCGCGGCGATGGGGCTCGCCATCTCGGAGCGCGAACTCGCGGAGCGCCCGGTCTGGCTCTGGTTCGCCACCACCGCGACGGTCGCCTGGCTCATGGCCCAGCGATGACGGTGGCGGCGCTGCTCGCGGCGGGCGGATTCCTGGGCTCGGCGATTGCCCTTCTATCGGTAGGGGCTCGGGGAATGGTCATCAGCGCCCTTGCTCTGGGACTCGGGATGGGAGGGGTAGCATCCCTTTCTGGTGGCGTCGCCGCGTTCTTCGCAGTGGCGGGGGTTGGCGCTGCCGCCGCGGTTCTCATCGCTGCCGGGCGGTTCGCTCCCGGCCTAGCCAGCGGACGCTGGCTGCTGGGGAGGTCACCGGTGGTGGGGCGGGAGCGGGTCTTCGACGTGCGGAGCCTGCGGCTACTGGTCGGGATCGGCGGCCTGATGGCAGCCAGGCTGCTGGCCGGACATCTGGGAGCTGGGACGGTGTCGACCCAGGGACCTGCCTTCGCCTGTCTTTTCGCCTGGGAAGTGGGGATCATCCGAGTCGCCACTGGTCGCGGACCTTCAGACCTCGCGCTCGGCGGCCTGTGCGTCGCCATGGGGACCAGCACATTCCTCATCCTGAGCGCTCCTCACTCCGTCCTCGTAATTGCAGTGCTGACGATGGCGGTACCGGCGATTGGCCTGGTATTGCTGACTCACGCCGCCCCCTGGGAGACGGGGTCGTGACCCTGGCCGTGGGCACCGTCCTATACGGACTGCTGGCTGGCGCGATCTGGCGGTGGGGCGCTCGGCACTGGGTCCTGCAGGTGGCGGGAGTGTTAGTGGCCTTGCTGGTGGCGGCTCTGCTCGCGGTGCACGGACTGACCTCGGGGCGGCAGAAGGCTCAGCTAGTGGCCGACGGGATCGGGCAGATGGGACTTGGTCGTCTGGCTGTTGGGTTACTGCTGGGAGCGCTGGCCGCGCTGGCGCTCGAGCTGGTGGTCGCCGGCAAGGAGAGCCTTGAAGCCGGCGCTACCGGTCTGCTGGTGGCACTAGGCGCCCCCGCCGCGGTAGTCCTCACTTCTGACTCGCTGCTGGTGGTGGCCTTTGCGACCGCGGTCCTGATGGGGTCAGTGTGGTTGCGCTGGCAGCAGATCGCCGGGCCGCAGCTGTCCGTGCGCAGTCTGGGGCGCCAGGCGGTGATTGTCTTCGCGGCCTTGGTGGCAGCCGCTGCGATTCTGCCGTCCGTGAGGTTGGGCGCGGCGCCGTCGTTGCTCGAGGCCGTCCTTTTGGCCGCTGCTTCCGCTGGGGTGATGGGAGTGTTGCCATTCTCCGGCTGGGCCGGGGCGGTGTTGACCTTGGGTCCGCGCGAGAACGCCTTCTGGCGGCTCTGGATGGTCCCGGTCGGACTCCTCCTTGAGGCCCGCTTGATAGCGGCCAGTTCGACGGCGGTTGCGACCTCACTTCGGGAGCTGCTAATCGGTCTCGGGCTGGCGACCGCGCTCTTCTGGGGTGCCAGGGGGTTGCTCGGTCCCGAGAGCGGTCGGTACTCGCGGATTTTGGCCTGTGACGTCGGCCTCATGTGCACAGCTGTCGCCTTCGCGACCGTCCAGGGGCTGGCGGCAGCCTTGATCTTGGTCTTGGCCCACTGGCTGGCTGGTGGCCTCTTCACCGCGGAGTCCGGGGTTAGACCAAGGCTGTTGGCTCTCATCGGGATCTCCGGGATCCCCCCTTTTGGGGGGTTCACCGGGCGGATCCTGTTGGTGATCACAGCTGCTTCGTTCAGCCCCACACTGTCGGCCTTGGTTCTTTTGGTCGTTGGGTTGCAGCTGGGGATAGCTGCCGCTGGGATGCGCGCCAACCTCGCCAGCCGTCCCACCACAAGCTCGGTACCGAGGGAGCTGGTCGGGCTGGTGACCGCACTCAGCACCGTGATATTGGGAGTGGTGCCCATCCAGGCGCTGCAGTTTTTGTTGGGTACGCACCTGTGAGTCACATCCTCATTGGCCTAGCCCTCTGCGCAGCGCTGTTCATCTACCCTGGGGGCGTCACAATCGCCGCGCCAGCCGCACTCATGGCCTGGCCGAAGTTGTGGAGCCGTGGCGGGTTCGCTTCGTGGCGCAGGCAATGGCGTACTACCCCCATCGCAACCGTGATGGGGGCATGGGGACTGGCTGGACTTGCCGTGCTCTCCCTGCCGTGGCCCGGCAACCCCGCGTTGGGCATGAGCTTCGCTGGTCTGACGCAGGCCGGAGTCGGAGGGGTGGCACTCACCGTCCTCGGGCTCACTGGTCTGGAGGGGTGGGCCGGGGGCGACTCACCGCGCCGAGGGGTGCGCTTCGGATTCTCAGCCCTCGGCGCGTTATCCGTAGTTCTCCTGGCCGAACTGCTGAGGGCTCAGGGGTGGCAGCAAATCCTGGCTGCCGGAGGGCCGGGACCAGAGCTCGGCAGACTCGCTGTTGGGGCGCTTCTCCTGGTCTCCGCACCGTGGGCTGGGGGGACTGACCCGGAGGTGGATCCAAGAACTGCCGCCGCCTGGGCCGCGCGGCTGGCAATCGCTTTGTTCGTCTGCTTTCCTCAGCTCAGATTTCTGCCGGTGGCCGTGAGCCTGGGCGCTCTCTGGGCGGGGTGCCTCGTGGTTGGAGCGGCCTGGGCGGGAGGGGGGCGTAGGCGCCTACACCAGCTGCCGCTGCTGACCGAGGGGCAGGGCGCTGCTAGACTGTAATTCCCGTGAAGCTCTCTTTCATTCACAGGCGGGGGCCGGGCGCGAGCGGCGGCCCATCATCGGAACTGGGAGGCTCATCAGGGACGTGCCGAAATTAGTCCTGGCCTCCGGTTCGGATCGGCGTCGTGAACTCCTGGTACGGCTGGGATTGCGGTTCACCGTGGTCCGGCCGGAAATTGACGAGACGTTGGCCCCCGGGATGTGCGCCGATCTGGCCGTCCAGCTGGTGGCACGAGCCAAGGCGCACGCCGCGATCTCCATGCTGAAGGAAGGGGTGGCGGCATACGTCTTGGCGGCGGACACCGTGGTGGTCGGTCCCTCTGGTCCTATGGGAAAGCCGGGGAGCGAGCTTCGGGCCAAGGAGATGCTGCGGCAGCTGAGGGGCCATCGTCACGTCGTGCTCACCGGAATCTGCGCTCTCTGCCCGGCCACGATGAAGGAGGGGACGGCGGTTTCTCGCTCGGCGGTGCGAATGCGCGAGTTTAGCGATGAGGAGCTCGAGCAATACGTCGCTGGCGGTGAGCCGCTCGACAAAGCCGGCGCCTACGCCGTCCAGGGGCTGGGCGGATCCTTGGTCGACGCGATCGGAGGACGGACGGATACGGTCATCGGACTCGACTGCCAGATGGCGATGCAGCTGCTGAATGAGGTGGGGTATCCCAACCCGCTCCCGACGGCCCCGGATCACTCCGTGCCTTTGGGCAAGTCCGCCACCACGCGGAGACCGTTGGCGAGCTCCAACCGGAGTGGAGGGTCCCGCTGAAGGTCGGACGATGGGCGGGGGTGGCCACCTGCCTGCCCCTGGTGGGAGTGGTGGGGGTCCTGGCGACCTCGTGCGGGGGTGCGTCAACCCTGAGCTCGCTAACGGTCGCCACCCAGGTGATCGACCCGGGCGGCACGAGCAGCGCGTCCGCACCGGTGGCGCAGGGGACGGCAGCTCAGATCCAGATCACGGTCACTAACGTGGGGAGTTCATCGATCCGTGGCGTGACGATTAGAGTGGCGGTGCCCGCCGGTCTGGTCTACAGCAGCACCGCCTCTCTGGTAGAGAACGGGGACGCGGTCCGCTCGGCGGACGTCGCGCCGACCTCTCGCGCCGCGACTCTGACCTGGGGCAGTTGGACTATCGGCCCGGGAGCGCCGGGCCAACCCAGCCAGGTGGTGATCTTGGCCAACCTTCAGGTGACCGGAGCGGCGGCCTCGGTACAGGTCGCTCCCCAGGTTTTTGCCAGCGGCTACACCACCTCACTGCAGGGGCGTGCCGCAACCGTTCAAATAACAGCCGCGCCATCCCTGAGCCTGGTGCTGCGAGCCAGCCCAGCATCCGTTACGGCGGGGTCATTCGTGGTGTATCACGCGGTGATCACCAACACCGGGAGCGGCCCGGCCTCGGCAGCCACCCTGAGTATCACCTTGCCATCCGACTTCGACTACGAGCTGACGCAGTCGACGGCCGGGAACGCAAGCACCGCTGGGGCGGGTTACCCGGTGGTGGGCAGTGTGATCCCCACATGGTCGGGGTTCGATATCCCAGGCCAGTCCAGCTCCGGGCCCGGGATCCTGACCCTCACCTTCGAGGTGAAGGTGCTCCCGGACGTGCCCCGAGGGGTGTACCAGGCAACGGCCGGACTCGTCGCTAGCAACGGCTCTCCCACCGAAAACGAGCTTCAGCTCAACTACGGAGCGCTGGCGCCGGTCACCGTCCTCGGCCCGCAGCCCGGCTGAGGGGTACTTCCTGGGGCATAGGGGATACGGCGCTCTGGTAAACTGCAAAACCAGGTAAGTTGTGGCTCGTCCGCCGTTGCCACGTCCCGTGGCGGAGCTTTTCACTCCGTCCCCAGTCTCAGGAGTCTCATGTACGCCATAGTCCAGATCGGTGGTCGCCAATACCGGGCCGCGGCCGGAGACCGGGTAGTGGTAGATCGTCTGGACGTAGAGCCAGGGGCCAAGATCCAGCTGTTGGATGTGCGCATGTTGGTGGCCGAGGAGGGCGATGTCCTGCAAACCACCGTGGGCCGACCACGGGTGGACGATGTCTCCGTTTCGGCCACGGCGCTGAGCCATTTCCGCGGTCCGAAGATGCTGGTCTTCAAGTACAAGCCCAAGAAGCGATACCGGCGGCAGAGGGGCTTCCGTGCTGAGCTGACTGAGCTGAGGATCGATGGCGTGGGCGCTCCGAATGCCGAAGAGGCTGAGGAGCCGGCTACCAAGGCACCAGTCCGTAGAGCCACCGCCAAGAAGTCGGCCCCAGCCGAGATTGCAGCACCTTCGGAGCTGGAAGAAGCCGTCCTCGCGGAGGGCCGCTCCACGGAGAGCGCCGTCAAGCCAAAGCGCAAGCGGGCTGAGACCAAGCCGAGGGTGGCGACAGCCGCCAAGCCGGCTGCCAAGCCGCGACCCGTCCGCAAGCCACCAGCTCATCCGATCGAGGAGGATGCCGATGGCGCATAAGAAAGGCGGTGGCAGCAGCCGGAACGGTCGCGACAGCAATTCACAACGCCTTGGGGTTAAGGTGTATGGGGGGGAGTTGGTCACCGCAGGGTCGGTACTGGTCCGGCAACGGGGAACGCACATCCTGGCCGGACCTGGAGTCGGCGTTGGGAAAGATCACACTCTCTTCGCGCTGGCGCCAGGACTTGTCACATACCTCCCGTATCGCACAACTCGAACCCGCGTCTCGATCAGCGAGGCGGGAAGTTCGGCGGACTGATCCCGCTCTGCCTCTAAGGCCCGGGGACTCATGTTCCTAGACGAGGTGGTGCTGTCGGTAAGTTCGGGGCACGGTGGCGCGGGCTCCAGCAGCCTCCATCGTGAGAAGTTTGTACCCCGCGGCGGCCCCGATGGGGGAGACGGTGGTCGGGGAGGGGATGTGGTTCTGCGGGCGGAGCTTGGTCTCAGCTCACTACAACGATTCCAATTGGAGAGGAGCTTCCAAGCGCAACATGGCGCCGCCGGGGAGGCCTCCAAGCGGCATGGATCCGATGGGGCGTCGGTGGTTTTGCCGGTTCCGCGCGGGACGATGGTCTTCGACGTCGCCACCGGGCGCCTCCTAGCTGACCTTGACAAGGTGGGTTCCGAGGTGATCGTCGCCCGCGGGGGAAGGGGGGGCCGGGGCAACACCCACTTTGCCAGCCCGACTTTCCAGGCCCCGAGGCGACGGGAGATGGGTGAGCCAGCAACATCGCTCAGGGTGCGTCTGGAACTTCGGCTCATCGCTGACCTGGGCCTGGTGGGGCTTCCCAACGCTGGGAAATCGACCTTGCTCGCCCGCCTCACCGGCGCGCACCCAAAGATTGCCGACTATCCGTTCACCACCCTCTCGCCGAATCTGGGAGTAGCGGAACTCCAGTCGGGTCATAGTGTGACCGCCGCAGATGTGCCGGGGTTGATCGAGGGCGCTCATCTCGGAGCAGGGCTGGGAGTCGGTTTCCTGCGACATCTGGCCCGAACCAGGGTGCTGGTCCACGTGGTCGATGCCCAACTCGGGGCCGACGGAGCGGTGGCGGCCCACCATCAGGTCGCTGAGGAGCTCAGACTGCACAGCGCGGAGTTGGGCGCCAAGCCCAGTGTCGTCGCCGTCAACAAGATGGACCTGGTTGAGAGCAGCCAGGCACAGGCGGTCGTGTCAGCCTTGGCAGCCGCCCTGGGGGAGGATCAGCGGGTGATGCCGATCTCCGCCGCCACCGGCGAAGGCACCGATGAGCTCCTAGCTGCCGCGTCCATTCTGATGGCGAAAGCTCCGGACAGGTCCGTACAGGGTGGCGAGTTCCGCCTGTACCAGGGACCATCCGGCAAGGACAGGACCTTCAAGGTGGTCGCCGGTGACGGCATGATGAGGGTCGAGGGAGAGAGTGTCGAGAGGCTGGTCAGGACCACGGATCTGGACGACGACTCATCGGTTCTCCGCCTGCAGCGACAGCTGGTTCGGCTGGGAGTGGAGGCTGCCCTGCTCGCAGCGGGCGCCACGCCCGGGTCGGACGTTGAGATCGCGGGCCAGACGTTTAGCTTCTTTCCGGAGTCGGTGGCTTCAGATCCTTCGGGTGCGGGCTGATCTCTGCCGTGATGGAACCTGCGCTGGTCGTGTTCGGAGGAACGTTCGATCCTCCCCACAAAGGGCACATGGCTGTCGTGTCCGGCCTCCGAGATGAGTTGGATGTACCGGTGCTGGTAGTGCCCAACGGGGCGCCGCCACATCGCGGCGGGCCGGTTGCGCCGGCCGCATGCCGGCTCGAAATGCTGGAGCTGGCCGTCTTCGAGCTGGGCGATCCGCAGGTCAGCGTGTCCGACATGGAGGTGAGGCGAGAAGGGCCATCGTTCACAGCAGACACACTCCAAGAGCTGGTCCAGCAGAACCCAGGAACCAGGCTGCTCCTCGCTTTGGGCAGTGACGCCGCCGAGAGCCTGCCCTCGTGGGAGAGGCCAGAGCAGGTTCTCTTGCTGGCTACGCTCATCGTGTTCGACCGTCTGGGAGCCGATCGCAGAGCCATCGCGGTGCTGGCAGCACTGGAGGGGGCTGGGTTCCGGGTAGGAGGCGCCCGTGCGCTGGAGTTGGATGCACCAGAGATCGAGGCCAGCGAGATCAGAGGAAGGCTGGCGGCCGGTGAGAATTGCACCCCATACCTTTCCGCCCCGGTCCTGGAATTGATCCTCAGCCGGGGCCTCTACGGGGCTCCCCTGGCGCGTACAAGATCCGGCCGTGGGATAATCGCTGGCGCATGACGCCACTTCAGCTGAGCCGCCTGGTCGCTGACGCGGCGCTTTCGAGAAAGGCCCGGGGCGTGGTCCGTATCGACCTGAGGGGCAAGACCACCATGGCGGACTACTTCGTCATCTGCGAGGGGGACACCGACCGTCAGGTGCGAGCTGTCGCCGAGGCCATGGTGGAGGCGGCGAGCGGTACCGGGGTCCACGCTCTGGCCCGGGCTGGCGTCGAGGAGGGGTCGTGGATCTGCATCGACTTCGATGCTGTCATCGCCCACGTATTCCTGCCCGGAGAGCGTGCTTACTACGATCTTGAGGGTCTCTGGGGGCCCGCCCGCAGGGTCCGGCCGCGCCGCTCACAGGAGCTGGTAACGGCGCCTTGAGCGAGCTGCGGCTGGGTTGCTTCGTCCCTCAGGGCTGGCGCTCGGATCTGCCTCGTGAACTGGCCCCGACCGCGCTCTGGGATGCGATGACCGCAGTTGCAGTGAGGGCGGAACGAAGTGGCTACGGGGCAGTCTGGGTCTATGACCACCTTCAGTCTGTCTTTCCTGAGGATCGATCTCCCGTGCTGGACCCGCTGCTCAGCCTTGCCCGCTTGGCCTCGGCGACATCCCAGGTCAGGCTCGGGACGATGTGCCTGGCGCTACCCCTGCACCGCCCCGCGATCCTGGCACACCAGCTGGCCCTGCTTGACGGCATGAGTGGGGGGCGGGTGGAGGTCGGGATCGGCGCCGGCTCCAGCCCGTCCGAGGGGCAGGCCTTTGGAGTTCCATTTCCGAGCCTGCGTGAACGAATCATGGCCTGTGGAGAGGCGGCGGAGCTTCTTCGCGCGTGCTGGGGTCACGATGTGACTCATTTCGAAGGACGGTATTCGGTTGTGGAGGATGCAGCGATCTATCCCAAGCCCATTCAGCGGCCGGGGCCGCCGATCTGGATCGCGGGGGGTGGCGAGAGGTTGACCCTCTGGCAGGTGGCTCGGCACGCGGACGGCTGCAGCCTCTTCGGGCCCCCTTCCCGAGTCGCGCGAAAGCTCGACCTGCTGGCGGAGCACTGCCGTTCCCTGGGACGCCCCCTGGAATCGGTCAGAGTCGCCGTGGTTCTAGACTGCTTGGTGGCGGACTCGGATGCCGCGGCGGATCACCTGGCGGAGCGGCATAATAGGCACCGCGAAGACCCCAGTGCCTATCGGGCGCGTCGGTTGGTTGGTTCTCCGGTAGCTTGTGCCCAGCAGCTTCAGGAGTACCTGGATCTTGGAGTAAGCGAGGTCTGCTGCTATTTCCCGGACGCGGTGCGCAGTGACTCGCTCGAGCGGCTGGCCCACGCGGTGCTGGGCACGACCCACTGACGCCTGGCCACCCGCCGCCCACTGGACCGCGCGAGCTTGGCCGAAGGCCTCATCCCAATGGGGGATGGACGAGATCGGAGTCGCCCAGGAGTCGGTGCCGGGCGCCGCTTACGCCACGGCAGCCTTGCGGGGGGTCCCCGCGATCATCGCGGAGGTCGGTCAACAGGGAATCTGCGACGCGGCTTCGGTTCAGCGCCGTTTGCGAGGGCTGCAGAATGTTCTGGCGAGCCTCGCCATGATTGATCCAGGTGGACCTGCGCTCCCAGACCCGGAGCCGATGGACCAGATGGTCTGGATGCGGACCGAGATCTTCGCCACCTACCATCCCTCAGTGGTGGTCAGAGTGCGGGTCGTGTCTGGTCAAAAGATCGGTGAGCTTCGAGACCTGTTCGGAGAGCGACTGATGAGCCTGGAGGCCGCAGCGTCTGGAGTGGTGGTCTTCCTGGTCACGTCTCTAGCTGTCAAGCGTGGCGACCCGCTCTTGGGAATCGGGGTTCCAACCTCACTCTGATGACTGGACTCGGTCCCGACTAGTCCGATGCGGCCAGTGGGTGCGATGGTCAGCAGATTCCGTTCCAGTTGGACTGGTATGCGGTTGGGCAGTTGACCCGCTGGTTAGCATAGCTCACCGTGTTGGGCAGGTAGTAGTAGGGATAGGGCCCACTGCCGACCTGAACCAGATTGGCGGGCTTGGAGTACCAGAGCACGGGCTGGCCGGAGAGCACCTGCTCCATGTAGGTCTGCCACAGCGGCGCTGCTCCGCTGATTCCCGAGGTGACCCTGGACAGGGTCGTGCCATTGGGATTCCCTACCCAAACCCCCGTCACCAGTTGGGGAGTCCATCCAAAGGTCCAGTTGTCCTCGATGTTGTTGCTATAGGCCCCAGCCGCGTTCTGGGCATCCGAGGTGCCGGTCTTGGCCGAGACCGGGCGTCCGGGGAGGGTCAGATGCGCAGACGGGCCGAAGTCCTTTAGCCGATTATTGTTGTTGGAGAGCATCGCGTTCATGATGTACGCGACATCAGGGGGCACCACCTGGAGGGAGTTTCCGGCCACGTTGTACTGATAGATGGTCTGGGTGCCGCTCACCACCTCCAGGATGGCGGTGGGCTGATGGAGGACCCCGCCGCTGGCCAGCACCGAAGCCCCGGTGGTCATCTGCAATTCGGTGAGCCCAATCGAAAGGCCGCCCAGCGTCAACGCATCACCGTATGTGTTCTGAGGATTGAGCAACCCGGTGGCGCCCATCCTCTCGGCCATGCTCACCACGTTTGGCAGCCCGGTGATCATCTCCACCTTGACCGCCGGGATGTTGATCGAGTTGCCCAGGCAGTTCTGGAGCTGACAGATTCCGCTGAAGTAGTGCTCATAGTTCTGCGGGGAGTAGCCATTGATATTGATCGGAGCGTCCAGCACTGGCGTCGTCATCGTGAACTTGCCGGAGGCGATGGCAGCGGTGTAGGTGAACATCTTGAACGACGATCCGGGCCGGCGCGGCGAGTTGGTCATGTTGATCTGTCCCACGGAGCCGTTGTAGTTGCTGGTTCCCACCATGGCCAAAATCTCGCCATCCCGAGGGTCCAGCGAGACCAGGGCGGAGTCTCCGATCCGGTAATCGGCCAGCAGTCGCGCGTTGTTGGCGGGGTTCTGGATCACCCCCTCCGCCGCCTGCTGGTCTGCCATGTTGAGAGAGGTATGGATCGTCCATCCACCGGGGTTGATGTAAGAGTCGCCGAAGCGCGCCTGCAGGCGCTGGACCGCGTAGGAGACGAAGTTGGGCGCCAGCAGAGTGTTCGAGTAGGTCCAAGGGGTGTATACCAGGTTCTCCTTGAAGGCGGCGTCCGCCTGCGCCTGGGTGATGTAGTGGTTGGTGACCATCGTTTGGAGGACCACCTCCTGCCTGAGCTTGGCGTAGTTGGGTCCCTTGACACCAATGTAGTTCAGAGGGTCGTAAGCGCTGGGAGCGTCAGGGATGCCGGCCAGCATGCTCGCCTGGGCGAGGTCCAGCTTGCTCGCGGGAATGTTGAAGTAGAGCTCCGCCGCCGTGCCGACCCCGATCGCCTGGTTTCCGTAGGAGATACGATTGACGTACATCTGCAGGATCTGATTGGCGCTGAAGGTCTTGGCGATCTCAAATCCGAGGAGCAGCTCCCGGATCTTCCTGGTGATTGTCTGAGCCGGGGTCAGAAAGGAGATCTTGGCCAGCTGCTCGGTGATGGTGCTGGCTCCCTGCAGGGAGCCGTGGTGCAACGCGTCGTGGATGCCTGCCTCGACGATGCGGGGCAGGTCGACCGATGTGGTGTCCTGATAGAAATGACGATCCTCAACTGCGATGGTCGCCTTCAGCAGCCACGGGCTCACCTGGTTCAGGTTCACATGAATGTGCTGCTCTCCGGGCTCGTGGAGCACCGTGAGCAAGGTGCCGTTGCTGGCCAGCAGGTAGCTGTCCTGAGGCGGCCCCAGGTTGGGCAGGTCGGCCACGCTGGGCAGGCCGACCTGAAACGCGGCCAGGACGAGAAAGCCGGTCCCGACGCCGGCGCAGGCCATGAGCACCCCCGCGACCAGCACGTAGCTGGTGCGACGGAGCCACCGATGGCGCTTCCAGAAGCCCGGCTTACGGGACTGGACGCCCGGACGACGCCTGGCGGTACGACCGCGGCTGGCGCCCCTGCTGGCGGGGGAGGGGTTTACTTCCTGCATCGTTGGGTAGAGCCGGGGCTGCGGTCCCTCGGTCCAGCGATTATGCCAGGGTCGAGTACCGAATCCCTGAGGGCGAGGTGGTTGCGCAGGTTACGGGACGGTGCCAAGCGTTTCACGACCGTGCAAATTGGGTCCGACTGGGGGATGCATTAGTGGCCGTGGGTGCGAGACTCGGGCCGCAAGTAAGTGCCGGGCCGGTCCCGACCAGGAGTTGAGTTCCAAAACCAATGTCTGTAGCCCCCTTAACCGCCACTCCCCCGGCACGCAGCCAGATCGGGTTTCCGCCCATCCCCCAGAGCCCCAAGGAGGCTGGGCTACCCTTCTCCTTCATCTGTGATCTGGTCCTAAAGATCCTCTACTTCAATGGCGGCATGCTCGGGCGTGACCTGGCTCGGCACTCCTGCCTTCCCTGGACCGTGGTTTCTGACGCCATCAAGTTCCTGTCGGACGAGGGCTACTGTGGGACCACCGGTATCCGGGGGACAGTGGGTAGCGACGAGGGCTTCGCGGAAGGCCTGCAATATGCCATCAGCCGCACTGGAAGGGAGCGCGCCCGGGAGCTGATCGAGATCAGCCACTACGCTGGGCCAGCCCCGGTCCCGCTGGACGTGTACGTCGCCGTCGCTCGCCACCAGGGGCGGACAGCCCCCATGGTGACGCACCAGCTCCTGCGGTCGGCACTCGATCATCTGGTCCTGCCCCCGAGTGTCCTGAACCGGCTGGGCCCGGCACTGGGTTCACGGCAGTCGATCTTCCTGTACGGCCCGCCGGGCAATGGCAAGAGCACGATCGCGGCCGCCTGTGCCAACCTGCTGGGCGATCCCATCTTCGTCCCCCATGCGATCTATGTGAAGGGTGAGGTAATCCGGATCTTCGATCCGGTCCACCACAAGCCGGTGCCCGCGGAGCTGCCTCCTCACGACACAAGGTGGGCGTTCTGCACCAGGCCGGTAGTGATCGCCGGGGGCGAGTTGACGGGCCGGGAGCTGGAGCTCAGCTTCGACCCCAAGGTCGGCTTCTACGAGGCGTCCCTGCAGCTCAAGGCAAACGGCGGACTGTTCTTGGTAGACGACTTCGGCCGCCAGCAATTGAGCCCCCAGGACCTGCTGAATCGGCTCATAATCCCCTTGGAGGCGGGCTACGACTACCTCAACATCTCCCGGGCTGGAACCACAGTCCAGGTGCCGTTCACCGAGATTCTGATCCTGTCCACCAACCTGCGCCCGCGTGAGCTGGTCGACGAGGCGTTTCTTCGCCGGATCCGCTACAAGGTAGAAGTGCCCAACCCTGGGGTTGTTGAGTACGGGAGGATCTTCCGCCGTGCCTGTGAGAGCATCGGACTGCCGTTTGACCCTGAGGCGGTCAACTACCTGCTGGAGCAGCACTACCGCAAGCAGAATCGGCCACTCCATGGTTGTGAACCGCGCGACATTCTGGATCACCTGATCCACGCTGCAGCCTATTTCGGGGTGGAGCCGCGGCTTACCCCGGAATTGCTGGATCATGCGGTCTCCGCCTACTTCGCCAACTTGGACGATGCGGAGGGGATCCCGGTCGCGTTGGCTCACTGAGGAGCCGCGACGTTAGGGCTGACTGGTCTGACCTCGGGAGTCCTCGCTGTTCTGGGCTCTCAACCGTTCAATGAGTGAGCGGCGAGCTGCACCGCCCCGGTTCGCCCAAGCGTTCGTTCACTTTCCGATGTGGTCGGGCCCCTTATGGTGACCTCCACGGCCGCGCTTCTGGGGAGCCCTAGCGGCGGCCTTGAGGACCGAGCACTTTCCTCACCATGAGCCGATCCATCGAACCGGATCTCGCCGGGCCTGCGGTGCTCAATGACCCGGCCACCAAAAGGTAGAGCCCTTCATGGCCATGCCCTCCTTCGACACTCGGTGCCAGGTGCAGGGCGCGGTTGACGCTGGACTACTAGCCCGCTGTGCGTGAGGCCGCACCGCTGAGTGCCGACGCCGATAGCGGTCCCGGGCGGTGGACGGTCGTGAACTCCAGCCGTTCGGGAGCAGGGCGGACAAGCGGTTCGGACATGCTGCTTCGCCTAGTGGCGAGATGGACTTGGTCTCGCACCGACCCCGCGCTGCCCCTCAGCTTCACCGCCCGGATCGGCTCCGAGCGGGAGTCGAGCGAAGGCTTCGTCAGGCGGCTTACCCCCGCGGGGGGCCTCCCGTTACCGGAAGCGACATACTTCGAACTGCAACGCATAGTATGCTGAGAGTTCGCCTGCGGACCCTCCTTGCTGCCAGCGGGATCGCGGGCAGCCACCGACTATCGAGGGGTGCAAGCATTTCCCGCCAGAGGTGGACCGCCGCCGACCTGCCTGACATGTCCGGTAGCACCGTGGTGATCACCGGAGCCTCAAGTGGAATTGGCGCCTCGGCCGCCAGGCAGCTGGCTGGAGCCGGAGCCCGAGTTGTGTTGGCGGTTCGTGATGTGCCAAAAGGAAGGGCCGTCGCCGGCACCATCTCCGGTCAGACCGAGGTTCGTTTGCTGAACTTAGCCAGCCTGGCCTCAGTCCGTGCGTTTGCAAGCGCCTGGTCAGAGCCAATTGACATCCTGATCAATAACGCTGGAGTCATGTACCTGCCCAACCGACGAACTGAGGATGGGTTTGAGCTGCACATGGGCACCAATCACCTCGGGCACTTCGCCCTGACCAACCTCCTCCTTCCACATATCACTCAGCGGGTTGTGACCATAACCTCCAACCTTGCCTCGGGGGGGAAGATCGACTTGCACGACCTGAACTGGGATCAGCGCCCCTACAAGGCATCCCAGGCGTACGCAGACTCCAAGCAGGCGAATAGCCTCTTCACTCTGCAGTTGCAGCGGCAGCTCTCTCTGGCCGCCTCCGGGGTCTCCGCCGTATCGGCCCATCCTGGGGTAGCCAACACCAATCTGATGGGACACCTGGGCGGACTGGGAGGCAGTATGGCCAAAGTGGTGGTACGGGTGATCTCGCAAGACGCTGACCGCGGAGCGCTTCCGACTGTCTACGCCGCCACGAAGGAAATTCCCGGCGGCTCCCTGGTCTGCCCCGACGGATACCGTCACTTCCGTGGGTATCCCGAACTGGCGGCTTCGCCGGGATCCGCGCAAGATCCCGAGATGGCCGCTGAGCTGTGGAGCCTCTCAGCCCAGCTAACCAGCACCGATTTTCCAAGCGGCTGAGGCAGCTGGCCTGGCGCTCAGCGTACAGGACGGAAAAGGTGGTGGAGCGAAGGGGATTCGAACCCCTGACCTCTGCCGTGCGAGGGCAGCGCTCTGCCAACTGAGCTATCGCCCCTGGGCGCCCCAGTATAGAAGGCTGGGCGCGGCCAAACTCAGGGGGATGTCGAGGTCAGGCGCTGCGACGCTTCCAGCGGGTTCTTTTGAGCATCTTCTTATGCTTGTGCTTGCGCATTTTCTTGCGCCGCTTCTTGATCACAGAACCCACGAAGAAGCAAACCTCGAATTAGCCCTCGGGCAGCTGGCAGGTAGGGACAGACGTACCCCTTACCCTTGTACATCGGCAGTTTACGGCCCCAGTACATCCTGAGTCAAACTTGACCCATCTCGAGGAGGAGCATGGACACACTCTGGGCACCCTGGCGGATGACCTACATCGACCACGTCAACGACGGCGAATCTCCCGAGCAGTGCTTTCTCTGCGACGCCGCGCGGCCGGAACTGGGGGAGGGGGACCTGGTGGTTCACAGGTCCGGGGCTGCCGTCAGCCTGCTGAATCGCTTTCCCTACAATCCGGGGCACCTCATGGTCGCTCCCCGCAGCCATGGTGGCGATCTGGGAGGGCTCGACCCCGGGGAATTTCGGGATGTCGCCGCGGAGCTGCAGCTGGCGACCAGGGTCCTGCGGGAGGAGCTCAGCTGCGATGGTTTCAATGGTGGCTGGAACCAGGGGCGTATAGCCGGGGCGGGGGTGGATGGCCACCTGCATTTTCATCTGGTCCCGAGGTGGTCTGGCGATACCAACTTCATGGCGGTCCTAGCCGACGTCAGGGTGATTCCCGAACATCTGGAGGCGACCAGGGAGAAGTTGCGTCGAGCCTTCTCCCGCAGCTGACTGCGAAGGGGAGGGGATGTACCACGAGCGGTGGAGGGACAGACAGGCTCTGGGTCAGGCGCCCGAGGACCGACCGCTCCCGAGTCGGTCCCCACGAAGAGCTGACCCCCGATGGGGGTTGGGCTTGTGACGTGGGGCACGGCGCCGCCCGCGACCCGGGCTACGACGGCTTGGTCGGTCTGGCTCAACGCGTAAGCACCCCTGCCGACGTGTCGACGCTGAAGACGCCACCGCCGCCGAGCACTGGAGGCCCGTTGGCCTCGCACCCGGTCTGCCAAAGGGTCGAGAAGCACCGGGCCTAGCTGAGCGCGATCGCATGGATCCCGTCCTCGTATGGCAGGAAGGCCATGGTGCCCGCAAACGAGGTGTCCCCGAAGGCCATCTGGCCGTCGCAGGTGGCGACCATCTGGAAGACTCTCCCCAGCCCCCTCCCAGACGGGTCTCTGCCACAACGTGTCCATTTCAAGCTTGCCGACGATGAAGAGATAGCCGTCTGGGACCAGAGTGGGGGCGACTGAACCGAGGTCCAAAGCATGTGTGGGGACCCCGTTAGGTGAGCCAGGTGATCTGGGCCAACTTCCGGGGTCCCCACATTACGAGCACGAGCATCGCGACCTGAGGGTCCAGTACCTGCTGGCGGCCGACGGCTTGGCGCTGCGACCAAAGCGACCTGGGATTGCCTGGCAGCAGATCCGGGCCTCAGCCGGCATGCTGATCGAGTGGCGGCGCATCTTCCAGCGCGCCGGTTGGGGCGCGAACCCCCCATTGGTCGTATCGGCCTGGGAGACCGGTGGCGGCAAGATGGTGGAGCGCCTGCTCCAGATCCGCTCAGAGCGACGCGCCGCTGCTGGAGCGCCCTCAGGGTCCGATCCACCAGTCGTACTGGTGCCCTCGTCCGCCTGAACTCTATGCCCAGCCAGCGGGAGGAGTCCGGCGCAGCTTCGGATAGGGGGACCGCACCACCGAGCCCGCGTGGACGGCTTCCGGGCCCACTCCTGGACTCCGATCCGCGCGTTCCGGCACGTTCGAGCCGACTTCAGTCGCTCTCGAAATCCCCAAAAACGTCGCTTCGGAGCACCCTTACAACTCGCTTTGCAACAACCCTGGTGGAGCCGGAGGGAATCGAACCCTCGACCTCTTCCATGCCAAGGAAGCGCGCTGCCGCTGCGCCACGGCCCCTGAGATCCGCCCGAACACACCCGACGCGGACACCGCCCTCGGATTGGCCCTCGTCCCGCCGAGTGCGGGTAAGGCGGGATCGTTCGGACGGTCACAGTGTACTGAGCTTGGTCCTGCGCCTCGGGCTGGGACACTGAGGATGACAAATACCTGGTTCGATCGGGACCCGGAAAGGTTTCATCGTCGGGAGCAGTCGAGCAAAGGAACGAGGTGTAACGGCGGACATCGCCGCAGCTGTGCACCGCGTCCGAGTCGTCGGCTCGAAGCCAACCACGGACAGATGGGGAATACGGCTGGCGTGCTTTTGGAAGGGGAGGACCGCTTGGGGTACAGCGGCCCGGCCGGTGCCGGGCCGCTGCGGGGAGGGAGGTGTAAGACGGTCTCCGCCAGCGACCTGTCTTGGCGGTCGATCCCGTCGACAACGACCACGATGACCCACCGACCTTGGATTGAGCTGAGAGGCTACTGTGAGGTTGGTGGGAGCTGGTGGATCAGCACTCCGGTAAGGGTCGGGCCTCATAGATCCCAGCCGGCCCGGAAAGTTCTCGGCAAACTCTCAGACTGCCAGGTCAGACTCTGATTTGTAGTGACAGACGAAACTCGGGTCTTGGTGGTCGACGACGAACTCAACCTGGCTGAGTTGGTGTCGACCGCTTTGAGGTATGCAGACTTCTCTACTGCCACGGCTCTCAGTGGCCACGACGCCCTCGCCCAGGCGCAGGCATTCCAGCCGCATCTCATCATCCTCGATGTCATGCTCCCGGACATCGACGGATTCGAGGTGGCCAAGAGGCTGGGAGCTGCGGGTTCGGAGACACCCATCCTCTTTCTCACAGCTAGGGATGGCACCGAGGACAAGATTCGGGGGTTGACGGTTGGCGGCGACGACTACGTCACCAAGCCTTTCAGCTTGGATGAACTAATAGCCAGGGTCCGAGTCATCTTGCGACGGAGCGGCCGTCAGGCGGAGAGCCGCAATGTACTCACCTTCGCCGATTTGGAGATGGACGAGGACCTGCGCGAGGTGTGGCGCGGTGAGCAACCAGTGGAGCTCACCGCCACGGAGTACAGGTTGCTGCGTTACCTGCTCATCAACGCGAGGCGGGTGTTGACCCGAGCCCAGATACTTGACCACGTCTGGAGCTATGACTTCGGTGGTGACGCGGGCATCTTGGAGACTTACATCAGTTATTTGCGCAAGAAGGTGGATGCAGTCGATCCCCCCTTGATTCACACCGTGCGGGGGATGGGCTACGTGCTGCGGCTACCCCGCGGCTGAGCGTGTCCCTGAGGCTCCGTCTGCTGCTGGGTCTGATCGCCTTGGTTGCGATTGGTCTGATCGCCATCGACGCGGTCACCTATCTGGCCCTGCAATCCTCCTTGATGCAGCAGATGGATGCCCAGCTCAGGGGTTCTGCCGCAGCGGTTTATAGCTGTCTAGTCCGACCAGTCGACACATCAGCTCCGCAGCAATATTGCCCTGGAGCCTACGTGCTGGGGGGAAGCTACGGTGAGCTGTTGTCAGGGTCGGACGGGACGCGTCTCGCGTATCTGCAGTTCACCCCGGTTTCGCCCACTCCTCGAGTGCCCGCGGCACTGATCGCCAACGCGGGGACTCCTGGGGGGTTTGCCACAGCTCCGGGGGTGACCGGCAACATAGAGTTCCGGATACTGGTTGCCGCAGCGCCAGGGAATACGGTCCTGGTTCTGGCCATACCTCTCACCAGTGTCGACGCGACCCTCTCCCAGCTCAAGCTGCTGGAAGTCTTGGTCAGCGCGGCCATCTTGGTCCTGCTGGGAGTTCTGGCCTGGTGGACGGTGCAGTTGGGCCTCAGCCCGCTCCGCCGCATTAGGGATACCGCCCAAAAGATAGCGGCAGGCGACCTTTCCCAGCGGGTGGAAACAGTTGACCCGAGAACCGAGGTGGGGCAGTTGGGGGTCAGCCTCAACGAGATGCTGTCGCAGATTGAGCAGGCGTTTGACGCCAGAACCGCCTCCGAGGATCGGTTGCGGCAGTTTGTGGCGGACGCCTCTCACGAACTCCGGACCCCGCTCAGCTCGATCAGAGGCTATGCCGAGCTCTTCCGCCGTGGAGCCTCCGCCAACCCGGACGACCTGGGCAAGGCGATGAGCCGAATCGAGAGCGAGTCGATTCGGATGGGCCAGCTAGTCGACGATCTTCTTCTGCTCGCCCGCCTCGACGAGGGCAGGCCGCTGGAACTTCAACAGGTGGACCTGTCGCAATTGGCGGTGGACTCCGCAGCGGACCAGTCAGCGGCTGACCGGAACCATCCGATCGCAGTTTTAGCCCCCCGTGCCGTGGTGGTTTCGGGTGATGAGGCCAGGTTGCGCCAGGTGGTTGCCAACCTACTTCGCAACGCTGCAGTGCACACCCCAGAGAGAACAGCCATCCAGATCGAGGTGGAAGGTGGCGAGGGCGTCGGGATTGTGTCGGTGGTGGACCACGGTCCGGGAATTCCGGCCGATTCCCAGGAGCGCATCTTCGAGCGGTTCGTGCGCATGGACCGGTCCAGGGGACGGGCGAGGGGAGGAGCCGGACTCGGGCTGGCGATCGTCGCTGCGATAGTGGCGGCGCACCATGGCCGGATAACTCACCTGCCGACCCCGGGTGGGGGAGCCACTTTCCAAGTGGAGCTTCCGGCGATTCAGCCGGAGGTGCCCGGGCCCTCGCGGCCCTTCGACGACAAAGAAGACCCTATGGCCACAGAGCGGGCTACGGGCGACGACGCGGACTAGCGGACCAAGAGAGCGGACTGGGAGGGAGCCCCTGAGCTCCGCACCAGATCCGGTTAGTTGCGGCGGAGCCCCTGACCATCAACGGTGGTCTGTCGGTACGGGCCAAGTTTGCCGAGGTAAACGCGAAGTTGGTGGGAGGTCAGACCGAGTTGCCAGCCGTGGCCCGGGCCGCTCTCTCGCGCCGGGTCCACGCCCGAGTCTCCTGGATGAGGGTCGTGACTCCAATCCCCACAACCGAGAACATGACCAGGAAGATCGGCAGCCCAATCTGGTCGAGATTGTGGATATGAAGACCAGTCGCCACGCTGAGGTTGGCAACCCCCGGGAAGGCCAGGCCGAAGAGGCCGCCGACCACAAATGCGCCGCCTCCCCAGGTGAGAGTCCTTCCGGCCACGGTAAGTGCTACCTGTCGAATCGCCTCGGGCGACAGGCCCCGCCGGGCGGCGATCCGGCCGAATACAGCGCCGGCCAGGACCTGGATGATTGTCGTGCCTAAGCCGAACATCGCTCCGGGCACCCATCCCAGGGCCGCGGAAGGCATCGCGGGCGCCAGCACAGTGTAGATGATGATGGCGAAGGCTCCAAAACCCCATCCTGCGATGAACCCATGGAGTGCCGGCATCCATGGACGGGGATCCTGAACCCATACCGGGGTTCCGCCCGTCAACTCCTGACCGGTGTGCACCGCTTCTGCGTCTTTGTTCAACCAGGGGATGTGAAGGTGGAAGTGGAAGGGAACCCTTCCCTTGCGGACGATCAGAACCCCGGCCCAGACCATGAGCGCGCCCACCACCACGTAGATCGCGTAGTCGGCATTCCCATATGTGAGGAAGCGGCTGAAGCCGAGGTATGCGAGTTCGCTGGCCAATGCTCGTTGCAGGGTGAAGGCGGCGGAGAAAATGAGCCCCGAACGGAGTCCCTTCCTGGTGGAGTAGCTGCCGATCGCATAGCTGAACGTGATCGGCCAGGTGTGCTCGTCGGGCGTGATGCCATGCACCATCCCCAAGAGGAGCGCGGTCATGATGACCGCGAACCCGGCCACGTGCACCGGGTTCCAAAGGTTGATCGTCGCTCCGATCATGACGCCGCTCCCACCAACCGCCCGCTCGCCCCAGGAGACCGACGAAGTTCTCTGGTGGGCCGAGACTGGCGCTGACAACGGACGCAGGTGCCGGTCAGCACCAGGCGGTGGTCCGAGATGGAGAATCCCGTCACGGCCTCCATCTGGGCGATGGCCTCAGCGACCGGGCCACAGGGCACCGCCGTGACCTCGCCACAGCTCCCGCAACGGAGGTGGTCGTGGTGCTCCGAGGTCAGCTCGAAGTGAGTCCGTCCATCGTCTAACTCGACCCGCCGCACAACCCCTTCGGACTCCAACTTCGCCATGGAGCGAAAGACGGATGAGAAGTTCGCCTTAAGCCCACCACCGTCGAGCTCCGCGTGGAGCTCCTCGAGGCTCCACGGGTGATGGCCGCGGGCGAGCATCAGCGCCTGTAGCGCCCCTGCAATCTTCGGTCTGCGTCCCATGCGCTTATCATACATAGCGCAAGTCATTTGCGCAACAAACTTGCGTAACCGGGATCTGAACCAGAGCTGGATTAAGGGCTCAGCTGACTCTCAGCCAGTTCCCAGAGCGGTACCAGAGAGCTGTGCCAGAATCACCCCATGAGTCACGGTATCGACACACACGCCGACCGCCGACTCCACGGCGAGGCGCTGCTGCGGCGAGCAACGGTCTGGGCCGGGCTTGGGGTGATGGTGGCTACCGGCGCCGCAGCCGCGGCGGTAGCGCACGCGTTGCCGGGCAAGACCGCCGCGACTGCGGCGCCCGTCACCTCCTCGTCGTCGGGCGTCGGGTTGGCCCCAGGCGGCAGCCTTCCCGGCAATGCTGGTGGCACTTCGGGGACGGCACCAGCACCCGCCAACTCGGCACCAGTGGTCACATCGGGCGGATCGTGAGCGCGGTCGGCCCTTGGCGGGAAGAGAGGCAGTCTCCTGGTCTCTGGTCATTTCGGCGTCCCGCGATCGGCACGACCGCCCAGCTTCTGCTTGAGGACCGGTCCGCCGCCGACGCCGCGCTGGAGGGGCTGGATGTGCTTCTAGCGCAGGCGGATCACGCGGCGAGCAGGTTCAAGCCCACGTCAGAACTATCCCTGCTGAACGCCGACCCCAGGCCGGAGGTGCAGGTGAGCCCTCGCTTAGCGTCCTTCATCGCGGCGTCGCTGGACTGGGCGCACCGGACGGGGGGACTCGTCGATCCGACGATAGGAGCGGCTCTGCTCGCGGCCGGCTATGGCGAGGACTTCGAGGCGATGCCGAAGCAGCTGCCGAGCGGCGACGCTCGCTTTACGCCGGCAGCCGGTTGGTTTCGGGTCGCACTTGCCGGGGACTTGCTCCGCCGTCCGCCCGGGGTGCTTCTCGATCTGGGGTCAACCGCCAAGGCACAGCTGGCGGATGAGGCCGCCTACCTAGTCTCTCGGCTGACTCCGGGTCCAGTCCTAGTGAGCCTGGGGGGCGACATCGCGACCGCCGGCCCACCGCCGGTTGGGGGTTGGGTGGTCAAGGTGAGCGACGACCACCGGGCAGACCGGGCCGGGGACGGCCAGACTGTCACTCTGCTTGCGATAGGGCTGGCGACCTCATCGGTGGTGGTGCGTCGATGGCGTCGCGGTGAACGCGACATGCACCACATCATCGACCCCCTGACCGGAGGTCCCGCCGATGGCCCCTGGAGAACCGTGACTGTCGCTGCCGACAGCTGCCTGAAGGCCAATGCGCTTACGACCGCGGCGCTAGTGAGCGGAGCAGCGGCGGTCGGTCTGCTCACGTCCTGGGCGGTGGCAGCCCGGCTGGTCGGCCAGGAGGGCGGCGTGGTCCATCTCGGCCAGTGGACACCATCTGGGGAGGGAGTTGCTCCCGTTCCTTATCCAGATGAGGCGGCGCGATGACCGTCGCTGCGGTTGATCCCATGGTCCTCTGGTACCTGGCGCGTGGCAGTGGACTGGTCCTGCTCGGGGTATTGACGGTCAATCTGGTGCTGGGGATCCTGATACAGGGCGGTTGGCATCCCCGAGTCTGGCCCAGATTCGCGGTCCAGGGGCTGCATCGCAACCTCGCGCTGCTGGCGGTGGTGCTCCTTGCCATCCACGTGGTCACCATCGAGCTCGACCCCTACGTCCCCGTGGGCTGGTGGGCCGCCCTGGTGCCGTTTGTCAGCCCCTACCGGCCGATCTGGCTCGGACTCGGAACGCTCAGCCTCGATCTGCTGGCGGCGGTGGTGATCACCAGCCTGCTGCGAGCTCACCTTCGTCCCACCCTCTGGCGGTTGACCCATTGGCTAGCGTATCTCTCCTGGCCAGTCGCCTTATTGCACTCTCTGGGGACGGGCACGGATAGCCGCCTCGGTTGGGTCTTCGTGTACGAAATGATCTGCCTGGGGGCGGTGGTCGCCACCGCGATGGTGCGCATAGCCAGGGCTACCTCCCAGGACCTGCTGACCCGCGGAGTCGTAATGCTCGCCATCGCCGCCGCCCCTGTGGCGGTTCTCATATGGTCGACCACCGGACCACTTCAGCCAGGGTGGGCGAAGAAGGCTGGCACCCCCACGGCCGTGATCTCTTCCGGAACAGGGACCGGTGGTGCCGCAGG
>DATLQZ010000118.1:0-8929 GCA_035534915.1 Candidatus Dormiibacterota bacterium
GACGTCAGCGAACCTGGGGCCCTGGTCATCGCCGGCGTGCTCGGTGCAGGAGTCGTTCACCGCCTGGCCGGCGGGCCTGGCCGGGCTGGCGCTGTACACCGGTGCGTCCCCGGCAACCTTTACCGCATCCGATGGGGCGACCGGGCAGGCGTACATCCTGGCGGGCGCGCCAGTGCCAAACCCGACGGCGCAGCTGGCGGTGTCGCGAGGTGGCCAGGTGCCGGTGCGGACAATCTCAGGCGGAGGGTCGAACCTGGCGGCGCCGGGTGTGTCGCAGCCGGTGGCGGGCGGGGTGAACACCGAGAACGGTGACTTCACCCAGTCGGCCACGGACTTCTCGATCCCGGCGTTCGGGCCGTCGCTGGACTTCACCCGCACCTATGACGCGCAGGTTGCGCAGCAGCAGACCCAGACCGGCAAGCCGGGCCCGATGGGGTATGGGTGGACCGACAACTGGGCGACCTCGCTGTCAGCGGCCAGCCCGGTCCCCGCGGACATCTACACCCTGGATGGGCTGCGGGCCGATACCGGGCAGGGCGGTCCGGCCACCTCGGCGCCGCTGAACCGTCCCGAGGGGGTCAAGATGGACGGCTCGGATGCCTACATCGCTGACACTGCGGGAAACCGGATCGAGGAGATCCCCGCCACGTCGAAGACGCAGTGGGGTGTGACGATGACCGCCGGGGACATCTACACGATCGCCGGCAGCGACACCGGCACGTCCGGGGAGTCGGGAAATGGCACGGCAGCGCGGCAGGCGCTGCTGAACGGACCCACCGGTATCACCTTGGACCAGGGCAACCTGTACATCGCCGACACCGGTAACCACCGGGTGCTGGAGATCCCTGCCACGTCCGGCACCCAGCGGGGCCAGAGCATGACCCTCAACGACATCTACCGGGTCGCCGGCACGGGCACAGCGGGCGTGGGCGCAGACAGCCAGGCGGCGACCAGTTCGGCGCTGAACGCCCCGATGGGGCTGGCCGTCGATGGCAGCCATGACCTGTACATCGCCGATTACGGCAACAACCGCATCCAGGAGGTCGCCTCCGCTGGCGGCACCCAGTGGAACCAGTCGATGACCGCCAACTTCGTCTACACGGTGGCGGGCAGCGCGGCCGGAACCAGCGGCATCAGCGGGGACGGGGGCCTGGCGACCAGCGCGTTCCTGCGGGGCCCGCAGGGCGTGGGCATCGGCACTGGCGGCAGCCTGTACATCGCTGACACGTTCAACAACCGGGTCCAGGAGGTCGCCGCCGCCACCGGTAACCAGTGGGGTGGGCCGATGACCGTCAACGACATTTACACCATCGCTGGCTACGCCGACGGCTCGGCCGGCGTCGGCGGCGACGGCGTTGGCGCCACCGGCTCGCATCTGGACCAGCCCACCGCGGTTAAGTCGTACAACGGCGGGAACCTGTACATCGCCGACAGCCTGAACAACCGGATCCAGGAGGTCGCGGTCACCTCCCACACCGAGTGGGGCCAGAGCATGACCGCCAACGACGTGTACACGGTCGCGGGCAGCGCGGCCGGGACCGCCGGGTTCTCCGGGGATGGCGGCGCGTCCACTTCGGCGCTGCTGACCCAGCCACACGATGTCGCGATGGGCAACGGCAGCAACCTATTCATCACCGACACGTCCAACAACGAGGCCCGCCAGGTCGCCTCGGCCACCGCGGTGATCTCCAGGTTCGCCGGTGGCGCCGGGACGTTCGCGGCCGAAGGTAACGGCGGCCCGGCCATCAACGCCGGCCTGAACGGCCCCGGCAATGAGGCGTTCGACGCCGCCGGAGATGTGTTCATCGCGGACTCGTCAAACAACCGTGTCCAGGAGATCGCGGCGGCCCCCCACACCCAGTTCGGGATCACCATGATCGCCGGGGACGTGTACACCGTCGCCGGGCAGGCCAACGGCACCTCCGGGAGAGCCGGTGACGGCAGCCTGGCCACCTCGGCGTACCTGAACAACCCGGTGGCCGTCGCGGTGGACGGCGCGGGGAACCTGTACATCACCGACCTGGGCAACAACCGGATCCAGAAAGTGTCCGCCTCCACCGGGAACATCTCCACCATCGCCGGGCAGGCCAACGGCGCGCCCGGGATCTCCGGTGATGGCGGCCCCGCCACCTCGGCTTACCTTTCCGCGCCCATCGGGGTGGCTCTGGACGCCGCCGGTGATGTGTTCATCGCCGACAACGGCAACAACCGCATCCAGGAAGTGTTCGCCACCGGCGGGCAGAACTTCGGCCAGTCCATGACCGCCGGGGACATCTACACCATCGCCGGCAGCATATCCGGGACATCCGGGGTCAACGGGGACGGCGGCCCGGCCACCTCCGCGCTGCTGAACTCTCCCACCATGATCGGGACCGACCAGGGCGGGAACCTCTACATCGCCGACCGCGGCAACAACCGGATCCAGGAAGTCCCGGTCACCACCGCCACCCAGCGGGGCCAGCCGATGACCGCCTATGGCATGTACACCATCGCTGGCAGCGCGACCGGGGGTGCGGGGATCGCCGGGGATGGCGGCCCGGCCACCAGCGCGCTGCTGAACTTCGTCAACGACATGGCCGTCGACCCTTCCGGGAACGTGTACATAGCCGATACCGACAACAACCGGTTCCAGGAAGTCCCCGCTGCCAACGGCACCCAGTGGGGCCAGTCGATGACCGCCAACGACATGTACACCGTCGCCGGCTCGGCCACAGGCGCCTCCGGTGGCTCCGGGGGTGATACCGGGGATGGCGGCCCGGCCACCAGCGCGCTGATCTGGCGGGCTGACACCATCGCCCTGGACCCGGCCGGCGATATGTACATCACCGACTGGGGCAGCAACCTGGTCCGTGAGGTTACCTCCGCCACGCCGCCGACGATTACCCCCGCGCCCGGACTGACCAGCGCCTTGTCCCCCGCCCCCGGCGGCATCACCATCACCCAGCCCGGTGGCGCCCAGATCACCTTCTACGCCCAGACCAGCGGTTGTTCCTCCCCGTACTTCCTCGCGGGCCAGTACTGCGTCCTCCTGCAGAACGTCGGCGCATCGCTGAGCTACGACTCCACCCACGGCGTCTACACCTTCACCCCCCAGCCCGGGACCAGCTACACCTACAACAACGGCGGCAACCTCACCGGCATCTCCGACGTCAGCAGCTCCGGCGCCGCCGTTAACACCCTGGCCGTCGCCTCCGGCACCCCCGCGCCCGGCTCGGGTAACTGCCCATCTACCGCTACCTGGTGCCAGACCATCACCGCCGCCAACGGCCGTGCCCTGACCGTGGGCTACAAGACCACGACCGCCGGCAGCATCACTGCCGACGTGGTTACCTCCGTCACCGACCCGCTCGGCCGGCGCTGGGCCTACGCCTACACCGGGTTCGACCTGACCTCGGTCACCGACCCGATCGGCACCTCAGGCAACAACCCGGCAGCCCACACCGCCAGCTACACCTACGGGGTCGGCTCCACCGGCAACCCGCTGAACGCCAACGACCTGCTGACAATCACCAGCCCCAACGGGCAGCCCGGCGGCCCCAACGCCGGCGCCCACACCACCGTCATCTATAATGCCTCCGGCCAGGTCGCCTCCCAGACCGACCCCATGGGCTTCCAGACCACCTACGACTGGAGCGCGTTCAACCCCTCCACCGGCAACGGCGCGATCACCGTCCACGACCCTGACGGGAACAAGACGGTCTACGACTACTCCCAGGGCACTCTGGCCGCCCATGCCACCTGGACCGGCACGACCCTGACCTCCGAGCAGGACTACCTGCCCGACCAAGCCGTCACTAACGGCGATACCAGCTCCGGCACCCAGCTCGTCACCACCAGCGCCGACGGCAACGGCAACATCACCACCACCACCTACGACACCAGCGGCAACCCGGTCACCACCACCGCCCCCGACGGTGTCGATCCCCAGCCCACCCAGACCACCCAGCAGTTCACCAGCCTCAACCAGCCAGACTGCACCTCTGCCGTGATCACAGCCAGCACCTGCCCGAACTCCCCGGGCCCGGCACCGGTCCTCCCGGGCGGGACCATCACCCCGCCGTCGTCGGTCCCGCCGCTAGGGATCACCTGGACCCAGTACGACAATTACGGAAACCAGCTGTGGACCACCACCGGCGTCTACCCGCCGAACGGGGCCACCGCGTCCTACGCCCAGACCACCTACCAGCTGTTCAAAGGCAACAGCATCACCCTGGGCAGCAACAACATCACCTGCAACGCCACCCCTCCTGCAGCGTCACTGCCATGCGCGAAGATCAACGCGGACGGTGTGGTAACCCAGCTGGCCTACAACCCCCAGGGGGATCTCACCTCCAGCTCGACACCGGACGGCAATGGCTCCGAGTTGGCGACGACCACTTACGGCTACGACGGGTCAGGCACAGCCAGCGACGGGGAGCAGACCACAACCACCTCCCCCGACGGGAACCTGACAGGCGCAAACGCCGCCAATCACACCACCGTCACCGCTTACAACGCTGACGGGCAGAAAACCACGGTCACCCAGGCCGGCGGCATCGGCGCCACCGTCACCCCACGGACCACCAGCTACGGCTACGATCCCAACGGCAACCAGACAACCGTCCAGGATGCCCGCGGCTATACCACCACGACCACATTCAACGTCGACGACCGGGCGACCCTGATCACCGACCCCGACAACAACGCCACTCTCACTTGCTACGACGGCGCGGATGATACGACCGAGACTGTCCCCCCGACAGGCGTGGCCGCGAATAACCTCACTCCCGCGTCGTGTCCGTCCAGCTACCCGTCGGGGTACCAGAGCACGCCGCTGGCCGCGGATGCCACCATGTACATCTACGACGCCAACGGCAACCAGACCCAGATGACCACCCCGGCGCCCGTCGGCCAGACCGGGTTCGAGACGACCAGTTACACCTACGACGGCAACGGCAACGTGACCAAGACCACCGCCCCGCCCACCTCCAACGGAGGACCCAGCCAGATCACGGTCGACTCATACAATCCGGCTGGGAAACTGTCGACTGAGACCACCGGCTACAACACGACTGCGGCGGCTACGGTTAGCTACTGCTACAACCCCGAGGGCGGCCAGACATCGGTCGTCTACCCCGACGGCAACACCTCCGGGATCGCACAGTGCGAATCCTCCTACCCGTGGGCGGTTTCCGCCAATGTCAATCCAACCCAGGCGTCGTACCAGACCACCTCCAGCTACGACTCCGCCAGCGAGATGGTCTCCACAACTAGCCCACAGACTGCAGCCGCACCGTCGGGGGCGACAACCACCTCCACCTATGACCCTGCCGGGAACATGCTCACACGTGTCGATCCCAATGGCGTCACCATCACCTGGACCTATACGCCATTGGGAAAGCCCGCCTCAGTGTCTTATTCGGGGTCCTCGGCTCACTCCGTCACTTACACTTATGACGCCGAGGGCAATAAGACTGGCATGGTCGACGCGACCGGGACATCGGGCTACAGTTACGACCCGTTCAGCGAGCTCACTTCCACCACGAACGGCGCCGGACAGACTACCGGATACGGCTACGACGCCGATGGGAATGCCACCTCCATTCTCTACCCGCTGCCACCTAGCGCGACCTGGGCAACCACCAGCACAGTAACCTACGGCCACGATCATGCCGACATGTTGACATCGGTCAGCGACTTCAACGGCAACACAATAACCATTGGTGACTCTGCTGACGGCCTGCCGGTCTCTGCCGCCCTCGGTTCCACTGGCGACACCATCACCATCACCTACGACAATGCTGGCGGCCCATCGGTGATTGCGCTGAAGAACAACCCCACCACCCTTCAGTCCTTCACCTACACCGACGCCCCGGCAGGCAATGTCCTCTCCGAGGCCGACACTCCCACGTCATCGCAATCCCCGGCGGTCTACACTTACGACGCCAAGAACAGGGTCACCTCCATGACCCCGGGTACCGGCTCTACCCGCAATTATGGATTCGACGCCTCTTCTAATCTCACCACCCTGCCCACAGGCGGTACCGGGACCTACGACAATGCCGGCGAACTGACCTCCGCCATCTTGTCTGGGACCGCCACCAGCTATACATACAACGCCGACGGGCAGCGACTGACCGCCACACAAGGCTCTACCACCACCGCTAGCGGTGCCTGGAACGGCGCAGGCCGGCTCACGTCCTACAGCGATGCCGCGGCGAATATGAGCGCTGCCACCTACGACGGTGACGGCTTTCGTGCCAGCACGACCGTCACGCCCTCCGGTGGGTCGGCGGTCACCCAGGGATATGTCTGGAACACCACCGACAGCATTCCGCGGCTGATCATGGACTCCTCCAACGCCTACATCGCAGGTGTTGGGCTCGCACCAGTCGAGCAGGTGAATCTGTCCAGCGGAGCCATTACCTACTTGGTAAACGACTCCCTCGGGTCTGTCCGCGGCATCGTCAGCTCCACCGGCAGCCTCACCGCCACGACCGCCTACGATGCCTGGGGCGATCCCGAAACCGCGGGCGGACTGTCGGCCACAACTCCGTTCGGCTACGCCGGCGGCTACACTGACCCCACCGGCTTGGTCTACCTCATCAACCGCTACTACGACCCCGCCACGGGCCAATTCACCTCAGTAGACCCCGCCATCGCCGACACGCTCCAGCCCTACGCGTACGCGGCCGGCAACCCGGTCACGAGCAACGACCCAACGGGCCTTCGCGGATTGTCTGGTGCGGTAGCTTACTATTGGACAGATTTCCAGGCGTCCCGCAAATTCAACATATGCTTCGCTCTCGGGATATCGCTGCCATTCTGCAAATTCACGGTCGGGGTGGCCCTGCTGTGGCGGGAAATTGACCTCTATCTCAATAGTAGCCAAACTGAGCGGCTGGCGAGTGATATAGGCAATGCCAGCGGATGGTCAGGAGGACTTGGCGTTGGCATTGCAGTTCCAGGGCTTCTGGATAAGGCGGCATTCGGGGAAATTGGCCTTGCCATAGGTGGGTACTCTTTCTACGCCTTCCTGTTCTCCGTGTCTATGCAGCAAGCAGATAGGAAGGGTGGTAATAACGGGGTAATACTCTCTGTGTTCTCCTCTATCGCTCGGCTACATTACTCTCACGTGCCCTTCCTCGGCAGTGGCTATATCTATTTGTATCGGCATACCCTGCCCCTCGTGGTGCTCAGATCGCAGAGCGGCAACTTCTACGAACAATGGTGGCTCTAGCCGGGTACTCGCCTGTCCTTGATGGTGACAGGTGGCGTAATGCTATTGCAGGCCTTCGGCCCGCGCAGGCTGGCGGCCCTTGAAACTCCTGGTGCCAGAGAGCCGAGCGTAAGAAGGCTAGTAAAGGGAATCGCTAGTGTCGCGTGAATGAAGTAGCTCAACTTCGCAGTACGCTCAGCTGTGCCGTTGAATGCTGTGGTGGAGTTGCCGGGTTCAGATCGTGCGGAGCTGACCCGCTGGCTGCGGGCGCCGTCGATGCTCGCGGATCGTGCTGCTGGCCGCCGACGGAGCCGGGACGAGCCAGACTGTGACCCGGCCCGGGGCGTTGAAGCCGACGGTGATCGCGTGGAAGAAGCGGTAGTCCGCCGATGGGATCGGCGGACTGAAGCCGACCGCCCGCCGCAGGTTAACGAGGTCGGTGGTTCTCGCGACGCTGGAGCCGCACTATACGCCGCGGTACCTTCCGCTCCGTCGAGTACCTTATCACCGCGATCGAAGCCTTCATCGATCGCTGGATCGACCGATGACAGCCCTTCACCTGGGCCAAGGCCGCAGATGAAATCCCCGCCAAGGCGATCGGCGGTCAAAGAACATCATTCACGCGACACTAGACGATCCACAGCATGACACGAAGCCTCCGGGGTAAGTTGTGTTTGGATCTCGGTCGATCACGTCTTGGGGTCAACTACAGTGGTCAGCTTGGGCGGTGCTACAGCGGCTGGGGTGCGTGGATTTTCACCCCAGTGGGTGCGTTACCTTAGGAGAGTGTCAGGAATGGCGGCAGGAAAACCGCGGCGGCTAGCGAGGCCGACAACCCGTCAATGCCTTTTCCTCGGTAGCGGGTTCTTCGCCCTCGGCATGCTTCAGCTATTGCTGGCCGCTATCGTAGGTGGTCATGTTTTGAGCTTGGTAGTTGGCATCGGCTGGTTGGTAATCGCCCTCCTCAACTTCGCATCTGCAGCCGTCCAAATTCGACGCGAGAAGCTGCACAAGGCCACGGATTCACGAGACGATTGATAACAGCAAACTCGAATCTACTATTGAATTCACACTGGGCCATATTTCCGGGTTGGTTGCAAGAGTGCCGCTGACGTGTTGAACACGTACTCTCCATCCGCAGCACCGCCAGGGGGTGTCAACTATGGGGGCTGTCCTGACAACGCGCTTGGCGGAGTTGCTGGTCCACTCCACCTGCAAGGCGGTAGTCCACGCCGGATCGATTCAGTTCGCGGTGGATGGCGGCGTTCTGAGTGAGGACGTCGTGGAGCTGGCTTCTTGTTCTTGTCTTGGTCGTTGTTTGCGCAGGGAGAGGCGGGCGACGGCGATGGTGATGGCGGCAGCCAGGGCCGCGAGGCCGGCGATCTGGCCGCCGAGAATGTGCCGGTCGAGCGGGAACTGCGCGGACAGGTCCGTCACCGGGATGGGGTGGGCCGGCTGGGTCGCGGAAGGCTGGGGAGTGACCTGCGGGAGGACCAGGCCCGGGCTGGTCGCTGGATCGGGCAGGGCCGGCAATGACGTGGCGGCCAGCACTCCCGGTGACCCGGTGCCTGGAGGCAGCGTGGCCGGGGGCAAGGTGGGCAGCGGTATGGTCGCTCCCACGCCGGCTGGCGTTGAAGTACCAGGGGTCGGGCTGGCCGACGTCGCGGTGGCCTCGGGCTTCGGCGGCCGCTTGACGCTGACGCTGGCTTGCGCGGCAACAGGCGATGATGC
>DATLQZ010000119.1:0-1751 GCA_035534915.1 Candidatus Dormiibacterota bacterium
GCCTCGGTTTTTTGGACAGGAGCCGATCCGAGAGGACCTGGCGGCCCTGGCCCATCCCCACCCCGGGTCTGCGGTTCTGAGGCCGGGCGCCCTGGTCCCGATTGACGGTGATGGTGGAGGAGTAGATCCGGACCGGCTTAACCCCAATACCGTTAACTTAAGGCCCAAGATGTGGTAGGGTGCTGCGCAAGGAGCCCCAAGAAGTGCCACGCGCAGGTTGGCGGAAGCCGGAGACGGAGCAGCGCCTTTCCGATCACATCTCGATCGGGGTGCTGACGCGAACGTATCCGCCGGAGCTGGTCGACCGGGTGGTGTCCGAGATGGGGAAGACTGAGGCGCGGCACCGGCTGCTGCCGGCGCGGGTGGTCGTCTATTACGTGATGGCGATGGCCCTCTATTCGCAAGCCTCCTACGAGGAGGTGATGCGCCACCTGGTGGAAGGGCTCTCCTGGTTGACGCATTGGCGGAAGGGATGGCAGGTGCCGAGCAAAGTGGCCATCTACAAGAGCCGGAGCCGACTGGGTGTGGGGCCGGTGCGGGAACTGTTTGAGAGCGTCGCTCGGCCGCTGGCCGAGCCCGGCTTGGAAGGCGCCTGGTACCGCGGCCTGCGGCTGATGGCGATCGACGGCACCTGCCTGGACGTGGCCGACACCGCGGCCAATGAGCTGGCTTTTGGAAGGGCTGGCACCAATCGCGGTCGGGCCGCCTTCCCTCAGTTGAGGATGGTTGGGCTGGCCGAGTGTGGGACTCACGCCATCGTGGCCACCGTGCTCGGCCCCTACACGAGTGGCGAGGAGAGCCTGGCGGAAAAGCTCTGCGACAGGCTGGAGGCGGGCATGCTCTGCCTGGCTGATCGAGGGCTGTTCAGCTACCGGCTCTGGCAGATCGCCCAGGGCCGAGGCGCCGAACTGCTTTGGCGAGTGGTCGGCAACCTTCGATTGGAAGCAGCCGAGATCCTCTCTGACGGCTCCTGGCTGACTCGGATCCACCACTCGAGCGATCGTCACCGGGAACAACCGCTGGTGGTCCGGGCGATCGATTACGTCCTCGACGATCCCGTTCGCCAAGGCGCCGAGCGCTACCGTCTTTTGACCACCATCCTCGATCCCAAGCAGGCGCCAGCCGACGAACTGGCTGCGCTCTATAGCCAACGCTGGGAGTTCGAGAACGCCCTGGATGAGCTCAAGACCCATCAGCGCGGAGCCAAGGTTGTGCTGCGCTCCAAGCAGCCCGAAGGCGTTTATCAGGAGGCCTACGGCTACCTGCTCACTCACTATGCGATCCGCGCCCTCATCCATGACGCCGCCGTCGAGGCCGGCCTCGATCCAGATCGACTCTCCTTCTTACGCAGCCTCCGAGTCGTGCGCCGCAGCACCTCCGCGCCAGCTGGGGTTTTTTCCCCCTGAGCACATTGCTCTCGCCCAGCGCCGCGCCATCGCGGAGATCGTCAGCATCCCGCTCCCCCGCCGTCGCCTTCGCGCCAACCCCCGCGTCGTCAAGCGCAAGATGTCCAACTTTGCCGTCAAACTAGCCGAACACCGCGACTGGCCACAACCTACGCTCCTCAGATCCGAACGCGTCCTGACGCCCCTAAGTTAACGGTATTGGGCTTAACCCGGACATTTCAGTAACTCGCCGCCGGAGGTAGGCCGGGGAGCAAAAGCGAGTGCCCTCTTGAACTCGGATACTTGTGATGTTCTACGTCGCAACACCCGTTCCAGGAGAGCACTCTGCAGGTGAAGCCTACCAAC
>DATLQZ010000120.1:0-3460 GCA_035534915.1 Candidatus Dormiibacterota bacterium
TGAGAGCGGACAGGTCATAGTCCCGGTGGGCGGACAGAAAAGTCCCGGCTGACGGACGCCGAAAGTCCCGGTAGGCGGACAGCAGAAATCCCGGTGTCCACCTGACAGGCCTCCCCAGCGGGTTCACTTGCGGTGATGTAGCCGCGAACCCTACTGGAGAGGCCCATGTCCAAGTCTGACAGGGAGATCATGGAAATCCTCGAGGCATATGACCTGACCCGATGCGCCTGGACGGCAGCCCGGTTGGCGGGGTGCGACCCCAAGACAGTGAGCCGGTACGTGACGGCCCGAGACCTGGGTAGAGACCCCAGAGTGCGTATGGCTCGGCCGAGATTGGCGGGGCCTTACCAGGAGAAGATCGAAGAGTGGGTCGAGCGCAGTCATGGGGCGGTGCGAGCGGACGTGGTGCATGAGCGGCTGCGAGCGATGGGATATGACGGGGACGAGCGGACCACCAGGCGCGCGGTGGCCACGGCAAAACAGGCTTGGGTCGGCGGGCGCCGCCGGACCTACCGGCCTTGGATCCCCGAGCCGGGGATGTGGCTGCAGTTCGACTGGGGCAAGGGGCCGGAGATCAGGGGGCGAGGGACTTTGCTGTTCTGTGCCTGGCTAGCTTGGAGTCGGTACCGGGTCATCATCCCGACCTGGGATCGGACGCTGGAGACCGCCTTGACCTGCCTGGATGGGATGCTGCGCCTGGTGGGGGGCGTGCCCACCTACCTGCTGACGGACAACGAGCGCACCGTGACCATGGACCGAGTGGCAGGGATCCCGGTGCGGCATCCGGAGATGGTGGCCGCTGGGCGGCACTACGGGTGCGCGGTGGAAACCTGTGTCCCCTACGACCCTGAGAGCAAAGGCGGCTCGGAGTCGACGGTCAAGGTGAGCAAGGCGGACCTGGTCCCCACCGACGCCAACCTGCTTGACCAATACCCAGACTTTCCAGCACTGGCCAGAGCGTGCCAGGAGGTGGCGGCCATGCTCAACGGACGGGTGCACCGCGAGACCCAGCGGGCTCCCGAGGAGGCGCTGCAGGAGGAGCGGCGTCATCTGCACCGGCTCCCGGAGGAGCCGTACACGGCCGCCCTGGGGCTGGCCCGGAGAGTCAACACGGACCAGACGATTCGGTTCGGGTCGGTGCGGTACTCAACCCCACCGGGGTTCGTGGGGGAGTCGGTGTGGTGCCGGGTGCAGGGAGAGGAACTGGTCGTCGTTGCTCGGACGTCCACGGGGTTGCGGGAGATCGCCAGGCACACCTGCTCGCGGCCAGGCCAGCCACAGATCCTGGATGCGCACTACCCTGGCCGACCCGATGGGAGCCGGCCGACCCGGCCATCACTGCGACCCACCGAGCAGACCGAAATTGCATTTTGCGCCCTGGGGCCGGAGGCGGAGCTATGGCTGCGAGCCGCGGCCGCCCAGGGGGTGTCGCGCATCCGCTCGAAGATGGCGGATGCGGTCGTTCTGGCGGCTGGTCTGGGCCGAGAACAGGTGGCCCTGGGGTTGGGGCTCGCGGCTACCGCCGGGCGCTTCGGCGATGGGGACCTGGTCGCCATCGTCGACCACCAGCGGATCGCCGGAGCAGCTGCGGAGGTGGTCGTGGCCGACGAGCTGTACTCAGCTCAGCCGGGGACCAGCAGCTGGGCGGGGTTTGGGAAATGAGGCCACCAGAGCCACCAGCCCTGCCGGACGAGGTCACCCAGCTCCTGCGCCGGATGCGCCTGCCCTACTTGCGTGGGATCGCCCCTGAGGTCTGCGCCACGGCCAGGGCCCAGCGCTGGGACCCGTCCGAGATCCTCAGGGTTCTACTGCTGGCTGAGGTTGAAGGCCGGGACCGAGCGACCCGGGCGCAGCGCCGAAGGGTGGCCGGACTGCCCACCGGCAAGGGCGTGTCCACCTGGGACCAGACCGCCTCCAGTATCCCGCAGCCCACCCAGCGGGCGCTGCTGACCCTGGAGTGGGTGGGCAGGGGCGAGAACCTGGTCCTGTGTGGCCCCAGCGGCACTGGCAAGAGCCACTTCTGCGAAGCGCTGGCCAGTGCCGTCATCGACTCCGGAAAGCGGGTCGCCTGGTTCACATTGGAGTCGTTGACGCAGCTCTTGGGACGGGCCAAGGTGGATGGTTCGGTGGCGAAGGTGGTGAGCCGGGTCACCAAAGTCGACCTGATCGTGGTCGATGACATCGGCATGCTCCCCGCCGGCCAGGATGCTGCTGAAGCCTTCTACCGCATCGTGGACGCTGCTTACGAGCGCCGCAGCATCGCGGTGAGTTCCAACCTGCATCCCTCCGGCTTCGACACCATCATGCCCAAAACCCTGGCCACCGCCACCGTTGACAGGCTCCTTCACCACGCCCACGTGGTTCTGACCGACGGCAGTTCACACCGCTTGGCTGAGGCCACGGCTGGCACGGGGGTGCTGCCCTTGGCTTGAACCAACGCTTGTCTCCACACCGGGATTTTCGGTGTCCGCCCAGCGGGATTTCTACTGTCCGTGGGCCGGGAGATTTGCTGACCGCCTACCGGGATTTCCTACTGTCCGTTGACACTTCGTGTTGTAGTTCAGCGATTCTGTCCCGTCATGAAGGACAAGATCACGTTGAACTCCGATGACTAGAGGCGTGTACTGGTGCTGAACCAGGTGGAGGCAGGGGTCTTGAGTCTGGAGCAGGCGCTCTGATGACGGAAGATGGTACCCGCCAGCTCATACGACTTTGGGATCGGTACCGCATTGAGGGTGCCCAAGTTTTAGTCCACGGCAATCGGGCTCAGCGTCCCACGAACGCCCTCGCTTTAGGGGTGGTCGACAGAGTCGTGCAATTGGCCACCAGCAGTTACCAAGGGTCCAATCAGCTCCACCTCTCACCGAGATGGTTACCAAGCGTGAGGGACTGTTCCTCTCCCGACCCACCGTCACCGTCTGCTGCGTCAGGCCGGAGTGGCCGCCTCCAGGACCGGACGGTCAGCTCGGGCCCATCAGCCGTCGGGAGCGGATGGCTCAGGCAAGGGCTCTCCTAAAGGGCTCCGGTCCTGCCGCAGAGCTCTGCATTGAACTGATATGGCAGGGAGTGTCAAGAGTGAGCAACCACGTTCTGACACCAGTGCGGTCTGGCGCGTGGGCCGAAGCGCGCCTCCGAAGCGACACAAACGCGTCCTGACCGACCTCCTCGGCCGACGCCGGATCCCGAAGCATGCGGAGGGCGAGGCCAAACTCGACCGCAGCATGTCGATCATAGAGACCCCCCACGGCTATCTCTTCCTGGGCGCTCAGGTGCCACATCCCCTGGGCATCGGTGTCAGAGACTACACAGCTCTAGTCGCCAACGGCCATGGAGTCCACCCTCTTTGCGCCAGAGTGTTCGGACGCGAGAGCGGAGTGGAGCACCATCTCGGAGTCCAGCGTCGTCCCCGCCAGTGACCAAAGGACGTGAGCCGAAGCCCAGACCATCCCAGTGCTATGGC
>DATLQZ010000121.1:0-1752 GCA_035534915.1 Candidatus Dormiibacterota bacterium
GACCGGGAGCTGGCTCAGCGTGGTCCCGGAGGCCGCGCTGCCAGGCGACGGCTTGCCGGTAAGGATGCCGTTCATGTCGAAGAACAGCTCGAACCCAGCCGAGTTCGCCATGTCGATGCACGCCTGCCAGGGGTCCTGCCCCTGCTGGTAGGTGCCGGCCGGACAGACCCAGGGAGTCCCTACCACGCCCAGGAAGTTGGGGCTGGTGATCCAAGACGGCAGCGGCTGCGAACCCGCGATGGCGCGGCCAGGACCGTTGTTGTTCCAGATGTAGCTCAGGAGCGCCACCACCTCGGCTTCGAGGGTGCCCGTGGAGGCCGGGACCGTGTAGTTCTGCAAGAGCTGCCACTGGCTGAACTGCCAGCTCCGGTCGTAGAGGTCGAGTGTCAGCTCGAAGTCGGCTCCGCTGTCGGCAATCGTGGCCGTGGCGATGCTAAAGATCCCCAGCGGCGCCCAGCCGTTCGCCCCCGTGGCCTGTCCTTGCTGCATCAGCGCGATCTCGACGGACAGCTCGGTTCCGCTGAATGGCGACAGGGGACTCGACGCCAGCAGGGGGATGAACGGCACCTGCGCGCCGTTGAAGAGAACCGTCTGGGGTGGGACTGTCGGCAGCAGCTCGACCGTGATCGAGCCCTGGCGACGCTGCTCGGAGTTCCTATTCGTCGTGAACGAGCCATCCGAGACCGGGACGGTGATGCTCGTCGAAGCGCCGTTCTGCAGGATCGTGATCTGGGCCGCGACCAGCGTCGAGCCGAACCGCAGCGCATCCGTGAATCCTTGGCTGGGGGAATAAATGGCTAGACCGCCGGTCTCGCGCTGGCTACGCCGGTCACCGCGACAGTCCGGTGGGGCGCGGCGGAGGTGGACGGGAGGAGCTGGGTGTCATGGGTCAGGTTGCCATACCCGCTCGACATGCCGCCCGGTTGGGGAGCGATTCGGAAGTAGTAGGCGTTCCCAAAGGGATCGGAGAAGAACACCGTCTTCTGTCCGGTGGCCAAGGCCCAGATGCCGTTGTAGATCGCGGCGGTGAACACCTCGAACTGGGCGTTCATGTCGGTCTCCATCATGGCCGAGGCCACCACGTTCATGGTGGTCTGCTGAAGCACCTGATGGGCCGCCGACTGCTCGGTGGAGGAGGGGTTCCACTGAATCGGCTGGGCCGCGACGGCAGTCGATGGGTCGGTCGGGTCCAGCTCCCACCATTGGGTGGTGGAGAGCGCCGCCCCGGCCTCTGCAGTCGGATTGGACTGCACCGGCCCCTGGCTCCCGGTGGCCTCCAGGACGGCGGTATAGGTATAGGGCGTGGCCGGAGCGGCCTCGTAGTCGTTGACGATCGCCAGCTGGGTGGCTGACGGGACCGGGAACGGATTGGCCGCACTTGCCAGCCGGACGTACACCCCATCGGAGCGGGTGATGATGATTCCGGCGGATGGCAGCAGGCCGCCCGCGCTCCAGGTTGCCGCGCCCCCAAGGAACAGCCCCACCTCGTCGACGTAGTGCAACTCGGAGCTGGCCGCACTGGTAACGATCACCTCGACCTTCGCATATGCGGCATTGGAAGGAGAGGTGGCCGTGACCGAATACTGTGTCCACGTGGAGGTGTTGTCGTTGGCTGCCGTGCCAGTGCTGGACGAGATCAAGGCATCGGCCGAGGTGTACCAGTTGATCTGCGCCTTGCAGGAACGAGCCGTGGCGCCCGCGATGACGTAGGCCGACATCGTGTATTGGGTCGAGGGCTCGACCGCGTAGTAG